>SCPZ01000036.1 GCA_004299305.1 Methylobacter sp.
CAAGTGTCACATGGAGACTGCTCAATAAAATCAAGTGTTCACATCCCTGTGCTCTGGATTCCGGCAATCCCTGCCGGAATGACGGTGTACCTCAGGCACTTGTGTATAAAGATGAGCGCGCTGCGTGGGAATGCTGCCTGGGCGCGTTGCGCCGCGAGTCACAGTTTCCATACATGACGCAGCGCGTCCACCATTGCATTCCCACGCAGCGCGTGGGAACGAGGGGTATAGTTCCCACGCTCCGGCGTGGGAATTCAGTCTGCAACGCTCCTGCGTTGCGGGACGCTGGAGCGTCTACCACTGCATTCCCACGCTGGAGCGTGGGAACGATGCATACAGCGGATGTCCTTGGCAAGGCAAAATCATGAAGCTGGGTTTAAAACGGAAAATAGTGCTAGTGTTCATCGGTGTGCTGGTAGGGGTGAGCGTGCTGGATGCCTTGCTGGCCTCTTATTTCACCAACCGGCAGAACCAGGATGCCGCTTTTGCCACGCTCAAGCGCGATCTTTTGACTTGGCAGGACGAATTGCAGGAGTTGACCTTGCACATGCGCACAGTGGCGCTGTCTGCTATCGGCGAAACGGTGGTCTTGAATCAGTTGTCCGCACTCAAGGCGCTGGACTATAAATTGGCCGATGCCTTGAACAAGAACAAGGAGGTTAAAGAAGCGGCAAGAACCCTGGCTTTCAGCAAGTCGGTTTTGCTGAACCGCTTGCATCTGGTATTGCGCTCCGGCGGTTTTTCGGCGATTGCGGTTTATATCGACGGCAAGCTGAGCCATCGGGTGTCGGTATCCGAAGTGGGCATGTTCGTGCGGAGGACCGATGGCAGGCAGGCCTGGGTCAAGGCGAGCGCAGACGGCAACGGTAACCTGCCTATCCGCAGTTGGCCGGCCTGGGAAGAAGGGCGAGCGCCCGCTGTTGCCGCTTCGTTAGCGTCGCTGGATAGGCCGCAGGTCGCCTTTACTTATCCTTCGGCGGACAGCATGGTGATCGAGGTGGCGGTGCCGGTTGAGGGCGTTATTGAGCATTCGCTACAGCAAGGCGAAGCGCAGCCGCCGGAGCTCTCGGTGATCGATCCGCATATTGCCGGTTCGACAAGCGATGCGTCGATCTTTGGCGCAAACCGACCGTCCTCGCCGTTTGCGATGGTGGTTTTCCAGAGGCGGGTCGATCTGGCCTTTTTGCAGGCGGTTGAACGGAAAACCGGCATGTGGCCGCTGCTGTTCTCGCCGGATGGTCAATACAGTCAGCAGTTGGGGCCGTTAAATTTAAGCTTGCAGACCTTATTGCCGGAGCTTGCGGCTGCTCCAGCCGGGATTAAAACGCAAACCGTCGCCACCGGACAAGGTTCGTTTTACGCCGCCGCGTTGCCCTGGCAATTTGAGCGGCAGCCGGGTTTTGTGCTGGCTTTGGTGGCGTCGCAGGACAGCACTTTGCAAAACATCCGGCAAACAGTGGCGGCTATTTTAACGCTTACCAGCCTGATATTGGCGTTTAGTATCGGGGTGGGTATATTCTGGGTCGGGCGTTTTATCGATCCTATCATCGTCCTGACCCATGCGGTGAAGGCGATTGGACTGGGGAGCGGGGTAGGGCGGGATAAGCAGTTCGAATACCGGTTGACAACAGAAAATTTGCGCCCGCTGGCTATCCGGGCTCCCGGCGAAGTCGGCGATTTGGCATGGGCCTTCGATATGATGATCACGGAGCTTAAAAAATCGTTCGATACGCTGGAGCAGCGTGTACAAGACCGTACCGTCGAGTCGCTCGCCTTGCAACAAATACTGGAAAAGCAAAACCGGAGGCTGGAAAACCAGAGACTTGAGTTGATCGACGGCAACCGCTTGTTGCAGGAAGAAATCGTCGAGCGCAAATCGGCGGAAGCTTTGTTGCGTCTGCGTGAGCAGGAATTTCGAAGCCTTGCGGAAAACTCGCCGGACAATATCGCCCGTTACGACCGGGAATGCCGCATCAAATATATGAATGCGCGATTGCATGACACGCTGGGAATCATCGACGATGCAGTCGCCAGGGCGTGTATCGGCAAGACCCCCGGTGAAGTGTTCCCCGACGGCAGGTTCGACACCTATCAGGAAAGTCTTAAAAGTGTCATCGAAACCGGGCTGGAGGCCGAGGTTGAACTGATGTTGCCGGATACCGGCGACGGCATCCGCTATCATCTGGTGCGGATGGTGGCGGAACGGGATCAGCACGGCGAGGTGATGGGCGTACTCATCATGGGCCGCGACATTACCGAACGCAAGAGAAACCAGCGCCGGATGGAACTGCTCGACCGCGCCATTAACCATTCTTCCGACGGCATATTCCTGATTGACGGGCAGTTTCGTTTCACCTACGTCAACGATACCGCTTGCCGTTCTCTGGGTTACAGCCGGGAAGAGCTGCTGACCATGGGGCCCTTCGACATCGATCCCGATATTTCGCGCGAGGTTGTTCTGGAGAGAAGAAAGGCAGGCGGCAATGCTTCCTTCGAGACGCGCCATCGGACACGGAACGGCCGTATTTTTCCTGTCGAAATCAGTGGCAGCCTCTTCGAGGAGGACGGTGAGCTATTTAGCCTAGCTGTGGCGCGGGACATCTCCGAGCGCAAACAAATGGAAGACGCCTTGCACAAAAGTCGACAAATTCTGACCGAGGCCCAGCGCATCGCTCATGTCGGGAGTTGGGAATTGGATCTGGCGGCTAATGGCCTGGTTTGGTCGGATGAAATTTTTCGCATTTTCGAAATTGACCCGGAGCGGTTCGGTGCGTCCTATGAGGCTTTTCTTGAGGTTATTCACCCCGACGACAGGGAGACTGTCAACCGCGCCTATATCGAGTCTTTGAAACTTAGGGAGCCTTACGAAATCGAGCATCGCCTGCTGATGGCGGACGGGCGGATTAAGTATGTCCTTGAACGTTGCGAAACCCGTTATGCCGACGACGGTAATCCCCTGTACTCGCTGGGCACCGTGCAGGACATCACCGAGCGTAAGCGTATGGAAACAGAACTAATCGGTCAGGCGAATTTTCAGCAAACCATGCTGAACGCGATATGCGATGTCGACATGCAACTGATGGTGATCGAGCAGGGGCGTATGATCCATGTCGCTAATCGGAAATCGGCTATGGAGTTCGGTTTTACCGATGAAGAACTCGGCGCCTATCCATCGTTCATCGACTTCGTCCACCCTGACGACCGGGCGCGGGTGATCGATTACCATGTTCGCCGCGAGGCCGGCGAGGAGGTTCCTACCAACTATGAGCTGAGTTTAGTTACGCACAACGGCGAGCGGCGCGAATACGAGATCTCCGTCGCTGTGGTGCCGGGCACCGTCCCCGTTCGCACGATCAGCATCAGCAAAAACATCACTGAACGCAAGCGGATGGAAAAAGAACTGGTCAAGCAGGCGAATTTCCAGAAAACCATACTGAACGCGATATGCGATGTCGGTATGCAGGTGATGGTGATTGAGGAGGACCGCATTATCCATGTCGACAATCGGCAATTGGCGTGGGAGTTCGGTTTTTCCGACGATGAACTCGGCACCTATCCAATGCTAGCCGACATTATTCATCCTGACGACAGGGTGCGGGTGATGGATTACCATGTTCGCCGGATAGCCGGTGAGGCGGTTCCTTCCAGCTATGAACTGGGTTTGATCACGCGCGATGGCGAGCGGCGCGAATATGAGACCTCCGTCGCTATTGTGCCGAATACCGATCCAGTCCGCATGATCACCGTCGGCAAGGATATTTCCGAACGCAAACGCATGGAAAAAGCGCTTGCCGAGCGCGAACGGGAACTTCGGGCTTTGGCGGAATCCTCACCGGGTATGATGGGCAGTTTTCATTTCCGACCGGACGGCTCGGTTTGTATGCCTTATGTATCTGCGAATATTTGGGAGCTGTTCGGCCTGCGCCCGGAAGATGTCGCCGATAATGCAGAATCCCTTATGGCGTTAAATCATCCCGCCGATGCCCAACGGGTTAATGAGGCTATCGCCGAATCGGCCCGCACCATGACCACATGGCATATGGAATACCGGATTTTGCATCCCACTCGCGGGGAACGCTGGATGGAAGGCAATACCAACCCGGAACTTCACCCGGACGGCGGCATTGTCTGGTACGGATATGTTCACGACATCACCGAACGCAAACAGGCCGAGGAGGAGAAACGGCGCTTGATCGATATTCTGGAACAATCCGCCGATTTTATCGGCAGTTCGGATATGCAAGGCAATCTGCTCTACCACAACCGTGCGGCGCGGCGCATGATCGGGCTGCCGGACGATGTCGACCTGTCCGCTACGCATATTTCCGATATGCATCCGGCCTGGGCGGCGAAACTGATTCAGGAAACCGGTCTTCCCGCAGTGCTGGAACAGGGTATATGGCGTGGCGACAATGCACTGTTGCACCGTGACGGTTGGGAAATTCCGGTTTCCCAGTTGCTGATGCTGCATCGGGATAGCGATGGTAAACCTGAGTTTATGGCCACCATCATACAGGACATCACCGAACGCAAACGCGCCGAGGATGAAATCCGCGCCCTCAATGCCAATCTTGAACTGCGGGTGTTGGAGCGCACCGAAGAGCTTCGTCGGCAGACGCGATACCTGAGGACGATGATCGATACGCTGCCTATGATGGCTTGGTTGAAAGATACCGACAGTCGCTTCCTGGTTGTCAACCAAGCTTTGGCAATTGCTTGTTCCCATAGCGTGGATGACTTGGTCGGCAAGTCCGACCTGGATGTCTGTCCGCGTGAGCTGGCTGAGGCTTACCGCGCCGACGATGCTGAGGTGATGGCGACCGGTCAGCGTAAGTCATTGGAAGAGCCCTTTTTCGATGCGCACAACGGCGCTATCTGGATAGAAACCTTCAAGGCCCCTGTGGTGGATGAGGATGGCCGGGTGTTGGGCACGGTGGGCGTCGCCCGCGACATTAGCGAGCGCAAAGCGGTGGAGGCTGCGCGGGAATCTGCATTGGCCGAGGCGGAGCGGCTGGTGCGCTTGCGTAGCGAATTTATGGCGCGGATGAGCCATGAGCTGCGTACGCCGCTGAACGGTATTCTGGGCTACACCCAGGTATTGCAGGCGGAAAACAGGCTGAACGAACGCCAAACCGGGATGGTAGGGGTGATACAAAAGAGCGGCGAACATTTACTGAACCTGATCAACGATATTCTGGATTTTGCCAAAATTGAAGCCGGCAAGCAGGGACTGAGTCTGGGCAATGTTCATTTACCGCAATTCCTGTGCAATCTCGGCGACATTATCAGCGTCAGGGCGGAACAAAAGCAGCTGGCTTTTGTTTGCGACATCGCAGCGGATGTGCCCGAAGGGATACGCGCCGACGAGACGCGGTTAAGGCAGGTATTGCTCAATTTGTTGTCCAATGCGGTTAAATACACTGAGCAAGGCCAAATCCGGTTACGGGTGACGGCATTGGAAAAATCCTCTCCTGGGGGCGAGCCGTGCCGTTTGCGCTTTGAAGTACAAGACAGCGGTATCGGTATCGAGACCGGGCAACTGGAAACTATTTTCAAGCCTTTCGAGCAGGCGGCGAACCAGCAGTATAGCGGAGGCGGCACCGGCTTGGGCTTGGTGATCAGTCGCGAGCTGGTCAGGTTGATGGGTAGTGAGATTTTTGTCAGCAGTAAAGTCGGCAAGGGCAGCTCTTTTTGGTTTGATCTTGATGCGGCGGTTGTCGATGTTTGTGGGGGTATGATGCCTGTCGAACAGCAGGTTACAGGGTATCGTGGGCCACGTCAGCGGGTGCTGGTGGTGGACGATACCGAGGTAAACCGGGCATTGTTGCTCGATATGCTCAGCCGCGTAGGTTTCGAGGTTGTCGGGGCGGCCAACGGCAGGGCATGTCTGGATAGCGCCAAAACTCAACTACCGGATTTGATCCTGCTGGATATGGTCATGCCGGAAATGGACGGGCTGGAAGCGGCACGCTGTCTACGGAGCCTGCCGGGTTTAGGGCAAACGCCGATTATCGCTGTTTCGTCCAGCGCCTCCGGCATAGATGTTGCCGAAGCTATGGATGCCGGTGTCAGCGCGTTTTTGTCTAAGCCTATCAAGATGAAAAGGATGATGGCGCAAATCGGGGGACTGTTAAATCTCGACTGGATTTATGCGCTGCCCGAAGCCGAACCGGCGCCGCAATCTAAGCCGGATGAATGGTTGGATGCACCGCCTATGGAGGACATGCAGGTTTTGCATCAATTGGCGCTGGAAGGCAGTATGAAGGATATTATTCATCAAACTGTACATTTGGAGGAACTTGACGAGCGCTATCGTCCATTCGCCGAGCAGTTGCGCAAGTTGTCCCAAGATTACCAATCCAAAGCTGTTTTGGATTTGGTGGAACGTTATATCAATATTCAGCCGCAGATTGACACCGATGAACACTGATAAACTGAAATATAAAGAATTGCTCTCGTTCGTTATCGTTCCCACGCTCCGGCGTGGGAATGCATTCGGCAATGCTCCAGCGTTGCCAGTCGTGACGCTGGAGCGTCACGTACTGCATTCCCACGCCGGAGCGTGGGAACGATGTATACACAAGCGTCTACGGGCTGGCGTCATACCGATAGGCAGACCTTCCAGGTTTTTAAAACCTGGAAGGTCTAACTTGCAATGTTCTGAGCAGGCGGAACGTCCGGCCTACACCTGTGTCGATCTGCGGCTAAATAGTTACAACCTTTGGACCGGGAGTGAGTTATGAGCAGAGTAACGGCCTCAGCCGATAAACCTGTCATTTTAATTGTCGACGATACTCCGGTTAACCTGGGGGTAGTGGTGGATGGCCTGGAAAATCGGGGCTATCGCTTACTGATAGCCCAAGACGGCGTAGAAGGCTTGAAACGTGCGGCTTTTGTAAAACCGAACTTGATTTTGCTGGATGTGCTGATGCCGGGCTTGGACGGTTTCGAGGTCTGTCGTCGCTTAAAGGCGAATGCCGAGACCGCAGATATACCGGTGATTTTTATGACCGCACTGGTCGAGAGCGAACATAAAATCACCGGTTTCAAGGCGGGCGGCGTCGACTACCTGACTAAGCCTATGCAGATTGACGAAGTTATCGCACGGGTCGGTACGCATCTGAATTTGAGAGCCATGCAACGGCAATTACAGTTACAGAATGTGCAATTGCAAAGGCAACAGGAGGAACTGGAGCATAAGGTTGTGCAACGTACCGCTGAGCTCAGCGCCAGTAACAGTCTACTGCGTGAGGAAATCGAGGAGCGTAAACGGGTCGAAAAAACCATGAAGTTTATTGCCCAGCGAGGCTGGATGGATGGCGGCGAGTCGTTTTTGTCCGCGCTGGCTCGGTATCTGGGCCGGTTACTGGGGGTGGATTATGTGATTATCGATAAACTGGCCGCAGACCCGAGCTATGCCGAGACGGTTGCGATTTACGCCAAGGGCGAGGCGCTTCCCAATATGCAATACCGTCTCGAAGACACGCCTTGCGAGAATGTGATAGCGGGTGGCTTGTGCTGTTATTCGGCGAATGTGCAACAGCAGTTTCCTAAAGATAGCCTGCTGGCCGATATGCAAGTTGAAAGCTATATCGGCCTTCCGCTTTGGGATTCCACCGGCAAAGTCATCGGCCTGATTGCGGTGATGGACGGCAAGCCGATACACAATGAGCTTGCCGTTACCTCTATCCTGCAACTGGTGGCGACCGGCGCTGCGGCGGAACTGAAGCGGAGGCAGTCGGAACAGGCGGTAGCCGAGTCGAGGCAGTTTTTGAGCCGGGTGATCGATACTATGGCCGATCCGGTGTTCGTCAAGGATAGGAAGCATCGCTGGATTTTGCTCAATCAGGCTTTTTGCGAATTCGTCGGTCATCCGATGGAATTCCTGCTTGGCAAGTCCGACTTCGACCTTTTCCCGGATAGTCAAGCCAGTTCGCACTGGGCTGTCGATGAGGCGGTGTTCATCAGCGGCGAAGAGCAGGTCAACGAGGAAGAATTAACCGGTCACGACGGTATTATTCATACCATCGTGACTAAAAAAACCTGCTATTCCGATGACATTGGGCGTCAATTCCTGGTGGGCATTATCCTGGACATTTCCGAGCGCAAGCAAATGGAAACGGAGCTGCGGCAACGGGAACAGGAATTTCGGGTATTGGTGGAAAACTCGCCCGACCCGATCTTTCGTTACGACAGGGAGGGTCGCCGTATTTATGCCAACCCGGCAGTGGAAAGGCTGGTCGGACGACCTGCTGACGAACTGATGAACAGGATGCCGTCGGATAGGTCGGTGCTCAGCGCGACCGAAGGGGAAAAGCTGGTGCAGGCGATCAGGCAGGTGCTGGAAACAGGCTTGACCGCCGAGAGCGAGGTGGAGTTTGTCAACAGCGATGGACAGTTGAATTACTTTCATAACCGCTATGCGCCTGAGTTCGGTGCGCTGGGTGAAGTGGTTGGGGTGATTTCAATTGCCCGAGACATTACCGAACGTAAGTTGGCGGAGAATTTGCTATATCAGCGCGAGCGCGAATTACGGACGCTGGTGGAAAACCTGCCGACTATGGTGGTGCGCTATGACCGCAATTTTCGTCGTACTTATGTCAATCCGGTTTATCTGCAAATTACCGGCCGAGCCGAATCGGAAATATTCGACAACCATCTTAGCGAATCATGGCGGGCCACCAATATTTCCGCAGATTCCTATGCGGCTATCCTGGCTGAGGTGATGAGCAACGGTATAAAAACCGAGGTATCGTTGGAATGGACTGACGGCGACGGTCGTCTGGTTAGTCATGCGATGAAAATAGTGCCGGAATACGATGTCGACGGCCATATCAATAGCGTGTTGGCCTTGGGTTTCGATTTAAGCGATCGCCGTCAGCAACAAATTCTTGAAGCTAACCGCCAGCGGGTGTTCGAGAAAATGGCGCACGGCGACAATCTTCACGGCATTCTGGAGCAGGTGGCTTTGTATGTCGAATCCTCAAGGTCCGGGCGGCGCTGCGGTATTTTGTTGCTGGATGAGGATAAAAAACACTTGCAAATTGTGGCCGCGCCTTCGTTTCCGAAGACGCATAGAGCAACGTTTAGTCCGCAGATGCTGGACGAAGAAACCGGGCGTTGTCACGGCTGGGTTGCTTCGGCCTTACGTGGCGAAAGGGTCATTGTGAAAAATATGGCAAAGCATCCGTGCCAGTCGCTTTGCCGACGGTTTATTCGCGAAAGCGGGGCGGTTGCCTGCTGGTCGGAACCGATTTTGTCTTCATCCAATCAATTGCTGGGGGTGGTAACGCTTTATATCAATCAGGTTGGCGAGCCTAACGATGCCGATTTGGCCTTATTGCTGCAAGCCGGGCATTTAAGCTCCATCGCTATCGAACGCAAACGCATCGAACAGCAAATGTACCGCCAAGCCAGCTACGACCAGCTGACCGGCTTGCCGAACCGGCGCTTGTTCGGCAACCGTTTGCGTGAGGAGATAGCTAAGGCCGAACGCGGCGTTTATAGCTTGGCGGTATTGTTTATCGATTTGGATCGTTTCAAGGAAGTCAACGATACCTTGGGTCATGAGAACGGCGACGAGTTGTTGGTGGAAGCGGCGAGCCGCATTCGTTCATGTGTTCGGGAATCGGATACCGTAGCGCGATTGGGCGGCGATGAATTTGTGGTGATTTTGCCTAAAGTCGACGAAAGCGTTCCGCAGGATCGGGTGGCGCAAGCCATCGTTGACATCATGGCGCTGCCATTCCAGCTTGGCGAGCATAATGCTTATGTCTCCGCCAGCATAGGCATTGCCGGTTATCCGCAGGATGCAGATAACGCTGAGGTATTAATCGGCTGTGCCGACCAGGCTATGTATGTCGCCAAGGACATGGGATGTAACTGCTTCAGTTTCTTTACCCACGGCATGTTGGAGCAGGCTCGGCAACGTCTGGAGCTGGCGGGCGACCTGCGCGTCGCGCTCCAAGCCGGCCAACTTGAGGTGTATTACCAGCCGATAGTCGATATTGTCAGCGGTGTTGCGGACAAGGCCGAAGCGCTGTTGCGTTGGCATCATCCCGAACTGGGCATGGTGCCGCCCGACCGGTTTATTCCTCTAGCCGAAGAAACCGACCTGATTCAGGAGATCGGCGCTTGGGTGTTTCGCGAGGCTGCGGGCACCGCCAAACGCTGGAATGAAATGAGTGTAAGGGATGGAATACGGCGGATTAGCGTCAACATGTCGCCGCGCCAGTTCACCAAAGATAGCGGCGTGCAAGCGGTTATTGATTATTTGCAGGCAGCCGACATCAATCCGTCTTGTCTCGTTGTTGAAATCACCGAAGGCTTGTTACTGGATGATTGTTCGGCTATTACCGAGAAATTGGAGCTATTGCGTGCGGCAGGGATTCAACTTTCCCTGGATGACTTCGGCACCGGTTATTCCGCGATGGCTTATTTGAAGAAGTTCAACATTGACTACCTGAAAATCGACCGCTCTTTCGTTCGCGACCTGGAGACCGATCCCGGCGACCGGGCGATAGCGGAAGCCATTGTGGTGATGGCGCACCGCTTGGGCTTGAAGGTGATAGCGGAAGGCGTGGAAACCGAAGGCCAGCGAGCCTTACTGATGGCGGTGGGCTGTGAGTATGTGCAGGGTTACCTGTATGCCAAACCGATGCCGGTCGAGGCGTTTTTAGACTATGTTCTAAGGTAGTGCGTGCTTTCTAGCGTTAAGCAATCAGCGGCAAAACAAAATGCCACAGCTTCACAGATTACATAAACCTAGAAAAATCATTTCGTCCGCGAAAACCAACAGTAGGCGCTTTAGGCGACACGAAAAGCACGAAAAACTTCAAAAGGTTATCAAACCGTAGGTCGGGTGCTGCATCAGCACCCGACCTGACTCCCTCGCCTGTTGCATAAGTATCTACACAAGTACCGGCTCCTTCTCCCTTGAGGGAGAAGGTTGGGATGAGGGGGACATAAATGCTTGTTTTTATTCTCCTCACCCCAGCCCTCTCCAACAGGAGAGGGTGCTAGGTCGACTTGCAACTCATTGTATTTATAATACAAAAAAGTTATGTAAATAGTTATGCTCCTGTTGGAGAGGGAGAGGGGATTCAAAAAAGCGCAAATCATGACCGCTCGCAGTATAACTAAATTTTTCAATCCGCTAAATGTCTAGCCAGTAGCTGCAAAGGATGTTCGATTTTGCTTTGGTCGGCGCTGAGAAAGACTGCGCAACCAAAATTGCCGCTGACTACTACATCGGCAGACGAATCGGCGATGATGTGCTGTTTTAAAACGCGTAACTGCGCGGCATTGTCGGGATGAGTCAGCATGTAGCTGCCACCGGCGCCGCAGCAGATGTGGTTGTCGGCCAAAGCGGCAACACTTAGGCCGGGGATTTTTTCCAGTAATGCATAAACGGCTGCTTGATTTTTGAGGATGTTGCGTTGGCTACAGGGTTCATGCACTGCGACTTTCAGCGTAGATGGCGTCAGTTGCAGCTGGTCCGGCCAGTGTTCCAGCAAAAAATCGTTAATGTCGTACAAGCGTTGCCGGAACAGTTGCGCTGCGAGATCATCGTGACTTTGATACTCGCTTAACATAGCCCCGCAACCGGTGGCGGTGTGCAGTACGGCGTCGACATCCAGTGCGTTGAATACGCTGATGTTGTTGGCTATCAAAGCGGCGGCGGATTGGCCGTTGTGTTGGTGAATCGCGCCGCAACAGCCTTGCTGAGGCGGAATCAGCACTTCGTAGCCTATTGCGTTAAGCAGTTTGATAGCCGCCTGCAAGGTTTCGCGGTCGAAATGTTCCGCTATACAACCGGTGAACAGCGCAACCTGACCGCGCAGCGTACCGTTGGCCGGATAACAGGCGGCCAATGCCTGCAATACAGGTTTATCCAGCAAGGCCTCCGCATCGGCTAAATGCAGTTTTTTCAGTAATCCGCTACGCCGTATCGGTTTTTGTAAGCCCGATTTCAGGTAAACGCTCAGCAAAGGCATTAACCGCGTCCGCCAGCGCTTATTTTCAATCAGCTTGAATGCTGATTTTGCCAACCAACCCGGCCTAGCTTTTAGCTGGGCCTGGGCTTGATCGAATAATTGCCCATAAGCCATTTGGCTAGGGCAAATAGTTTCGCAAGCCCGGCATTGCAGGCAGT
Source organism: Methylobacter sp. (assembly GCA_004299305.1). Lineage (GTDB taxonomy): Bacteria > Pseudomonadota > Gammaproteobacteria > Methylococcales > Methylomonadaceae > Methylobacter_A. The sequence goes on from SCPZ01000036.1 coordinate 12,155, forward strand.
TATCCAGGTGCCGGAGTTCATCGGCGCTAACTTGCAGGTTTTCGACCAGTAGTTTACTGAGGGTGCGGATACGGCGGCGCGGGGTTTCTTCGTCTATTTGAAACAATCGAAAAGTCGGGCAGCTGCTGACGCACATGCCGCAGCGTAGGCATTCGCTCGCTCCGGGGATATAGGGTCCCGAACCGATTGACTCGCCGGGTTCATCATAGTCCATATCCATAAAGTCGAACATGTTAGGACTCCATAACTTTGACATAAGCGCGGCGTAGCAACTCCATTTCCGCAGGCGGTCGGCCACGCAATTCCACCAGGGTTTTCAGTTTGCAGTCGCGGCTTTGTATCAGTTTATGCGGCGGATCGAGCAACATGAAGCGCGCCATGTGGACGGTAATAATGCCGCCTGGGGTGTCGATTTGTTCGCTAAATCCAGGCTCAGCGCGGAGCAGGTCGTTGTCCAGTTGCAAAAGCCGGTTGATCGCGTTAACCATAGCGGATGGATGGACACTGACTTTGCCGGTTTCGCACTGCTCCGCTTCGAGAATTTCCGACAATGCCGGTAACGATTCCGGAAAGCAGATATTGCCGCTATTGTGCTGGACGAACAGGGTAAGGGCGCTGATGTCGCCTTTATAGTAAAGCAGCAGGCGGTGATTGTTGAATGTGTTAGGCTGGTTCATCGGATGTAATATTTTTTGTCAGACGATGTGATGGATAGTCTTGAGAGCAGATTTGGGTGCTGGCGAAAACATGTTTTCCGAGTTGGCATGGTATTGCTCCATTTCAATAAAATGTTATTTATGTCTGCTTAGGCGATTTCCTGCGAAAAATATACCCACCTGACTGGTCTTTTTGTCCGTCTTCTGCGTTGTAAAAATGGTTGCATAGCTCGCTATGTGCCCATTTTTACGCCTCGGCAACTGCTCCATGCGTCGCTTAAAGCGCCTACTGTTGGTGCTCTACCTCCTGCATCCATGCAGTCGTTGAAGACGAACAAAAATCCTGCGCCATTTGGGTATATTTATTCTTGGCAATCGCCTTAAGCCTACATCCATTTGGCGAGCGTTCCCAAATCCCGGCAAAGGATTCATCCTGTCGTTATTTTGGTGACTTTTGGGGTAATTCCCAAGGGACGTTCGGCCATGTTCGATGCCAGCTTTTGTGCCAGACGTTCGTTGCTTATAACCAGCAGCAAACACTCTTCGTCGGGGTTTTCCGGTGCTATAGCCGCATCCGCAAGCAACGCTCCGCCACCCAGGACGGGCGGCAACGTATTTAAGCGTGATTCGAGAACCTCCGGAATTTCACCCAGAAGATCGGCAATCACACAAAAACGGGTATCGGGATTTTTCTCGATCACCATAGCCTGTTGGGCTTTGTGATTTACCTGTTTCACACTATTCTTATCCGCGCACACCATGTTTCGGATGTCGAATACGGGTATCGGCAGTTTCTCGTACATCAAATAGCCGATGCAGTCGGCACCGGCACCTGGCGCCGGTGTTATGTTCGTGGTATCGACGGCTTCCAAAATCTGGTTGGCGCGAATGCCAAACCATTCACTGCCTAGCCGGAAGGTTGCAATTTCCACGGTGGCTTCAGCATGTCCCCGGTCGGAGCGGATCGTAGGACAAGGAACCTCTTCTGCCTCTTCCCGACTTTTGGTGATAAAGCACAGTTCCTTTCCTACGAGTGCGATCACTTCATTTTTATAAGAATCGGACTCGCTCTTGTATTCACGGTAACCGTTGGAAGCATGGGCTCCGACCGCATAATAATGTTCGCCCAAGGAAATAATGCCGGTTATTTCTTTTCCAGGTGAGAGGTTATACAGGGCAGAGGGGATAGAAAGCTTATCGCCGGGATTAAATCTATTATCTGAGCATGCGAGTACCCGACCATCCCGAGAAACAAAAATGCCAAATGAACTCGAATCGATTTGCCCTTCGGTATTCTTAGGCAGAGCATCGCACAACATAGCTGAAAACTGTGGGGTCGAATCGAATACGATTCCGATGCCGCCCACAATTCCAGTCCCGTCCAGGCTCCGAATAGCGGCCCCATAGATATAAGTATGACGGCCTTGATAAAATCGGGTCTCGGCAAAGTCCGATACTGCGTAACCTTGCGAGTCAGGCAGCATCAGGACGTGCCGCTGCCATTCTTCGCCGACACTCTGTCCGACCAGGTTGCCCTCGCAAGAGTTGGAGACCGCCACGATTCGGCCATCAACATCAAAAACGATCAGGTTGGTGTAAACGGTGTACAGACTATTGATATAATTCAGGATGCTTGAAATGCGTTCCCGGCCGGACTCCGAAATCTCGCGCTTGGCTAGTAATTCGCGGAAGGATGAGGTCAATGCCCACCATCGGCAATCGTTGGCGCGTTCGTAAAGGTTGCGATCCATGATATTGATCGCCAGTGATGCTTGGAAATGACTATCCTCAAGCACCGAAGAAACGACAGTCTCATGTAAATTGGCAATGGAGCGTTGAAACACCGACTGGGTCCGGGCGCCGGTGTTGCTGATTTCCCATAACAGAATCTTCGAAAAGCCTGTGTCTTTGCCCTGTCCGAAGCGACACTGTCGTACATTTCCGTTCCAGACTGAACGATTGAGTTCACGCTGAATCCGGTCAGCTTGTTTGGGAATACTACGCAAGCTTTCACCGAATAGCTGCGACTGTTCCATGATGGTATCGAGCGTCTCTTGATGGATATTCTTGAGTAAACCGGAGGCATCCCGGTTGAATGCATGTTGTAAGGGCAGCATGACATGTGCGTACCAGTGCGGCCCGGCGTAGCCTTGGTAGCCGCTACTGCGTCGTGTGGAAGCCAGGTATTCTTGTCCGGCGAAGCGCAGCACGCGGTATTCACGATCCAGGACAGGGGTCAGCTTAGCGGTAAGCGGCACATGATAAATATCCGAGCTGGCGATTACCAGTCCTTCGTTATCCAGCAGGGTGATAACTGACCAATCTTCCGGCGCAACAAGATCGGCAAAAATGCCTTTTAATTCATTATCGAATCGAAAACATAAACAAAGCACACCCAGCGCCTTATTGCTGTCGTCCACGACGCGGTACGAATAGATCAGGGAACGGGTCTCATCCGGCAAAAAATCGACATGATCAAATGTTTCTACATATCCTTCCGAGGTCTCTATGGATAGCTGTAAAAGCTCGTGTTGAGTGCGTTCTATCCCGGCATGTTCTTTGAGCCGCACCAGTATCTCTCCATCCGTATCAAGCAAGACAACGTCGGAATACACGGAATATTTTGATAAATATTCGGAAAACCGATCACGAAGTCGGGATAAACCCGGTTCCAGTTCGCTTTTTCTGGAATACTTGCCCTTCAGGTTATTAGCCTCCCTGAGTACAGCGCATATGTCGTCATCCGTAGCCAAAAAACCGATGTCTGCGGTACGTTCGAATAGATTTCTGACCAGAATGTCAATCGCGACTTGCGCTTTCGATGTCATCTCCAATACACATTTTCTCAGGGTTTCACTCGCAAGCTGGTTAAGTAGCGACCCTGTTAGTTTTTGGAACGACTGACGGGTACCATTCATATCGGTACCTGTACCGGACAACTGCCCTAACAAGGTCAAATTGTCCCAGACGCTTTGCAAATTATTCAGCTCTTCCCTGCATTCATCAACGGCTTGCATATGCCGTATCATTCCTATTAATCCGTCTTCGAGATCGATGTTTTTGTAATTAGCCATGGTGAGTGCCCTGAGAGTTTGTAATTATTATAGGGGCGGCTTCAATTGATTTAGACAGTTTGGCTATCAACTTAAGGATGGCAAATTGCCAGGTTTAACCTTAGGCAGTTGGTAGCCGACATTTAAAACACAATGAGAAGTCGCTATTTTCGCTGCAAGTTTGTTTTGAGTGTTTCATCTAAACAAGTAGTGAAAATTATGCGACTGCATATGTCTGCGGTATACGGACTTTCCTCACTTTCCCGTTCGCCGCCTGATAAACAGATGGCACACATTAGCCCAATGACTTACGCGATTTTGGAAAGTTTGCATTCTCAGTTATTCATTATTACTTAAGCTTCTATAACGGACAGCAAATGAAATTCTATTCAGGATTTGACTTTTCTTGAGTGTAAGGCGATTTACTGGACAATAGCCCACACCGTCGCGCCGTAAACCGCCTTACAAAGACTTTAAACCCTTAACAAAGCCTTAGCCATTTTTTCGGAAAGTTGTTCTTCGACGAATTGCGGCTCGTTGGGCGGATAAAGTTCAACTTCATCCAGTTCAAAATTATATTCTTTGCCCAAAGCGATCAGTTCCCTGATTTTTTGTACCGCCAACAGTTTTTCTTTTAATTCAGAATCTGTTTTTGCTAGTTCAGAGAATGCTTTTATTTGTGCAATTGACATTGTATTTACTCCTTTTGTTGAAAATTACTGCATTACAAAGCAGTTGGAAATTTGTAACTACTCATTCCATGGAACACCGATGCCAAAAGTAGGCGCCTTGAGGCGACACGGATAGGACGAATTTACACGGATTTTTTATCCGTGTTTATCAGTCAAATCCGTGTCATCCGTGTTCTATTTTTCGAGTAAAGTAGTTACGAAAACTTAGTGTTCGTTACACGCTATAAGGCGTGTTAATCCAGTCTTTAAGTACTGCGACATCACGTTCGGGTAGATAAGAATAATCTCCGCTAATATCTTTAAAAACCGCTATGCCGGTTTGCGGCGAAACCAGCTTTCCTTTAACCATATAAAAGAACCAGGCGAACGGATAACCCGCCTGCCGATCGAAACGGGTTAACAGGTTATGCAGCGCCGTGCCTTTTTTGCCGCTAATGTCTTCCAGTTGCGGCAGGTTTTTTTGCTGGGTATTGATGATTTCAACGTTGATTATTTGTTCGCCGAAGCGCCCGGTATGCCTGAATGGCCGAACAATCCAGTCGTTGGAAAGCACGGCTTTTTGAAGGGCGCTGCTTCGGTTCCAGTCGTCCATAAAACGTTGTACCGGATGTTCGGTGATATGGTATTTATTGATTTCATCCATGAAAATCGACACGTCAGTTTTACGTCGATAAGAATAACGCGAGGTTCCAATGCAGAATGTTTCTACGCATTCCGGGTCCAATGGATCAATAAATTCTTCTAAATCCTCCGGTGGGTTATCGCCATTAACCAGCAAGCGATCCGACATTTCATGGGTTTTATCAATGTCGATCTGGACAAATTGTTCCGCCTTAGTGCCGGTTTGAATAACAAAATGCAGGGTGTTGCCGGTTTGCTTGGTGGCAATCAGTTGCTGTTCCAGGGCATGATCAATCAGGGTTTGCAGGTTTCTGCCGCATTCGATATAGGTTCGTTCTGTCCATTCAATCAAGTTATTAGCGATACGGTTGCCCTCCATATCGACGATGCCGCCCAGGCGATACCATTCTTCCCCGGTTTTGGCTAAGCGGATCGGATAGTCGGGGTTTAGCGTTTGGAGTTTGGATAGTAATAATTCGTCGTCGCGGTCGGGCAGGGTGTGTTTGCAGATCTTTGCAAGCTGTTGCCCATCGAGTTGAAATTGTTGATCAGCCATTGTAGGTTCCCGGTTTCTCGTTCCCGTCAGCCCTCTGGGAATGGTTTGTTAATCGTTCCTTGGCCGCCTTCCTGACATCCGGCTCCGGGTCGTCAAGCAGTCTGGTCAATGCCTCGGGAGCAACGCGCTGGGCTACGGTATAGCGCACTACCCAGTCGGAATCATGCAGCATGATTCCGATATCGTCTGGGTTCATCCGTTCGGCAATAATGCGCCTGACTTCAGGTGCGTTGTCATGCGCCATTAATCCCAAGCTGACTTCGGGCAAACGCTCGGCCACGATTTTTCGCACTTGCAGGTCTTGGTCGCGAATAAAACGGAACAGGCGTCCTTCCGGCAGTCTTCTGGCTACCGTTAATCTGACAATATAGTCTTTATCGTCGGCCATTTTTTCCAGATCTTCGGGGGCAATGCGATCCGCTACGGTCATGCGGACTTCCCTATCGACATCGTTGATTAACAGATGCAGCTGGGATTGCGGGATGCGATAGGCGACTGCGCGCCTGACTACTTCATCTTCATCGTCAATCAGGTCGGCAAGCGATTTTTGCGGTGCGTAACGGACTGCAATCGCGCGTCGTTCCCAGAAATTATCGTGCAGGTATTGCTCGGCAAAGCCGGGGTTTACGCGAAAGAAACGATCGATTTGCCTGCCGCTTTCTACAAATACGCAGGTATCGCCGGGCATACAACGGCCCATCAGCAGGGTTTTGCCGCGAAAAGGGCATAGGCTGCAATCGGCAAAGGGAACGCTGACAGGGTTTTCATGATCGGACATGCGAGCTTCCGTTTAGTCCGGGATGATTTCGGCAACGACGATGCCGGTTGCAACATCGTAATCATTGGTCAGACACAGGCAATGTTCCCGGCCGTCGATTAAATAAAGATTGAAATCTTTACGTTCGACGACCGGCGTATTATTGGGCAGGTCGTCATCCATACAATAAGTGAAATGGATCGGTTGATATTGCTGTCTCAGCTGGGAAACGGTGTCGTCATTAAGCTCCATCGTTTCTATTTTTGCCGTGATGGCGTTGATTTGTTCGCTGCTAATCATCCCGTTGCCTCGCGTTCAAACCTAAAACGATCGGTTGCTTCAATCCCCATGACTTTTGCCAGCCAGGGCGGAGGCGTTCCGGCAATAACGTTTTGCAGTTGGCCGACGACTTCAGCAATGGGATCAATGGTGGAGAGTTTAATCGGGTGTATGCCCAGCTTGACGATTTTTGCCGCCGCAGGACCGCCGACTGAAGCGATATAAATTACTTGGCAATCCTGGATTTGTTCCGCCCTGAACAGGTTTTTGTCATCCGCTTCCAGGCCCTCAGGACTATCTGGGTTGCGGATGTCGATTAAGCGGGCCTCATCGGCTGAAACCTGGTAAATCATAAATTGATTGCAAGACCCGAAATGACCGTCAACATTGATGCCGTCATTGCTGGCGCAGGCAATGCGAACCGAACCGGGCATATCGCCATCAATATAGCTTTGTTGTTCGGGGAGATTAAGACCGGATTTTAGAATGCTTAAAGCATGGGTCAGCAAAGGCTCGTCAACATCTAAAAACTCACCGGCTAAGGCTGTTTTAAAGGTATTAAGATGAATGCCGGTAATTTTTTGTTCGGTGATTGGAAGGCCTATGCAATCAGTCAATACTGACAGCAAGCGTTTGGCATCGGTATCGGGCAAAGCGCGAGCCGCCAGCCCGATACGTAAAGCCAGTTCTCGTGAGAGTGCAGCCTGGCTGGACATCTGTTTATGCCTCTAAAGGCAATATGCAGTTGTCAACGGGGCAAACTTTGACACATTGCGGTATGTCAAAATCACCTTCGCATTCGGTGCAGGTCTTTGCGTCAATTTTAAAGACCACTTTACCCTCGGTGATTGAGTTGGTAGGGCACACCGGTTCGCAGTCGCCACATGAAATACAATCTGCTTCAACAATATATAAGGCCATGATTATTCTCCTGAATCTAAACGTTTTGCGCGCAAGGTAATGGGGAAATCCGGTTGTGCATCCAGCGGTTCGAAATAATATTTTGAACCGTCGCTGAGCAGGACTTCGCCGCCCCATTTATCGGGGCTATCGAATTCAACGGACTCCGCCACTTCTTCCAAATCTTTTTTGGGTACGTAGAAGACTAATTTGCCCTCTGCATTTTTTTTCAACATGACACTAGGCATTGAGTTCTCCGTTTACACGCATTTAAGGTTGTGGGTGCAAAAAGCCCTCTCGGCAATTGCTCCTGCATTGCTCTATCTCCTGCATCCATGCAGTCGTCCAGAGGGAGAGGGTTGGGTGAGGGGAAATCAACAAAGGAAAAAGCATATTTTTATTCCCCTCATCCCGGCCTTCTCCCTAAGGGAGAAGGAGGCACGTATTAACGAATCAAATCGTAGTTATAGTCAGTTGTACCCATGCCTCTGGTTTCTTTATCCAACTGTTCCAGCACCGCATTAACCAGGGTTGTCAGCATATAAATAGCGCCTTCATAACCCAGGGTCGTCATTCTGTGCAGATGGTGTCTGTCAAAGATTGGGAAACCGATGCGGATCAACGGCACTTCAAACTCTTCGCCCTTATACAGCGTATCGCGTTGGATAAACTTGCCGTACGAGTTGCCGATCATGAAGTCCGGTTTGTTGGTGAAGACCAATGAACGGAAATGCCATAAATCTTTGCCGATATGGACTTCGGTTTTTTGTCCATAAGGCGACGCTTTGAGCATTTTATCCATTGCTTTCGCCCAACGTTTGTTGGCATGGTTGCACAATACATCAGTCGGTTCAGCACCTACTTCCAGAAGGAATTTGGTCATACCCATCACGAAATCCGCATCGCCGTACAAGGAGAATTTTTTGCCGTGTAACCAAGCGTGCGAGTCGGTCATCATGTCAACCAAGCGGCCGCGTTCCAGTTCCAAAGACGCAGGAATAGGTTTGCCGGTCAGTTCGGAGATTTTCATCAGGAATTCATCGGTCCATTCCAGGCCCATCGGAATATTGATGGCGGTAGCGGGTTGATGCATGATGGTTTGCACATATTTCTTGGTTTTTTCCAACTGCCAAGGTTGCAACAGCAAGGTATCGATTGCGTTAGGCGCGTCTTTCACTTCATCTTGGGTAGTGCCGCCGGAGTACAAACGGAAAGTGCCGTCGGCAGGCGTATCCAAGACTTCGGAAGGATCGCTCAATAACGAATAATCAACGCCCATTTCTTTCATCATGCGGTGCATGACGCGGAAGTTGCCTAGGTAAGTTTCAAAGCCCGGAACCAGGTTGATCTTGCCGTTGGAACCGACTTTCTTGTCGTCCATGTGGTTCAGGGTGAAATACTTCAACATGCCTTCGAACATATTGTCCCAGCCGGTGGTATGGCTACCGACAAAGCTTGGGGTATGGGCGAAAGGCGTTGGATAGTCTTGTTCGATATGTCCGGCTTTTTTAGCGTTATTGATGAACGCGTTTAAGTCGTCGCCGATAACTTCAGCCATACAGGTGGTCGATACCGCAATGATGTCAGGCTTGTACAAGGCTTTGGCGTTTTCCAAACCGGCCATCATGTTCTTTTGACCGCCGAATACCGCCGCATCTTCGGTCATAGAGTCTGAAACGCAGGCAACAGGCTCTTTAAAATGACGGTTGAAATAAGAACGGAAATAAGCGACGCAGCCTTGCGAACCATGGACATAAGGCATGGTCTTTTCAAAGCCCAATGCGCACAATACAGCGCCTAGCGGCTGACAGGCTTTAGCCGGGTTTACCGTTAACGCTTCACGGTTAAAATTGAGCTCTTGGTATTCCTTGGTGGTTGTCCATTGGAACACTTCATCAATTTTTTCCTGGGGGTGACGCTCTTCATAAGCTTCACGTTTGTTGGCCAGGTTTTCCTTGTATTCGTCGTTACGGAATAAGGGATAACTCGGTTGTATGTTTTCGACTTCTTGACTCATGATAATCTCCTACGCGCCACTAATCTGTGGACGACGGTTGAAGGAGTAGGAGCGGTTGAGGGGGGGAATCCCGCTCCTACACAAAATTAAGCGCTTGCAGCGACTGCTACGTTTGAACTCTCAGCTGTTTTCCAAGGTGCTTTCACTTGTTTCCAGCAAGGGTTGTTCAGTGTCATGTCCATATCTCTGGCGAAGATGGCAAAGCCGTCATAACCGTGATAAGGGCCTGAATAATCCCAAGAGTGCATTTGACGGAACGGAATGCCCATCTTTTGGAAAATGTACTTTTCCTTGATGCCGGAACCGATCAAATCAGGCTGGACTTTCTTAACGAACTCTTCAAACTCATAGCCGGTTACGTCGTCATAGATCAAGGTCGCATTGCCCATTTCTTTGATAGTACGGTCGTAGTCATCGTTGTGACCGAATTCATAACCGGTGCCGACCACTTCCATGCCCAAGTCTTCATAAGCGCCGATCACATGACGTGGACGTAAGCCGCCGACATATAACATGACGCGTTTGCCTTGCAGACGTGGTTTGTATTTGGCGATAACCGCATCGTACTCAGCTTGGTATTTAGCGATAACTCTTTCAGCGCCTGCTTGAATGGTTTCATCGAATAACGCGGCAATTTTGCGTAACGATTCGGCAATTTTGGTAGGACCAAAGAAGTTGTACTCAATCCAGGGGATCTTGTATTTTTCTTCCATGTGCCGCGCAATGTAGTTCATTGAGCGATAGCAATGGATCAAATTCAGTTTCACCTTAGGGGTTTTTTCCATTTCCGCAATGGTGCCGTCACCGGACCACTGGGCAACGACGCGTAAACCCATTTCTTCGAGCAAGGTACGCGAGGCCCAGGCATCGCCGCCGATGTTGTAATCGCCGATAACAGCGACGTCATAAGGCGTAGTTGGCCAAGTATCATCGCCGTCGCGGTTTTCCAAGACCCAGTCGCGAATCGCATCGTTAGCAATGTGGTGGCCCAATGATTGGGAAACGCCTCGGAAACCTTCGCAACGAACCGGTACTACGGGTTTGCCGATTTCTTTGTTGGCTTTTTTGGCGACCGCTTCAATATCGTCCCCAATTAAGCCGATCGGGCATTCCGATTGAATACTGATGCCTTTGTTTAAAGGGAACAGTTGTTCGATTTCGGTCATGATTTTGCCCAGCTTTTTATCGCCGCCGAAAACAATGTCTTTTTCCTGGAAATCGGAAGTAAAGTTCATGGTGCCGAAAGTATTGACGCCGGTAGTACCGACATAATAGTTACGACGACCGGCGCGCGAATACTGTCCGCAGCCGACCGGGCCGTGCGAGATATGAATCATATCTTTAATTGGACCCCAAACCACACCCTTGGAACCTGCATAAGCGCAACCGCGAATGGTCATTACGCCGGGTTGGGACTTACGGTTTGAAGTAATACATTTATTGGATTTTTCCAAAGACTGATCGTTAACCGCCAAATGCTTAGCGCGATCTTTCCTTGCTTGTTCGGGATAGACTTCCAGCACTTCTTGAATAAGCGCTTCGGTCTCTTCTTTTGTTAGAGCTGCCATGAGTGTCTCCTACTTATGCCGTGGGTAATCCCCCAACAGACAGGTTTTAGGACTAAAATCCTGTAGAGACGCCGGTTTTATAAAAAACGTGCGTCTCTACAGTTGTTCATTTATTAAGCGGTTGCTTCTGCTGCCGCAGTTACGCCGATAATAGATTCATCTTCTTGATCGATAATGCCGAATTCCATCATCAGTTCTTCCAATTCATCCATAGTGATTGGAGTAGGGATAATGAAGTTTTTGTTATCGCGAATTTTGATAGCTAATTGACGGTATTCATCCGCTTGTTTTGCTTGCGGTTCGTATTCGATAACCGTCATACGACGAATTTCAGCGCGTTGTACAACGTTATCGCGCGGTACGAAGTGAATCATAGTGGTGCCGATTTTTGCAGCCAAAGCGGAGATCAGCTCGTCTTCACGAGCAGTTTCGCGAGAGTTACAAATCAAGCCGGCCAAACGCACACTGCCTGAGTTAGCGTATTTCACGATACCTTTAGCAATGTTGTTGGCGGCATACATCGCCATCATTTCGCCCGAGCAGACGATGTAAATTTCTTGCGCCTTGTTTTCACGGATTGGCATGGCAAAACCACCACACACAACATCCCCAAGTACATCATAAAAAACGAAGTCAAGTTCATCGTCATAAGCACCTTCTTCTTCAAGGAAGTTAATCGCTGTAATTACACCGCGACCCGCACAACCAACGCCGGGCTCTGGACCGCCTGATTCAACGCATTTGATGCCGCCGTATCCGACTTTTAATACATCTTCGAGTTCTAAATCTTCAACACTACCTGCTTCAGCAGCCAAACTCATAATAGTAGTTTGGGCTTTCGCATGAAGGATTAAACGGGTAGAGTCGGCTTTTGGATCGCAGCCGACGATCATTACTTTGTTGCCTAATTCTGCCAAAGCAGAAACCAGGTTTTGAGTTGTAGTAGACTTACCGATTCCACCTTTACCGTATATTGCACATTGACGTAATGCCATGATGTTCTCCTCTTATTTAGGACGTTGTTGTTAATGACATTATGGTTAAAGCAAGGGCTGTGCCATAAGCTAATATTGCATTTATCTTGTTGAATTATATTAGTTATTTTGATTGTAAGCGGGGGCGGATAACGTTGTGTTTCAAACATTTTGTAATGTTCTGTAGGCTTAGCAACAGTGCGGTTATTTATTGTTCTATCGTCCCTATGTGCTGTCTCTATTGAAAAATATATTGTGACGCCAAGACCTTCCAGGTTTTTAAAACCTGGAAGGTCTAAATACGGTCGGAGTCTGAATAGTTACCCATTAAGTTAATGGCTACGTATATCCAGCGACTGGAGTGCCCGCCTAAAGTTACAGTCTATATATAGAGAGGCGACTGTGTGTAGATAGCTCAAACAACAGAGGGATTGTTATAAACAGAACAAAACATTCACTGCATTTGGCAGTAAATAAAACATTTTAACTGTATGTTAATCAGTCGGTTATGTTGTTTATTGGGAGTAGGGGGAAACTGGATTAAATATTGCTTATATAGAAAGATACACATACTTAATAATGGAGTTTGCAATGTCTTCTACGATTTTTTCTGAAATACTAAACGGTTTGTACGAAAACAAAGTCGTGCCTTATCTAGGGCCGGGTGCGCTTTTCGATGCAACCAACAAACTTACCGGCGCGCCGATGCCTGCTGATAGTAATAGCTTGATTCTGGCTATGAATAATGGTGTTCCCATGGCGCCCAAGCTTATGTATGAGTTTCCCAGGGCGGCTATGAACCAGGAACTCAAAAGAGGCAGGAATTTTTTGGGCCAGTTTCTTACTAAATTATATGGCGAAACCGAATGGACGCGCGCGGCGGTGCATGATTGGTTGGCGGAGTGGCGGCCTTTCTATGTCGTCGATATAAATCGCGACACCCAATTACAAGACAGCTATGCCGATGAGGAGCATACGCTGATTGTCGGCATAGCAAGAATCAGCGCCAGCAACTTCCGGTTTAAAATCTATCACTATGACGGTAGCGATTATTTTGAAATACTCCAGGAACAGATTCACCCCAAATTCCCTATTTTGTTTAAGCCGATGGGGACGCCTAAACCGGAAGCCAACTACATCGCCTCGGATGCCGATTACGTCGATTACATTACCGAATTGATGGGAGGCTTTGCGATCCCTGATTTCCTCAAAGAGTACCGTAAGGGCAAGCAGTACCTGTTCATAGGGATGCCGTTAAATAGGGATTCGGAGCGTATGGTGATGAGCGACATCGTTTATGGCGCGGCAGAGCATAAGGGCTGGGTTTTAAACAAAAATCCGACCGATAAGGAAAAACGGTTTTGTGAAAAAATAGGCTTGGAAATCCTTGATGCGGGTGTTGAAGATCTGCTGGAGGTCGTATTTAACTAATGAAGCGATTCATGTATTCGCCAATCACCGGGTAAGTATTCGGTTCCTCCTTTGAAAAAAGGGGGAGGGTTAAGGGGATTTATTTGAAAATATCCCCTAACCCTGTTGTATTTCCACGCATTATCCTTCCTCCGTCAGCAGTATCCTACTGCAATTCTTGTTTACCTGATATTATCGACTCTTTAAATAGTGCTTAGGCTCAATGAGAGGAAAATATGCAGCAAAAAACAATTCTAACGCTCTGTGCGTCGCTGGCCTTTTCTATGGTGTCGGTCAATAATGCTGACGCCGATAATTGGAAGGATGTGCTTAATGCGGTCAATAGCAAGGTCAATGGTCAGGCGAATAATGCAGGCCAAGTGTTGCAGCAGGGGCAACTGGCTGTTAATGCGGCTCAGGCGGTGCAAGCCGGTAGCCTGGCCGAATTATTGATGCAGAGGACAGGTGTGACGGGTGCTCAGGCCCAAGGGGGGGCGGGGGCTTTGTTCCAAATCGCTAAACGCAAGATGCAGGCGGATGCGTTTGCCCAGTTGGAGCAGTCGGTTCCGGGTATGCAGGGAATGTTGGGCGCTGTGCCTGTTTTATCGCAGTCGGGCGGTTTGGCGGGGCGTTTGTCTTCTATAGCGGGAACTTCAGGTGGAACGGCGGGGGATTTGATTTCGGTGGTTTCCGCCTTTCAGCAGCAGGGCATGTCGCCTGCGATGGTGCAGCAATTTATCCCGGTAGTCATCGATTATGTTAAAGCCCGCGGTAATGACGCTTTGGTAAATACGTTAAGCGCTGCATTAATCGGGCGTTGATCGACTAAAGCATAAAACGACGAACAATATAGGGACTGCGCGGATGCAGGAGGTAGAGCAATGCAGGAGCAATTGCCGAGGACACGAAGAAAACTTCGTGTCCTTGAGTTTTATTAATCCCATTCAACCATAAATCAAGTGTTAATAATCACTTTCAGTTTTTTTCCTGGAGTAAGGGCGTTGCTTATTTCCGGTGGATTCCATTTGCGTAAATCTGAGATTGAAACGTTAAATTTACGTGAAATTTGCGCTAACGAATCACCTTGTTTAACCGTGTAACTAATCGAACGAATTCCCACTGATGGAACAAGGGTCTTTGCTGCTACAGTTTGTTGGCGATCGGCTTTAATAACCAGCTTCTGGCCAAAAACCAATGCGGTTTTTGGCGTGATTTTATTCCAACCGGCAATATCCTTATCGCTAACTGAAAACTTTTGCGCTACATTCGTGAGTGTATCGCCTTTTTTTACGATATAGAGCTGAGGCGCTCCCGGCTTGGCTTTGGCTGTTTTATCAGTGAGCTGGGGGGCGGGCATTTTTGATGATGTCGGCATTTTCAACATCATGCCGGAGTGGATGGAATTGCTCGTCAAGTGGTTGACCTGGCGGATTGATTGAGGCGTTGTATTATTTTTGTCGGCAATAGAGACGAGACTTTCCCCTGCTTTAACTTTGTGTTGGCTTGGTATAGTCTGGATTTCATCATGACGAACTTGTGCCGCCGTTTCGGCATGGTAACGCTTTAGATCAACCCGTTCTTGGTAGGGTAGTTGGGCCAGGTTTTGTTTGAATGATTGCGCTTTAGAAACGGGAATTAACAAGTGATGTGGCCCTTGCGGCGCTGTACTTGAATAGTTAAAGCCGGGATTTAATTTTAGAAATTCGTTAAGCGGTGTGTTGGCCAGCTCTGCGGCTTTATTTAAATCCAATTGGGATTTAACATCGACAAGTTCGCAATAGGGTTTATTTGGAATGTGCTGTAAATTAATATTGTATTTGTCGGCATTGGCAAATATCTTGGCGATAGCCAGCAAGCGCGGCACATAGTCTGCCGTTTCCTTGGGCAGGTCTAATGACCAATAATCGGTGTCCAGGTTAAGGTTTTCATTTTTTTCGATGGCTTTTCTTACATTACCTTTACCATAGTTATAAGATGCCAGTGCAAGATGCCAGTCGCCATCGAAAGTCTCGCCCAAGTGCTTGAGAAAAGAGGTTGCCGCCTTGGTTGAAGCATAAACATCGCGTCGACCGTCGTACCAGGCGTTTTGTTGCAGGCCATACAGGCGACCGGTAGCCGGTATAAATTGCCAGAGTCCTGATGCGTCGCTTTTTGAATACGCTTCCGGCAGAAAGGCGCTCTCAACGATAGGCAACAAGGCCAGTTCGCCGGGGATATTTTTGGCTTCGACCTCGTCAAGTATAAGATGCAGATAAGGTTCCGCCCGTTGCTGAACCCTGGCAAGATAAGCGGGATGTCGTAAATACCAGTTTAACTCGCGATTAATTCGTTCATTTTCAATTTCGGGTAGCGAATATAATGCTATTAACCGTTCCCAAACCGTATTCTTGTACTTGGTTGGTACGGTATATTTTTGTTTGCCGAACGGATGCAGAGCATGTCTGACATAGCCGTTATCGGTTTCGGAGCTGGCAGGCGGCCTATCGTTAAAAGAGTCTTTCGAGGTTGTAGAGCAGCCTGTTACGATTAAAAAGATCAATATTAATAAAAATTTAACTGATCTGTTAAAGTTCACGTGCATTATCTAAGCCTTTTTAAGAGTGAAGTTTATTATTAGAATGTTATCATTATAGCTTGTTTTTATTGAAAATCATCAAAGTCAGATAGTGTAGAATTCGGACATGAAGCGTAATTTCTTATTTGCTTGGTATCAAACGCCCAGAGGCAAGCTGTTGCAACAGCTTGAAGCCGACTATTTGCAACGGTCCATTACCGTCAGTTGTCAGCAAACTATCTTGCAAATTGGCGGATTGGGCTGGGAAAATGAATTCATCGACTGCACTTTATACAAGAATTTTACGGTACTCGATGCCAAAAGCCTGGGTTGCAATAAGGCGAGAAAAATCCAGGCTAAAGCCTACAGCCTACCCTTGCAAAGTAACTGTGTCGATATGATTATAGTGCCGCATTTATTGGAGTTTGATGCCTGTCGATTCCAGACTATGCGCGAAGTTGAGCGCGTTTTGAAGCCGGAGGGAATACTCATCGTGCTGAATTTTAATCCTTGGAGCTTATGGGTTAGATACCAGTATTTGTGGGATAAAAAAATGGCAGATTCATGGGGAGGGCACTTTATTTCCCGCTCAAGAATTTTGGACTGGCTAAAATTATTGAATTTTGAAGTGACCGTATCGTCGGAGTTTAATTTGGATACGGTAAAGTCGACGCATGGAAAGTTTATAACCCGAGGTCACTCGCTGACATCGACCGCCTATGCGATTAAGGCTATCAAACGCCGTTACAACCTGATTCCGTTAACGCCGGTAGAAACACTAACTTCCCGCTTAATCCTGGCAAACCCGCTTAATTCACCGACAACACAGATAAACAGACATGACTGATTCTGTCATTATTTATACCGATGGCGCCTGCAAAGGCAATCCTGGGCCTGGCGGCTGGGGCGTTATATTCAGCTATAAGGGAAATGTTAAGGAGCTCTACGGCGGCGATCCTGATACAACCAATAACCGCATGGAGTTGATGGCGGCGATTCAGGCGCTGGAAACCTTGACTAAGCCCTGTTCGGTGCGGCTCAATACCGATTCAAAATACGTACTTCAAGGCATTACCGAATGGATGGTCAACTGGAAAAAACGCGGCTGGAAAACTGCTTCCCGAACGCCGGTTAAAAATGAAGACCTGTGGCGCAGGCTGGATGAAGCTATTCAACGGCACAATATTGAGTGGACATGGGTAAAAGGCCATTCTGGCGATAAAGATAACGACAGGGCGGATGAGTTGGCTAATTTGGGGATCGATTCATTAAGCTAATCATGCATACGATTTAAACTATTGCTTACAACGCTTTCAAGAATAACAGGCACAAAAAAGGGTGCGCCGAAACCGACGCACCCTTTTTAAGATGAGCAAGTGAATGTTAAACTTTTACTGCGTCGGCAATTTCGTTAAACGCTTCAACTCTTGTTTTACCGGTCTTAATCAAGTCAACACCCGTATCAACCACCATTTTGCAAAGTCCTGGCGTTTTATAAACAACCAAACTTAAATAACCAATAGCCGGGATGGCGATAAAGGCCGCAATAAAACCGTTAAAACCAACAACTCCCATCAGTTTTATGAGGAGTACAACAGCATCCAAAGGTAGTAAAACCATGGCGCCAAAATAGGCGATCACCATGAATATGGACACCACAAAAACCACAAACTGAAGTAGCCTGACCAACGCAACGTTAACTTTTTTCATATTACTTTCACAATCTGATTGAACTTAAGGATTCTTTGTAATCAGGAAATGATTCCTGATCTTGATGTGTCGTCAAAAACACCGTTTTTTGAAGCGGCAAATTATACATTAACAGCGTCAAAATAATTCATTTTTTTCGGCTTGGTCCTTGCGAAGAAATAATCGGTATAAAACAGAGCCGGCAATAAATCCGCCTAAATGAGCCCACCAGGCCACGTCAACAGTAGTGTTTCCAAATAGCATTGCAGTTGTTGCGCTGTATAACTGAATCAAGACCCATAGACCTAAAAAAGCAATCGCCGGAACATGGATTACTATCGGTAGAAAGAGTATAGGTATCCACACTACAACGCGCTCAAGCGGATATAGGAAAAAATAAGCCGCCAACACGCCGGCGATGGCGCCCGATGCGCCGACAACGGGAATGGTTAGAGTCGGGTCGAAAAACCATTGCAAAAAAGTAGCTAAAAGACCGCATGTTAAATAAAAAACCAGGAAAGGTAAGCGCCCCATCCTATCTTCTACATTATCGCCAAAAATCCATAAAAACCACATATTCATGATAAGGTGAGGCCAGTTTCCGTGCAGAAACAGGCTGGTCAAAAAAGACAAGTAGCCATCGAAAGGCAGTCCATAATATGGATTTGTATAGCGAATAGGCACCATGCCGTAAAGGTTGATAAGTCGATAGCTTAACTGTTCCGGCATCAATTTCATGGTCACAAAAACAATAATGCAAATCGCCATTACCCCCCATGTAACTAAAGGCCTTGAATGACAGGGCGCTGTATCTCTAATTGGTATCATGATTTTTCCTGATCTATGTAGATGGGGCTTTTAACCTAGCTTAAAAGCTAAAAAACCGATTTGCAATGAATAGTTATTTAATCATAATCCTGGACACAAAAAGTCTATAATACACGCACAGATTGTTCCCCATCATCCTTGCGCTTTAGCAACCAAATTAAAGATTCATGCATCCTAATCCAATAGATAAAACCCCGTCCTTTTCCAATCTATCGCTAGCTGAACAATTGTTGTCAGCTGTAAAAAAAATGGGCTTTGAACAGCCCACGCCCGTGCAATTACAGGCGATACCCTTGGCTCTCGAATACAAGGACCTGTTGGTCAGCGCCGAAACCGGCAGCGGCAAAACCGCCGCCTTCTTGTTGCCGACATTGCACCATTTGCTAACATTACCCTCCAAAAAATCCGGTACACGGGCTTTGGTGTTAACGCCGACTCGCGAGTTAGCTCAGCAGATATTTAAGCACTGTCAACAATTGACTGAGTTTACTGAGTTGAAAACAGGCCTGATTACCGGTGGTGATGACTTCAGGCTACAGCAGAATATGCTGCGCAGAAATACGGAAATTGTTATTGCGACTCCAGGCAGGGTATTGGAGTTGATGGAGCAAGAGATACCGAACTTTAGCAATCTGGAAATGCTGATACTGGATGAAGCCGACCGTATGTTGGATATGGGCTTTAGTGAGGATGTGCTGACCATCGCCAATAGCTGCAATAAACAGCGGCAAACCCTGTTGTTTTCAGCCACCTTGACGCATTTTGGCGTTATCAAAATGGCTGATAAGCTGTTGGCGGATCATGATGTTGTTGCTTTAAACACGCTGCATGACGGGCACCGTAACATAGAGCAGCAAATTGTGCTGGCCGATGATAATGATCATAAGCTAAAGCTGCTGACTTGGCTGTTGCAAAATGAAACTTATGACAAGGCGCTGGTTTTCACTAATAGCCGGATTCAGGCGGACGCTCTTCGTGGGCCGCTTCGTGGGCAAAAGCTTCGTGTTGGTGTGCTGCATGGGGAAATGGATCAAAAAGATCGTAACCGGATGATGGATTTATTTCGTGAAGGCGAAGTCAAGATTATGCTTGCTACCGATCTTGCCGCTCGCGGCTTGGATATCAAAGGCATTAATCTGGTTATTAATTTTGATGTGCCGAGAAATGGCATAAATTACATACATCGCATAGGGCGGACAGGCCGGGTCGATGAGTTGGGTTTGACGATTGCGCTGGTAAAGCATACCGAATGGAATTTAATGTCAGGTATTGAGCGCTTTTTGAAACAGAAATTTAAACAGCGCAGTATTAAAGAGTTGGCGGGTAAATATAAGGGACCTAAAAAACTTAAAGCGTCAGGGAAGGCAATGGGAGGTAAAAAGAAAGTAGAGACTAAAAAAGCTGTTGCCGAAAAAGTCAAAGTACGCCATAGGGACAAAAAGAACATCGGCAAAAGGCGTGTGCCGACTAGCAAGCCGGATATAATAGAAACAAGCTAGCCAAAAAAAAGGCCCCATTAGCAACGCTAACGGGGCCTTTTTTTGGATTCGATGTATTAAGAAAGCTTGCCTACAACCTGTTTGACCAAGTTATCAGGCTTAAAGGGTTTTACAATATAAGATGTTATTCCCGCCATAATGGCTTCCTTTACCTTGTCTCCTTCAGATGAAGATGTCAGCATTATCCAAGGCGGCGTGTCTAATTTTGCGTCTTCCTTTACAGCTTTATATAAGTCAAGTCCGCTCATACCTGGCATGTTCCAGTCGCATACTACGATATTAATTCTTACCTTTCTCATCATTAGCAATGCTTCCTCTCCACCCGGTGCATCAAAAACGTGGGTGAATCCAGCCTCTCGCAGAATAGCTTTGGTTAGTGTCCGCATTGAGGCTGCATCATCTACAATCAGAATTTTTTTCTGTAGCAATTCTTGTGATATTTCCATTCTTGTTCCAAATTATACTTATTACGAACACTACGACACTCAACTGATGCATTTTACAAGAACTTGAGGTGCTCGACAAATAGATTATAAAAATAATGCAAAGTAGTTCACTATTTACGAAAAAACAAGTTGATAAGCGCAGTAATTATGATACTGACAACAATCATAGAGGTAAGCGGAATAAACACAAAGCGTCGTTCGTCTTCAATGCGTATATCACCTGGCAACTTGCCGAACCAGCTAATCAACCATGGCGCATAGCTAACAATGAGTCCGATGACTACCAAAACAACACCAAGCGTTGCCAGTAACTTCCCGAATGCCATGTGTTGTAACCCCCATTTAACGTAAATGCACAAACATACCGTGCAGCTAACAAGAAAAATCTCATTAAGGTAAAATGATAAACATTATTTTATCTTGCCACCAGAAAAGCAATGGGTTCTGTAACAGGAGCCTCGCGGAATACATTACATGTTGAGAATCACCGAACTTAAACTCCCGCTTGATCACCCAGAAAATAAGCTCAGAGCAGCGATACTCGATCGGCTGGGTATCGGCACAGAAGAGCTCATCGCTTATACGATATTCCGGCAAGGTTTCGATGCGCGAAAACGCAATGCAATCCTGCTTGTTTACACGATTGACGTGGAACTCTCAAATGAACAGACGATTCTTAATCGCTTGCAAGACGACCCGCACATTTCTTTAACGCCCGACTGCAGTTATCGCTTTGTAACCCAGGCGTCCAAGGAATTGGCGCAGCGCCCTGTCATAATCGGCACCGGGCCTTGCGGGCTGTTTGCCGGTTTGATTCTGGCGCAAATGGGCTTCAGGCCGATTATTCTGGAACGGGGCAAAGCCGTGCGGGAACGCACCAAAGACACGTTCGGCCTGTGGCGTAAAGGCCAGTTTAACCCTGAGTCCAATGTGCAGTTTGGCGAAGGCGGTGCTGGTACGTTTTCTGACGGTAAGCTCCACACCCAGATAAAGGACCCGAATCACTACGGTCGCAAGGTACTCACCGAATTTGTCAAAGCCGGTGCGCCAAATGAAATCCTTCATATCAGCAAGCCCCACATCGGCACCTTCAGGTTGGTGACTGTAGTAGAACAAATACGTGCGACTATCGAGTCATTAGGTGGAGAAATCCGCTTCCAAAGCCGGGTTGACGACATCGACATAAATAACGGGCAGGTGCGCGGCGTAGTGCTGGCTAGCGGTGAAAGAATTAACACTAATCATGTGCTGCTGGCAGTCGGGCATAGCGCGCGCGACACCTTCAAAATGCTTTATGAACGAGGCGTTTATATTGAAGCCAAGCCTTTCTCGATCGGTTTTCGCATAGAACATCCGCAGTCGTTGATCGACACATGCAGGTGGGGCAGCAATGCGGGGCATCCGTTACTGGGCGCTGCCGATTACAAGCTGGTGCATCATTGCAGCAACGGACGTTCCGTATACAGCTTTTGCATGTGTCCCGGCGGCACCGTCGTGGCCGCCACTTCCGAGGCAGGGCACGTAGTTACCAACGGCATGAGTCAATACTCGCGCAACGAGCGTAATGCCAACAGCGGCATCGTCGTCGGCATTACGCCAGACGATTATCCCGGTCATCCGTTAGCCGGCATCGATTTTCAACGTCGCCTAGAAGCGGGCGCATTCAAATTGGGAGGGGAAAGCTATGAAGCGCCTGGGCAACTGGTTGGCGACTTTCTCGCCCAACGCCCTTCTTCGGCATTGGGCGCCGTTCATCCCTCCTATACGCCGGGCGTGCATTTATGCGACCTCAGCTCCGCTTTGCCGGATTACGCGATAGCCGCGATACGCGAAGCAATCCCGGCTTTCGATAAAAAAATAAAAGGCTTTGCGATGAAAGATGCGGTATTGACAGGTGTTGAAACCCGCACCTCATCGCCAATCCGCATTAAACGTAATGAACATTACCAAAGTCTGAATATCAAAGGGTTGTACCCGGCAGGAGAAGGTGCAGGCTATGCAGGCGGCATTCTCTCTGCGGCTGTGGATGGAATCAAGGTTGCCGAGGCATTGGCTTTGGATATGATCAAATAAACGCTTGTCCGAAGCAATTTATTGAACGGACACATTTACAGATAACATCCCTTCAAGTTATTTAGCTTTCATTGCTAAATAATATTTCCACTTCCAAACGTAAAACTGAGCGGAAAGTCGGGTGGGGTTGTAAATCCCGTTCTGCCTGAGTTGTTTTTAAAAATGCTTTTGTGCGCGGAACGCTAGCTTAGTCCTTCAGCAGCTCCAGAAGGTTTTGATGTCGATCAAAGGAGCGTATCCCGTCAGGATATTCTTTGCGGCTAATTTTGCTTACGTTTATCCGTTGCATCAGAGTCTATCGTGGTGATAGGTAGCATGTAGCCGTCTATTTCTGCTACTTGTTGCTGACAGTGGTGCATAGTATTGTTGGCGATTGCGTGGATATTGATAATTTGCCGATTGTTGTAACAGCCGGGCCGCTATAGTTGGCGATCATTCCGCGCAGAACGTTTCAATACATCCCAGGCTGAACGTAGGTTGGATTCAGGTTCGGGCAAAAGCAGCGTGATCACTATTTCTTCAATGGCTGCGAGTATGCAGATTACGGTCGCGGCTCGAAACGGCCATGCCGGACCGCCCAGAAACAGTACATACAAGGTTAAACACATAGCGCCGGCGGCGACTTTCACCCCCCAGGTATGGTAGCTGGTAAAACAGCCAAACTTAAAAAAACCCACAACGGCAGGTAATAAGCAACTGGCTACGATCAAGCCGACATAAAACAGTTCTCTTTTTACCACGTCAGGCCACAGCCACCAGCAACACAGGGCAATGGTCAGGTAAGTGATGACGTCGGCCCAGCTGTCGAGGGTTGCGCCAAACTCGGTAACTTGTCCGGTTAATCGGGCGGCCATGCCGTCAAGCAAATCGGTCACAAAGGCAATCGCCAGCAGTTCCATAAAGGCAATAGGGTGGTTATGCCAGGCGAACCATAATAATGCCGGGGCCGCGACAAAGCGAAACCCAGTCAACAGGTTGGGAAGGGTTAGTTTGGATTGCATATCGCTCATAAGGTAAACGAGGCTGTCAAGGGGGCATGATCCGAAAGCGTATGCCACGGCGCCTGGCTCAGCCGTTCGCACGATACCGGGATTAAGCCGCGATAATAAATGCGATCCATCGGTAAAAAAGGCAGCCAAGATGGAAAGCTTCGTGCATGGCGTCCATGGGTTACATGGAAAATTTCCTGTAAACCCAGGTGATCGTGGAACAATCGATCAGCTTGTCCCAGCCAGTCGTTAAAATCACCGGCGATAATTAGCGGTGCATCGTGAGGTACATGGCTGTCGATATGGGCGGATAATTTGCTTATTTGCAGACGGCGCTCTTTGCCGATTAATCCGAAATGTATGCACACGATATGAACGTCCTGATTACTTTCATGCCGTCGGTCGCATTGGTTCCCTACCAATTGCGACACTTCTGACCGGCATGGATGCTGGGAATGCCGAGGACTGTCGGGAACAGTCTCGGCCGCCATCCTTGGCAGTCGGTCGCATTGGTTCCTTACCAATTGCGACACTTCCGCCATCCTTGGCAGTCGAATAACGCCATGCAACAGGCTGCGGCTGGCCCAGGTGAAAGGCGAGACATTAATATTTTCCCAGCGCTCAAACGGATACTTGCTCAAGATTGCATTGCCGTGATGACCGGCGTTGTATATCGCATTTTTACCGTAGGCATGGAAAGGCCAGGTGTTTTCAGCAAGAAATTCAAGCTGGGATAAAACCGGCCAATCGGCGATTTTTTTTTCATGCCGCAGATGCTCGCCTTGCATTTCCTGTAGGAACATCAAATCGGCGTCGGCGGCTATCAGCGCATCCCGAATTTGGTGCAGCACAAACCGCCGGTTGCCGGTATTAAAGCCTTTGTGGATGTTGTAGGTTAATACCCTTAATTCTTTTTCGCTCATATACACTTTAAATTTAATAAGGCCGCTTGCGAATATGCAAGCGGTAAAGAATCGGCGAGATCAATTCTTCAATCAGGAAGAAAAACGCCACAACCAGGATAATGTCGATCAAGCCCAGCGTCAGCGGTTCTTTTAGCAACAATATCGGTAACAAGGATTCAGGCACGGTATCGAGGCCTCGCGCCCGGCTGCTTTCGGCGCAGTCCATTCGGCGTTTGATAAAGCTAGTCAGCAAATCACCAGTCATTGCCAGTGTGCCGAATAATACACCGGTCAAAGGTTCTATTCCGCTTAAAGCTGCTGCAATAGGTGTAAAGAAAATAGCTGAACACAAGCCGCGCCAGGTTTTAGTGTCGCCGAACAAGCGGTGGCCGTCAGGCAATTTCAGGCCGTTATCCAGCGGCCATGACCAACGCTTCCCCAACGCTTTGTTGACCAAAACCGGCGCGCCGTTCGCGGCAATAAGCAATGCGATAGCTTGGATGATGCAATATAAGCATATCGATAACGCTGTCATATCGGAAACCTCGGTTGCTCACCTTAATTTAAAGTTATTTGACCATAGATTAATAATAACTGTCGATTGTGGCGTCTGATGGCGAACTGTAACCCGCATAAAATAGGCTGCTTAAAAATACGGTAAAATACTGTAAAATGGCTAAAATCCACTTTTTTAATTACGAGAAAACTATGATAGATAAAAAACTGCTTGATATTTTGGCCTGTCCTTTATGCAAGAGTCCGTTGATTTATGACAAGTCCAAGCAAGAACTTATCTGTAAAGCCGACCGTATCGCTTTCCCTATCCGTGACGATATTCCGGTTATGTTGGAGGATGAAGCTCGAGAATTAAGCAACGATGAAATCGATGCATTACACAAATGAGCCTGCGTTTTAAAGTTGTCATTCCGGCAAGATACGGCTCGACGAGATTGCCGGGAAAGCCGTTGCTGAACATAGCGGGCAAGCCGATGATTGCCCATGTTTGCGAACGAGCCGAAGAAGCCGATGCTGACGAAATTATTGTCGCGACCGACGATGACCGGATTTTTCAGGCTGTCGCTGATCTGGGCATTAAAGCGGTCATGACCCGTACGGATCATCAAAGCGGCACCGAAAGAATTGCCGAGGTGGCAAGGTTATGCGGTTGGATGGGTGATGACGTCATTGTTAACCTGCAAGGCGATGAACCGCTTATCCCGCCCGCCTACATACGGGATGTAGCCGAGGCATTGGCCGGGCAGCAGCAGGCGGGCATAGCGACGCTGGCCGCCCGAATCGCAGATCCCGAAGAAATTTTTAATCCTAATGCAGTCAAAGTGGTTCTTAACCATGCCGGTTACGCGCTTTATTTTAGTCGTGCGCCGATTCCATGGGAAAGGGATGCGTTTACCGGGTCAGGCGGTACGCCTTCCGGGGTTGTGCCTTATTTACGGCATATCGGCATGTATGCTTACACGGTTGACTTTTTAAACCGTTATTGCTTGTGGGATGCCTCAAAACTAGAGGCGGTCGAATCCCTGGAACAGCTGAGAATACTTTGGTACGGCGAAGCTGTTCGGGTAAAAATCGTAGACAAAACACCGGTTGCCGGTGTCGATACCCAAGAAGATTTGATGCGCGTGGAGCAGGTATTGCGCTCGAATCATTAGCCTGCCCAAGTGCTGTTTCTATTTGACATAGCTTATTAATAACAGTACCTTGGGCAACATTTTTTAACTTTCACTTAAACACCGGTTTTTCAAGAGCAGTCAATGGAACAATTTCATAGAATAAGTCGCTTACCTCCCTACGTTTTTAATATTGTTACTGACCTGAAAGCCAAAGCTCGCGCGGCGGGAGAAGATATTATCGATTTTGGCATGGGTAATCCCGATCAGGCGACGCCTGAGCATATTGTCAATAAATTGATTGAGTCAGTCCAACGTCCCGATACGCATCGTTATTCAGTCTCCAAAGGCATCCCCCGGTTAAGAAAAGCCATTTGCACTTGGTATAAAAACCGCTTTGATGTCGATTTAGACCCGGAAACCGAAGCTATTGTGACCATAGGCTCAAAAGAAGGCTTGGCGCATTTGGCGCTGGCGACTTTAGGGCCAGGGGACGTTGTGTTGGTGCCTAATCCGGCTTATCCGATACATCCTTATGGCGTGGTGATTGCCGGCGCCGATCTTAGGCATGTGCCGATGGTGCCGGGCGG
Organism: Methylobacter sp.; assembly: GCA_004299305.1. Lineage (GTDB taxonomy): Bacteria > Pseudomonadota > Gammaproteobacteria > Methylococcales > Methylomonadaceae > Methylobacter_A. The sequence continues at coordinate 38,839 of SCPZ01000036.1, forward strand.
CGATTTTTTTGAAGAGCTGCAAAAAGCCATTGTCGATTCATGGCCCAAGCCGAAAATGCTGATCCTTAATTTCCCCGGCAATCCGACCAGCCAATGTGTGGAACTGGATTTTTTCGAGAAAATTATCGCCGTCGCTAAAGAACATAATATCTGGGTGGTTCAGGATATTGCTTATGCGGACATCGTTTTCGACGGCTACAAAGCGCCGTCTATTCTTCAGGTCGAAGGCGCAAAAGACATCGCGGTCGAGTTTTTCTCGCTGTCGAAAAGCTACAACATGCCGGGTTGGCGTGTAGGCTTTATGTGCGGCAACAAAGAACTGGTAGGCGCATTGGCGCGCATTAAATCGTATCTCGATTACGGCACCTTTACGCCGATTCAGATTGCCGCGATTGCAGCCCTTGAAGGACCGCAGGAATGTGTTACCGAAATCGCCGAGATGTACCGAAAAAGACGTGATGTATTGTGTGAAGGCTTAACGGCAGCCGGGTGGCCGGTTGAAAAACCGAAAGCCACGATGTTTGTTTGGGCGCGCATACCCGAAGCGTATCAACACCTGGGCTCGATTGAGTTTTCCAAAAAACTGCTGACAGAGGCCAAAGTGGCGGTTTCTCCAGGCATCGGCTTTGGCCAGCATGGCGACGATCACGTCAGGTTCGGCCTGATTGAGAATGAACACCGTACCCGTCAAGCGGTTCGCGGCATACGCAATATGATGAAAAAAGACAAGGTTATATAATCGGGTTAAATGATAGAACACGGATGATACAGATTAGACGGATTTATCAAAGTTATTTGATAAATCCGTACTTATCCGTCTAATCCGTGCCATCCGTGTTCCATTTTTCTTTGTGCAAAATAGTTTTTAACTGGAGTTTGATTTGAAACCGGTAAAAGTAGGTGTATTAGGATTAGGTACTGTCGGTGGCGGCACCGTCAATGTGTTGAAGCGGAATGCGGCGGAAATCGCCCGCAGGGCAGGTCGTGAAATCATCATCACTCGCGCCTCGGCAAAAGATTTAAATAAGCAGCGTATCTGCGATACGCAAGGCATTGCCTTAACGACCGATCCTTATGAAATTATCAATGATCCCGACATTGAAATTATCCTGGAATTGATTGGCGGGGCAGGACCGGTCAAAGACATGGTGTTGAAAGCCATAGCAAACGGCAAGCATGTCGTTACCGCCAACAAGTCGCTGATTGCTTTGCACGGCAATGAGATTTTTGCCAAAGCCAGCGAAAAAGGCGTCATCGTTGCATTCGAAGCCGCGGTTGCAGGCGGTATTCCGATCATTAAAGCCATCCGCGAAGGCTTAAGCGGCAACCAGATCGAGTGGCTTGCAGGTATCATCAACGGCACAGGCAACTTCATCCTGACCGAAATGCGCGATAAAGGCCGCGATTTTGCCGACGTATTGGCCGAAGCTCAAGCCTTGGGCTATGCAGAAGCCGATCCAACCTTTGACGTAGAAGGCATAGACGCCGGTCATAAATTAACCATTCTGGCATCTATCGCTTTCGGCATCCCCTTGCAGTTCGACAAGGTTTATACCGAAGGCATTACCAAAATTACCCGTACCGATGTCGAGTACGCGGAGCAACTGGGCTATCGCATCAAGCATTTGGGCATAGCCCGTAAAACGCCGGAAGGTATCGAGTTAAGAGTACATCCGACGCTGATTCCTGAGCGTCGTCTTATCGCCAACGTCAACGGCGTGATGAATGCCGTATTGGTTAAAGGCGATGCGGTCGGACCTACGCTTTATTATGGCGCCGGAGCCGGAGCCGAGCCTACGGCCTCCTCGGTCGTTGCTGATGTGATCGATGTGGTCAGAGCCTTGACCAGCGACCCCGAAAACCGCGTTCCGCATTTAGCCTTTCAAGCCGACGCCTTAGTCGACATTCCGGTATTGCCGCCGGAAATGTTCAGGACTTCTTATTATCTGCGGCTTAATGCGGAAGATAAACCGGGCGTTCTGGCTGAAGTAACCCGAATTCTGGCCGATCATCAAATCAGCATTGAAGCTATCAACCAAAAAGAGCCGCTGAAAAATGAAACATCGGTGCCGATTATCATGCTGACTCAAATCACGCTGGAAAAAGAAATGAACGCGGCTATCGCTGAAATTGAAGCTTTAGAAACCGTTAGCGGTAAAGTCAACCGCATCCGTCTGGAAACTTTAGGATAAATAACATGTCTACGCAAAAACACTACACCGGCCTGATTGAACGCTACAGAGACCGCTTGCCGGTCAGCGCAACTACCCGCATCATCAGCTTGAACGAAGGCAATACGCCGATGATTCAACTGCAAAACATTCCCCGCTTGATCGGCAAAGAAGTTGAGATTTATGTCAAGTTTGAAGGCTTGAACCCGACCGGGTCATTCAAGGATCGCGGCATGACTATGGCGGTTACCAAAGCCGTGGAGGATGGCAGTCAGGCCATCATCTGCGCCTCAACCGGCAACACCTCGGCCTCTGCCGCAGCGTATGCGGCGCGCGCCGGAATTAAAGCTTTCGTGTTAATTCCCGACGGCAAGATTGCCCAAGGCAAATTGGCGCAAACCCTGATGTACGGCGCTGAAATCATCCAGATTAACGGCAACTTCGATAAAGGCATGTCGCTGGTTAAGGAAATCGCCGACCATGCGCCGGTCACTATCGTTAACTCAATTAACCCGTTCAGGATTGACGGGCAAAAAACCGCCGCTTTTGAAATTGTCGACGACCTTGGTTTTGCGCCCGACTATCACTGTCTGCCGGTCGGCAATGCCGGAAATATTACCGCTTATTGGAAAGGCTATTGCGAATATGCTGCCAGCCGTGTGTGCAGCACTCGCCCGGTCATGTGCGGTTACCAAGCTGCCGGGGCCGCGCCGTTCTTGGCAGGTCACCCCATCGAGGACCCGGAAACTATCGCCACCGCGATTCGCATCGGCAATCCGCAATCCTGGGATTTCGCCTGGGCCGCGCAAAAAGAATCCGGCGGCTGGTTTGACAAGTTTACCGACGAACAGATTTTGGCCGCGCAAAAAATGCTATCCCAGTATGAAGGCATCTTTTGCGAGCCTGCTTCGGCGACTTCATTAGCCGGAGCCTTGCAAGACATCGGCTCAGGAAAAATCCCCGAAGGCAGCAAGATTGTCTGTACTTTAACCGGTAACGGCTTAAAAGATCCCGATACCGCCATATCACAATGCGCAGCGGCACATCCGGTGACGATTGAAGCCAGCTTGGATGCGGTTAAGCGGGCGATTTTGGATTGTTTGTGATTTAAAAATAGAACACCGATGACGCGGATTTGCGCTGATAAAACAGATTTTTGACTGTCGGACGGGGCATGTTGCCCCGTCCGAAACGTTTTGCGGTCTGATATGACTCAACCTAACGAAGGATAGATTATGGAACTGTCTGCTATATTGACTCCCGCAATTGAAGGTGGTTATGTCGCTTTTAATCCTGAAACGGGAACTACAACTCAAGGCGAAAGTATTGAAGAAGCTCTCGCAAATCTTCAGGAAGCTACCGAGCTTTATTTGGAAGAGTTCCCTCTAACTATTACCGGACGTTCTCTGCTGACTACATTCCAAGTTACCGCGCATGCCTAACTTACCAGTCGTTTCGGGTAATGAAGCAATTCGTGCATTGCAATATCTTGGTTTCGCAGTAGTTCGTCAGAGAGGTAGTCATATCATTCTTCGCAAAGGTTCTCAAGGTTGTGTTGTGCCAAAGTTACGTTACGCTAACCCGGCAAAATTGGAGTTGATCAAATGAACGAAGCACTTAAAACAGCAATAGCTAACGGCGAACTGATTTTATTTCTTGGGGCCGGTGCTTCAATTGGTTGTAAAACTTCCGATGGACGCAATGTACTAGATGGCAATAACCTAGCCAAAGACCTAGCAGCAAGAGCTAATCTACCTTATGAAAATGAGCCTCTAGATGAGGTCTACGCGGCAGTTAGGGGAGAATTAGAGTCCAGGCTGGATCCTGTTTTAGAAGAGTTATTTCGAAACACAATACCATCTCAAGAATATACAATTTTAGCCCAATATGCGTGGCGAAGAATTTATACTCTGAATATCGATGATGGATTAGATAAAGCCCTATTTCAGTCTAAGCAACAAAAAATTTATTTGCGTCTTTCATCAGATTCAATAGAAGAACGTGATCAACTCTTTTCTCGCCTAGATTATATAAAGTTAAATGGTTCTGCTGATCGCCTTGGAAGCGGAGTTATTTTTTCATCATCCGAATACGCTAAAGCGACAGTGCGCGGACTTCCTTGGTATGAGCAATGTTCATCTGATTTTATTCGGAACCCATTTCTTTTCATAGGAACTAATCTTAATGAACCTTTGCTCAAGTTCCACATAGAGCGATACAAAACAATCAATAACTCGAAACCAGGTGCAAGTTACGTAATTACACCTTCAGCGACGGATATTCAAAAAAAGAATTTGCTTCAATACAATATTGTCCACATACCAGGAACGTTATCTGACTTCAAAGATTGGCTTCAACAGGAGTTTCCTAATGGCCTAACGCCAAACCAGTTAGCAATCGCAAGCGTCCCGCAGTATGCAGCCATTTTAACGGCACCTGACCGTGCCGCCCATATTGATCTATTAGAAGGCGTAAGTTTAGTAAAAAGGGATATGCTGACTGAAAAACTCAGAGATGAGTCGGAAGGATCGGTTCGTTCTTTTTACAAAGGCTTTCAACCAACATGGAAAGATATTATTGATGACATCCCTGCTAGTCTCGCTATCCTTGATGACAGTTTGTCTCTTATTAATGAGTACAAAGGGACAGAAAAAATAATTCCATTTATTGGCCCCGCAGGTTCCGGTAAAACAACACTATTAATGCAACTATGTTACGAGTTGTGTCGTAACTCTGAATTTGCGGTCTATTTTTTGAACCAACCTTTATCTAAGCTCGGGAGAACATTAGAAGAGTTAGATCGTTCCTCGGCTAATGCTAAAAAAATCTTTGTTGCAATTGATAATGTTGACTTTGTTGCTGATCAACTTGCCGAAGCACTCAAGTCCGCAAGACTGAGCAAAACTATAATTATTTGTGCAGAAAGAGAAAATGGCTGGGCTAAGCGAAGTAAGCATAAATTGGGAATCTATTCATGCCAGCCAATATTGGTTCGAGAGTTTTCTGAGACTGATGCCGAAAAACTTCTCAAAAAAATTGAATTGTATGGGTCATGGACGATTCTTGGTCAGATGACACAAAGCCAAAGAATTAATGCGCTAGTCAACAAAGCAAAAAAACAACTCCTGATTGCACTTCTTGAAGCGACCTATGGGCGCGGTTTTGAGGCAATTATTGAAAGCGATTACGCAGCACTATCTTCTGAGGATGAGAAAATTTTCTTGCTTATTGTTGGGGTGGTAACTGATAAGCATTGTGATGCTCCAATTGGTCTTGTGGATAGAGCTTTAAGTACGCTTGGAATTCTTTCCGGCTCTGTTGTTCTTGCTGATGACTTGGTTGGAATAGTGATTAGAAGAGGCGACAAACTTACGGTAAGACATCCAATTTATGTCAGATATTTATTGGAGCAAGTAGTTGACCCTAAACTTACAGCCAATGCTATTAGTGGTCTTCTGCACGCATTTTCACACTACAAATCTCCAATCATGCAACATATAAGCAAGATGGAGTCTACCATTTACAAGGGACTAATTAATCACCGCTTTCTTTGGGATGTCCTGAAAGGCCGAGATTCATTAATTATTCCCCTATATAAAAATCTAGAAAAATATTTCGAACTTGATGGATTATTTTGGTTGCAATATGGCTTAGCACTTCGAGACCTTCATAGTCACACAGATGCATTAGACAAGTTGAGGACTGCATATTCGGCATATCCCATGGGGCATACGCAACATGCTTTAGGTCAACAACTTCTAACCATTGCCGTGGATATATCAGACAAGAGAACGGCAATGAATTATTTTGAGGAAGCACGAGGGTTGCTTGAACCCTTGGATGACATTATCGATAGCGATGATACGTATCCAATCGTGACACTCGCTGAAGGGCATACAAAACTTATTAGGCACCTAGAGGGCGATAATGAAGCTCAGGGTGTTGCAAAATCATACATTCCTGTCTTGAAAAAAAGATGTGAATCGCAACCTAATAATACCTACCTAAAAGATTGTTACGAAAAATTAATGAAATTTGCAGTAACAGGCTCTTGGGTTGAAAAAACGAAGTAGGTGGCCCTATTTGAGCCAAGTAGCCATGTAGGGTACGCTGTGCGTACCTTTTTAAATTAAGTGACATCTTTTCGTTGCCCAATATTAATATATTACGTTAATTTGAGGTGGTAAATTTACGATGAATATTGAAACTATCCGTCATGAAGCACTGCTGCTTTCGCCGCAAGAACGGGCGCAATTGGCAGAACAATTATTATCCAGTCTCGACAGCCTAACGGAATCGGAAGTCGAACAGCTTTGGTTTCAAGAGGCTGCACGTCGTGCAGATGAAATGTAGTCCAGCGCATCCCTGCCGAAGTGGTTAATCGGGAAGCTCAAGCACTTCTAAGTTGAAAACAATAGCTCATAACAGAGGTTATTATGTTAGTTGATACCGCCGAACTTGTCTCAGTTGCTGAATCCTTGCCGATAGCGTTAAAAATACAACTTATCGATAAATTGCTAAATAGTTTGAACCCAGTACAAGGTAATATTGATGCACTATGGCAACAAGAAGTTGAAAAAAGATTGCAGTCCATTCAAACGGGTGAAGTTATTGCGGAAGATGGCGAACAAGTGTTTGCGCAAATTTGGCAACGGCTTGAACCATGAAATATGTTTTTCATCCACAAGCTAGGCAGGAGTTAAATTAAGCGATAGATTACTACGAAGACTGTAAAAAAGGGGCTTGGTAAAGCCTTTGCTGAAGAAGTTTATGACGCGATTCAAAGAATCATTGAATTTCCAGACGCATGGAGCTTGTTATCCGTCAACACGCGGAGATGCTTAACACGTCGCTTTCCGTTTGGAATTATTTATCAGCCTTTAGCAGATAAAGCTTTGATTCTTGCTGTTGCTCAACTTAATAGAAAGCCCGGTTACTGGATGAGTCGAATTGAAGGGAATTAATGGTGAACTTTGTAAAATCTAAAGCCGACCAATGTCGGCTTTTTTATTGGAAAACCCATGTATTATCAAGGCGTAAAAAAAACCATCGTTACCCGTCCCGTCACAAAGAAACGCGCTAACTTGGGTGAAATGCACCCTATATTGGAGCGCATCTTTTTAGCCAGAGGCTTAACCTCGGAAACGGAACTGGATCGGACGCTGGCAAAACTGCCGTCGCCGTGGCTGTTATCGGGCATTGAGGACATGGTCGGTCATTTGATCACTGCGATTAATCAACAGCAACGGATTTGCATCGTCGCCGACTTCGATGCCGACGGCGCAACCAGTTGTGCTGTGGCTATCAAGGGTCTGCAATTGCTGGGGGCAGGGGATGTGACCTTCGTCGTACCGAACCGCTTTGAATACGGTTACGGCCTGACGCCTGAAATTGTCGACCTGGTTAAGCTGCAAAATCCCGATGTGATTATTACCGTCGATAACGGCATATCGAGTCTGGACGGGGTTAGGGTAGCCAAGGAGCTGGGCATAAAAGTCCTGATTACCGATCATCATTTGCCGGGCCATGAGTTGCCTGTCGCCGATGCGATCGTAAATCCCAATTTGGTCGATGATAAATTTCCCAGCGGCGCACTGGCTGGCGTCGGCGTTATTTTTTATGTGTTAATGGCTTTAAGGAGCCGCTTAAGAGAGCAGAATTGGTTTGAACAGCATCAGGTTCAAGAACCTAATCTCGCCCAGTTGCTTGATTATGTTGCATTGGGCACGGTCGCCGACGTGGTGGCGCTGGATCAAATCAATCGGGCTTTAGTGCATCAAGGCTTATTAAGAATACGCACGGGGCGTGCGCATCCTGGAATTAATGCGCTTATCGAGGTATCGGGCAGAAAACCTGAATCGATTTTCGCCACCGATTTGGGCTTTGCGCTGGGGCCAAGGCTTAATGCCGCCGGGCGCATGGATGATATGTCATTAGGCATACAATGCCTGTTAACCGAAGATCCGGCGCTGGCAAAACAAATGGCCTTGCAACTCGATGAATTGAACAATGACCGCCGGGAAATCGAAGGGCAAATGAAGAACGAGGCTATGGCGTTATTAAGTGAGATGAAACGCCTGGATGAACACCATTTGCCTGCGGGCGTCTGTTTGTTTGATGCAAGCTGGCATCAAGGCGTTATCGGTATTTTGGCGTCGCGGATTAAAGATCAGTTGCATCGCCCCGTTATTGCCTTTGCGCCTGCCGGAAAAGACGAGATAAAAGGTTCAGCCCGCTCAATTCCCGGCGTTCATATTCGTGATGTGTTGAGTGATATTGCAGCGCTACACCCTAAATTGCTGAGTAAATTCGGCGGGCACGCAATGGCCGCAGGCATGAGTTTGAGAATGCGCGACTACCCGCCTTTTGCATTGGCTTTTGACGAGGTGGTCAGGAAGCGTTTGGTCAGTATCAATCTGGAGCAGCTTATCTATTCCGACGGCGAGCTGACTGAAAATGAGATGACTATTGAATTTGCCGAGTTATTGCAAAACGCCGGAACTTGGGGGCAAGAATTCCCCGAACCTGTTTTTGACGGGGTTTTTGATGTTATTCAATCGCGTATTGTCGGGCAGCGTCATCTTAAATTAGTGCTGAGAAAACCGTTCGGCGATTTGTTGATTGATGCGATTGCGTTTTATGTGGATAAACCGGAGAGCTGGTTAGGCCTGCGGCATATCAAGGCTGCTTATAAGTTGGACATCAATGAATTCAGGGGAAATCGTAGTGTGCAGTTTATAGTGCAATATCTGGAAAAAATCACATAAAAAAGGGCGGATAAACCGCCCTTCGTTATATCAAGGTATTACTATTTTTGTGGCTCGGCACTTGGCGTGGCGGGCGCGGCTGGTTCTTCAGTCACAGTTGCCGCTGGTGCATTTTCAGTTGCCGCACCTTCAACTGCTTTGGCAGGCTCTACCGCTGCAGCGGGAGCTGCTGGTTCTGCTGCTTTAGCGGGCTCTGCTGAAGTGGCGGGTGCAGCGCCTTCAACGGCTTGGGCGGGTTCTGCGGCAGCCGGAGTTGCAGGCTCTGCAACAGGTTGTTGTTCTTGTGTCGCAGGAGCCGCTTCAGCTTTCGGTTGTTCGTCGGTCAGCGGGATCAATATCTCTACTTTAGCCTGTTTACGCAATGTTTCTATCATGCCCTGAACTTTTTTGCGTTGCAGGAAAGGAGCAAGTTGTTCTTTAACCGCTTCCAATGGCGGAGGTGTTATCGGACGAGAATCTTCCTTTAAAATCACATGAAAGCCAAATTGGGTCTTAACAGGTTCTTTGCTGTATTTGCCTTTTTCCAATGCGGCTACGGCTTCAGAGAAAGGAGCAACCATTTGTCCTGCAGAAAACCAGCCTAAATCGCCGCCATTTTGTGATTCTTTAGCATCCAATGAATTCTTGTTGGCTAACTTGGCGAAATCTGCGCCCTTATCTAATTCAGCAATCAGTTTTTTAGCTTCTGCTTCGGTTTTAACCAGGATATGACGCGCTTTGTATTCGGAGCCCTCCTTTTCGGCGGCAATTTTGCTGTCATATTCAGCTTTGATTTCCGCATCCGTTACCGGGTTGGCTTTGATGAAGTTTTGCAGGTCGGCTTGGGTTAATAATGCTTTTTTAGCAGCCTCAAGCTGAGCTGTAAGTTCAGGCGATTTGTCCAGTTGCTTTTGCATCGCATCCTGAACCAGCAATTCACGTTGAACGAGTTCTTCAATCAGTTTTTCTTTAGGGAAGGTTTGTCCGTGGCTGCGTTCGGCGATTTCTTTTTCCAGCGTGGCCAGTGTCGATTTGGAGATGTACTGACCGTTAACCACGGCAATGGCATCGGCTTTGTCAATTGCAGGTGCGGCAGTGGTTGCAGCAGGAGTGGTTGTACTGCTGCCGGTATCTGCGGCTTTTTCTTGATTACAACCGGCAATCAATGCTGTGCCGACAACAAGTAAAGGGACGAATTTTTTCATTTAGAATCTTCCTTTGGTTTCTTCAGAGGGTGAGAGAGCATTAATGCCTAAGGCATGAATTTGTTGTTTCATCATGTCGCCCAGCGCATTATAAATAAGCTGGTGTCGCTGAACTAAAGACCTGCCTTCAAAAATCTCAGCGATAATAGTGACATGGTAATGTCCGCCGCCGCTACGTGCGCCAGCATGTCCTGCATGAGCAGGGCTGTTATCAATAATTTCTAAAAGCTCCGGCTTAAAGGCATTATTTAACAGCTGTCTAATTAATTCTGTCATTGTGGAAAGACCTTTTTAAATGGTTTAACGGTAACCTTGGCATAAACCCCGGCATCATTGTAAGGATCAACGCTCGCCCATTGCGTGGCATCTGCCAAACTGTCAAACTCGGCGACCACCAAGCTGCCGGTAAAACCGGCAGTTCCCGGATTATCGCTGTCAATCGATGGATGGGGGCCGGCTAAAACCAAGCGACCGAGGTCTTGTAGTTCTTGCAGTCGCTTGATATGTGCAGGGCGCACGGACAGTCTTTTTTCCAGGCTATCCGATACATCTTCGCTGATAATGGCGTATAGCACGGTTTATTCCTCTGTATCGGGGATGTATTTGTATAAAAAAACCATTTGCAGCAAAATAAAAACAACCATCAAAACCGGTACGCCAAATGTTTTAAAGGTGACCCAATCATTGGTGTTGTAATTGTACATCACATAAAGATTGATAAAGCCGACGCTGATGAAAAAGCAGCCCCATAGCGTGTTCAGTCGTCTCCATACCAATGCGGGCAAGGTTAAATTGCCGGACAGCATTTTTTCAATGAAGGGCTTTTTACCAATAAACTGGCTGCCTAAAAAGGCTGTGCCAAATAACCATTCTATGATGGATAATTTCCATTTAATGAATTGCTCATCCTGCAAATAGAGGGTTGCGCCTCCCATCACCAGAATCAGGCCTAAGGTAATCCATTGCATGGTTTCAACTTTACGGTGTTTAAACCAGGCATAAGCTACTTGAATAATAGTTGCCGCGATGACAACGGCGGTAGCGACATAAATGTCGTAAATCTTAAACGCAATGAAAAATAAAAGGATAGGGAAAAATTCGAAAAGCTGTTTCATAGTAACGAAAAGTAGGGGTGATCAGACGTAAGCATCTATTCCTGTTATCAATTGAGCACGTTGATCTTGCAGTGGCGCATTGAATTCCTGGGTGTAGGCGGAAAGTGCTCTTAAGGTTCGTGAGTCGGTAGGTTTAATAATGTTATCTTGGCTGCTTAAATCAAGGCCTAAACTTTTATTATCCAGTGTTTTTTTTATCTCTTCAGGTGAAGAGGGTTGATTAACTTTTTTATTTTGGGCATCTTTTGCTACAGATGGCTCATTATTTTGCGCACCGTCGTTCCTGCCCGATTTTTGGTTAGGGAGTATGGGCGAAAAAGTTAATGACGAGCTATGAATTTTCATAAATGAAGTGAGTTATTACATAAATTCAATATAGCTCATTGTAAAATCTTTACTAAGGAATGTACATGCTTGAATAACTGTTTCTGCTAGAATATCGATTATTTTTGGAGCAGATCAGTGGATAAAAGCACGCAAATAGAATTAGAGGCTGCCGCATTCAGGCGTTTAGTCAGCCATTTACAAAAAAACACCCACGTTCAAAATATCGATTTAATGATATTGGCGGATTTTTGCAGGAACTGTTTGGCTAAATGGTATATGGCGGAAGCGGTAGAGCAAGGCATAGCGATGGATTATGAGCAGGCCAGGGAAGTCGTCTACGGCATGCCTTATGAAGAATGGAAATATAAATTTCAAACCGAAGCCACTGCCGAGCAATTGGCCGCTTTCGACCGTAAACAACAAGCTAAATTACAATGACCGACAAATCACAATACGACGCCCTGTTTTCAGGCGTCATCGGGCAGGATTATGACACGCTCAATTTAATCTGCCCTTTAGCAACAGAAATGAGCCGACTGGTGGGTGTGGCTGTCGGTGAGTATTCCGCGCAAGCAGTTGATCCTCTTTCAGTCGTAGAACTTGGCGGCGGCACAGGCATCACCACCTTGGCGCTATTAACGGCAACGGATAAATGCACTATTTTAAGCATCGATAACGAGCCGGTCATGCAGGAACAAGCAAAACAGCATCTGCATAAATGGGCCGCAGAAGGCAGGTTGGTTTTTTCTGGCGAAGATGCCTTGACGGCGCTAAAAAACATTGCGGCTGATAGTGTCGATATAGTGGCTAGCGCCTATACCTTGCACAACTTTCTTAACAGCTATCGCCAGCAAGTCATCCAGGAAATTTTCAGGATTTTAAAGCCCGGCGGTCAATTCATTAACGGCGACCGTTACGGTTTGGATGATGTTTCCCAGCATACACGCACCATACAACATGAAGTCAGCGGTTATTTCAAGGTGTTAACCGAGCTTGGCAAACTGGACGTATTGGAACACTGGATAGTACATTTGTTTAATGATGAATCGGAAAATCACGTCATGCGTGAATCGCCAGCATTAGAGCAATTGCAGGATAGCGGATTCGCAAACATCACGCTTACTCACAGACTTGAAGTCAACGCATTGGTGACAGCCACAAAACCCCGTTTATAAAATCGCCTATGAAACACATAATTAACATTTTCTGCTTACTGGTTATTACAGCCCAACTCAGCGGCTGCGCGAGCTTAGGCAAAGGCGTTGCCGAAGCCTTCCTGGAAAAACAGCAATCGACCGATACCCGTTTATGCGAAATATGGGGCAAACCCTTTAAAGGAATTACCCCATTCCTGGACAATAAACAAGGCAAAATGAAGGTGCTGATGGTGCATGGCGTGGGTGATCACCTGCCCGGATATTCTACGCAATTCATAGAAAAACTGGCGACAGAATTGGATTTGCCGGTAATGTCAAGTAAATACAAAAACATTACCCTGACCAACAGGCATGATACCAGCAAAAATCTGGGTAACTTAAGAATCACTCGTTTATTAAGCAAAGACCAAAGCAAGGAATTGTTGTTTTATGAATTAACCTGGTCGGTCATTACCGCCAAGCAAAAAGAAGTGTTAGCCTATGATAATTCAGGAGAATATTCTTTTCGCAGGGCCGAAGTCAATAACCTGATGAAGAAGTTTTCCAATGATACCGGCCCTGACCCGATTATCTACCTGGGAGAGAGTAGGGACGATATATTGGTTTCATTCGGCCAATCGTTTTGTTGGATGAGCAAAAGCAAGTGGGATGACCTCCCCGACAATGTAACGCAAGCTTGTTCGTTTAACGACGACACCGCAGCAGCGAACATGCTGGTTGACCAGTACGCCTTCATTTCACACAGTTTGGGCAGTCGTATAGTTATAGACGGTATGCAACGCATCGCTTCTTTACTGGATAGACGCGACGTTGATTTTACTGAAGCATTAAAAAACAAGGAAATCCCCATTTACATGATGTCCAATCAACTGCCTATGTTGCAGTTGGGTCGTAAATTGCCCGATGTAAGTAATCAAAAAGCCGCATATTGCCAGGCTAGCGGCGAAAAATATAATCAACGCATGTTGGCAAAAACCCCCATCATTGCCTTTAGCGATCCCAACGACCTGTTAAGTTACGCGATTCCACAAGGCTTTGTCGAAAAATACCTGGATTCAAGGCTATGCATTGATGTTACTAATGTTAACATCAATGTAGCGACCATTTTCGATGCATTCGGCCTGGGCAAACTCGCTAATCCTCTCGATGCGCACGTAGGTTACGATACCGATGACCGGGTGGTTGCATTGATTGCCAAGGGCATAGGCAACAAAAGTACCGCCAAAGTCGTGAATGATCGTTGTCGTTGGGTTGAAACGATAGATTAAGTTGATAGGACGCAAGGCCTACTCCCTCAACGAAACCCGCTCACCCTATGCAATGATAGAGCGAGCGGGGATGCCGAATTTGATGTGCGATAGATGCACAATATGTGGTACAACATGATTCAGCTGATTCTACCGGCTATGGCGGCTAAGGACAGGGCGTTTTGCATCGGCTTTTGATTTTGGGTAAACACAACAACCGGATAATACTATGGCGATAAATACCAACAGACCCACATCCCCGCATTTGCAAGTCTACAAACTGCCGTTAACCGGCATTATTTCCATTACCCACCGCATGACCGGCGTCATGCTTTCAGCCGGTTTGATCTTATTCGTGTATGTCATTTCGGCGCTGGCAGGCGGTGCGGATTCCTACCGTGCAATGCAGGCGCTCATGAATCTATGGCTGCTTAAACTGGTTTGCTGGGGCTTTATTTATGCACTGTTTTTCCATCTGTGTCACGGCGTTCGTCACTTGATTTGGGATTCCGGCAACAGCTTTGAACTTAATACCCTAAACCGCTACGCCATGATTGAACTGGCTGCTTCATTGGCGCTGACTTTAATGACTTTTGTGTGGGGATATTATGAGCTATAGAACGCCTTTATCCAGGGTTAGGGGTTTGGGTTCAGCAAAAAGCGGAACCGCTCATTGGTGGATGCAGCGCGTCACCGCCGTAGCGCTGATTCCCTTGTCTTTTTGGCTGATCAATTTTCTGGGTTTGAGCTTGACCGCCTCCTATCAACAAACCCTAGCTTGGCTGGCATCACCGATCAACAGCGTCTGTATCGTGGCCTGGATCATCGCCGCTTTCTATCACGCTGCATTGGGTTTGCAGGTGGTGATTGAAGATTATGTCGCTGCCGAAGGCCCCAAGATTATCTCGATCTGGGCCGCCAACCTGGCTTTCTTGTTTTTGGCGATTGCGGCCTTGTTGGCCGTGTTTCGCATCGTATCGATAGGGTGATTCATGGCCGCAGACTATAAAATTATTGAACATACTTACGATGTAGTCGTGGTTGGCGCGGGCGGTGCGGGACTTCGCGCTACCTTGGGCATGGCGGAAAGAGGCCTTAAAACCGCCTGCATCACCAAAGTATTCCCAACCCGCAGTCATACCGTCGCCGCGCAAGGCGGCATCAGCGCGGCGCTGGGCAACATGGGCGAAGACGATTGGCGTTTCCACATGTACGACACCGTCAAAGGTTCCGACTGGCTCGGCGATCAGGACGCAATCGAATACATGTGCCGCGAAGCCATTCCCGCAGTGATCGAGCTGGAACATTACGGCGTGCCGTTTTCGCGCACCAGCGATGGCAAAATTTACCAGCGCGCGTTCGGCGGCATGACCACGCATTACGGTAAAGGCTTGGCGCAACGCACTTGCGCAGCCGCCGACAAGACCGGTCATGCGATATTGCATACCCTGTACCAACAATCGTTAAAACATAAGGCCGAATTCTTTGTCGAGTACATTGCGCTGGATTTGATTATGGAAGACGGCGAATGTCGCGGCGTTTTGGCTTGGCGTCTGGATGACGGCTCCCTGCATTTGTTCAAATCGCAAATGACCGTATTGGCGACCGGCGGCTACGGGCGCACCTTCTTTTCCTGCACCTCGGCGCATACCGTGACCGGCGACGGCAACGCGATGGTACTGCGCGCCGGTTTGCCGTTGCAGGATATGGAATTCATCCAGTTTCACCCGACTGGCATCTACGGCGCGGGCTGTTTGATTACCGAAGGCGTAAGAGGCGAGGGCGGTTACCTGACCAACTCCGAAGGCGAGCGTTTCATGGAACGCTATGCGCCATCCGCTAAAGATCTTGCCTCGCGCGATGTGGTCAGTCGCGCGATGACCATAGAAATTGAAGAAGGCCGAGGCGTAGGGCCGCAAAAAGACCACCTCTATCTGCATATCGAACATCTTGATCCGGCCATCATTCACGAACGCTTGCCGGGCATTGCCGACTTATCAAGAATTTTTGCCGGAGTCGACATCACCAAAGAGCCGATGCCGGTGCTGCCGACCGTGCATTACAACATGGGCGGCATCCCGACCAATTACAAAGCCGAAGTCGTTACTTTGCGCGGAGACGATCCCGATGCCGTGGTGCCGGGCTTGATGGCGATCGGCGAGGCGGCCTGCGTTTCCGTGCATGGCGCGAATCGCTTGGGCTCAAATTCGCTGCTCGATTTGGTGGTATTCGGTCGCTCCGCCGCGATACGCTGCGCGGAACTGATCAAACCCGGATCAAGACAAAAACCCTTGGCGAGCGATGCTTGCGACAAAGCCATTGCCCGTTTCGATAAAATCCGTAATGCGGGCGGCAGCCGCAGTACCTCCGATATTCGCCTGGACATGCAAAAAGTCATGCAAGCCAAAGCGGCGGTGTTCAGAACCGGCGTCACGCTGACCGAAGGCATCAACGCGATGGACGAAGTCAGGAAAACCTTTGCCGATGTCAAAATAGCCGATAAATCGTTGGTCTGGAATACCGACCTGGTTGAAACGCTGGAGCTGGATAACCTGCTAAGTCAAGCCACCGTGGCGATCAACGCGGCAGGCAACCGCACCGAGAGCCGGGGCGGTCACGCACGGGAAGATTACCCGAATCGCGATGACGAAAACTGGCTGAAGCATACCCTGACCTGGCTGGACGGCGATCAGGTTAAAATCGATTATCGGCCGGTACACATGTACACCTTGACCGACGAAGTTGAAGTTATTCCGCCCAAAGAGAGGGTTTACTAGTACATCGTTCCCACGCTCCGGCGTGGGAACGCAGTTAAGACGCTCCAGCGTCGCGGTTAGTAATGCTGGTGTGTTTGGGGTGCTCAATTTTTAGCAGGAACACGACATGAAAACACTCACATTGGAAATAGACGACAGCATCTACAGCCAAGTCGTCGGTTTTTTAAATTTATTGCCGGAAAAACAATGCCACATTGTTGAAACCTTGTCCGCTTCATCAAACGATAACCAACAACTGACGATTAAGTCGGCATTCGGTTTAATAAAATCCCCCATCACCGCTACGTTGGCCGATATTGAGCAAGGTATTATTAAGGGCGCAATAAGTGATAGCGATTGATACTGATGTGTTAGTTCGGGTCATTGTTGAAGATACTGGGCAGCCGGAACAAACAAAAATCGCCCGCGATTTAGTTGAAAATGCACAGAAAGTATTTCTCTCTCAAATCGTGCAAATAGAATGCACTTGGGTATTGGCAAAAGTTTATAAAATAGATAAAGCCTCTTTATTGGCGGTGCTTGAGCACTTGCTGATTAATCCAGATTTTATTCTGCAACATCCTGAACATTTTAAAACCGCTATTGATCTATTTCGGCTAGGCCATGCAGATTTTGCCGATTGTTTGATTTTGACCGAAAGCTCATACCTTGATGCGGTTTTATATACCTTTGATAAACGCTTAGGTCGGCATAGCAATACCAGATTGTTATGATGGCTATCATTGATTCCACTCAGAAGAGAATAGACTAATGGCTGAATTTACCCTGCCTAAAAACTCGGTTTTAACCAAAGGCAAAACCTTTAAAGCGCCTGCCGGTACAACTAACATTCGCCGCTTTGAAGTGTATCGTTGGGACCCCGAGTCAGGCGAAAACCCGCGCATTGATGCGTTCGAACTGGACATGGACAGCTGCGGTCCGATGGTGCTGGATGCGATCCTGAAAATCAAAAACGAAATCGACAGCAGTCTGACTTTTAGGCGTTCCTGCCGCGAAGGCGTGTGCGGCTCCTGCGCGATGACTATCAACGGTAAAAACTCCCTGGCCTGCACCAAGGCCATCGATTCCTATTCCGGCACGATCAAAATCTATCCGCTGCCGCACATGCAAGTCGTTAAAGACCTGGTGCCGGATCTGACCCATTTTTATGCGCAATACGCCTCGATCAAACCCTGGATAGAAACCCAGACCCCAGCCCCTGCGGATTCCGAGCGCCTGCAAAGCAAGGAAGACCGGGAAAAACTCGACGGCTTATACGACTGCGTGCTGTGCGCCTGCTGCTCGACCAGTTGTCCCAGTTATTGGTGGAACAGCGAGCGTTATTTGGGCCCCGCAGTCCTGTTGCAAGCCTACCGCTGGCTGGTCGACAGCCGCGACGAAAGCACCGGCGAACGGCTGGACGAATTGGAAGACCCGTTTAAATTATACCGTTGCCATACCATTATGAATTGCACCGATACTTGTCCTAAAGGCTTGAATCCTGCCAAGGCGATTGCTGAAACCAAGAAGCTGCTGGTGCAGAGAAAGCTGGGCTGATGGACGAGCTGGCTCGATTAAAGTGGCAATGTCGGCGCGGGACTAAGGAGCTGGATTTTCTGTTGAATCGGTATTTGGAAACGGGGTATTTGGTGGCGGATCGTAGGGAGAGGGAGTTGTTTGTGGAGTTGCTGGGGATGGAGGAGGATGTGTTGGTTGGGGTTTTGATGGGAGATCGGAAGCTGGAAGCGAAAGGACTGGCAGGTCTGGTTAATAAAATAACAAAGTAGGGTACGCATCGCGTACCTTTTTGGGCTTGATCAATCGGAGCGTTTTACAAATGGTACGCGATGCGTACCCTACTTGGCTTTATAACTAAACAACTACTTTTACCCTAATGAACACTTTCTTTATTTACAGCAAGTTTTAATATAAATTCAATTATATGAAAATAAAAATATACGTTGTTTTTTTGTTATTAGTTTCAGGGTGTGATACCCATAGTTATATTTCAAAGAATCAACAAACAAATGAATTAACTACTACGGCCTTAGTTGTTAAAAATGGAATTGCATATTTATCTGAAAGTGAAGATAAATTTACTGGTAAATTTGTAATGTATGATTATAGTGATGGCTCTTGTGTGAGTGAAAGTATTTCTATAGCAAGTGATGCAGCAAAGATTCAGATAATAGAGAGCGATGGACTAAAAGGAAGTAAGTTAAATGTACAATATGAAAAACCTATATGTATTGAAGAAAACTACAGTAATGGAATAAGAAATGGATTGACCACGACTTGGAGTAAAGATTTCAAAGAAACTTATGCTTATAAGGAAGGAAAGTTAAATGGTACTAAAAAATTGTTTTGTATTATTAATTCAGAAGAGAAGATTTGCGGGGAAACCACCTACAAAGATGGCGTAAAAAGTGGTTTATCTAAAAGTTATGGTGAAGGCCAGAAGCAGACAAGTATATTTATTTACACTGGAAGTATAAGTGAAGATGAAATTGCAGTTGCTACTAAAAACTTAACTAGTAGTTATGATGCTATTGAGGAAATAACTTGGTATAAAGATAAGTCAATAATTAATCATTATGGATCAGGAATTAGTGCTTATTTAGGTAAGGTTAAAGGCGGACTAATAACCTTTAGGTTTAAATTAGAATATATAGCGGATAGCTGGCTTTTTATAGATTCATTTATAGTTGCGGCTGATGATCAAAGATTTGAATATAACCATATAGAATTTAAGCGTTATAATAATTCTAGCGGAATAACTGAATGGTATGATAAACAATTTTTAGATGAAGACCTAGTCATGATAAAAGCAATACTTAGGTCTAAACAAGCGACAATAAGATTTAAAGGAAATAATGCTTACGAAGATCATATAATATCAAGGCAAGAAAAAGAAAGACTAGAAGATGTTTTAGTCGCTTATGACTTACTTGGTGGTGTGGTTATAGATGACACATCAATAAATTGATTTTAATCGGAGAAAGGGGGCAGGTTACAATGCTATGGAGAACTCGATAAAAGCTGTAAGGCGGATATTTGTAGGGTGGATTCGCCGCAACTTCGACTGGCTGTTATCGGCGTTGTGTGTTGATTGGCGGTTTGCTCGGCAACTGCTCCTGCGTTGCTCTACCTCCTGCATCCATGCAGCCATGTAGGTCGGGTTAGCTTATTGAGCGTAGCGAGATAACGTAACCCGACACATTCGCGCAAAATATCGGGGTACGCTACGCTAACCAAACCTATAATTTTATTTTCGCAAATTATGCATTATCGTCGTGTTTATATCAAAGGTGGCTGTTATTTTTTCACTGTTGTTACCGAAAAATGCCGAAAAATATTTTCTGCGCCCTACATCTACCCGAGTCGGAAGTCAAATACATAGCAAAATATTACAAGGTAAATTAGCATGAAATTAAAAGTTATCATTCATTCGGCGTAAGAAGGCGGGTTTTGGGCGGAAGTTCCTGCAATTCAAGGATGCGCCACCCAAGGCGATACTATTGAAGAGCTTTTAACAAACCTATACGAAGCAGTTGAAGCTTGTCTATCTGTAGACTTGGAGAAAATCGAAATTTCTAAGAACGATAGAGTTATGGAAATTGCAGTGTGAAATCAGTTTCTGGAAAACATTTTGCGCAAATTATTGAAAGTCGAGGCTGGAATTTAATTCGAATGAATGGCAGTCACCACGTTTATATGTAGCCCGGAAATTCTGTTCGCATCTCCTTGCCAATACACTGAAATGAGGATTTGAAGATCGGTTTACTCGGGCATTTTATGAAAATTGCTGGAGTTACTGAAAGTGATCTGTAGCAAATAGCTCAAGGCAATGGTGTGAGATCACGGTATATGCCTATTATTTTGATAAATATCGGGGAGTTCTCCGAGCGGTATGTTCAGCTTCAGGATAGATAGCGGTTTAGATGAAGCTAATGATATAGAATATAATCACGGCTGTGTTAGTTTAGTCTTAACCTTACAGACACTCCTGATAAACTTGTAACTATCTGTTTTAAGATTGAATTACTTTAACAAATTTTATGCAAATGTTTTGATCGATACTGAAGCTAAAATAGAGATTTATAATATGCCCGAAACACTTATAGAAAAAATAACATCTGAAGTATCTTCTTATTACGTCGCTGCTAATCAGCACCGTCCAAATAACGACCTTGCTTTTCGAACCAAACTTCGTAAAACCCTCCAATCAAAGCTCCAACCTTATGTAGATGGAAAATTAATAGATTCGTTTACAGTTATTTGTGATGAATCTAATAATGATACCCGTAATGTAAAGCAACCTGTAAGGTTGGATGTTATTGTTAGAATATCCAAATCTTCGCCGCAACATATAATTTCATTGCCTTCCAGAAAACCGAATCAGCAGGATCAAATAACACCGGAGAAACGTAGTTCGTTATGGGACAAATCAATAGATGGCGCAGAATCATTATGGAATACAGTATTCGGTAAGTCGGTAGAAAAAAAGGGTTAATATGCAACCCCATCCCTTAACGTTTCTGCGGTATTAGAGCTATGGGTGGCCTTGTCAATTCGGTTGACCTGAATTGGCGTTTTGATTTTCCAGTTCCGGCGTAATACCTGCTATCCCGCCTTTCAAAATCGTTGCCTTAATTGCATTTTTCAGCAATAAAAAGGCGGCTGCTTCACTGGTTTTGCCATCGGCACAAACAATAATAAACGATTTGTCACGATTTAAGGTCTTAAGCTGCATTCTTAATGAGAAAAAAGGCTGATTGATGCTGTAATCAAGGTGATAACTTTCATATTCTTCCGGTGTACGTACATCCAACAATGTAGCGCCATGCTTTATTGCTTCCTGCATCTCGATGTAATTAACAAATGTTAGGGAAGGTTCTTTTATTAAGGATACAAATTGTTGCTTATTTAAGCGCAATAAGGAAATATCCGTTATTGCTGTGATTGTTAAATCTCTGGGGGCATCGGAAAGAAGTGAGTCTTCTCCAAAAGTATCACCTGTTGTCAATTGGCGTATTTTAATTTCTTTTGCATGTAATGATGACTTGCGTGTTAACAGGCATTGTCCATTTTTGATCAGGTAATAATAATCGCCTGCACTGCCTTGCTCAAGAATGATTTCATCTTTTTTAAAAGACACTTCCTCAAAACTCATTAATATTTTTTGTAAATTAATAGGAGGGAGAGATTGAAAAATGGGTAACCTTAATAGTGCTGTCATCCAGTCGTCTGAATTATCTTTAGTATTTTCTATAGCCATGTTACTGTTCTCATTTTGATAAACAAGGGAATTAACAACATTAATACTGCTTACTTATAAGTGCGCCAATATATCAGTTAGTGGACTCTTGATTATTGTAGTAATAGTTTTCCAATATTATATTGCTTTATCTTATCCCATTCGATAGATGCTGTTTTTGTCCAATATGAGTGCGAACTTAGTAAGTCGAGAGTGCTTTTATGCCACTGTTCCTTAGATATTTCATAACCAAATTCGATTAGTTCACGCCATAAGTTATTTGATAATGTAATAAAATCATTTGAACCAAAATGACAAAAATCGGCATCACACATCACTTTTTCTAAAATAGTATTAGCTGTTTGAGGTAACGCTGTTGCCATTATGATAGCTTTAATAACTTCTATTTGCTGTTGGGTATAAGAAAATTCAGGTAAGAGCTCGGCAGCAATTGATGCAGCAATAACTTCATTGTTTTCATATTGATTGATATAGCCTATATCATGTAGAGCTGCGGCTGATAAAAGCAAAATTAACGGTTCACCTTTAATGTTTTCTAAATAAGCTAAATGTTCGGTAGCCGGTAATACATGGTCTCTTGTATGCTGAATGCCATGATAATAAAGTCGCGGATCCAATTCGTTTTCCAATTTATTAAAGACATGTGTTCGCATCTTTTCGTATTGAGGTATTTTTATGGCTCGACTCATTTTATTATCTTCAATTAATTGCTAAAAACAATAGAAATTATGGCTATTTTAATGCTAGAATCAAAACCAGTCATGCAACTTGCCTCTCATGTTGGTAAAAAATGTTTATTTATTAGTTGCTTATGGGTATGGCTGGGCTTGGTTTGCTTGTCGTAGTATATAATAAAGGCAATGGTTATGATTGCATTATTTCAAGTCAAAATACCTGGTTCTTATCCGAAAAAATCGTTTTTTCAATGCATTAAAAAACATCGACCCACGAAGCGTTAATTGTAAGTTATTTCACCCGTTTATTTTTTAATAAATAATTCAATCATAAAAAATTATGAATATTGCAACATTAACCGGCGTTATTATCGGATTTTTAGTTTTAGTTGGCGCTATGCTGGAAGCTACTGAGAATATTTCTATTTTCTTTAATCCTAGGGGGCTTGCTATTGTTATAGGCGGGGTTGTTGGCGCTAGTTTTATATGCCACTCGTTAGAAGAAATGTTTGGTGTTTTTAAATCCATGATCAAGGTTTTTCAGCGGGAAGATCAGGCTAGTCGGTTATACATTCAAAGTATTTTGGATTGCGCTGAAATGACCTTAACCGGTAATACAAAGGCTATAGAAGCTAAAATAGCCCAGACAAATAATGTTTTTTTACGCGAAGGGTTGCAGATGGTACTCGATCAATACCCTGAAAAAAAAATGCGTAGCTTGATGCGTTTTTCTATTCAAAATGCAAAACAGAAAGTTTTAAGTGAAGCACAGTTGTTGCGTACTATGGCTAAATTAGCGCCTGCCTTTGGCATGGTTGGCACTTTGATAGGTCTTATCGTCATGTTTCAAAGCATGGATGAAAATTTCAGTAACATGGGTAAATCTTTAGCTTTAGCTATGATGACGACGTTATATGGGATTCTATTAGCCAATTTGGTTTTTTTTCCGATAGCGGTTAAATTGGAGGGACGTATATCATCTCAAGTGCAGCGTATGATTATTATTATGGAAGGCTGTATATTGATTTCAAAAAGAACACCTGTCGATTTAGTCAAAAGCGAATTGGAAATGATGACTAAACACGAACAATGGAAAGCAATCGGTAAATAAGCTTTATTTTTAATGTACTTTCTGAGAATTAATATAGGTTTTACCCATGAATGATGATCAAGATGAGTCAAATGATGATCTATTCATCATAACGCGAAACGGGGATGATCAAGATGATTGGATGCTTTCTTTTGTCGACCTGATAACTTTATTAATGGGTTGCTTCGTTATTATGTATGCATTAAAGAGTGCGGATGTTAGTAAACAAGAACAGATGTCCAAATCTATACATGAAGCAATAGGTGATGTCTCAACCGATAAAACTGACAAGCTGGACTACACCGGTCTTTATCAAAATATTAGTGAATATATCAATAACCAGAATCTTGCCGCTCATGTTGAAGTTAGATTAACTAAAAACGGGGTGGAAATATCAACAGAGGGAAGCCTGTTATTTGAACCGGGCAGTGCTGATTTAAATAATGAGTCTCAAGATTTAATCACTAAAATCGCGTCCTCTTTAATGAACGAACCTTTTTTTATACAAATAGAAGGTCATACCGATTCGGCGCCTATTGCCACGCCGCAATATCCGACCAATTGGGAGTTATCCGCTGCAAGAGCCGCGCGCGTGGTTCGCTTAATGATAAGCTTGGGAATAGATGCGAACCATTTAAATGCAGTGGGTTATGCCGACACTCGCTTGCTCTATCCTGATCAGCCTCTTCATGCTGGTAATCGGCGGGTGATTTTTGTTATATCCAAAATCCAAGCTACGTCATCCTAAAAACCGCAGTTTATCCACGAAAAGCACGAAAGACACTAAACAAAATAATACGTTGTATTGATTTAGTGTAACTTCTCATTAATAGCAGGTAAATATTCACCACGAAGAGCACGAAGAAAATAAAAACTTCGTGCTCTTCGTGTCTTCGTGGTGGTGTTTTTTTAGTCGGTTTACCTGTTATGAATGAGATGTTACGATTTAGTAACTCATCCTTTGGGTAATGACCCACGGCTTGGTACCCCTTTGAAAATTTTCGTGTTTTTCGTGGACGAAGTGATTTCTTTTAGGGTTATAGCTAAATTTGATAATCTGCTCCAAGCATCGCCTTACCTCACTTCATAGCCAGCTGCCGGTCAGGATGAAAGGCGCCCAGTAAAAAGGATTCTCAAGTTTTTTCTGTTTGAGTAGGACAATTTGCGCCTGTCGAAGCGCTTGCGATTTACTGACTCCGGGCTGCGACAAGGCTTTGTAAAATTCGGGCATCAGGATAGACGCGGCTTCGTCGGACACCGGCCATAGGGTTCCCAAGGCGCTACGGACTTTGGCTTTGAGTGCAATGCCGCTTAAACCCAAGGGCGCGCGATCATCGCCTTCCGCAGTCTGGCAAGCGCTCAGGGTTAGCAATTCCACCGGCTGTTTTGCAAATTTCTCGGATTTTAACAAAAGCTCCAGGTCGTCGATGTTGATGACGTTGTCGTAAGCCATCAGGAAGCTGGTTTCGGCGGTTTTGCCGAAGACGCCGTGGGAGGCGATATGTACAACGGAGTAAGGCTCCTGAACGGCCTGGTGTTTAAATGCCTCCACCGAGAAGGCTTCGTTCATCAATAGGGAATTGGGAATCAGCTTGCGTAGACTGTCAATTTCCTGGGCGACGCCGGGAAGGCTAAGCTGTCCCTTGAGCTTTTGATGGAAGACGGGATCTCTCATCAACTGTTCCACGTCCCGTTCTCCGTTGATCTTCCGGGTTTGTTCGGCAATTTCGCTAGATTCCTCCTGGTTTATCGACGGCAAGGCCCGGCTATGCGGCAATCCGTCTGTATCGACGCCCCGTCCTGCGCCGGCCATGGCTTTCAAGAAAATGCGCGGCAAATGGTCGATCACTGACCCAGGCTCGCTCATGCCCACCAACAAAACCTTCATGCCTCGTTGCTCTAACGGTGCTGGCTCGAACAAGGTAAGACCGGGAGAAACAGCCAGCGCATAGTTTTCAATCAAATAGTGCTCGCCATCGTACAGTGCCGCCGGTGGAATCAAACGTAACACGCCATCTGGAACCATCACTAATGTTTTCACCTGATGTTGTTGTAACCAGGGTTCGGCAGGGGCTATCAACCACTGATAAAGTTGCAGGGCGACAGGTTTGGCATCGTCTTTGCCTTTACGTAGGCTGCGCGCTAAATGTTGCGCTAATTTTTGCAGGTTGGCGGCGCTTATCGGTTGAGTATATTGGCGTATCTCGTTGCCGCTGCTGACCAGTAATTCCAGGCGATCGGGCAGCAGAATCGGATAAAGAATGGCGGTTGTCGGTTCCACGGCTTCCAGCAGCGCGCTTTTGCTGCTGTGTACCGCGCAACGTCCGCCTAAAAAGTCTTCCAGCTCGGATTGCTTAATCAGCTCTACCGTTTCACGCGCACGGCGCAATAATGATGTTTTGTTTTCGCCGTCTTGACGGGCGGCTTGCGTTAAAAGCAGGTCGGCCAAACCGAGATAGACCGGCTCCAGAGTTTCGCGAAAGGAAGAACGGCCATTATGGTATTCGACAGGAATGTCGTGCCGGATGACTTCGATATGTTCGACGGCGTGTTGATAGGCGGCCAATGCTTCCGGTATTTGCTGTAGATTCCTGGATAGGCGTCCTTGACGCCATTCCAATTCAAGCAGCAAGTCATGCGCTTCTATGCTACGGGCTGATTGAATGGCCTGCCAATTTAGACGCTGGGCTTCGTCATCGCGCTTTTGGTCTTCATACAACTGGGCGAGAGCGCCCAAGCTTTCCGCCAACAGGCGCGGCTGTTGTTCCCCCGCATTTTTGCGGGCTTGCTCGAAACTGTCATAAGCAAGTTTCAATCCGGCTGCATTTAACTGTTTGGCCTGCGCCCCAAGATTGATGAAATACCGGGCGCGCTCCGCCAGATCGTTAATATTGCCAAGCATGTCGCGTATCTGTAGAAGTTCGGCAAGGCGTTGTTCGGGAGGCAATAAACTAGCCTGGCTCAGACGGATGCCGATGATCATTTTTTGGTCATTGCCGGAGAGCTTCGATGCCTCCGCATACAGACGGCGGGCGTCTTCGGTCTTGCCTCGATTACCTTGCAACGAGGCGAGCGTAGCGATCCAGCGGGCGCGGTCTTGCGTATCGCCCACCGCCAAATTTATCGCTTGGCGCAGAAAAATATCGGCTTGTTCGTAGTGGCGCATTTGGTAGTGCGCCAAGCCAAACATGCCCTGAACCTGAGCCTGTTGCTTTGGCGTAACGGCTAATTTTTGCGCGGATTGCAGATCGTCCAGCGTTAAATAATACTGGCTTTGCTCAAGATGAGTTTTTCCCTCGCTTAAGAAGCTATCGAAGTTGTCCTCAGCAGCAAAGGCAATACGGGACATGAATAAAAGACCGAGAATAAGTGGACGATAGCCCATGTTGCGCTCCTGTGTTGGCGTACTGAATTCCTCTTTTACAAAGTAGAAACTAGAGGGGTTTTTGGTGGTAACTATTCAACAGATACTGACGGATAATGGTTCAGGGTTATGCATATTGTAACTACTCACCCTATGCTAATGTTGGCTCCTGTCCTGTTCAAAGCCAGCTTTGAACTCCTATAGCTCATTTTTCTGGAGTCCAAAGCTGGCTTTGGACAGTAAGAACCGGCTTTGCGGTTAAAAAAAGGGGTGAGTAGTTACTGCATATTTTTAGAATACATCCCAACGCGCTTTAAAATGCAGGCCGTCGTCTTGTAAATCGCCTGTTTGTTGCGGTTTTTTGTTCAAGGCATAACCGTAATAAAATTCGACGCTTACGGGTTTAAATTGCCACTCGAAACCCGCCCCGACAGAATAGAGCGCAGTGGATCGCTCGTAGTGGTTCCAGGCTTCGCCGTAATCCATGAACGGAATCAGTGTCAATCGATGTCTTGCCCTGGGGTCGCCGCCGCCTATTACGGGCAAATGAAACTCCGTCGACAAGCTGTAACCCTGATCGCGCACCAGTTGATTTTCCCTGTAGCCGCGCACGGTGTTCAAGCCGCCCACTGCGATGCGCTCCAACGGCAGCAGCGGTTCGTTGCTGAACTGGGCGTTGCCGCGCAACACGAACTGGCTGCCGTTATCGAACATTCTCCAGGCATATTGCGATTGTCCAAGCCAGGCAAAAAATTCGCTGTCGGGATATTGCCGGTATAAACCGCTATAGCCGGGCGGAACCGGACGTTCCGGCGTGGCGCCAAGAGCGTTCATGCCGACGCTGAAGGTGGAGCGAAACGCTAAGGCATGATTGTCCCAGCGTTGGCTATAGTCCTGGAATATTCTCCACACGGTGGCTTGGTTGCGCCCGGTCGATTCGCCAGGTACAAAGGAGAACGGCTTGCCCAGCAAGGTGGTTTCGTTTTCGCGCACGGCCAGCATTACTCCAAGGTTCATTCGTTGGCGAAGGGTATTGATCAGCGGATGACTGATACCGCCTTCGAGGCTGTGTACTTGGCTTTTGATGTCGATATTGTGAATCGGTTCTTCCAAAACCATCGAATCGCCCTCATCGAAGTGAAAGAAGGCTTGGGTGCCCCAGTCGGTGACAGGCAGGCTAAAACCGCCGACGTAGCGGTTGGAGCCTTCACTGGTGATATAGCTAAAGTCGAGATTGTCGCCCAATCCGGTGAGGTTGCGCAGTTGCCCGCTCAGGCCGAAGGCTTCGGCTCCGATGGAAGGCGGGCGCTGGTTGTTACCGAACAGGCTAAGCTGGTATGGCTTAGCGCGAGTAACGTCCAGGTCTAATATGCTATGGCCCGGTGTGGCTCCCGGCAGAATACGGCCATTCATGCTGCCGATAAGGGGATCGGACAGGAGTAATTGATATTTGTCTTGTAAGGCCTGTAAATTAAAGGGTTTGTTCGGTTCGTCCAACAGGCGGTTTACCACATAGCCTTCACGTAAACGCTCCAGCCCTTTCACCCGCACTTCGTCAAGACGGCCTTCGACAATCTTGATACGCAGTTCGCCATCTTTGAAAGCGTCGGCTGGAATAACGGCCCCGGAATTGACATAACCGCGATCAATATAATAGCGGGTAAGCTTTTGCCGTAATTCTTCCAGTTCGGCAATAGAATCGTCGCGTCCTTCATAGGGACTTAGCATAGAGCGCAATTCCTGCTCGGAAATAATGCTGTTGCCGTCAAGGACGATATGCTTGACAAATAAGGTACGGCTATCAAGTTTACTGCCGGAAGACTTAGGAACCGGTGGCAGGCTAAAGTTTTCGGCAGCTTGCTTGGGTGCGTAGTCAGGAGGCGGGAGCGGACGCGCACTTGGCCTATCCACAGATTCTGCGCCGTCAACAGCCCAAGACAATTGCGCAAAACCCAAAGAAAATATCGTAGCCAGAGTGGTTTGGAATAGTTTCTTGTTTATAAGTAATTTGTAGATTTTTTGGTTTTGCGAGGTCATGGGTTTTATTTTAAAGACAGGTGAAAATATTGTTATCTTGTTCCCATCCGCTGCACCGCGAGTCATGATCAGTCTCCGGCAAGGTCCCGCCTGTTCAGAACGTCGCAAGTTAGACCTTCCAGGTTTTAAAAACCTGGAAGGTCTGGCCCGTAGACACTTGTGTATAAAAACGAGCGCGTCGCGTAGGAACGAGGTAAAGCCTCTCATTTTTCCTGCAACCGCCATACGCCTTGTTCATTCAAAAATCCCCACTTCAGCCAGTTTTCGATAGTTAACCGGTCTTGCCGATATATATCGGGACAAGGCAGGGGCGTTTCCTGACGATGCAGTTCGATTGCAGACAGCCACAGTTCCCAGGCTGCGATATTTTCGGCAGTAAAGCGCGGATCTTCGCCGCCGCCTAAGGCATACAGCATTGCCGGAATGTTACGGCCTTTTACGCAGATTAATCCCAAGCGCCTGACCGGTATATCCTGCTTTTTGGCAATCTCGGCAAGTTCGCCGGTGATGATAATCTCGGTATTGAACATGCGCGTCAAGCCTTCAATTCTTGACACTAAGTTTAACGGGTCGCCGAGTATCCCGAATTTTTTTACGCCGCGCTTCGGACCTTGGTTGCCCATTACTACGAAGCCGGATGTTAAGGCGATACCGGCGTTAATCGTTTTAACGATTTCCTCCAGCGCTTTCGGCTCAAATTTGTCGGCATAACGCACCGGTAATGAGGCAAAAAAATGTTGTTGTAGAACAGACAGCTCTAATGCCGCATGTAAAGCGTTCCGGTAAATATGCTCCTGCTCATTTTCGAGAAAAGGCCAGTAATAGCAAACCATGTCGCCAATATAACTTTCGAGCCAGCCGTGATATTTATCCTGCAACATTAACGACGTTTCATTGAGATAGTCGTTCAGCAGGTTGAGAAGATTTTCAGGCTCTTTCAAAAGACCGGTTATGGTGGTATAGCCTTCGATGTCGCTCATTAACACCACGACTTGGCTACTGGTATTTGTAAAGCTTTGGTTGGTTTTTAATTTAAGCAGCAGGTCATGGACTTGTTTCGGCATATATTCGCTGACCAATTTGCCTTGCCGAAAGCCTATGACCAAGCGTGCGCCTGTGGTCTGCAAGGCGCCCGCTACAAACGTCGCCATGGTTGCGGTAACCGGCCAGAGTTGCAATACCGGATTAAACCAGCACAACGCAATCATGATGCCAAGAATCAGGCCGCCCACCAGCCATAGCATCGGTTGCCTTAGGTAAGCGCCCGCCAGAACGCTGGCTATCGCTATGCCAATGAACAGTATCAGGTCGATCATCGTACCCGGCCTGCGGGGATAATCACTGTTCAGCATCGTTTCTACGGCATCGGCAAGATACTGGGCGCCCGGCGTTAACAGTTCGGGACCGATAAAAGCGGTGGTCATCGGCGTAATAACCGTATCTGTCGTCTCAGTGGGGGTTGTTACCTGAAAGATAACGGCTTTATCTTTAACCAGTGCGGCGGTGCTGATTGCCGCGTCCTGGTCGCAGGATGCCAATGCGCTTAACGGCAGGAACAGCCGTTTATCATCGCTTTGCACTTCGTAGAGCGGCTGACTTAAGCGAATGCGCCTACAGGGCAGGTTTTTGTCGCAAAGCTCGTTTTGGCTTTTATCTTCCAGGGATGCCTGCAACAGCTTAGGGTCGACCGATTCGGCAAGCCTCAAAACGGCATGATTGTCGCTTAAATCGATCCAGCGTGCGATGGAGCTGCTACGCGTCAACAAGTGATCCAATGCTTCAACGCCGCGCTCAGGAATAGATGCGGCGGCATCGAAATCGAATAACAGGAAATTCGGTAAATCCTTTTGTCCGTCGAGAAAAGGAGCCATGTTGAATTGCGCAATAGCCCGTTCCGTCATCCTTAACGGTGCATTGCCCGCCGCGCTGCTCGATACCTGACATTGATTGGGTGCAGTTACCGTGCATTGAGGCTCAGACCAACGCGCTTCACCATTCGAGTCTATACAGGACGCGTAAGGCATGCGTCCTTCCAGTTCCTTTGATACCCTAGCATCAAAAAAAATGCCTTTGGCGCCCGCTGCGACCATGCGCTCTGTAGCTAAGGCAAACAGCGGCAGCGCCTGGATGCGAGATACATTGGCCGGGATTTTTTCGTCTAAGGCGACGACTGCCACATATTTCCACTGACTACGAGCCTGCTTGACAACGGCGGAATCATGAATCCAGTAATCAATGCGGCTGTCGAACGTAGAATCCAGGCTTATGCCGGTTAAAGCCGCCACCAGTATGAAGGTCAGTAGCAGCTTGGCATTGATTAGCGGTGATTCGGTCATTACGCTCTAAAACTGATTTGACAGCCAAATAGCCTGGGATGGTTGAGGGTAGGGGAAGTCTTTGATAACGACCGTGATACAGTCAATAAACGGCTGATCGGTATGATTGCTAGGGGTGGAATTGACGGTATTCACCCGGCTATTCGTTTCTACCAGCCAGGTTATTTTAATAGGGGCAGCGGTATGATTGATTGACTTGCATAAGTTAATGTCAGGTTGCATCGCTGAAACGATTTGTTCCTGGTCTAATTCCATGCCATCTTGCGCTGATTCGGTTTTGTCGAGATCATCCGTTGTCGATAGTGTACGCATCCTGACTGATGTGGTTCTTTGTTCCGGTCCTTTAGGATGCGACTCGGAATCGATAGTTGCAATGACGCAAGTGAGCGCTTTTGCTGCGCCTGCGCTATCGTCGCAACTCATTTTATTATCTATCCATGAACTGCAATTGGATAAGTCATTGGCTTTTATCCATGGCAGCTTGCTATTGTTAACGCTAATGCTGATAGGTAAGGCCGAACGACTTTGGCAAATTCCCTGAGTCTTGAGCGTATCGGTGTCCTGCTGCGACTTAAACCATAATCGCGCTCCAGGCATTAGCTTAAACTCGCTGCCCAAGGCAATGTCGTCAACCGTTTTACAGGTATTGCCGGTAATGGTTACGCCATTACTTTTGCTGGCCATATAATGTAAAACACCGCATCCGTCGGCATGTGAAATAGTAGTGTGCCCCAACAAAAAAAGGGTATTTATTAAAAGCAATTTTTTCTTAAATTTTACTGACATATCTGCACCTGTTTTTTATTTACTGAGGCTTAAGTTATACCTTTTCGGGTATTTTCTTAATGCGTTTTATTATAGTGATAAACGTTTTTTCCAATTCCCGGATTTCTAAATCATCATCAATACTTATCTTATCGATTGTATTTTCAATAATTCCTTTCATTCGCGTGGAAAAACATCCCATAAGAATCTCTGCTATATCAACAGATGCCGACTTTACTAATTTTGCTGCGTCATATACTTCAATTTCTTGTAAGGCCAACTGGATTGATCTTTTATCAACAAAGATTAAATCATCTAAACATGTAATATCATCAATATTTTTTACACTGGCTTTTTCGAAAAATTGTTTTCCTTTATCCCGTATCAAGTCAAATAAAACAGGTTTATTAATAAAAAACAAATGGTCTGGAAAATCTGCAACGCTCATTTTACTGTAAAATTTCTTTTGATCTATGTCATATAAATCGAGAGCTTCTTTAATTTCCATTAACTCTAAATCCGATGCAATTAAATCCGATCGAATTTGAATGTTTTTTGCTGTTTCCAATAGGTTATTTGAGGTAATAAATAACCGGCTTTCACCCTCATTTTGAAAAGACGAGCCTGGTTTTTTAGGGTGTAATTTTCTTTCTTGTCGAATTAAACCGAAATCGACAAGCTGCTGTATGATGCTTTTGGCCTGATGAGGCAGTAAGCCCATCATTAATGCTATTTGTTTAACAAACAACTCCTCTAATATATAGTCATTAGTGGTCGCCTTAAAATTAAGGTCGAGTAAGGTGGCTACAGCATAGAAAGAATTTACCGAAGCGGTATTGTTGATTGAAATATCAGTTAATCGCTTTAAACGGCTCAGCAGTAAATTTATAATTTTTCCATTTAATGGGTGGGAATTTTTTAAAAGATTTTTAAAATCCTCATTGCCGACCCGGACAACTTCCACAAAAGTCATTGCCCTGCAAGAAGCTGAGCGCGGTTCGTTAGATAGCAATCCCATCTCGCCAAAAAAATCACCCGGTCCTAGTGTGTTAATAATAAATCGTTTTTCATTCCGTTTAATAGAAACTTCGACTTCGCCTTTCTGTAAAATATAAAAGTGCTCACTAGGTTGGCCTTCCTGAAAAATAATTTCT
The DNA here is from genome assembly GCA_004299305.1 of Methylobacter sp. Lineage (GTDB taxonomy): Bacteria > Pseudomonadota > Gammaproteobacteria > Methylococcales > Methylomonadaceae > Methylobacter_A. The sequence goes on from SCPZ01000036.1 coordinate 72,261, forward strand.
CCTTTTAGATACTGTTTTACCCGGTCTATTTTTGCCTTTTCTGTCATTTCAAACTCACTTTACAGTCAAATATTCAGTTTGGGTTTCAAGTATAAGCTAAAATTCTATTGACTGACATCAAATGGAACCTTAGTGGTTAAGGTGATTTCTTGTAAAAAACATATCCAGGTGACTGGTTTTTTGTCCATCTTCTTCAGTATAAACATGGATGAAAAAACAAATTATTGATAAAACCAGGGAAACTATCATGAGCAGCAGATCACAAATACTGTCTTGGCGATGCATTTTGGGCTATTTCTTAGTTGAAGTTTTAGCTTCACCTCATGCAGTTTGGGCTGATGTTAGCGGCGGTATCATTACGGACGGCACTATGGGCGCGTCCTTGGGCATGAACGGCATCAACGTCACCGTGCCTCAGGATTTGGGAACCACAATCGGCAACAACCTGTTTCATAGCTTTTCCGAGTTCAATATAGCGACAGGACAAACCGTCGAATTTACCGGCAGCGACGCGCTGCAAAATGTAATCAGCCGGGTAACCGGCAGCGACGTAAGCGAAATTAATGGAACCTTAAGTTCCAGCATAGCTAACGCGGCTTTTTATTTCATCAATCCCAACGGCATTACCTTCGGTGCAGGCGCCCATGTCGACGTACCTGGCGCATTCCACGTCAGCACGGCGGATAAAATAGATTTTCCGAACAACGGCGGGGCATTTTATGCGGATTCTAATCAAACCAGTACGCTATCAACCGAGGCGCCGGCAGCTTTCGGATTCCTTGGCACTTCGTCAGCCAATAACGGCTTGATAGATGTCAACAATGCCCAGTTGGAAGTAAAAACGGGGCAAGCGCTGGATATAGTGACGGGTGGGATTAGTGTCGAAAATCAATCGCTGCTTGCCGCCCCTGCCGGAGAAATTCGTATGGTGGCTATACAAGGCGAGGGCGCGGCGAGTTTGGAACAAAATGCTAACGGTACGCTACCTTTGCCAACTGCGATTCCATCGGCAGAGAATGCCGGACGCATCGCCATTGATGCCAGCGCTACCGACACTATCGGCGATGGTGGCGGCCGTTTGGCGTTATGGGGAGGAAATACTTCATTCACTAACAGCACTGCTTATAACGATAATATTGGCGCTAGCGATGCGACATCGGCAAAAGGCGTCGATATTCGTTCATATACATTGAACGTAGACAACAGTTGGATCACATTCGATACCGAAAGCGTCGGTAAAGCCGGAAAGGTAAGTTTATTCGCCGCCGATACGATGACTATCGATAAAGGCGGGCATATTAAAAGTTCCGTTTACCATTGGGGCAATGCAGGCAATGTGGTCCTCAAGGCCGGAACGCTGAATATTTTTAATGGTGGGAATGTCGCAAGCTCCACTTATGTCCAAGGTAATGCCGGTCATGTTAGCGTTATTGCAGATACCTTAACTATCGATAGCCAAGGTTATTTATCAGGTGCGACCGGCATTGTCTCAAGGGCGAACCCCGGCAGCACCGGCCAAGCTGGCGACATTAGCGTCGAAACCAGAAAGCTGGATATTGTTAACGGCGGGCGTGTTTCGACTTCTACTTTCGCTCAAGGCGATGCCGGTAATGTTAAAGTCACTGCTGATAGTTTGAAAATCGACAGTCAAGATTATACGGCAGGGGTGACCGGTATTTACTCGAAAGCGGAATTGTACAGCAGCGGTCATGCCGGTAATGTAAGCGTTCAAACCAACAAGCTGGACATTGTTAACATTGGCGATATTTCGAGTTCCACTGATGTTGACACTCAAGGCGATGCCGGTAATGTGAGCATAAAGACCGGATCGCTCGCCATCCTCAAGGGCGGGGCAATATCGAGTTACACAGCCGCCGAAGGTAGCGCCGGTAATGTTGAAGTCATAGCGGCGGACGCATTGACCATTAATGGACAAGACGATTTGTCTACGGCTACCGGCATTTACTCGCGGGCTAACCAAACCAGCAGCGGTCAAGGCGGTAATGTGAATGTTCAAGCCGACGCATTGGCTATTGTTAATGGCGGAAATATTTCAAGCTCCACTTTTGCTCAGGGCGACGCCGGTAATGTTACGGTCACGGCGAATAATTTAAAGATTGACGGACAAGGTAATTCGAGCCATGCGACCGGTATTAACTCGCAGGCAAATCAAGGGGACGGCAATGCAGGTGCTGTCGATATCCGAACCAAAACGCTTGATATTGTCAATGGCGGGGTCGTTTCAAGTTCCACTTTCGCCCAAGGCGATGCCGGTAAAATTAACGTTATAACGGATAATTTAACAATCGATAGCCAAGGTAACTCTGTATCGGTGACCGGAATTGTCTCTCGGGCCAACCGCGGCAGCAGCGGTCAGGCGGGTAACGTCAATGTTCGGGCTTTAAGCTTCGATATTGTTAATGGCGGGGTCGTTTCAAGTTCCACCTTTGCCCAAGGCGATGCCGGTAAAATTAACGTCATAGCGGATAATTTAACAATCGATAGCCAGGGCAATTCTTCATCGGTGACCGGAATTGTCTCGCGGGCCAACCACGGCAGTAGCGGTCAGGCGGGTAACGTCAATGTTCGGGCTTTAAGCTTCGATATTGTTAATGGCGGGAATGTGTCGAGTTCCACATTTGCTCAAGGCGGTGCGGGTAGCATTTCTATCATCGCAGATGCTTTAGCTATTAACGGTCTGGGTAATTTATCAGTGCTAACCGGTATTTTCTCTGAGGCAAAATCCGGCAGCAGCGGGCAAGTCGGCAATATTATTGTTCAAGCCTTCAATTCCATTAAGCTATCCGATGGCGGCGAAATCAGTATCGAAAATGACGGCGATGCTATTGATCCTGCAAGCGTTGCGCCCAGCAGCATCACACTTAGTGCGCCGGACATCATTCTGAAAGACAGCAGTATCACTACAAATTCCACCGGTAATGTAGATGCCGGAAATGTTACCGTCAATTTTTCCCATTGGCTGACTTTAGATCCATCCTTTATCCGAACGACAGCGAATACCGGGAATGGCGGAACCATCGATATTGATGGCGGAGAGCTCATTTTTCTGCAAAATTCCGGATTCATTACTACAGTGAAAGGTGCGGACAGTGAAAGTAACGGAGGTGATATTTTCGTAACGGCTGACACTTTGCTTGAGGATACCGGTATTATTCAAGCCAACGCAGTCGACGGCTCCGGCGGCAACATTACGCTAAGCGTGAAGGCGCTGATTCCCAGCAGTAACACGCTAATTCTGGGCGGTCCACCGGTAAATTGGCAAGCCTATATCCCCGGATTTAACCTGATTCAGGCGGCATCTGAGGCAGGCATCAACGGCACCGTAAGTGTGACTGCGCCACAATTGAACTTAAGCGGCATTATTGCTAATTTGGGGGCCCCCCAATTTGACAGCAACATTATCAGCCAGGATTTTTGCGGTCTGGATGTAGGCAGTTCCCTCACTCGTAAAGGGGCGGGCGGCTTAAAACCGAAAAGCGGCGATCAGGTGCTGTTCTGAGTTTGCGTATTGCGCAAAAACTCAAGGGACGACTCAATATGCCGACATAACCCGTTACAATAAACATTTTTCATTTGAGAGTAAGCGATGGCAACTTTTCAATACTACAACGGACATTCATATTTATTAAGCACCGCCGGTACATGGCAGGAAGCACAAGCTAATGCGCAGAGTTTAGGTGGGAATTTAGTCACTATTAATGACCAGGAGGAGCAAAATTGGCTGGTTGTCACTTTTGGAAGCAATCCAATGTTATGGACTGGCTACACTGACCAAGAAACGGAAGGTGTTTTTAAGTGGGTTAACGGAGAGACCTCTACTTACAGTAATTGGGACACCAATCAGCCCGACAACCATAACGGTAATGAAGATTACGTAGCGTTATTTACTAATGGAAAATGGAATGATCTGCCCAGTTCACCGCTCGGTCCTGCTCCGCTAGGCATTATTGAAATTGCCAGCATCAATAGCGCGCCGACCGCCACTGCTCTCGATAGCGCAGAAACCTATACCGAAGATACGACCTTAAATTTAACTGACATTGTCGCCAGCGATACTGACAGCGCCACTATTACTGCGACCTTGACCTTATCCAACACGGCGGCAGGCAGTTTAAGCACCGGCACCTCAAACGCAGTGACTTCAACTTACAATGCAAGCACCGGTATCTGGACTGCCGCCGGTGCGATTGCAGATGTTAATACCTTGTTAGTCGGCTTAAGCTTTATCCCTGCGGCTAATTTCAACAGTAGTTTTACCATTACCACCAACATTAGCGATGGCTCGTCGAGCGTATCGGGCAGTAAAAGTTTTACCGGAACAGCCGTCAATGACGCCCCGACCGCTACGGCTCTCAATACTGCCGAAACCTATACCGAAGATACGGCCTTAAATTTAACTGACATTATCGCCAGCGATACGGATAGCGCTGCTATCACAGCGATATTGACCTTATCCAACACGGCGGCAGGCAGCTTGAACACCGGCGCCTCAAACGCAGTGACTTCAACATATAATGCAGGTACAGGTATATGGACTGCCAGTGGTGCGACGGCGGATGTTAATACCTTATTGGCAGGTTTAAGCTTTAGCCCTGCGGCTAATTTCAATGGCAATTTCACCATTAACACCAGTATTTCGGATGGTGCGGCAACGCCGGTAACAGGCAGTAAAAGTTTTACCGGGACAGCTGTTAACGATATTCCCACTGCCACCGCTCTCAATACCGCCGAAACCTATACCGAAGACACAAGCTTAAATTTAACTGACATTGTCGCTAGCGATGTGGACGGCGGCGCCATCACGGCGACCTTGACCTTATCCAACCCAACGGCAGGCAGCTTAAATACCGGCACCTCAAACGCAGTGACTTCAACATATTACGCGGGCACAGGGGTATGGACAGCCAGCGGCGCGAGCGCAGACGTTAATGCGTTATTGGCGGGCTTAAGCTTTATTCCTGCGGCTAATTTTAATAGTAACTTTACCATTGCAGCCAGCATCAGCGACGGCTCATTAAACGTATCGGGCAGCAAAAATTTTACCGGAACAGCGGTTAATGATCTCCCGACAGGTGCTGTCACTATTACCGGTACCGCAACGCAAGGGCAAACACTGACTGTCGGCAATACCCTTGCCGATATTGATGGTTTAGGGGGAATCAGCTATCAATGGCAAGCAGGTGGGCTGGCTATTGCGGGCGCAACGGCCGATACTTATACCCTGACCCAGGCTGAAGTCGCTAAAACCATTTCAGTCGTCGCGAGCTATATCGATAACCAAGGTACAACAGAAACCAAATCCAGCCCTGCAACAACGGCGGTGCTTAATGTAAATGACCAGCCTACCGGCAGTGTTATTATTGCCGGTACGGCAAAGCAGGGTGAAGCATTAACCGCTTCCAACACCTTGGTCGACGCCGATGGATTATGGGTTGTTTCCTATCAATGGCAGGCGAACGGAATTTATGTCGGTACCGGCGATAGTTATACCTTAACCAGCAACGAGATTGGCAAGACCATTACCGCTACAGCTAACTACATAGACGGTTTCGGTAAGGCTGAAAGTGTTAGCAGTCTTAGCTCCGCCGTGGTCATCCCTCCAACCACTCCAGGTTTCACTATTATTCCTGCAACTGCGCAAACTACCGGTGAAGACAATACAACCGCCACTTACCAAATTCAGCTTAACACCGCGCCGACTGTCAATCAAAATGTAGTCGTCACGTTCGCCAGTACGAATACCAACGAAGGCGTTATTGACAATGCCGTGCTTACCTTTACCTCGGCTAATTATTCGACGCCGCAAACTTTAACAGTGCGGGGAGTGGATGATTATTTGGATGACGGTAACATATCCTATCAAGTGACCGCAAAAGTCAGCTCCATTGATATTTTTTACAAAAATTTAACGATTACCCCGTTAAATTTAACCAATATCGATGATGGTTTAGATTCACCGCTGGATTTGTATGGAGATCAAGGCGGCTTTAAAGCTGATGTTCTTAATGGCGGTAACGCTGCTGATATTTTGCACGGCTTGAATATGGCGGATAATTTATCGGGGGGCAGGGGCAACGATACGCTTTATGGCGGCTACGGTAGCGATAACCTATTTGGTAATGACGGCGATGATAAGCTGTTTGGCCAGGAAGAAAACGATTATTTGGATGGCGGTACGGGTAACGATACCTTAGATGGAGGCGAGGGCCTAGACACCATGATGGGTGGTGCAGGTAATGATACATACTATCTAGGCTATGATGCAATTGATGTAATCACCGATAACGGCTTAGCGACAGACAAAGATACTGTCATCATGCCGTACCAGCTGACCAGCTACACCTTGCCGGAGAATATTGAAATAGGCGCCATTGCCCCAGGTACGCAAGCCAGCAGCCTCACAGGGAACAACAGCAACAATACCTTGACAGGCAATAACGGCAATAACACCTTAAGCGGTGAAATAGGCAGCGATTCATTATTTGGCGGCTCGGGGAACGATGAGTTATTAGGCGGCTTGGATAACGACACGCTTGTGGGCGGTAACGGCAGCGACTACTTGGAAGGCGGCGATGGCAATGACTCTGTGAATGCAGGTGTCGGTAACGATATTATCGTCGGCGGTAACGGTATTGGCGACGACATCTATATTGGCGGGGCCGGCATTGATACCGTTAAATACAGCAGCGCCACAACAGGCATTACAGTCAGTCTCGCACTAGGCACTGCCAGCGGCAAAGAAATCGATAATGACCAGCTTAACAGCATAGAAAACGTCATTGGCGGTCAGGCAGGCGACAAGTTGAGCGGCGATACCGGAAATAATGTGCTGGAAGGCTTTACCGGCAATGACACCCTCACAGGGGGAGCTGGTAACGATACCCTGATAGGCGGTTTGGGTAACGATACCTACATTGTGGAAAACAGCGGCGATGTTGTGACCGAAACATCAACACTGTCGACTGAAATTGATAAAGTCAATAGCTCAACCAGTTACATATTGAAATCTAATCTGGAAAATCTTGCCTTGACCGGAACTGCGGCGATTAGTGGCACAGGCAATTCGCTGAATAATATCTTAACGGGAAATACGGGCGCCAACATTCTGAGTGGTGGAATAGGTGTTGACACCCTTACCGGGGGATTCGGCGCCGACCAATTCACGTTTAATACTGAAGCCGAAACCGGCATCGCAGCAGGTACGCGCGACATCCTTGTTGATTTTAGCCATAGTCAAAGTGATAAGATCAATCTATCGGCTATTGATGCGAATACGGCGTTTACAGGTAATAATGCTTTTTCAGCGCCCACGGTAGGCGGCACTTTTTCAGGCGTATTTGCCAATCCGGGCGAGCTCTATTTCGACAAAACTACGCACATCCTTTACGGTAATAACGATGCGGACAAAGCTGCGGACTTCTCCATTCTAGTGACAGGAGTGACTAGCTTAGCGGCTGCGGATTTTGTGTTGTAAGTTACAGGATGCGCTCAAATCTTTCGTAAGGTTTGAGCGATTCGACTCAGCTGAAGGAAACATTGATTTCAGGAAACAGTCTAAATTCCTTGTATTGTTGTAGGCAAAAAAAACCTCCCAATGCCACAGAGGCAGAGGGAGGAAAGATGTACAGACACTGGATAGTTCTGAACTTTCACACTACGAGGAGGTACATGAAACTTTTGGAGATCTGTTATTACTCCTGTCTTACAAGGCCTACCAAGCCTTACAAACGTATACGATTTGTCAATCAGATGGGTGTAGGTTTTGATCTCATGCAATTGCTTAAATAGCGGTTGAAATAAATTGCTGTATTCCAATGATAGAAATCAGTTGGGTGGATGTCCCTCTACTGTTCAAGTGCTGATAATTATACGTATGTAACTATATGCTTACAATATGGCTTAAAAGCAATAGATTGTTTCTTTTTGGTTGATAGTTATTAAAAGGTGTTGTAGAACTTAAAAAAACGTTTAGCCATTACAGATGTATTATTCAAACTCCATACTGTAAACGCCCGAAACAAAGGAGTTGAGCATGTTAATTAAAACAAAAACAAGCATCTTAAGCAGCGAAATCACCGATCGGGCGGTTTTTGAATCCCGACGGGAGTTTATCAAGGCGGCAACGCTGTTTTCGGCGGGGATTATGTTACCGAACCTTGGATATGCGGAAACGGGGAAATATGCCGATGTGCCGGTCGGGCCTTATTCGGCAAAGTTAGCGGTCACCGATCGTGAGGATGTCGCTAATTACACTAATTACTATGAGTTTTCCACCAATAAAAAAGATTCGACGGTTTTAGCCAGGGCCTTAAAAACCAAACCGTGGACTGTGGAAGTTGCAGGCGAGGCGGAAAAGCCGGGTGTTTATAATCTGGAAGATATTCTAAAAGACAATCCCGTGCAGGAACGTATTTACCGGTTCCGCTGCGTGGAAGCCTGGTCTATGGTGGTGCCGTGGATAGGATTCCCGTTGGGTGACATGCTAAAACGCTTTAAGCCCAGCTCAAAAGCAAGGTTCGTCGAATTTACTACGCTTAATAACCCGGAAATCATGGTCGGTCAGGGTTCAGGCGGTTTAGATTGGCCTTATGTGGAAGGACTGCGAATCGATGAAGCGATGCATCCGTTGACGATGATGGTGACCGGCATGTATGGAGACGAGCTGCCCAACCAGAATGGCGCGCCATTGCGCTTGATTGTGCCGTGGAAATACGGTTTCAAGAGCATTAAGGCGATTGTCAAAATACGTTTTAGCGAAACGATGCCGGAAACCGCGTGGCATAAAAGCGCTCCCGGCGAGTACGGTTTTTATGCCAATGTTAATCCTGAAGTGCCTCACCCGAGATGGAGCCAAAGCCGTGAGCGGGTGCTGGGCGGCAGTATTTTTACCCCGAAGCGCGATACGGAAAAGTTTAACGGCTATGGCGCGGAAGTGGCCGCGCTTTATTCCGATATGGATTTAAAGCAGTATTTTTAATGTTGCCCGGTAAAAAAGGCTGGGCGGCTATAAAAACCATGGTTTTTTTACTGAGTTTGACGCCTTTCGGCCTGCTGTTAAATGACGCGGTTAACGATCAATTAGGCGCTAATCCGATAGAAACCCTGCATTTTGGCTTTGGCGACTGGGCGTTGCGGTTTTTATGCATCGGTTTGGCGCTAACACCGATTAAAACAATAAGCAGACAGAATTGGCCGATACGCTTCAGGCGCATGATGGGTTTGTTTGCTTTCTTTTATGCCAGCCTGCATTTGTTGGTTTTTATCGTGCTGGATTTGTCGCTTTCCTGGACGGCATTTAAGGATGAGGTGCCGAAAAGTCCTTATATATTGATGGGCTTACTGACCTATTTACTGCTGGTTCCGCTGGCCGTAACCTCAACAAAAAAAATGCAGAAACGGTTGGGGCGAAACTGGATCAATTTGCAGCGCTTGGTGTATGTAGCGGGGATAACGGCTCTGGTACATTATTTTTGGTTGGTAAAAAAAGATTACACCGAGCCGTTGATTTATGCTGTGGTGATAGGCGTTTTATTAGGGATACGCATCGTTGTTTATTGCAGGAAGAAGGTGAACTTTCTGAACCTTGAACCTTGAACCTTGAACCTTGAACCTTATTTTATTTCAAAAGATGTTAACGCTTCATCATGTTCAAGTTCGGTAACTTCCACATGATCGACTCGGGCGGTTATAGGGCCTTTGTGGCACCATTTGATGAATTTTTCAATGGCCATGCTGTCCGCCTCGGCGATAATTTCAACCCGGCCATCCTGGAGGTTTTTGGCGCTGCCTTTTATGCCGAAATGTTTGGCTTTGTTCTGGGTGAACAGGCGAAAGTAAACGCCTTGAACTCGACCGGAAACCAGGATTTTAACTTTACGTGTCACTCTTGAATTCTCCAGCAATAATGGATTTTTGGGTTGCGGGCAAAATCTTCCGGGACGGTTGCCGCGCTGATGTCTTCTACAATTAAATCGGACAAGGCTTGCTTGTCGATTTTAAAGCGCCTGAAATTAGTGGAGAAGTATAGGATACCTCCCGGCGACAGCAAGGAAATTGCGTTATTAATCAGTTGCACATGGTCGGCTTGTATATCGAACACGGCGTCCATCCGTTTCGAATTGGAAAAAGTCGGTGGATCGAGAAAGATTAGGTCGTAGTGCCGGTTAGCCAGCTCAGCTTCTGCCGCTAGCCATTCCAGGCAATCGGCTTGTATAAACTCATGCGCCCCTTGGTTGGCATTCAGCGCCATGTTCTTTTTTGCCCAGCTGATGTAAGTATTGGACATGTCGACGGTCGTTGTTGACTTGGCGCCGCCCATTGCCGCGTGGACTGTCGCGCTGCCGGTGTAGGCAAACAGGTTTAAAAAGCTTTTATCTTTGGCTTGTTGTTGAATCAATAGGCGTATAGGCCGGTGATCGAGGAATAATCCTGTGTCCAGGTAATCTTCGAAATTCACCAGTAATTTACAACCGCCTTCTTCGATGATGTGGAAACGCCCTTGATCACCATGTTTTTCGTATTGATCGGTGCTTTTTTGCTTGCGGCGAATTTTCAGGAAAACCTGGTCGCTATTGACACCGAGTACGCGGGGTATTTCGGCCAGTAGTCCGGCTAGCCGTTGATCGGCTTTGTGTTGGTCGATGCTTTTGGGCGGTTCGTATTCCTGCACGTTGACCCAGGTTTGATCGCCTACAGGGATGTAGGCGAGGGGCGTGAGCTGGGAGCGGCAAGCTTCTCCCTGATAAATATCGACTGCGACTGCGTATTCCGGCAAATCGGCATCGTAGACCCGATAACAGGTGATGCGATTTTGCTTGGCCCAGTTGGATAGTTTTTTCAGGTTCTTTTTGAGCCGATTGGCAAACATCTCGGCTCCCAGCTCGCTTGTATATGCGGTTGACTTAAGGGGGGGCGCTCCTTCTCCCTCTGGAGAGGGCTTTATACTGCTTAAGTCGTCAGTAGCTTTCGATTGAGGGGTAGGGCGGCTCTCGGGCGCTTGAGCAATCCGCTGTTCATGAGCTTTGCTGATCTCGGTCACCTGGGCAATACGTTCTTGCTGGCTTTTGGCTTTGGGGATGAAGAAATTGCGTTCTTCAATATCCATCCGCAACAGTTTGCATTCAAGCGCGCCGTTGAACAGGGTAATCGGCTTTTGCGAGCGGATGCCTAAGCGAAAGCCCAGTTCCGGGTTGCTGATGATCATCGCGGCTTTCCAGCCGCTAAAATGCGCCTTGAGTGTGTTGCCGAATTTTTTGTATAACTCGGCGGTTTCCTGTTCGTCGCCCAAACGTTCGCCATAAGGTGGGTTGCAGATTAGCAGGCCGGGTTTCCAGCTTTCGGCGGGTTCCGCATCTTCAATATCGCGGCGTTCGACATGGATTTTGTTTTGCAGCCCGGCGTTGGCGATATGCGCCAAGGCGGTGTTGACGGTATGGCGATTTTGATCGAAGCCTACGATAACCGGCAGTTTTTCCAGGCCGATTTTCTTACGTTGTTCGGCTTCAGCGCGTAATTTTTTCCAGCACTGGGCGTCGTGTTTTTTCCAGCCGCTAAAGCCGAAATAGTCGCGCAATAAACCGGGGGCGTAATCGGCGGCGATCATCGCGCCTTCCAATAATAGCGTTCCCGAGCCGCACATCGGGTCGATTAATGAGCCCTGTTGCTTAGCGATTTGCGGCCAGCCGCTACGCAGCAACATCGCGGCAGCCAGGTTTTCCTTCATCGGGGCTTTGATGCTGACATCCCGGTAACCGCGCCGATGCAGGCTTTCGCCGGAAAGATCCAGGCTGAGCTGGGCGGTTTCGCCGTTCAAATAAACGTTGATGCGGATATTGGGTTGTTCGGTATTGATGCTGGGCCGGGTTTGAAACTTTGTCCGCATCTGGTCGACGATGGCGTCTTTAACTTTTAATGCGCCAAAGTGGGTATTGTTAATCGCCTCGGAGTTTTTAGCGCTAAATGAGACCGCAAAGCTGTCTTCAGGGTTAATGTGCTCGGACCAGTCGATTTTTTGTACGCCGTTGTAAAGGTCTTCCTGAGTTTTTACTTCGAAAGAACTCAGCACCAGTAAAATACGATTTGCGGTTCTTGACCACAGGCAGGCTCGATAGGCTGTCTCCAGGTCTCCTTGGAATGCGACGCCGGCCAGAGTGGCTTTGATGTTATTTACGCCTAGCGCCCGGAGTTCATCGGTAAGGATGGTTTCCATCGCTTTGGGTGTTGTCGCAAAGAGTTGATAGGTGGGCATAAGGACTTAGGGGAAAGGTTCAAGGCGAAAGGTGCAAGGCGGAAAAAGCGAAAGGCACAAGACCTGCTGTCCTTGTGCCTTTCGCCTTGCACCTTTAACGTGCTTTTTACTGGATTTTGATTAACTCAACATCAAAAATCAATGCGGCATTCGGGCCGATTGCGCGGCCAGCGCCTTGTTCGCCATAAGCGAGTTCTGACGGAATGTAAAAGCGGTATTTGGCGCCTTCTTTCATTAACTGTACGCCTTCAGTCCATCCGGCGATGACCCTGTTTAGCGGGAATGTGGCGGGTTCGCCCCGGCTGTAAGAACTGTCAAACTCTTCACCGTCAATAGTTGTACCTTTGTAATGTACGGTAACATTATCGGTAGCTGAAGGTGATGCGCTACCTGTTCCAGGCGTTAACACTTCGTATTGCAAGCCGCTTGCGGTTGTTACTATGTTAGGTTTTTTAGCGTTTTCTGCAAGAAAGGCTGTTCCTGCGGCTTTATTTTCTGCTGGGGTGGTGGCGTTGGCCATTGAGAACATGGTAAATCCTATAAGAAGAACGGTGACGATTGAAAGAACTTGAGTTTGAATTTTTCTCACGACTTATCCTTTGTTATTAATAGAAGGAGCGGTAGTTTATCAAAAAAACCAGCCTTTGTTTTCTAAATCATGTTGGCATTCGCTTAATTGGCGTTGAAATAGTTTCGCCCGCTTGGCCACTTTGTCAGCAATCTGGACTAATCCTGCTTTTTGCAAATAGCTTTTGTGTTGATAGCCGCTGTGTCCTTCGTGGTAGGCGAGGTATAAATCTTTGGTATTTAGTTTCGATATGCCTAAGCGGTTGTAGCTGATGTTGCAGTACCAGCCGATAAAATCAATGGCATCGGTAAATTCATCGCGATCAGCTCCCCAGCTGCCTGCCTTGGCCTGATAATCATCCCAGGTTTCATCTTTGGCTTGGGCATAGCCGTAGGCGCTGCTGGCCCTGGGTAGGGGAATGATTCCCAGCAACCAAGAGCGTGGCGGCTCAGCATCCGCGACAAAGTGCGACTCCTGATGCATGATCGCCATTTGAACTGGGATAGGTATGCCCCATTTGTTAAATGAGTTTTTAGCGTCATCATACCAACCGTCTTTTTCCCTAAAAGTGGAGCAGATATTGTCAGTGTTTTTAGGCGGGAGTGTCGTGCAGGCCGGGAGATAGAGTAACAATAACAGGATTAATGGTTTGTTCATTCGGGTGGGTTGTGTAGATAGTGCTGCGATCCTGTTCGGCAAGGTTCTTCCGAAGGTAGCTGAAAGGGTTCTGGACAGGAAAATAATTGTAACAGAATGAAAAAAATACTGTTATAGACACTATAATTGCAGCGGATAGCCTTGTACAGTGTATTTGAACAGCCAGATAAACGGATAATCAGAGAGGAAAGTTAGATGAATTTAGATTTAAACCGGCCTTATCGAAAAAAGTTAATGACGCAGGGTCTGATTTATATGGGGGAGGAAGAGCATGAAATCACCCTTAAAGATCTTTCGTTAACCGGTGTGCTTGCTGAATTAAAGCCCGATCATGCAAGTCTGGGGATCAAAGATATTTTCAATATGCTGTCGGCATCAACGACGATAGACTTGTATATTCCGGAAATGCGCTTAGCCGGTGAAGCCGAGGTGGTTAGGGTCGATATGCTTAGTGATCATATATTGCTTGCACTGGAGTTTAGAAACATGGTTTACGATGTTGATAATCAGCTGCACAAGAGAAAAGTATATAGAAAAAACATGTCGGCCCCAGGCAAAATCCTGTTAAATGGTGTATATCACGAGTTTACTACCGTCAATGTTTCGGTGGACGGGTTGATGATTAATTTGGCCGAATCCATAGCTGTCGAGGCGGGTGAGATAACCGTGTTTGAATTTGAGCGTCTGGGCTTGGAAGGTGAGATAAAAGTGATGTGGTCTGAGCGTACCGCCGATTCTGGAACATTGCTCGGCTTGCAATATATGCATATGGAAAAAACTGCTATTAAGGGGATTCCTCGTTTTGAGCGCTAACCGATTGAAAGAAATAAACGGTCAAATTTTTAAAATCTACTGAAGGGAAGGGTATATGAAAAAATCTCATAATTGTAATTTGGGTTTGTTCCTGTTTGCTGTGTGTTTATCCGCAACAGCCCAGGCGGAAACCAAATCTACAGAAGGCGCGGTAAAACCTATTCATGGTGAATACATAGACTGGCGCTTGTTAGGTGTTTCGCATAGGGAAGATAAAAAAACCTTGCGGGCTATTTTAGGTAACGATACCGCTATTGCTGCAGCGCGAATAGACCAGACTAAGCCTTGGCCGGATGGTTCGATTTTAGCTAAAGTGGTGTGGAAAGAAAGTACGCATCCTAGTTGGCCGCAAGCCATTATTCCCGGTGAGTTTGCTTCTGCTGAGGCGATGGTTAAGGATAGTGCAAAGTATGCCAATACCGGCGGTTGGGGGTTTGGGCATTGGGAAGCCGGAAAGCTGGTCATGCATGAAGATGCTAAAGCTAAGGAATGTTTCGCTTGTCATATGCCAATGAAATATAACGATTATGTTTATACTTTTAGCGTTTTAAAGTAAATATTGCCGCTATCAAATAAGCTCTAATAGACTGGCGCTTGTGTCGATCTATTAGAGTTGGTCAAAACGCAAGGAAAAGTACGGGGATTTTGCGTAAGTTTTCTTGTTCATGTATTTAAATTTCCCTGGTTTTTGCCGTTGCTCGGGAGTCATGTCTGTTCTTGAGCATTCGACTGGAATCATATTAGGGTTATGTGTACCTGTTTCAATTACTACTGATCCTGTCGTTAGTTTGCCTTGTTATAGCTGTTTTATTCCCCAAAAATAAAATCATAACTATCTGATATAATTAAACTTAAAAGTCATGAAACAGGGTTGGTGTTTTTAATTTTATTGGTATAAGAAATTGAATAATAAAGAAAAAATAAAGGTTCTTTTTGTTTGTATGGGCAATATTTGTCGATCGCCTACGGCTGAAGGCGTGTTTGCAAAACTGGTTAAGACGCATAATTTGGAAGCGCATTTTACTATCGATTCAGCCGGTACTCATGCCTACCATATCGGCAATGAACCGGACTTGCGTTCGCAAGCGGCCGCCCTTGAACGAGGCATTGATTTATCTAATTTGCGGGCCAGAAAAGTTGTTTACGGGGATTTTGAGGATTTCGATTATGTGCTGGCAATGGACGATGAAAATCATTCAATACTAATCAGTGCCTGTCCTGAGCAATATAAATCCAAGATCAAATATTTTCTTGATTATGCGCCGCATCTAAATGAGCGTCAGGTGCCCGATCCGTACTACGGCGGCCAATACGGTTTTGAGAGGGTGCTGGATATGATAGAAGAAGCTTCCGCAGGTTTTTTAAAAGCTTTGCGGGAATCCGGTCGCATAAAATGAGGGTGATGACATGGCAATAGTATCGAATACCGTAGTTTACCTGGATGGCAATGTGGTTTTGGAGGCTTTTTTTGCATTTGATGATGCGATTACAGGCCGCAGGCCGGCGGTTTTAATTAATCATACTTGGGTCGGCCGGGATGATTTTGTTGCCGAGAAAGCCAAAAAACTCGCCGCTTTGGGCTATGTCGGTTTTGCGGTGGATATGTATGGCAAGGGCGTTTTAGGTTCAGGCCCTGAAGAAAATATGAAGCTCATGCAGCCTTTTATGGCTGATCGGGCCATGCTGCAACAGCGCATGAAAGCGGCTTTAGCGGCGGTGAAATTGATGCCTTGGGTTGATGACAGCAAAATAGCCTCAATCGGGTTTTGTTTTGGCGGTTTGTGTGCGCTTGATCTGGCCAGGACCGGAGCGGATATTAAAGGCGTGGTCAGCTTTCATGGTTTATTGGCTGCGCCCGGTAATACGCAGGGTAATGCCATCAAGGCGAAAATCTTGGCTTTGCATGGCCGGGATGATCCGTTGGTTCCGACTGAGCAAGTGCTGGCCTTTGAGCAGGAAATGACTGAGGCAGGCGCAGACTGGCAGCTGCATAGTTACGGCCATACCCTGCATGGGTTCACTAATCCATTAGCCAATGATCCGGCATTCGGCGCTGTTTACCATCCCGACGCAGACCGGCGTTCATGGATAGCGATGCAAAACTTTTTGGCGGAAATATTTGCCTGATAATAAATAGCCGATGAGCAAAACCTAAGGTCGATAAATACGGGCTTTGTTCGTCTGAGTTATCTTGATGGCACTATCGGCTTCGACACTATTGAGACAATTTGTTATACTTCCGGGCTGTGTTCTTGTCATGTAGTCGCACTTAAAATAAAGAAAATCAGGAATTAAAGTGTGTTTGCACTTAGTCACGAAACCATGCCGATATGTATTAACGGCACATTGTGTATATAGGGATCAATGTCAAACTTTGCTAAAGAAATAATACCTGTCAATCTCGAAGACGAGATGAAACAGTCCTATCTCGATTACGCTATGAGCGTTATCGTCGGTCGAGCCCTTCCAGATGTCAGAGACGGCCTTAAGCCGGTGCATCGCCGTGTGTTATATGCGATGAGTGAGTTGGGCAATGACTGGAACAAACCCTATAAAAAATCGGCGCGTGTGGTCGGTGACGTGATCGGTAAATATCACCCTCATGGCGATACCGCTGTTTACGATACGATGGTGCGGATGGCGCAGGATTTTTCGATGCGCTATATGCTGATCGACGGGCAGGGCAACTTCGGTTCGGTTGACGGCGATTCACCAGCGGCGATGCGTTACACCGAAGTGCGCATGTCGAAAATCGCCCATGAATTGCTGGCCGACCTGGACAAGGAAACCGTCGATTTCGCGCCCAACTACGACGAATCGGAGTCCGAACCTAAGGTATTGCCGACCCGCGTACCGACTTTACTAATTAACGGTTCATCCGGCATTGCGGTCGGTATGGCCACCAATATTCCGCCTCATAATTTGTCCGAAGTGATCAGCGCTTGTCTGGCGATGATCGATCAGCCTGACCTTACCGTACATGATTTGATGGCTCATGTCCCCGGCCCCGATTTTCCTACTGCGGCCATTATTAATGGCGCTTCCGGTATTTACAACGCTTATACGACCGGACGCGGCAAGATCTATTTACGCGCACGCTGCCATTTTGAAGATATTGGCGACAGCAGTCGGCAAGCGATTATTACCACTGAATTACCTTATCAGGTCAACAAGGCCAGACTGCTAGAGAAAATCGCCGAGCTGGTTAAGGAAGGCAAGCTTGAAGGCATTTCCGGTTTGCGCGATGAATCGGACAAGGACGGTATGCGTATGGTAATTGAGCTGCGTCGCGGCGAAATGCCCGAGGTGGTGTTAAACAACCTATATAAGCAGACGCAATTCCAGACCGTGTTCGGCATCAATATGGTCGCTTTGCTGGATGGTCGTCCGCATTGCATGAATCTTCGGGAGATTATCAGCGCCTTTATTAATCACAGACGCGAAATCGTCACCCGTAGGACGATTTATAACCTGCGCAAGGCCAGGGAAAGAGCGCATATTTTGGAAGGGCTTGCGGTTGCTTTAGCTAATATCGACGAAATGATTGCGTTGATTAAAGCGGCAGCTAATCCAGCCGAAGCTAAAGTCGGTTTGTTGGAGAAAAATTGGGATGCAGGACTGGTTGCGGCCTTGTTGGATCGTGCCGATGCGGATCGCTCCAGGCCGGATGATTTGCCGGTGGAGTTCGGTATTCATGCCGGAATTTATCGTCTGTCCGAAACCCAGGCTCAGGCTATTCTCGACTTGCGCCTGCATCGCTTGACCGGTCTTGAGCAGGACAAGATTGTTAACGAATACAAGCAATTGCTGGAGCAGATTGACGAATATCTGTTTATTCTGGGTAGCGATGTTCGCTTGATGGAAATCATCAGGGAAGAGTTGGTAGCTATTAAGGAGCAGTATTCCGACGAACGACGCACCGAAATCATCCAGAATCATTCGGATTTATCCGATGAAGACCTGATTACCGAGGAAGATATGGTTGTAACCATGTCACACGAAGGCTATGTCAAGTCCCAACCATTGAGCGATTACAAGGCGCAACGTCGCGGCGGTCGCGGCAAGTCGGCGACGGCCACTAAAGAGCTGGATTATGTCGATAAGCTGATTGTGGCCAATACCCACGATACTATTTTGTGCTTTTCATCCTTGGGCAAGGTTTACTGGCTTAAAGTCTATCAGTTACCGGTTGCCAGCCGTGCGGCCAGAGGCAAGCCTTTCGTTAACTTGTTGCCGCTGGAGCAAGGCGAAAAAATCAATGCGATTCTGCCGATCCGCGAATTTACCGACAGTAAGTTTATATTCATGGCTACTTCTGCGGGTACTGTTAAAAAGACCCCGTTAATGGAATTTGAGCGGCAACGCACCAACGGTAAAATCGCCATCGATCTAAGGGAAGGCGATACCCTGGTCGGCGTTGCGGTGACCGACGGTCAACAAAACGTGTTGTTGTTTAGCAGCACCGGTAAGGCGGTCTGTTTTAACGAAGAAGATGTGCGCTCCATGGGTAGGACGGCATCCGGCGTGCGCGGAATCCGCTTACAGGAAGGGCAAAAAGTCATATCCCTGATTATCGCTAGCGAAGGCACGGTGTTGAATATCACCGAGAACGGTTTTGGCAAGCGCACCAAGCTGGAGGAATTTACCTGTCATAAGCGCGGCGGTCAGGGCTTGATTGCGATACAAACATCTGAGCGTAATGGTGCAGTGGTTGGTGCGGTACTGGTCAATGATCATGATGAAATTATGTTGATTACCGATGGCGGCACCTTGGTTCGTACTCGAGTTGACGGCATTTCGGTGGTCGGACGTAACACCCAGGGCGTAACGATTATCCGATTGGATAAGAAAGAAAAAGTGATCGGCGTTGACCGCATTGAAGGTTTGGCTGGGGTGGATGATGCCGATGATGATCTTTTGGATGATGGAGCATTAGATGTTGGTTTGATCTCAGAGGATGATTTGGATTCTGCTGATAATGTAGATAATGATGTGGAAACTGGTGAAGAATAAGTTTTGTTTGTTGTAGATTGTCTATTTTATAGGGCTTTCAATAAATACTAAAAAATCAGGATAGGATATGTATTTGGTTGAATTGATGCCTAAGGCAATTAAGGCGATTTCCTGCGAAAAATATACCCACCTGACTGGTCTTTTTGTCCGTCTGCTGCGTTGTAAAAATGGTTGCATAGCTCGCTATGCGCCCATTTTTACGCCTCGGCAACTGCTCCTGC
>SCPZ01000002.1 GCA_004299305.1 Methylobacter sp.
CCCTCTCCTGCTGGAGAGGGTTGGGGTGAGGAGAATAAAAACAAGCATTTATATCCCCCTCATCCCAACCTTCTCCCTCAAGGGAGAAGGAGCCGGTACTTGTGTAGATACTTATGCTCCAACAGGAGAGGGATGTTGTGCTTCGCGCTAAGTAGTTACATTTGTGGTTGCTATTATCCTCGCCAATATGCCTATTGTCATTTTTGCACAAGACTCAAAAAGCATAAAGCCAATCAAACCGGGTAGATACTTTGAACAACGTATTTATCCTAAGCCGACAAAGTTTTAACATCATTTTATCGCTAGTGTAAAATCAAAAATCATTCAATAACGGAGACAGCCATGACTACAATCAGTTACGAAACAGACATTGTTGCTTGGGCGAACGAACAGGCGCGACTGGTTCGCACAGGGCAATTTGGATTGCTTGATTTAGAACACATTGCTGAGGAGATCGAAGACGTGGGCAAAAGCGAACAACGGGAGTTAGCAAGTCGCATGACTATACTTTTAGCTCATTTGCTCAAGTGGCAGTTTCAACCGGAACGGCAAGGCCGTAGTTGGCAAATTACCATTCGTAACCAACGCAAGGCAATTCAACTTCACCTAAAGCAAGTGCCGAGCTTGAAGGCAAAGTTAGATGATGCCGAATGGCTGGAAATTGTATGGGGAGATGCTGTTTATCAAGCATCGAAAGAAACCGGCTTAGATGATTTTCCCGAAACCCGCCCATGGTCAATTGCTGATGTTCTCTCAGCTGAATGGATGCCGACATTGCCAAATTGATTTAACCCTTACATCACTGGGTTCTGGATCCCTGCTGGAATGACGATTTACAAAATGAAAGACACCCTATTCCAATCGTTTAATTATCAATAGCTAACTCTACTTTGTTAGATTATGCGCAAGCTCGTCATACGGGTATCCACGACTGCACGGATGCAGGAGGTAGAGCCAGCTTTGAACTCCTATAACACATTTTTCTGGAGTCCAAAGCTGGCTTTGGACAGTAAGAATCGACGTTGCTGTTAAAAAAAGGGGGTGAGTAGTTACCAAAGTAGAACTAAGCAAGATAAAGATTGCCAAAATCAGGCACTGTTATTTTAATAGTTCAATAATTGTTGTATAGTTGACTTATGGATAAACAACTTGCAACAACAATATTCGAATCGCTGGCTTCCGGCGTCAGGCTGGATGTATTCCGGCTGCTGGTTAAAAACGCCCCCAGCGGCCTAGTCGCCGGGGAAATTGCCACGTTGCTGGCTTTGCCGCCCACCAACCTGTCCTTTCATCTCAAAGCGCTAACCCAATCCGGCTTGCTTAGCGTCGTTCAGGAAGGCCGCTACCAGCGTTATCGCGCCAATCTGCCCATCATGCAGGAACTGATTGCCTACCTGACTGCCGAATGCTGCACTGGCCACCCCGAACAGTGTTTTGACGGCGATTCGGCATCGGGCTGCTGCGACACCGAACCCTCTATTCAATCTACTCAAGCGGACTCTTATAATTTATGAATGTGCTGTTTCTTTGTACCGGTAATTCCTGTCGCTCCATCCTCGGCGAAGCGACTTTCAATCACTTGGCGCCCGCAGCTTGGCGGGCGATGAGCGCCGGCAGCAAACCCACCGGCCAAGTGCATCCGCGCTCGCTGGCCTTACTGGAACGGGAAGGCATCTCGACCGAAGGCTATTACAGCAAATCCTGGAACGACCTGCCTACCACGCCGGATATTGTGCTGAGCGTTTGCGGCAACGCCGCCAACGAAACCTGCCCGGCTTATCTCGGCCCTGTATTGCGTAGTCATTGGGGGGTAGAAGACCCGGCCCACGTCGCAGGCAGCGATGCAGAAATCGATGCGGCTTTTATGACCGCCTATCGCATCCTCCGCCATCGCATCGAGCAATTTTTGGCGCTGCCGCTCAATGACTTGCAAAACGACCGCGAACGGCTAAAAGCCGAGCTGGATCGTATAAGCACCCTATTACCTTAAATTTGCTCCTGCCCTGTGCTTGGAGCGTGTAAAAACCGTTCGTGCTGAACCTGTCGAAGCATGAGCGGTTTTCACATCCCAGTCATTTGTTGAGCATTCCACTCCCTGCTCACCCTTCGACTAAGGAATGCGCGCGAAATAACTTCGACAACTAGCTCCCTCTCCTGCTGGAGAGGGCTGGGGAGAGGAGAATAAAATGCCTAAGGCGATTGCCAAGAATAAATATACCCAAATGACGCAGGATTTTTGTTCGTATTCAAGGCGTAAAAATGGGCGCATAGCGAGCTATGCAACCATTTTTACAACGCAGCAGACGGACAAAAAGACCAGTCAGGTGGGTATATTTTTCGCAGGAAATCGCCTAAGTTATTTCATGCGCATTCCTAAGCTCAGGTCGAACGAAATTTGGAATGCCCAACTGCGATTTTTAGGACTACCGGAAGAAAACCATGAATCAACCAAACTGTTCAAAATCACACCTATCCTTTCTCGACCGCTACCTGACCTTGTGGATTTTCACCGCGATGGCGCTGGGCGTCGGCATTGGCTTTGCTTTTCCGGCTGAAGTGAATACCGTCAATAACGCCGTTTCGGTCGGAACCACCAACATCCCGATTGCCATCGGCTTGATCCTGATGATGTACCCGCCGCTGGCTAAAGTGCATTACGAAGAGCTGGGCGATGTGTTTCGCAATTGGCGAATATTGGGGGTGTCGCTAGTACAGAACTGGATCATCGGTCCGTTATTGATGTTCGGGCTGGCGATCGTGTTTCTGCGCGATTACCCGGATTACATGACCGGCCTGATCCTGATCGGCCTGGCGCGCTGTATTGCGATGGTGATTGTCTGGAACGAATTGGCGCGCGGCGATAACGACTATGCCGCCGGTCTCGTCGCATTCAACAGCGTGTTTCAAGTGTTGTTTTACAGCGTTTATGCCTGGCTGTTCATCACCGTGCTGCCGCCGCTGTTCGGTATGCCGGGCAGTTTAGTGGACATCACCATCGGCGAAATAGCTAAAAGCGTGTTCATTTATCTGGGCATTCCGTTCATCGCCGGTTTCGCAACGCGTTTTGTCTTGGTGCGCGCCAAAGGCAAAGACTGGTATCAGCACAGCTTCGTGCCGAAAATCAGCCCGCTGACGCTGATTGCGCTGCTGTTCACCATCGTGGTGATGTTCTCGCTGAAAGGCGACTTGATTGTGCAATTGCCGTTGGACGTGGTGCGAATTGCTATCCCGCTGTTGATTTACTTTGTAGTGATGTTTTTACTGAGTTTCCTGATGGGCAAAGCCATCGGCGCGAACTACGAAAAAACCGTTACGCTGGCTTTTACCGCCGCCAGCAACAACTTCGAGCTGGCGATTGCGGTAGCGGTAGCGGTATTCGGCATTAACAGCGGAGCGGCGTTCGCGGCAGTCATCGGCCCGTTGATCGAAGTGCCGGTGATGATAGCGCTGGTCAATGTGGCGTTTTTCTTTAAGAAGCACGGCTACGCTGGGGATTGATGATTCGCCGTCGAGCATCGCCGAAAGGTACGCCTAGCGTACCTACGAGACTCCCAAAGCGGCTATATAAAACCAATGACACCTCGGCATAAGTCACGGCGCTGATATTGAGCGTATCTGCCTCGTACATCAGATGTAAAAACAGCTCAGCTTCGTCTTCTTTTTCTAAAACGGCAATCAACGCAGATGAATCAATGATCATTTTCGTCACCAAATAAACCGAATGGGCTGTTATCGTAACCCAATATTTCATCAGGCGAACGCGCATCAAGAACAGGCAAACTTGCACATTCTGTAGCAATCTTAACCGCCTGCTCAAAGCTCACGGGCTTTGCTTTTAACCTGCCTATTGTTGAGTTATCACTTGATGCATGTAAACCACAATGCCATAAAACATGGACAAAATAGGCATTTTTAATTCTCCCTTATTTATTTTTTACCCACGCCAAAGGCGCGTAGACATTATGACTCTCAAACATCAACTGCTAGTCGCCGTCATTGTACTTCAAAAATAATTCATAAAATCACAATAACACTGCTATATCGATGTTAGCAAAATACTTCAGCAAACTCCAAAACCGCCGGTATGAGGACTTAACTGAAGCAAATTGCTAATCTGGTATCGTTTTCCCAGCCCGCCTACGCATCACAAAATAAACCGTAGGCGTAGCGACCAGCGACAGCAGCACCGACAACGTCAGCGCCCCAATCACCGCGATAGCTAAGGGTTTAAGCATGTCCGATCCGGCGCCGATGCCGTAGGCCAAGGGTAGCAACCCCAACGCCGCCGCCAGCGAGGTCATTAATACCGGACGCAAACGCCGCCGCCCCGATTCCGCCAGCGCATTTTCCAGGTTGGCACCCTGCGCCTCGAACCGGTGTACCGAATCCAACATCAGGATGCCGTTTTTCGCGACCACGCCAATGCCGATGATTGCGCCCAGCAACGACACGATATTGACTGAGGTGCCGGTCAGGTACCAGGCCAAAACGGTGCCGCATAAGGCCAGTACGGAACCGAACACGATGGCGATAGGTTCGTAAAATGAGCCGAACTCGACCAGCAATACGGTAAACACCAAAAATATCGAGGCCAACAACACCACCAGCAAGTTATGGAAAGATTCCTGTTGCTGCTGGTAGAGTCCGCCGAATTCCAATACGCCCGGAGGCAAGGTCTGATCTTGACTGAGTTTGGCCTTGATTTCGGCTATGGCGCTGCCGAGATCGCGGTTTTCCAGGCGTGCGGAAACAGCCACCAATTGCCGCAGGTCTTCGCGATGCAATTCCAACTGTCCCGGTTCGGCAACCACGTCCGCCACTTGCGACAGTTTTACGGTCCTGCCGTCCAAAGACCGCAACGGCAATTCACGCAGATTGGCGATTTGGCTGGTCGCGTCGGTGTTCATCCTGACGCGGATATTAACCACCCGGTCGCCCTCCAAAATGTAGGAGGCTTTTTGCCCGAGCATAGCCGTGCTGACCGCCAAGGCCACATCATTAACGGTCAGGCCGAAGCGTTGCGCATCGCTGTAACGCATACGCAAGCTCAACGAGGGCCCCGTGGTTTCCAGGCCGTCGAAGGTATCGACCACGCCTTCTATTTTCTTAAGTTCGGCTTCGACTTGCGGGGCTTTTTGCTTAAGCCATTCGACATCGGTGGAGAACAGTTTGATCTCGATGGGCCTAGGCGACCAAGTTAAATCGCCAATCAGGTCATTAAGGATGCCTGCAAATTCCCATTCAATTCCTGGCGCCGCAACATGAAGCTGCTGACGCAAATCAGCAACGACTTCATCGGTTTTACGTCGGCGTTTCGGTTTCAATTTGACTAAGAAATCACCCATGTGCGCTTGTGAAATACCCAAAGCCAATCTCGTACCGGTGCGCCGCGAATAGCTTTCCAATTCCGGCATGGCGCGCAAAATGGATTCGGCTTGCTGTAATTGCCGATCGGTTTCGGTCAGGCTGGTGCCCCAAGGCGCTCGGTAATCAAGCACAAAACCGCCTTCGTCCATAAAGGGCAGGAACTCGCTTTCCAGTCGTCCGTATAGCCATACGCCCAACGCCAGTATTAACACGCAGCCGGTCAATACTTTACCGGACTGTTTGAGCGCGATGCGTAACACGTTTTCGTAGCCTTTAATCAGCCGTTCAAGCCAGCTTGATTGAGAACTGGCCGGTGAATTAGGCATCCACCAAACGGCCAACGACGGGATCAGGGTGACGGCCAACACCAGTGAGGTCAACAGCGACACCACCATGGTCAAGGCCAAAGCCCGGAAGAAAACGCCGGCGACACCGTCCAGGAAAGCCAGCGGAATGAACACCACTACCGGCGTCAATGTCGAAGCCAGTAAGGGCCGAAAAATATCCGCCAAGGCTTGCTGTACTGCATCCAAGCGTTTCATGCCGGAGGAGATTTTGCTGTGTACCGCTTCCACTACGACAATGGCATCGTCGATAATCAAGCCGATGGCGGCGGCAATGCCGCCCAGCGTCATTAAGTTAAAACTCAGTCCCATGACGCGGAGCATCAACAGAGTGATCAAAACCGTGGCCGGGATTACCATCGCGGCAATCAACGTGGCCCCCCAATTTTTTAGGAATACGTAAAGTATGACGATGGAAAGCATCAGCCCTAAAAAGATGGCCTCCCAAACACTCTGGATGGAATCGCCCACTAACAGCGATTGGTCGTAGAAGACTGTCGCTTGCATTCCCGACGGCAAAGCTTGTTTCAGAGATTCCAACTCCTGTTTCAATTGCCTGGCAATGTCGAGAGTGCTGCCGTCAGGTTGGCTGTAGACATTGAGCAACACGGCATTCACGCCGTTTGCAGTGACGATGTTGAAGGCGGGTTCCTGGGTGCGCTCAACCTTCGCAAAGTCCCTGATGCGGATAGGATGGGCGGGTTGTATGACGCCGACAGTCGGCGCATTGCCATGTACAGAAACGGTCAGGTTTTCTATCTCTTCGACACTGCGAACGCGACCGTCCACCACCGTCAGGTAAAGCTTATAGTCTTCCTCCAACATGCCGGTTGGTGCGATCAGGTTGTTTCTGATCAAGGCATCGGTGACTTGAGTGAGGCTCAAATTGACGGCCTGCAAGCGTAACGGATCGACAATGACATGATATTCCGGCGCGCGTCCGCCGACAATTCCGGTACGGGCCACGCCGGGGATGCGCAGCAAGCGGGGTTGCAGCGTATAGCGTGCGGTTTCCCACAGTTCGGTCAGCGAATGCGTAGCGCCGGTCAGACTCAGGCCGACTACCGGGAAGGCGGCAAACGTGAGCCGCCAAACCGCCGAACTGGCGGTCGCCGGTAGTGCTTTTTGCACAACGGCAAGGCGGCCCTGAACGAACAACTCCGCCTGCACCATGTCCGTTTGCCAGGTGAAAAATACGTTGATTTCCGCCGAGCCGCGTCCGGTCTTCGAGCGCACGGTGCGCACGCCGGGAATATCTTTCATGGCCTCTTCGACCGGACGAGTGATGGTCGCCATCATCTCGTTGGCAGGCATAACGCCGTTGTCGATCAGAATGACTACTCGCGGAAAATTGGTTTGGGGGAAAATAGAAGAAGGCATACCCAGCGCCGCATAAATACCGGCCAAACAAAGTGCGGCACAAAGAAAGGCAATGACCAAACCGTGGCGAGCGGCAAAAGAACAGCGCATTATTTCTGCACCCGGATGCGCGTTTCAGACGGCAAGCCGTAAATGCCTTGAGTCACGATAGTCATGCCTTCGTGCAAACCCTCGCCAGATATTTCGATCAGATTGCCGTCGCGCAAACCCGGCTTGATGATCTTCTGTTTGGCGTTATCGCCATCAACCACGGCAATCAGACTGATGTCGTCCCTGCTCACCACGCTTTCGATAGGAACCGCCAAACGCTCTGGACGCTCTTCAACAACGATGCGTACATTGACGAATTGACCAGGGCGCAGGCCGGAATCTTTGTTTAAAGTAGCGCGAACTAACACGGTATCGGTCAGCGGATCGACTTGGGGACTGATAAACGCCAACTTCCCTAGTTGAATAGGACTAGCGCCGATTTCCACTACTTGTCCCAAACGGAGCATAGCCGCTTCTTGGCTGGGTACATGGATAGCGATGTCCAGACGGTCAAGATCGATCAAGTCGGCCAATACCGTATTTAGGTTCACCGCCTCGCCGACTTTGAAATGAATCGCCGCCACTGCGCCCGATAATGGCGCCTTGATTTGCAATAATTCGCGTTGGGTCTTAGCGCTGAGCAAATCCTTGCGGGCTGATTGAAGTAGTTGCTCCGCTTCGTCATAAAGCTTGCGGGAAATATTATCGGTAACATTCAGCTGCTGCTTGCGTGCAAAATTCTTTTGCGCGAATTCGACGGCCACTTCGGCTTTAGCAATCAGCGCATCGACACTGCGCGTATCCAGCTCGAACAATAAATCCCCTTTTTTAACGTGTTGTCCTTCCTCGCAGTGGATTTGCGTAAGGATGCCCGTCATCGGTACGGCGATTTTAGAACTGGCCGCCGACTGGCCGTCCGCCGCAGGTTGAGGTTCAACCGTGCCGTAAGCCATTACATAGCGATGTAATGTGGCCTTGGTGATTTTACCTATCTGCACGGCCACTTCGGTGGCGAGCTCCGGCTCATCAGCCGAAACAGCCGGGTTACACCAGATTATGCAGGCGCTTAGTATCGCTGTTTTTAGCTGAATAACCGGTTTCATTGGCGTATTTTCCTGGTTGCGGAATCGGAGATTAATGTTGCAGTAAGCGTGGAGGCAATGGGATAGCGTAAGGTATCTTCCAGCGCATTGAGTGCTTGCTGGGTCTCGACCAACACATCCAGTTTGGCGCGTTCGGCGGCGGCATTTTCCAGTTCAGCGCCGAGCAGGGCCAGACGGTCGGTTTCCCCGGATTGAAACAGGGCTTCGGCGGAATGCAGGTTATCTTGCTGGATACGCATTTGCTGCTCGGCGGCCTGCCACTTGGCGAATACCGCCGCCAAACCCGCATGGGCGCGATCAATGTCGCCAAGGATACGCATTTGCAAAGCTTCGAAGCGCACAGCAAGCTCACTGCGTTTAGCCTCGGCTTCGGCAATAGGCCCCTGATTTTGATGTAATATCGGCAGTTGCAGTGCCGTTACGCCTAAAAGCCAACGGTTCTCACCCATTTCCCAGGTATAACCGGGATTAGCCTGAATATTAGGATACTGGTTGGCTATTTCCAGTTGCAACGCGGACTGTGCCGCTGCGTAATCGGCTAATGCCGCCAACACATCGGGACGCTTTTGCAACGCGATTTCTTTCAGGTTTGGGACAAAAATGCTGTTCAATGCAGGAGGCCTGGAAAGCTTCGTAAAATCGAGTTCGATGTTCATCAGCGCGACGACCGGTAATCCGATAGCGGCGGCCAGCAATACTCGACTTTCGGCGCTTCTTTTTTGCGCCGTACCTGCATTCAGTTTCAGTTGGTTTAAGGCAAGATGCGACCGGACCACTTCGGGCCGGGTAATTTCGCCAATTGCCCGCTGTTGTTCCAGCCGTTCGGTTATCGCCTGTTGGATAGCGAATTGCTGCTGGAGCAATCGCTCGGCTTCCTGCGCGGCGTAAACGTCCAGCATCGCCACGCGCAAGCGCCCGCGCACTAACCAAGCCGTATCAGCCACCCGCAAGCGTGCCGCGTCGGTGAGATGCCCGGTTTTATCGATACGAAACCCGCGTTTCCCGGCGGTTTCGATCGGGATGCTAATGGAGCCGGCCGCAATCCAGGGCGCTGCCGCTGTCGCCAAATTGCTTATCCATGTCGGAGAAACAGTGACATTGGGGTTAGGTCGTTGAGCTGCGGTTATAGCAGCGGCAGCCATTGTTTCGGCTTGAGCGCGAGCCAACGCAAGATCGGGATGGTAGTAAATTGCCGCCAGCGTTAGCCGATCAATATCCCACGATTGGGGCGACGGCACGGTTTTGTTTGCGAGTACGCTGTCGATAAAATCCCTCAACTCCGGGCTAGACAGGGTACGCGCTTCGATCCGAGTCACAGAGTCGACGGGATTTAAAGGATGATCATGGAAGCGAGCGCATCCGGTGAAGGTAAGGCTCAAAAGGGTAAATAACGTCAGGTGAATGAGTCGTTGCATGTAGGAAATGTTAACAGGCCACTCCAAACAGTAGCATGACGAGAAGATTACCATTCACTCTGGTAGACACCGAATTTCGAGCGTCATAAAACATGTTGTTTAGAACGATAAGGTTCAAAGCTAGCTTTGAACTCCGGCAGCCACGCTGGAGTCCAAAGCTGGCTTTGGACTGTTCAACATCGGCTTTGCGATTTAACAACGTGTGAGTAGTCACCATTTATAAAACATTTCAGTTGTTCAAATTGAGCAAGATTTTAATGCCCGTCAAATAGTCTTGATTATAGTGCAGAAGGCCTCACAGCAGAGACGCGAAAATGGTCTCTAATCGATTTGATCGCTTACCTGATTGCAACAAACAAACTAATGCTTGCCTCAATTCAGGCTATTCCCTATGATTTTGCTCTCACTCGATCGATAGCATCGTATCTGAAGTTTTCCGGTTGTGACGTAGAAAAGAAAATCTGTTTAAATCCGTCGTGCAGTGTCATCCGTCTTCTGTTTGTTATAGATCCGCCCGATGCTGAATAGCTATGAATTATGATGCCTAGGAGCTTGTCCGAAAATAGAGAACCTACTGCGGAAAAGCCCTTTTGGCCAGATTTCCCTATCATTTTCGTTAAATAGAACAACTATTCGCCTCAAATGATCGAAAAATCTGACTCAAAATGGCTTTCCCTCGCTACGATTCCTATTCTCGGACAGGCTCATAGGGCCACGGCAACAGAGTCATATTTTTAACAAATAATTAAAGTTGAGAAAATGAAAATTACAATATTTGGAAGCGGCTATGTGGGTTTGGTGACAGGCGCCTGTCTTGCGGAAGTCGGCAATGATGTTATCTGTGTTGATATTGATGAAACTAAAATCGCCAAGCTGCAACAGGGGATTATTCCGATCTATGAACCGGGACTGGAAGCCATGGTTAAAGAAAATCAATCGGAAGGACGCTTGAGATTTACGACCGATATTAAGGAGGCTGTCGATCATGGCGTATTTCAATTCATAGCCGTGGGTACGCCGCCGGATGACGACGGCTCGGCAGATTTACAGTACGTGTTGGCGGTTGCCAAAAGCATAGCCGAGAATATGGGTGACTATCGGGTTGTAATCGATAAGTCAACAGTCCCCGTAGGTACGGCGGATAAGGTTAAAGCCGCTATGCAGCAGATTTTGATCGAGCGCGGTCAAGACCTGGAGTTTGATGTGGTTTCAAATCCGGAGTTTCTGAAAGAAGGCGCAGCGGTGGAAGATTTTATGAAACCGGACCGCATTATTATCGGCACCGATAATCCCAGAACCGCAGCCTTGCTCAAAGCGCTTTATGCGCCGTTTAACCGCAGTGTCGACCGGGTCATCACCATGGATATACGTTCGGCGGAATTAACCAAGTATGCGGCGAATGCTATGTTGGCGACTAAAATCAGCTTTATGAATGAGCTTGCAAACCTGGCCGAGCATTTGGGGGCCGACATTGAACAGGTAAGACACGGCATAGGCTCTGATAGCCGTATCGGCTACAGCTTTATTTATCCCGGTTGCGGTTATGGCGGTTCTTGTTTTCCCAAAGATGTAAAAGCCCTGGAAAGAACGGCAAAGGAGCAGGGCTATCATGCCGAATTGCTTAATGCGGTAGAGAATGTCAATAACCGGCAAAAACATCGATTGTTTGAAAAGATTAATAAACATTATCAAGGTCACTTAACAGGCAAGGTCTTTGCGCTGTGGGGACTCGCGTTTAAACCCAATACCGATGATATGCGCGATGCGCCAAGCCGGGTTGTGCTGGAAGCCTTGATTAACGCCGGGGCAACGGTTCAGGCTTTTGATCCTGAGGCCTTGGAGGAAGCGCGGCGGCTTTATGGCGTCAAAGCGGGGCTTAAGTTTTGCGACTCGCCCAAGGATGCTTTAAGACAAGCCGATGCGCTGGTTATTGTTACGGAGTGGAAGCAATTTCGCAGCCCTGATTTTGACGCGCTGAGCCAACAGCTGGGTGATAAAGTGATTTTTGATGGTCGTAATATGTATGAGCCGGACAGGGTTAAGCGTAGCGGATTGGACTATTACGCAATAGGCCGATAGATAATCCATTAGGCGATTGCCAAGAATAAATATACCCAAATGGCGCAGGATTTTTGTTCGTCTTCAAGGCTTGCTAATCACTTCATCCCGCAACACATCAAAAGCGTTGAAAGCAATGTTCAGGCTGAGCTTCAAGTTGATGATGCCGGCGACGGTGGTACTGGTAAAAATGCAGATCATGATCGCAATTTGATATTTCACCGCCAACCAAGGTTCGCTGCCGCCCAGAATTTGACCGGTCATCATACCGGGCAAGGATACCAGTCCCATGGTAGCCATACCGGCGATGGTCGGATTGATCGCGGCTTTTATCGCATCCCGAAAATACGGACGCACGGCTTCCCAACGCGTTGCTCCCAACATGAGAAAGGTTGCGTATTCGTTCTCGCTCTTGCGTAGCGCCGAATAAAAGCGTTCCAATGCAATGACGTTTCCTTGCAGGCAGTTGCCGAGGATCATACCGGACAAAGGCACGATATAACGGGCGTCGTAATAGTGCGTTGGCTGGATAACCAAGATCACCAGATAGGCGGTGGAAAACAGGATGCTGGATGCAATTGCCGTAAAGGTAGCCAGGGCGAAATAACGCGCTTTAAGTCCTGCGCGGCGCAGAATACTTAAATCGGCGACTAACAGCATCACCAGTATCCATAAGCCGTTGAGCCACGGATGGTTAAGATCGAACAATGTTTTCAGGTAGATGCCGACCAGCGCTAACTGGATGCTCATGCGCAGGATGCTGATGCCAATATCCCGGCTCAAACGCAGGCCAATCAGCCAAAGCAGTAACCAGGGCAGCAAACAGAGGCCGTAAAGCAAGGCCATGCGCGGTAGCGCAATATCAAGTGTTTCCATTACGCTTCACCTGGGTCAGTCGGCCCGCTTCAAGTTCAAAAACAATGCCGCAACGATCCAACCACGCTGGGTCGTGTGCTACCGAAAGAACGGTTAGATGGGGATCGGAGAAAACATCGAACACGACCTGTTTGCTTTCTACATCCAACGCGCTGGTCACCTCGTCCAACAGATACAGTTTTTTGCCCAACAGCAGACCGCGAGCCAACGCAATCCGCTGCTTCTCGCCGCCGGAAATTCGACTACTATCCTGGCTTAAGATGGTTTCAGGTAATTGCAGTCGTTGCAATACCTCAATCAGTTGCCTATCGGTGGGTCGATGCTCGCGATGCGCTTTGAATTGAAAAGGCAAGAGCAGGGCTTCCCGCACGCTTTCAGCGCCCAGCATCGGTTCTTGTCCGATGTACGCGGTGCAACTTCGAATAGCCTGAATGGATGCCGCCGTCAGCGCTTGTTCCTGAAAGTAGACTGTGCCTGATTTTATAAAATGAAGCCCCAGCAAAGTTCTCAGTACGCTGCTTTTACCGGAGCCGGATTTGCCGCATAACACGGCTTTTTCTCCAGGAAAGAGCGCAAAACTGATGTCGGATAGAATCGTTTTTTCGTGGGCGGCGACCGATACGCGGTCGAATCGAATGATGGGGGACATTAAGTGATTATTCGTAACTACTCGGCAGCAACACACTAACTGAGTAGTTACTCATTGTTATTTCAGCAAATGCTTAACCGCATCCCTTTCTTCTTTTAATTCAGTCTCGGTAATCCGCATTCTTTGCCGACTAAACTCGTTAATATCCAGGCCTCTGACAACATTAACCTCGCCGTCAACTATCGTTACCGGAAAAGAATAAACTAACCCGGCTTCAACGCCGTAATTGCCATCCGATAACACCGCCATGCTGACCCAATCGCCCGGCTCTGTGCCTAACGCCCAAGTTTTCATCTGGCCTATCGCCGCATTGGCAGCCGATGCGGCGCTGGATTGTCCCCTGGCTTTAATGATTTCGGCGCCGCGCTGCTGAACGATAGGAATAAACTCATTGACGTACCAGTCATTATCAACCAGAGACAAGGCATCCTGCCCTTTGACCTTGGCATGGTGAATATCGGGATACTGGGTAGTCGAATGATTACCCCAAATCGTCATATTTTTTATATCAACCGGTAAAACACCGCATTTTTCAGCCAATTGGCTTAGCGCCCGATTATGATCCAGCCTTGTCATTGCGGAAAAATTCTCCGGTTTTAAATCCGGCGCATTGCTCAACGCAATCAGCGCATTAGTATTGGCCGGATTACCGGTCACCAAGACCTTTACCTCTCGGCTTGCAACATCATTCAACGCTTTACCCTGAATCGCAAAAATCTCTGCGTTCACTTCCAATAAATCCTTGCGTTCCATGCCCGGCCCTCTTGGCCTGGCGCCAACCAAAAAGGCATAATCAATATTCTTGAACGCCACTTTGGGATCGTCGGTGACTTCAATACGATGCAGCAACGGGAAAGCGCAATCATTTAACTCCATTAATACGCCTTGTAAGGCATTCATTGCCGTGGGGATTTCAAGCAAATGCAATACGATGGGCTGGTCGGAGCCCAGCAACGCACCGGCAGCCAATCGAAATAACAAAGAATAGCTGATTTGTCCTGCGGCGCCTGTTACAGCAATATGAACGGGGGTTTTCATCTGTTTTTTTCCTTTAATTGTTATAATTTTTTTGATAACGCTATCAAGATAATCGGAAAATATTGCCACTACCCCTTCCCGACGACGGCATAAATGCAGGAGCAATTGCCGACAACGCCCAACAACCACAGCATAACTCCGTTTCTACAGATAATAACGAAGATAAGCCACTGCAAGCAAGCATATCAAAAAAACGCATCCAAGGTTGCAAGCCATGTCCAATCAGGAAGCAGGCTAAATAAGGCAGTGTTTTGTTTATCGAGTATAATAGGTCGGTTTAATAATCCTATCCACACATACCAGCCTAACCCAGCACGAGTAAGTTAATGAAAAAACTGCTATTCCAATTCGATACCGACACTCACCCTTCAGTTTTCGATACTGTTGTAGCCTATGATGGCGGTGCAGATCATGTGATCGGGTACGGTGGATTGACGCCCAAAAACATCTCGGGGCTGGTGGAAGGCGCAATGTTTACTCGTGCCCCCAAGGATAAGAAAAACACCGCTATTTTTGTTGGCGGCAGCGACATGGTTGCTGGACAAGAATTATTTATTGCTGTGCAACAGCACTTTTTTTCTGGCTTTCAGGTCTCGGTAATGCTCGACAGTAACGGCAGCAACACCACCGCAGCAGCAGCCGTCGCAAAACTTGCGTCCAGCGGCACGCTAACCGGCAAAAAAGCCGTGGTGCTGGCCGGCACCGGCCCGGTAGGGCAACGTGCTGCGGCGATGCTGGCTAAGGAAGGCGCAGAGGTAACCTTGACCGGACGTAAAATGGAACGCGCCGTTCAGGCCTGCGACAATATGAAAACCCGCTTTGGCGTAAACCTGACTCCTGTTGAAGCGTTCGACAATGAGGCCAGAGCTAGAGCCATTGAACACGCCAACATTGTTTTTGCAACCGGGGCGGCAGGTGTAGAGCTGCTCTCAGCCGATCAATGGCAGCATAACCCGCATATCGAAATGATGGCCGACGCCAATGCTACGCCGCCTTTAGGCATAGGCGGCGCCGACATCATGGACAAAGGCAACCTGCGCAACGGCAAAATCATCTGGGGCGCTATCGGTTTCGGATCGCTAAAACTGGCCTTACACCGCGCCTGTATCGCAAAACTATTTGAAGACAACAAGCAGGTTTTCGACGCCGAAAATATCTTTGCACTGGCTAAGGAAATGGCATAAACAGCACCGCTGTTGCCGCCACAGAACCAGTCCATGAGCCCTTTACCCGATCAAGCCGACTTGATTTCACTTAGACAAGATGCCCTCAGCATTTTTCAGGCAGGCATAGCGGCAGCCGATCCTTACCAGGCGGTTAAACGCCATCTTGCCCCAAAGCTCCTTGACGCTTACTCAAAAGTCCATCTGATCGCATTCGGCAAAGCCGCCTGCGCAATGGTTAAAGCGGCATCGGAAATCATTCCTGCCGAAAAGCTGGCAGGCCGGGGCATCGCCGTTACCAATTATGAGAACGTGACCGGCGTCGACAAGGTTGATGTGATCGGCGCTGCGCATCCCTTGCCCGATGCAGCCGGACTGAAAGCGGCGCAAATTATTGCGGAGCGGGTGCGAAGCGCTCAACAGCATGAACTGGTCTTGGTATTGGTCAGCGGTGGCGGTTCGGCGCTGATTCCCTATCCTGCCGATCAAATTACCTTACAAGAAAAGATTGCTACCACTGATTTACTGCTGACCTCCGGTGCGACCATCAACCAAATTAACTGCGTGCGCAAGCATTTGTCGCAACTAAAAGGCGGCGGCTTGGCCCGAATGGCAGCGCCGGCCGATTTGCATGCGTTTATTTTATCCGATGTATTGGGCGACGACTTAAGCGCCATTGCCAGCGGCCCCACCGTTGCTGACGACAGCACTTACGCAGACGCTATCGAGGTTTTTAAAGCCAAAGGCATTTGGGAACAAGTACCGGCTAATGTCCGGCAGCATCTGGAACAAGGCAAACAAGGTTACATTGCCGAGACACCCAAGCCGGGCGATGAGGTGTTTAAAAACACCGGGCATATCCTGGTCGGCAGCAACGCCATCAGCATTAATGCGCTGCTGGACGCTGCTAAAAATAGGGGTTACGAGACAGAATTGTACAGCGACCATTTATGCGGCGAGGCCAGAGAAGAAGCAGAAAAACTGGCTCGCCACGCCAAAGCGCTAATCATAAACAAACCCATAGCCCTACTGGCAGGCGGCGAAACCACGGTTAATTTAAAAGGCAATGGGCGCGGCGGCCGCAATCAGGAAATGGCGCTGGCTTTTGCAATTGCCGCCAAGCAACACGGCTTAACCGGCAACTGGACCTTCCTTAGCGGCGGCACCGACGGCCTGGACGGCCCCACCGATGCGGCAGGCGGCATCGTTGACCCAAACACCATAAACCGCATGACCCAGGCAGGCGTAAACCCGCTGGAGCTACTTGAAAATAACGATTCGTACACCGCTTTAAAAACGTCTGACGATTTAATGAATACCGGCGCGACAGGCACCAATGTCGCCGATCTGCAAATACTGTTGATTCGGCCACAACCTTAAACACAACAAATAAAAATGGAACACGGATGACACAGATTTAACTGATATGCACGGATAAAACGGATTATTTTGAGATTTCGGCAAAATCCGTTACTCAAAAAATCCGTGTAAATCCGTCTAATCTGTGTCATCCGTGTTCTATTATATATACCGAATATTATTAATTCAGGAGAACACTATGTTTAAAAAATCAATGACTATCGAAGGCTTCGATGACGAATTGTTCCAAGCAATGGAAGAAGAACGCCAGCGCCAGGAAGATCACATCGAGCTGATCGCCTCTGAAAACTATTGCAGCCCACGGGTCATGGAAGCTCAAGGCACGCAATTAACCAATAAATATGCCGAAGGCTATCCCGGCAAACGTTACTACGGCGGCTGTGAATTCGTCGACAAGGCAGAGCAACTGGCCATCGACCGCGCCAAAGCCTTGTTCGGCGCAGATTACGCCAACGTGCAACCGCATTCCGGCTCACAGGCCAACATGGCTGTGTTCATGGCCTTGATTCAACCGGGCGACACCATCCTGGGCTTAAGCCTTGCCGATGGCGGCCATTTAACCCACGGCGCCAAGCCCAACTTCTCCGGCAAAATTTACAAAGCGGTGCAATACGGACTGCACCCTGAAACCGGCGAAATCGATTATGCGCAAGTTGAAGCATTGGCATTGGAGCACAAACCTAAAGTGCTGGTTGCCGGTTTTTCCGCCTACTCGCGCATCTGGGATTGGCAACGTTTCCGCGACATCGCCGACAAAGTAGGCGCTTATTTGTTTGTCGATATGGCGCATATCGCAGGCCTGGTTGCCGCAGGTTTATATCCCAACCCTGTGCCTATTGCCGACGTGGTCACCAGCACCACGCACAAATCTTTACGCGGTCCACGCGGCGGCTTGATTTTGTGCAAAAGCAACCCGGAACTGGAGAAAAAATTCGACTCCAACATCTTCCCCGGCATCCAGGGCGGCCCATTGATGCATGTGATTGCGGCCAAAGCCGTCGCCTTTAAAGAAGCCATGCAACCGGAGTTTCGCGTTTATCAGCAACAAGTGATTAAAAACGCCCAAGCCATGGCTGCCGTATTTATGAAACGCGGCTTCGATGTGGTTTCCGGCGGCACCGACGATCATTTAATGCTGGTTTCGCTGATCGCCAAAGGCATCACTGGCAAAGCGGCCGATGCGGCGTTGAGCAAAGCGCATATCACCGTCAACAAAAACGCCGTACCTAACGACCCGCAATCGCCATTCGTCACCAGCGGCATTCGCGTCGGTACGCCTGCGCCGACCACGCGCGGCTTCAAGGAAGCGGAGATGATTGAAATCGCCAACCTGATGTGCGATGTAATGGAAAATATGGAAGACGAAAACGTACTTGCAGCGGTACGGGAGAAAGTCAGCAATCTTTGTGCGCGGTTTCCGGTTTATAGTTAATAGGTAGGTCAGGCACCAAAAGTAGGCGCTTTAGGCAACTGCTTTTCGTTGCCCGACATTTTGGCTTATCGTTTTTAGGAAAGATTAATGGAACGCATCGAAATTAATGGTTTTCTAACCATAGATCACGCAGATTTTGAGATACGAAAAATAAATGTCTTAATCGGTGCACAAGCTCAGGGTAAAAGCGTTATTGCTAAACTAACCTACTTTTTTAAAAGTTTTTTTCATAATATTTTTATTCCATCAGTCGAAAAACTTGAGACAAAGGGAATCATTGACAAGAAATGTTTAATTCAGTTTGAGCAAATTTTCCCTCGTTATTCATGGATGAATCAGGAATTTTCTATTATTTATACAAATGGCGATTATGAGCTGTCTATCATAAGAATCAAAGCAGCCAATAAATACATATTGAAAGTTAACTATGGCAAAGAACTGGCGGATTTTTATAAAGGATTGAGAAATAGTTACAAACTGGCTTTGGATGAATTTGATACACGGGCAGATCAAGACAACGAAAAAAAAACGCTGAAAAGAGAAATGATCTTCCATCAAACATTTTCTGACAAATTATATGATTCCATATTTAGTAACATATACAAAAGACCTATCTTTATTCCTGCAAGCCGATCTTTTTTTGTTAATCTACAAAAACATATTTTTTCATTCCTTGTAAACGATATTGATATAGACCCTTTCGTTAAAGAACTTGGTTCTCGCTATGAGCAATCGAGACGAATTCATCAAGGTGATTTTTTTCGGCGCGATCCTGACTCTACTGAAGCGCTTAGAAAAAAAATTGATGAACTTGTCAGCGATATAATCGCAGGAGAATACATTTATGCGGATGAGCAGGACTGGATTTCAAACAAAGGCAAAAGAACTAATCTGGCTGATGCATCGTCAGGTCAGAAAGAATCATTACCTATGCTTTTGATACTGAAAACCTGGCCTTTTTTTTATGGCAAGAAAATACATCAAACTTTTTTCATAGAAGAACCCGAAGCTCATCTGTTTCCCGTATCGCAGAAGCAAATTATCAGCCTGATTGCCACGATATATAACACTGTAGGGCATTCATTTTTTATTACCACGCATAGCCCTTATATATTAACGGCGATAAATAATTTAGTGGTTGGACAAGATGCCTACGACAAAGCCAATGGCGATAAAAACAAGTTAAAAAAACTTGAAAAAGCTCTAGCCACTGACGAGCTGATTCGATTAGAAGATGTATCTGCTTATACCCTTAATAAAGGCAAGCTGGAATCCATTATTGATCTGGAAAACCGCCTGATTGGCGCAAATCTTCTCGATGCTGTCTCGGATGAATTCGATGCGGCGTTTAACGTGGCTACTGAGATTTTGTACGGAACTGAATAATGGATTATGAAAAATGCACAACTCAATCAACCAACAAATTGATAACAGCGAGTGAACACAACAGGAAGCTAACGATAAAAAATCCATCGGCAAAATCGGTACGAAAAATTAAAGTCGACGGCTGTTTGATTGCTGATTCAAGCAAGCGTTGCGATTACATGTTTGAAATTATTGATAACTCTGCTTCTGATAAAATCAGCAGTGTAATTTATGTCGAGTTGAAAGGTCGTCACATACAAGAAGCCTATGAGCAATTAGTCGCCACTATCGACAGATTTATTGAGGATCATCGCGGAATTAAAAAAGGCTGTCACATTGTCGCATCAAGAGTGCCCAAAACCGGGCCGGAAGTGCAGCAATTGAAAATTGAAATGTTAAGGAAAAAACAGGCACAACTTACCGTAAGCACTATTCAGGCATTTGTAACCATTTAATCCATTAACATATCGTTCTCGCGTTACCTTACACAGCTAAAGATTTGAACAGGAAAAATTAATGACACCTTCCATTCAAGAAATAACCGCAAAAATCAGCGCACTTCCTGAACCTATGCAGCAAGAAGTGTTCGATTTTATTGAGTTTATGCAAGCCAAAGTTGCTCGCCAAGCATTGCCGTCCAAGCATGAACCTGCCTTGTTAAGCGAGCAAGCATTAGCTATCGACTGGAATCGGCCTGAAGAGGATGAGGCATGGGCGAGTTATCAATAGCCGATATTGTTTTTGTCTCATTTCCATTTTCGGATTTAAGCCATGCGAAGTTAAGACCCGCTTTAGTCCTAGCTTATGCACAACGAAACGATTGGATTTTGTGTCAAATCACCAGTAAATCGTATAACGACAACAAAGCTATACGTATTGATGAGGCTGATTATAAAAATGGCGGCCTGAATGTGGTTAGCTTTGTTCGACCCGGAAAACTATTCACTGCCAATGTAGCGCTGATCAATAAAAACGTAGCCACGCTTACCCACTCGTCACATGAAAAAGTAATAAGCACCATCCTACAAATACTAAAAAACGGCCAATAACCAAATTTTAACCAACTCCTTTTTTTGAAAAATAAACAATGTCTGATATAGAAATCGCCCAACAAGCCAACATGAAACCGATCATCGGTTTGGTTAAAGAACAATACGGCATCGATGCCGAACACCTGGACCCTTACGGTCATTACAAAGCCAAGATGTCGCTGGAATACGTGGGCAGCCTGTCCGACAAGGAAGACGGCAAGTTGATCCTGGTAACCGCAATCAGCCCGACCCCGGCTGGCGAAGGCAAGACTACGACCACCGTGGGCCTCGGCGATGCGATGAACCGCATCGGCAAAAAAACTATGATGTGCCTGCGCGAACCGTCATTAGGGCCGTGCTTTGGCGTCAAAGGCGGCGCGGCTGGCGGCGGTTATTCGCAAGTGGTGCCGATGGAAGACATTAACCTGCATTTTACCGGCGATTTTCATGCGATCGGTGTCGCGCATAACCTGCTGTCAGCGCTGATCGACAACCATATCAATCACGGCAACGAGCTGGACATCGACCCACGGCGCATCCAATGGAAACGCGTTGTCGACATGAACGACCGGGCGCTGCGCCACATCGTGGTCGGCATGGGCGGCCCCGCCAATGGCTATTTGCGTGAAGACGGTTACGACATCGTAGTGGCTTCCGAAGTCATGGCGATTTTATGTTTGGCGACCAGCCGCGCGGACCTTAAAGAGCGTCTGGGCCGCATCGTGATCGGCTATAAATCCGACAAAGTAACGCCGGTTTACGCCCGCGACCTGAATGCACAAGGCTCGATGGCCGCCTTGTTAAAAGATGCGATCAAACCCAACCTGGTGCAGACGCTGGAAAACAATATCGCGATTATTCACGGCGGGCCGTTCGCCAATATCGCCCACGGCTGCAATACCGTAACCGCGACCAAAACCGCGCTGAAGCTGGCCGATTATGTGGTGACTGAAGCCGGTTTCGGGGCCGATTTGGGCGCTGAAAAATTCCTCGACATCAAATGCCGCATGGCCGGGCTCAAGCCATCGGCAGTGGTATTGGTCGCTACGGTAAGAGCGCTTAAATTCCACGGCGGCGTGGTTAAGGAAGAATTAAATCAGGAAAACCTGACGGCGCTGGAACAAGGCTTTGAAAACCTTGAGCGCCACTTGCACAACATCACCTACCATTACGGCTTGCCTTGCGTGGTGTGCATCAACCATTTCACCTTCGACACCGACGCGGAAATCGCCTTGCTGAAGAAAAAATGCGAAGCCTTGGGCGCAAAATGCGTGGTTTCCAAACATTGGGCGGAAGGCGGCGCCGGAGCGGAAGAGTTGGCCCGCGCCGTCAGCAACATCGTTGACAACCGCGAACCCGATTTTAACTATGTTTACGACGAAAACCTGAGTCTTTGGGAAAAAATCGAAACCATCGCCACCAAGTTATACGGAGCGGGCAGCGTCACCGCCAACGCCAAAGTCAAAGCGCAACTAGCCGCTTGGGAAGGGGATTACGGCAAATTCCCGATTTGCATGGCAAAAACCCAGATGTCGTTTTCAACCAACCCAAATGCCAAAGGCGCGCCTTCCGGTCATGTCATTGAAATCAGGGATGTCCGCTTGGCAAACGGCGCAGGCTTTATTGTAGCGATTGCGGGTGATATGATGACCATGCCCGGCTTACCTAAAGTTCCCGCTGCGGAAAGAATTGATATTGATAATACCGGCAAAATCACCGGATTATTTTAAGGCGATTGCCAAGAATAAATATACCCAAATGGCGCAGGATTTTTGTTCGTCTGCAACAACTGCCTGGATGCAGGAGACAGACAAAAAGACCAGTCAGGCGGGTATATTTTTCGCAGGAAATCGCCTGACTACTAAGGGGGGTTCGCTATCTTGAACCCCCATCCTATTTCCCTTTCATCCAAGGTAACAACATGACAGAGCAAAAATTTCGACTCGTGACACGCAGTGATTTTGACGGCTTAATCTGTGCGGTTTTATTAAAAGAACTGAAGCTGATTGACGACATTAAGTTCGTTCATCCTAAAGACATGCAAGACGGCATTATCGATATTAACGACCGCGACATCACCACCAACCTGCCTTATGTTAAAGGTGTGCATCTAGCGTTCGATCATCATTTAAGCGAAACCATCCGCAATGAAAAGGCCGAAAATCACATCATAGACCCTGACGCCCCGTCAGCCGCGCGAGTCGTTTACGACTATTACGGCGGTGCGGCCCGCTTTCCTGCCGACTGGAATGAGATGATGGAAGCTGTCGATAAAGGCGATGCGGCGCAGTTCAACAGAGAAGAAATTTTAAACCCGGAAGGCTGGGTGCTAATGAATTTCCTGATGGATGCGCGTACCGGTTTAGGTCGATTTCGGGACTTTACCGTG
This sequence comes from Methylobacter sp., assembly GCA_004299305.1. Classification (GTDB taxonomy): domain Bacteria; phylum Pseudomonadota; class Gammaproteobacteria; order Methylococcales; family Methylomonadaceae; genus Methylobacter_A. The sequence continues at coordinate 23,021 of SCPZ01000002.1, forward strand.
TCGAACTATCAATTAATGATGAACTTGATCGATTATTGCAAAAATCATTCTATTAATGACATCTTGCAACTCAGCGACGTTCAGGAACGGGTCAAACTGTTTAAAGAACACGAAGCGGCAGCCAAGGAGCAAATTCAGCGTTGTTCTACCGTCTACAATAATCTGGTGGTATTGGATCTACGTGATGAAGAAACCATCTATGCCGTCAACCGTTTCATGATTTATGCGCTGTATCCCGAGTGCAATATCTCGATCCATGTCATGTGGGGTGTTAAGCAACAAAACACCGTATTTGCGATAGGAAAATCCATCTTGAATCGTACTTCTAATACCAATGTCGGTGAGCTTTGCCTTAGCTATAACGGCGGCGGACACCTGAATGCAGGAACCTGCCAGGTCGACAATCAGAATAGCGACCAACATTTAAAAGCTATTATTGCGAAAATAAATCAGGATGGTTGATTAACTGCGCGCATGGACGTATCAACTTAAGCAGAGATCGTCCGTTCCACAGCGCCTAATAATCCCATTCGGAGTTCAAAGCCGACATTGCCTACATGGACCTCCATGGAGGAAGGAAATGCCGCAAGATTGTATGGAACAATCGCGGCCACCACATCCCTGTAGATCATGTAGGTAAGGGGCGGGAGCTTTGAACGATTGACATGTACAAGGCAAGCCTTGTATTCCGCTATAGACACGAAGCTTTACCTTGGCCCTTTTTCGTAAACTTCGCGTCCTCGGCAACATGCTCTAGCTCTCGTTGATTTTTCCCAGCGCACGCTGAACCGTCAGCAATAGCCGAATCAACACACAGAAGTTAGCCCCCCTATTCTCTTGTATAATATTCAGTTAATCTTTTTAATAACTTACCGCGTTTATGTATAAATATAACGGCCGAATTATCCACGAAATCCACGATGACGACGGCATTTTAGAGGTGGTCGAGCGTGACGGAGTAAGATCGCTGCACTTTGGCTCGCTTCCCCGGCAAAGCAGTATGTTACTGGCCGAACCGGATAAACTGTGCCTGAATTATGTGCGCGCCATGACCAGCTGGATGCTATTTAAGCCAACGCTTGATGACGAGGCTTTAATCATCGGCTTGGGCGGCGGCTCATTAACCAAACATTTACTGTATCATTTTCCCGACTGCCGACTGAAAGCCGTTGAATACCGGGAAAGCGTCGTTAAAGTCGCACGCAGTCATTTCGGCCTGCCCCTCGACCCTCGCCTGAAAGTCATCATCGATGACGGCGCAAAATATGTAAAACTACGCACCGATAGCCAAAGCGAGCAATACAGCCTGATGTTTATCGATGCGTTCGACCACGAAGGCATGGCGCCATCAATCAATAATCATGCTTTTTTTGATGCCTGTAAGGCCTTGCTGAAAAAAGACGGCATGTTGGTCATCAATCTTTGGGGCGGCCTCAGCAACCCCCAATTCCAGCAAGTCGCCCTGTGGCTGGTAAGCACTTTTGACTGGAAAGTCCTGTTTCTCCCGGTTCCAGACCGGGGTAATATTATCGGCCTGGCCTTCAATAAAGACGCTCCGCTCTATTCCATGAAAGATTTGCGAACCCGAGCCATCATTCTCGAGCAAATTTACCAGATTGAATTTATCTCTTATTTAAAAGAGATAGCCAAGCACAATGCCACCGTCATCAACAACACGATACAAAAATAATGTCTACCGCCTTACAAACCGAACCCAACCTTTTTAGCTACCGCCTATACTGGGCGCAACGCTTTGGCGTCGCGCCTGTTTTGCCGATGAGCAAGGCTGAAATGGATGAGCTCGGCTGGGATGCCTGCGATGTAATCCTGGTGACCGGCGATGCTTATATCGATCACCCCAGCTTCGGCATGGCGCTGATTGGACGACTGCTTGAAGCGCAGGGTTTCAGGGTCGGCATCATCTCCCAACCCAATTGGACCAGCGCCAAGGATTTTTGCAAGCTGGGCCGCCCCAAGCTGTTTTTCGGCGTGACCGGCGGCAATATGGACTCGATGGTCAATCGCTATACCTCGGATAAAAAAATCCGCTCCAACGATGCTTACACGCCGAACGGCGCGGCGGGCAAACGTCCTGACCGAGCCGTCAACGTTTACTCGCACCGCTGCCGCGAAGCCTACAAGGATGTACCGATTATCATCGGCGGCATCGAAGCCAGTTTACGACGCATAGCGCATTATGATTACTGGTCGGATAAGGTCAGAAAATCCGTACTGCTGGATTCCAAAGCCGACCTGCTGGTTTACGGCAATGCCGAACGCCAGATCGTAGAAATCGCTCATCGACTGGCTAACGGCGAAGCCATATCGGAATTGAAAGGCATACGCGGCACAGTGCATTTCGTCAAACAAATACCGGAAGGTTTTGCAGTTAAGGATTCCACCGACATCGATCATCCGGGGGCAGTCATGCCGCCGCAAAATCCGTATCAGGAAGAGCCCGCTTGCGATAAAAAGCCTGATACTGTCGGCGAAAAAGTGATCTCGCTTCCGATCTCCAGCTTGGCAAGGCACAGGCAACTGATCAAAGATCAAAGAGCAAAAACCGTCATCCGCCTGCCCGCCTACGAAGCGGTAAAAGACGACCCGATACTGTATGCCCACGCCTCGCGGGTCATGCACGGCGAAACCAACCCCGGCAACGCGCGCCCATTGATTCAGTCGCACGGCACCCGGCAGGTGTGGATCAATCCACCGCCAATCCCGCTGACCACCAAAGAAATGGATGGCGTATTCGACTTGCCCTACTCCCGCGTACCGCATAAAGAATACGGCAACGCCAACGTGCCCGCCTTTGAAATGATCCAGCATTCGGTCAACATCATGCGCGGCTGTTTCGGCGGTTGCACCTTTTGCTCGATCACCGAGCATGAAGGCCGCATCATCCAAAGCCGTTCCGAAAATTCCATCATCAAGGAAATCGAAGCCATCCGCGACACCTCGCCCGCGTTTACCGGCCATATTTCCGACCTGGGGGGGCCTACCGCCAACATGTACCGGCTGGCTTGCAAAGACCCGAAAATCGAGGCCGCCTGCCGCAAGCCGTCCTGCGTTTATCCCGGCATTTGTCCCAACCTGAACACCGACCATACCCCGCTGATCAAGCTCTACCGCAGAGCCCGCGCCTTGCCCGGCATCAAGAAAATCTTTATCGCTTCAGGCCTGCGTTACGACTTGGCCGTGGAATCGCCGGAATATGTCAAGGAACTGGTCACCCACCATGTCGGCGGCTACCTTAAAATCGCCCCGGAACACACCGAGCAAAGCGTGTTATCCAAAATGATGAAACCGGGCATGGGCACTTACGACCGCTTCAAGGAAATGTTCGACAGATTCTCCAAAGAAGCCGGTAAAGAGCAATACCTGATCCCGTACTTTATCGCCGCCCATCCCGGCACTACCGATAAAGACATGCTCAACCTGGCGTTATGGCTAAAACGCAACGGTTTCAGGGCCGACCAGGTGCAGGCATTTTTGCCGTCGCCGATGTCGATCGCCACCGCCATGTATCATTCCGGCAAAGACACCCTGCATAAAATCAGCCGAACCGTCGCCGAAGCTTCCGCTCCTGCTCACGCCCCTCGCCTACGTCCTGTAGGCGATATACCGATACCTAAAAGCGTCAAGCAGCGCCGCCTGCACAAAGCCTTCCTGCGTTATCACGATCCCAAAAACTGGCCGTTATTGCGCGAAGCGTTAAAAGACATGGGCCGCAGCGATTTAATCGGCAACGGCAAGCAGCATCTGATCCCCAGCTTTCAGCCCAAAGGCACAGTTGAAACGCCCGACAAAATCCAGCGCTTTAAAACCAAATATACCGGGCTGGACAAAATTCATTCAGGAAAAAGCAAGCCGCATTCTGTCAACAAAAACAAAGCAAAAAGAAAACCAAAATAATCCATAAAAATACTAGCCAAAGAAAAATAGTTGTGTATAATACCCGCTTCTTCGCTGGTGTAGCTCAGTCGGTAGAGCAGCTGATTTGTAATCAGCCGGTCGCGGGTTCGATTCCCATCGCCAGCTCCAAGAATCCCAAAGGGAATCAATGACGTACAATGTCTTGATTCCCTTTTTTTATGTCCGCTCCAAATCGTTGCGTGAATTTTGTGTGATTCACTTACGCAGACTTTTTCAGCCGCTGCTATCAGATTACCCAATTCCGCAGACGAATAATGACCGTGATCCCGCTCGATTTGTGGCCCAACAAATCCTGCCGATCTTCAAGCGAAACATTTGCTGCCCTCAAGCGCCACCCTGTTGCATACCGCCGCCCACGCTATGGCCGTTTTCCTTGGCTTCGATGACTGCGAGGAAAATATTCGACTTGTAATACAAAATTAATCGGCGCGCTTTTGTTCACCTCGGGTATGTAGCCTGCCGCGCACGATGATTCGTCCTTTGGTGAAGCTCACTTCCTCCCGAATCTGGCTGTGCAGATCCCATCCCGCTCCAGTGATTGCCGGAGTACGGTTGGCTTAGCCATTAAACGGTCGTTTAGAGTTTTATGGCTAGATTAGCCTATTGAAAAATATATTGTTACGCTAAGACCTTCCAGGTTTTTAAAACCTGGAAGGTCTAAATACGGTCGGGGTCTGAATAGTTACCATTAAAATTGATGTGTTTTATGAATTTCAATTACGCAACCAATCACCTTATTCGACAAATCACTAAATTCTCTTCCCTTTTGTCCAAAGCCAGCTTTGGATTCCAGAAAAGTGTGCTATAGGAGCTCAAAGCTGGCTTTGAACAAGTGAGTAGTTACAAAATAAGTTATAAACATTGTACTGCGTCAACACCCAATTCATGTTAGCGTAAGTGATGGAAAAACAGCATTTGGCCAAAAGCGGACGCTTAAACCGCTAAAAGATGCGTCTATTATGAATTGCTCACCAACTATTCACAGACGCATCTCTTTACCAGGAGAACCATGCAAGCCCTAATCCTAAGTGGAGCGTAGAGAAGTGGTGCAAACAAATTGCGGTAAATACCGGCGTATTTGCAGTCCATTTTGATGATGTGGTAGAAAATATGGAAAAACATCGTGGTCAAATTCAAGAAGAATACGATTTAGTCATGACTAATGGCGATGCTGTTGCCGTTGTTGAAGTAAAGTACAAAGCCCATGAAAACGATCTGGATAAATTGGATCGGAAAATGAAGCACATTAAAGAGCTGTTTCCCATCTACCGGAACTACAAGCAATACGGTGCAATTGCGTCATTTCACATCAATGACGATGCCAAAAAAGAAGCATTAGGTGATTGCCAAGAATAAATATACCCAAATGGCTCAGGATTTTTGTTCGTCTACAACGACTGCATGGATGCACGAGGTAGAGCACCAACAGTAGGCGCTTTAGGCGACGCATGGAGCAGTTGCCGAGGCGTAAAAATGGGCGCATAGCAAGCTATGCAACCATTTTTACAACGCAGGAGACGGACAAAAAGACCAGTCAGGTGGGTATATTTTTCGCAGGAAATCGCCTTAAGACGCGGTTATTTTGTATTGCAGCGTAGTGGTGATCTGGTCCATACTGAAAGCAGCGAACACTTGAGGGTGTTGTAAGGGCCTGATTGCTCTAGGTCGCAGGGGCTTGCAAGTGTAGTTTTTTTCACACCCTAGATTCCAACGTGCAAACAGTTGGAGATAAATATTTAATTATCAGTAATATAGCTTACACCCCCGGTCATTCTGGTTTAATTGGCTCATCTTATTGATTTTATTTTTTTTAAATAGTTACATTTGTAATGGGCATTCCCTTTTTCGATATCCAACCGAAATAGGAATAATAAAACAAAGGAGCAAAATGTAATCGTTCACCTTCGCCTTTTGAAAAAGAGGAGACTGAACGCTTACAGCAAAATAAAGGGGCTATCCCCCTGAGGTATCCAGTTTTCAAATGGATGTTAATATCCCTAACACCACACCAGAAGGCATTCAAATGGCTACAATAATTTATACAGACCTAACACCGGACGAAATAGCGGCCTTACCCACTTCCGCCATTTCGACAATACCAACTACAGCCCTAGCCGCCTTAACGGTTGACCAGATAGCAGCCTTAACAGCAGGGCAGATACCCGCCCTAAAAACCAAAGTCAACGTATTAACGACAGATCAAGTGTCGGCGCTATCGACTGACCAGATCATCGCCTTGACCACAGCGCAACTGAAAGTGTTAACTACCGCTCAAGTCACGGTACTGAGCATCGATCAACTGGTGGCTATTGAGAATGCCGACTTGGTTACTATGACCGCAACCCAGGTCAAAGCCTTAAGCAGCGATCAAGTGACCGGCTTAACCAACAACCAGTTCAGCATATTGACGACGGCACAAGTTGCAGCACTGGAAACCGATGACATTGCTGCGCTCAGCAACACTCAGGTTGCCGCCATGACCACCGCGCAAGTCAAAGTGCTGAGCAGTACGCAAATGGCTGCGCTAACGGCGACACAAATAGCCGGGCTTGAAGATGTCGATATGGCTACGATGAGCAGTTTACAGATTAAGGCGCTGACCACCGATGCGGTAGCGGCATTCAAAGTCGAGCAAATCGCCGCGTTAACCAAGACCAACATCGTCGGCTTGACCACCAGCCAAATACCGGCAATGACCAATGCCCAAGTCGATGCTATTGAGACGACCGATCTTGTGTCAATGAGCACCGCGCAGATCAAAGCCCTAACGCCTACCCAAGTTAAGGCGATGACCTTAGACCAGGTAAGCAGCTTAACCACCGCACAACTGCTGGCGTTGGACACCGCCGATGTCGCGGTGTTGACCACGGCGCAGATTGTCGAGATGACCACCGCCCAAATCAAGGCGATGAGCACCGGACAAATACAGGCTTTAACTACCGTGCAAGTGCAAGCCCTTGAAGATGGGGACATCGCGATCTTGAGCAGCGCCCAAGTAAGCGCGCTAGGCGCCGATACCGCTAAATTAACGACCGATCAGATCGTTGCACTGACCAAAACCCAAATTCAGGGTTTAACCACTACGCAAATATCAAGGCTGGTTGCAAGCTCCCAAATCCCCGCACTTGAGACTGCCGATTTTACCGCGCTGAATACCGCACAGATTAAAGCCCTGACCGCCGCACAAGTCACGAACTTGACTATCGATCAAATAGGCGTCTTAAGTTCTGTGCAAATAGCCGCTCTCGATACCGGGGATATTGCCATATTGGGCGTCGCACAAATAGAAGCGTTGTCCATTACTGCGGCTAAAGGCCTGTCCACCGCGCAGATTAAGGCCTTGACAGTCGCTCAAGTGCCTTCAGTCAGTGTTGACAGCATTGCGGCTCTAAGCAGCTTGCAACTTAAAGCGCTGGATACCGGCGACATTGCCGTGTTAACCACCGATCAAATCGCCGCACTGACGACCGCTAATATCAAAGGCCTGACTAATGCCCAGATGACCGCATTAACGGCTAACCAAGTGGCTGCCATTGAAGGCAGTGAGATAGCCGTTCTAAGTAGTGCGCAGATTAAAGCCTTGGATAGTGCCGACATCGCATCATTAACCACCGACCAAATTGCCGCCTTGAACAAGGTTAATATTATTGGTTTGACAGCCACCCAAGTAGCGCAACTGGGCTCCGATCAAATACAAAGCATCGAAACGGCGGACGTAAAAATTCTGAGTGCCGCTCAAATAAAGGCCCTGACTACCGCGCAAGTGCCGTTCCTTACCGTTGACCAGATCGATGTGTTAAGTTCCGCACAACTGGCAAAGTTGGATACTGCCGATATTGCTGTGCTGACTAACGCGCAAATCGGCGCCTTGACCACCGCCAATATCAAAGGCTTAAGTGTCACGCAAATCGCCGCAATGACCCCGGCTCAAGTGTCTCGTATCAGCGCTGAAAATATTGCGGCATTAAGTTCTGCGCAGATTGTTGCATTGAATACCGATGTCAGCGTACTGAACGCCGACCAAATAGCCGGTCTGACCCCGGTTAACATCAAAGGCTTGAGCGCCAAACAAATTGCTGCATTGAGCGTCAATCAGATTCAGTACCTGACCCCCGATAACATCATCGGCTTAACGACAACGCAAATGAAAGCCTTAACTTCTGCGCAAGTGGCCGCGCTTGAGACCGAGGATATTGGTTTTTTGAGTGCGGTGCAGCTTAAAGCCCTGGATGCTGAAGACGTTAAAGCGTTATCCGGCGAGCAGTTGGCCGCATTGGGCAATCCGGTCAATGTGGTTGCAACCGGCCTGGATTCGACAGCCCTGGATACACTGGCGGCTAACTCGGCCAATATTGGCGCGATTAGCGGCGTGATGGCGTTGACCTCGGGCCAGGATGCTCCTGAGTTGAGGACATTGCTTGATCTATATGTCGGCAGTTCAGCAACCGTCGCGGCAACCGGCATGAGCTCAGCGGCGATGGATGTACTGGTGGATAATAAAGTTAAACTGGCCAGCGGCGGCGTTTCAGGCGCCGTCAGCCTGACCCAGACCCAATATGAAGGCATAACCGGCGCCAAATTGAGAAATACCGGCACCGACACCCTGACCATTAGCGACGTTGCTGATGGCGCCAGAGTGACTGTTAGTGATTTCGGAGGGGCTACCTTTACCGGAACCCTGCTTAGCGGCGGTACAACGGGGCGTTTTAACGTGACCACTGCTACCGGCACCCATACGGTTACCACCGCCGCAGGCGCCGACATCATTACCGGCGGGGTCGGCGCGGATAGCATCACCGCAGGATTAGGCGCGGATACCGTTACCGGCGGCGCGGGTAACGATACCTTCGTGATTACCGCAGCGGATACCGCCACCGACCGAATTACCGATTGGGGTGTAGGTACCGACATATTAAGCGGCGCCTATACGGCTGCGGGTACCTTAAATATTGCCATCGATAATTCATCAACCACTGCATTAAACCTGTCAACGGCCATGGCG
>SCPZ01000037.1 GCA_004299305.1 Methylobacter sp.
CTTCCAGGTTTTTAAAACCTGGAAGGTCTTGGCGTAACAATATATTTTTCAATAGGATGATTTAGCCATAAAATTCTAAACGAACCGTTTAATGGCTAAGCCAATCTCATGAAGCCAAGGGCTCTGAATACTTAAAAAAATGTTAAATGACTTTTGAACGACTACTTACAAGCCCATCATTAAACTATTGCCGTGTTTTTTCAGCCACTGCCTTCGACTTTGATAGTCCGGCAAATGTTCAGCAACCAAAGTCCAGAAATGGGCCGAATGATTCCTGATCTTGATATGGCAAAGCTCGTGTACCACCACGTATTCCAAGACTTCGGGCGGCGCTATGATTAACAGCCAATTGATGTTGATGTCGTTATGAATGCCGCAGCTGCCCCATCGGCTTTTTTGGGTTTTGATTTTAATGGTCAGGGGAAACAGCTGTTTTTTTTCCGCATGACGTTTTACCAGTTGTTCTACGTGGCCCTTTGATTCCTTTTTCATCCAGCGTATTAATGCTTCCCTTATGTCTGCACTGTGGTCTTTAAGCATCAATGCCTCGGGAACGTGGGCAATAAATTCCCGGCAAAATTCTATTTTTATCCTTTTTAATTTTGAGGGCCTTATTGCCAATTTATAGGATGCTCCCTGATAAGGAATTTCAGCGCCATGCCCGTAAATAGAAGGGGCAAAGGTTTTATGCTGATGCGTTTTGGCGGCCATTTTAGCTACAGCCTGGACTATCCACTGCTGCTTAGCCTGAACGAATTGATGAATTTTATGCTCGGCGACTTTTGCCGGGGCGACAACTTCAACTTTACCGGGCGTCACAATAATTCGCGTCTGCGTGGCACGCTGGCTGCGACGAATATGGTAGGAAAAGGGTAGGTTAGAAATGACGGCTCTCTATATTAATCGGATGGTAACTATTCAGCGCATAGAAAAATGGAACACGGATGACACAGATAGTACGGATTTACACGGATTTTTAGTTCGAACCCAGTTTGTTTTCGTTTTTAAATCGGTTCATGATCCTAATTATCCTGATTGATCATATGGGTTGCCAATTGCTGCAAGGCCTGACTTAAGTTTTCCCTGAAATTCGCATCCATAGTCATTTCATTCAGGGCTTTATTCATGCATAACATCCATTGGTCTCTTGCAGCCGCGTCAATCGCAAAGGGAAAATGCCGCTGCCGTAACCTTGGATGCCCGTATTCCTGGATAAACAAATCGGGGCCGCCCAGCCAGCCTGACAAGAACTTGAACAACTTGGTACGCGCACCCGACAAATTCGCCTCATGCATGGCCCGGATTCCTGAGGCTTCAGGCAAGGTATCCATAAAAAAATAAAACCGGTCAACCAGGCTAAGTACCGCCGCTTCTTTACCTATCAGTTCGTAAGGTGTTGTTTGCGTGTTTTCTGTCATAGTCCAGTGTCGTAAATTTTAATAATCGAATATTCTACTAAATATTCTTACCAATACCGCCAAACTCTTGTAAGATTTAGCGGTCCATCGTATCCCTCTTGTTCCAGGAGAGGAACTGAACGATCTGTTCTGTTAACTATTTTTTAAGGAATCCAACTAAAATGAGTTTAAATACCGTTATTTCGCGCCCGGAAGCCGATATTCTGGCGACCAACAAAGTTCTTAGAAATACTTATTTATTATTGTCAATGACCTTGCTGTTCAGCGCTATGACCGCAGGAGCGGCCATGGTTCTGAACCTGCCGCATTTTAACCCTATCATTACCTTGGTTGGTTATTTCGGCCTGTTGTTTTTAACTACCAAATTCAGCAACAGCGCTTTGGGCCTGGTTTTTGTTTTTGCACTAACCGGCTTTATGGGGCTCACTCTCGGCCCTATTTTAACGATGTACCTTAAAGCGTTCAGCAACGGTCACGAGCTGATTATGACCGCATTAGGCGGTACAGGCGTTATCTTCCTGGGTCTTTCAGGCTATGCCTTAACAACGCGCAAAGATTTCAGCTTTATGGGCGGCTTCCTGATGGTAGGCGTGCTGGTTGCATTTTTGGCGGGTCTTGGGGCTATGTTTTTCTCTATACCGTCTTTATCGCTGGCGGTATCGGCTATGTTCATTCTGCTGATGTCCGGCATGATTTTGTTCCAAACCAGTGAAATCATCCATGGCGGTGAAACCAACTACATTTTGGCGACCGTTTCTTTATACGTATCCATCTACAACCTGTTCTTGAGCTTGTTGCAATTGTTGGGTGTATTCAGCGGCGAAGATTAAGCCTTTAACATTAAGGCTCCCATAAGCCGGGACAAAACCTTCCAGGTTTCTAAAACCTGGAAGGTTTGCCATTCATGGATGTCCCGGCTTAAACAGATGACCAACATTAAAAAGCCCGGCGACCCAAGGGAAGCCGGGCTTTTTAATGCATTGCCCTTTCAAGGCGGTGTTTTAGAACCATGCAATCGAATCAATAAAGCCGCCTCGTCATGGCTTAAGCCTGAGTTTTGCATTAATTCATTAACGCTGGCCCCGCTTCTTACTTTCCGAATGTCTCCGCTATACGGATGAGCGGCCTGCTCGCCTTCTTGCTCGACTTCAGCAATTTTTGCCGCCAAATCGTTGATATAGCCGTCCGTAACGGCTATTCGACTATCCACTTCGGCTATTCGGCTATCCACTGTTAAGGCCGCAGAACACAAGCCGGAAATATCATTGCTGTTACTGTGAACAATATCATTAAGAAGCTGATAATCGTATTTAAGTTTCAGCTGAGCGCGCACCAGCCAAAAAAGCACAATCAGCATAATAACAATCACCGCACCCTCAATGATAAGAGCGACCATCAAAGGGTTATTCATCAAACAATTTCATCGATATGTTGAATAGGTTTAACATCCTGGCGTTCCGCTTGCTGTTGTTTCCTTCGCTGCTGTTTCTCCGGAAAATCGTCATCCTTTTTGATTTTTTTGGGTTTTACGACTGGAATAGAGGGTGATATAGGTTGTATTTCTAGCATACAGGCCTCCCCGACTGGCTTTAATTTAATATTAGCTGTCATTCTACCTTATTGTTAATCAAACCTGCATCAGGGTTGACAACAGCGGTCGGCGCCAAATTTAATAATTTGGCGCGCTCCTCATCATTAGCGCCATAGCGGGCAAAAGCCTGAGACATTAAGACCAATACCACCCGCCTGTTTTTAAAGCGCCCCACCTCTGTCTTGTTATCGTCAATAGGATGAAATTCTCCATATCCAATTGCTGACAAACGGAGTGGATTAATTCCCGCCTTGATCAGTTCATGTACAACACTGGTCGCCCGGGCGGATGACAAATCCCAATTCGACCTGAATTTTACATTCTCGATAGGAATATTGTCGGTATGACCTTCAATATTAATCATATTCGGCAATGGATTAATGACTTCGGCAATCTTTTTCAACACCGATAGCGCTGCCTTGGATAATTCCGCTTCACCGCTCAAGAATAACATTTCGCTATTCATTTCCAGCTCTATCCAATAGTCGTTTTTTTTGACCGCAACCAGCTTGTCATCGATAAAAGGCGATAGAACCTGTTGAAATTGATCGGATACATGCCCCAACTGCTGTCTTTCTTTTAATATTTCTTCACTCAGCTCCCGTCTCTTTTCAACGTCTGCGGTGGCGGGATTTTCCAAGGGAATGGGCTGTATAACGGTCGGCAAAGTCCCTATTTGAATAGGCTCGAGCTCGTTGCCCTGTTGCCTTGTATTTGAAAACGCTTCGCCTAATGAATCGGATAATGTTTTGTACTTGCCTTCATTGACCGAAGAGATTGAATACATGACCACAAAAAATGCAAATAACAAGGTGATGAAATCCGCATAAGACACCATCCATCGCTCATGATTCGTAGTGGGCAAGCGGCCAGCTCTTTTCCTACGCCTCGCCATGCTTAATCTTTATGGGTTTCATGTAGATAGCCACCCAATTTCAGCCTGATATTTCTTGGATTTTCGCCCTCCACAATAGCGATAATGCCCTCCGTCAGCATTTCCCTGGATTGAGTCAGGGCGAGCACATGGCTTTTCAATTTATTGGCAACCGGCAGAAAAATCAAGTTGGCGGAACCCACGCCATAGATTGTCGCGACAAAAGCCGTCGCTATCCCTTTGCCTAAAAGCTCAGGATTCGTCAAATTTTGCATCACATGAATTAGGCCCATTACGGCGCCAAGAATACCGATGGTCGGCGCATAACCGCCCATAGCCTCGTACAATCCTGCTGCTTGTAAGCCCATGCTTTCTTTGGAGTACATGTCCAGCTCCAACATATCACGGATTGCGTCAGCATCATTCCCGTCAACTAACAGCTGCAATGCTTTTTTTATAAACGGATCTTGTTCTTCGGGTATTACATTCTCAATTCCTAACAAACCCTCTTTTCGCGCCAACAGGCTCCAGGAAATTATCTTGTCAATTTGCGTCGAAAGATCCATTTCTTTAGGCATTAATATCCACGACAGCATTCTCATGCTCCTGATAAAAACAGCCACGGGGAATTGCAAAAGCGTTGCCCCGAATGTCCCCCCAAATACAATAATAAGTGCAGCTACATTAACCAACGAGCTGATTTCGCCGCCATCCAACATGATTCCCAACAGAATCGCACCGACACCGACAAAAACGCCTGCGATACTTAAAATATCCATTATTCGGTTTTCAGTTTGACAACTATCAATCGCTTATCCATTCCGATAACCTTGAACGCAATCTCAATACAGCCTGCGTGCTGATTTGGCTGACTCTGGATTCACTGACATTCAAAATTTCACCGATCTCGCGCAAATTAAGCTCTTCATTATAATAAAGCGATATAACCAGACGTTCGCGTTCCGGCAAGCTCATGATGGCATTTGCCAATGCCTGTTGAAAACCTTCACGACTTAAACCGTCTGCCGGCTCTTCTTGTTGATTGGAGGCTTCATCAAGGTACTGATCGCCATCTTCCGACAATTCTTCAACACTGAATACGCGGCAGCTGCTTGAATCCTGGAGAATGTGATTGTATTCATCGATAGTTATGCCTAAATATTCAGCCACATCGACATCTCTTGCCTCGCGTCCGGTTTGATTTTCGATTATTCGGATGGCGTCAGAGACCATACGTGATTTTTTATGTACTGAACGAGGCGTCCAGTCACTGCGCCTGACCTCATCCAGCATAGCGCCCCGGATACGAATACCGGCATAGGTATCGAAACTGGCGCCCTGCGAAGCGTCATAATTCTTGATAGCCTCCAGCAAACCAAGCATTCCTGCCTGAATCAAATCATCGACTTGAACGGAATCGGGCAGCCTGCTCAATAAATGGTAGGCAATGCGTTTAACTAACGGTGCATGTTGCATGACACGTTCATCAGTGCCACCCGCCTGTACCGAAGTGTACATTGCCACGCCGCTCATGCGACATCCTTTTGCGACCCGTATTGAATCATTCTTTCAATAAAAAATTCAATATATCCGCCTGCTTGTGATTTCAGCGGCCAACTGTCAATTCGTGTGGCGATAGACTTCATCGCCAAGGATGCCTTGCTTCTGGGAAAGCCCATAACAACCGGCATTTGTTTTTGAACAGATTTACGCAAATATTCGTCATAGGGTATTGCCCCGGCAAACTTCAGGGTAACATCCAGATAGCGATCCGTTACTTTACTTAATTTCTGGAATAACGCGTGGCCTTGCTGAACGGTTTGAACCATATTGGTTATCACATGAAAACTGGACAAGCCATAATCCCGGTTTAGCAACTTGATAAACGCATAAGCATCGGTTAATGAGGTCGGTTCATCGCAAACAACGACGATAATTTCCTGGCAGGCGCGGGCAAAATTAACCACGCTTGCCGATATGCCTGCGGCTGTATCGACAATCAATACATCGATATCTTGATCGATCTCGCTGAAGGCATGGATCACCGAGGCTTGCTCGATAGTGGTTAATTCGGACATTTTCTGGATACCGGATGCCCCTGGAATCACTCTCAGGCCCGCCGGCCCGTCAATCATGATTTCATCCAAGGTTTTTTCCCCTGACAGCACATGAGAAAGGTTGAACTTGGGATACACGCCTAACAAAATATCCACATTAGCCAGCCCCATGTCGGCATCCATTAACACCACCCGCTGCCCCATTTGCGACAGGGCTATGCCGATATTAACCGACAAGTTGGTTTTGCCTACCCCCCCCTTGCCGCTGGTAACTGCGATAACTCGAACTGGCCTGATTTTATTCATTCTTCTTATCCCGGCTGCTTGATCAGATGGATTATGCATAGCCTTGCGCCGCCCAAGCTTCGTTATTAACATCGTTATAGTCGCTTTCTTCATCCAACTCAGCCACACATTGCGCGACTAAAGTCCGGGCACAGGGATTATGCATATCTTCAGGTACTTGCTGACCGTCGGCAATAAAAGACAACGGCAGGTTATGTTCTATGATTGAAGAAATTGCCGAACCAATTGTTGCTGCTTCGTCAAGTTTAGTCAAAATACTGGCTTGCGGTTCAAAAACCTGGAAGGCTTTGATAATTTCATTCATAGCCTTGTATTCAGTCGCAGCCGACATCACCAAATAGGATTTAATGGCTTGTCCGCTTTGTTGCAGGGTATTAATCTGCTCTACCAGCTTCATATCGCGTTGGCTCATGCCGGCAGTGTCAATCAAGATAAGACGTTTATCTGAAAAACCATTGATAAGATTGTGCAATTCCGCAGCGCTGGACGCCACCCGAACCGGAACATCCAGTATCCGTCCATAGGTATTCAGTTGCTCATGAGCGCCGATACGGTAATTGTCGGTGGTAATTAAGGCGACCTGTCTTGGTCCGTGTTTTAAAATAAATTTGGCGGCCAGCTTGGCAATGGTGGTGGTTTTTCCTACGCCGGTAGGCCCTACTAACGCTGCAATACCGCCGTACTGTAACAAATCATCGTCAGCGACAGGCAATACCTTAGCCAGCAGCTCCTTAGCTTGGGCAAAAACAAGTTCGGGGTCAGTGTGATTGGCGAAACGATTGGCGATTTTAACGCTCAATTTTCTTGAAATACTCATACCGGCCAAACGTTGCAGCAAATCAGCCCGGACCGGGTTGGTTTGCGAAGCCGCAGCCCAGCTAACGTTGGACAACTTGGAGTCCATTGCGGACCGTAAGGATTTAAGTTCCTTGCTCATTTCCAGCAACAAATTATCCGCCAGGCTGCTTTGTTTTTCGACAGGCATGGCTATTTGCATAGGTCTTTCCGTTGGTACAGGCCTTTGTGGTGCAGCAGGAGCGACCGGACTCATAGCGGGTCTTGCCGAACCGTTCATGGAGGGCCGTGTCGAATTATTGGCGGGCCTTGCTGTTACTGTTTCCAGGTTTCCGCGTAGATGCACTTTTTCTGCATAACCTACATATTGATCAATATTATTCCGGCGACCGCCAGGGATGGTGGAAGTGTCGCTATCGGCGGCAAACCGGTTCGGCCGCACTTGAGGCCGCTCAGGTACAAAGCCATCGGCACTTTGTTTTCTCTGACTGGGCAATACGTGCAAGCGATTTTTTTCCGCTTCGAAATCAGGCAAGTCAATCTTTTTGGTTTCGCGACTGCCATGGATGGCGGAAGTGTCGCTATTGGCAGCGAACAGATTCGACCGCTGTGGCGGTGGCGCTGGTTGCTGTTCTGCGGCCGCTTGTTTTTGCAACTTGCTTTGAATTAATTGTTCGTCAAAATCCCGTGCCGCAACAATCTCGACCCCGCCGTCAACCGACCTGTTTGACATGATCACGGCATCTGCACCTAATTCCTCTTTAACCATACGCATGGCCTGACGTATATCGGGTGCAAAAAAACGTTTAATTTTCATAATTTAGCCTCATGTACTATGTACGTCGTCCGACAGTTGAAACCACTTTGATCTGATGATCAGGGGGTATTTCATTATATGCCAAGACATGTAAACCTGGAATGGAATGGCGAACGAATCGGGCCAACCAAGGGCGGATATAAGAAGAAACCAGCAATACCGCCGTTTGTCCTTCCATTTCCATTTTTTGCATACTTTCCTGTAATGATGTATGCATTTGTTCTGCCAACCCCGGTTCAATACCGACACCGCTTTCACCAGCCGTTTGCAAAGATTTATGCAACAACTGTTCCAAGTCATGATCCAGCGTAATAACCGGCAATTCATCCTGCATCCCACTGATTTCATGGATAATTAATCGTCCCAATGCCGCTCGTACCGCCGAGGTCAAGATGTCGGGATCTTGACTCCTGAGCCCGTACTCCGCCAAAGTTTCGACTATGCTGCGCATATCCCGAATCGGCACATGCTCTTGCAGCAGATTTTGCAGCACCTTGACCACCACCCCCAACGGCAATGTTTTCGGCACCAAATCTTCGACCAGCTTAGGCGCAGTCTTAGACAAGTTATCGAGCATTTTATGCGCTTCTTCATAACCGAATAATTCATGAGCATGAGATTGCAAAAGATGACTCAAATGGGTCGCCACCACTGTGCCCGGATCAACTACGGTATAGCCCAAGGTTTGCGCATAATCTTTCTGGCTGGGCTCTATCCACACAGCATCCAGGCCAAAGGCGGGGTCCTGGCACGCTTTGCCCTTCAAGGTGCCGAAAACACGTCCCGGATTAATCGCCATTTCCATATCCGGCATAATGTCGGCTTCGCCTACCGTCACGCCCATCAGTGAAATTCGGTAGGTCGTCGGACTTAAATCGAGGTTATCCCGAATATGCACCGACGGAATTAAAAAACCCAACTCTTGAGACAATTTTTTCCGCACGCCTTTGATACGCACCATCAATTGCCCGCCCTGGTTCTTGTCCACCAAAGGAATCAGCCGGTATCCCACCTCCAGGCCTACAACATCAACCGGCATTACATCATCCCAGCCTAACTCTTTGGATTCGGGAACTGCCAGGTTTTGAGCCTGATCCTGCGGATACTCGACGGCAACCAGCGCCACTTCTTTATGCCGCTTCTCAATTAAATAGGCGGAACCGCCTAAAACCAGCGACAGCAAGATAAAGACCATATTCGGCATCCCGGGAATAACACCCAGCGCCCCGACCACCACCGCAGTAACCGTCAACGCTTTGGGATTTGCAAATAGCTGGGCTGAGACCTGTTGCCCGATATTTTCGCTCGTGCTGCCCACCTTGGTGACAACTAGCGCGGAGGCTACCGACAGTAATAACGAAGGAATTTGAGCGACTAAACCATCACCGATGGATAACAATACATAAATCTTTCCGGCATCGGCAAAACTCAAATCGTGCTGAATAACACCGATGGCCAAACCGCCCAGCATGTTTACGAATAAAATAATAATCCCGGCAATCGCATCGCCCCGGACAAATTTGCTCGCACCGTCCATAGAGCCGTAAAAATCCGCTTCGGTAGCCACTTCGGCGCGCCGCTCACGCGCTTGGTCCTGGGTAAGCAATCCTGCATTCAAATCCGCATCAATGGCCATCTGCTTGCCCGGCATCGCATCCAGGGTAAACCTCGCCCCGACTTCGGCAATCCGCCCGGCGCCTTTGGTAACGACCATGAAATTAATGATCACGAGTATCGCAAAAACCACTAGGCCCACAGCGAAGTTGCCGCCGATAACAAAAGCGCCGAAGGCCTCAATAACCTTACCGGCCGCATCGCCGCCCTTATGCCCTTCGATTAATACGACACGCGTCGAAGCTACGTTCAGCGCCAAGCGTAATATAGTCGCCAGCAGGATGACGGTCGGGAACGATGCAAATTCCAACGGTTTAAGCGTATAAACAACGACCAGCAGGATGATTAACGAGAAGGCAATATTAAACGTAAACAGCAGATCGAGTGCGAAGGCCGGCAACGGCAATATCAACATGGATAAAACCATGACGATAACTAAGGGGGCGCCCAGTTCGGCTTTACCCAGTATCGATAACGCTGCTTTTAATTTGGTAAAATCCATACCCTAATCCCGTTTAAATTCATCAGGCACGTTAATATCTCCCGGCGGCAATGGTGCGCTCCAGTCATTTTTTTGCGCCGCTTTTAGCTGATAAACATAGGCAAGTATTTGAGCGACGGCCAAATAAAGCCCCTGCGGTATCTCTCTATCTATCTCGGTCGAATAATACAAGGCCCGAGCTAAAGGCGGGGACGCCACCAGCGGCACATCGGCACCTATCGCTACATTACGGATTTGGGCGGCTATCAAGTCGACGCCCTTGGCGACCAGTGTCGGCGCGCTATTTGAGTTCTGGTCATAGCGTAAGGCCACCGCATAATGACTGGGATTGGTAACAACGACATCGGCTTTCGGCACTTCCGCCATCATACGATTTTGCGCCATATCCATTTGCATCCGGCGTTGCCGACCCTTCACCTCGGGACTGCCCTCGGATTCTTTATGTTCATCCTTGATTTCCTGTAAGGTCATTTTCAGTTTTTTATTGTGATCCCACAGCTGATAAGGCACATCAATCATCGCAATCACTACCAGCGACGCGCTGAGCAGTAAAAAGCACATGCCGATGATGTTCAGCGCATGGAAAATCGACTGCTCCGGCTCTTCGACGCCCAAGCCAAGCAACTCACTGATATAGGATTTGTACAATGCAACTGCGACAGCAAAAACCAATAAGATTTTCAGCAATGCCTTGAGCATTTCGACCAAGCCCCGCATCGCAAACAACCGGGGTATGCCCTTAATGGGATCCATTTTCTCAAACTTAGGCGCAATAGCTTCCCAGCTGAATATCCAGCCGCCCATTGAGATGGGCGCAATAATCGCGACAACAACCATCAGCGCAAGAAACGGCGCAATCAACACAAGACCGTCAATCATCACCTGCTTAAAATGTAGCGTGATACTGGCTGGATCAAAAATGGTTTCACGGCTTAATTGAAACTCAGCCTTCATCATTTCCAACAAGCCCCTACCGATTCCCCCGCCCTGCATCAATAACAACGCTGCACTGATTATCATCATCGCAAAGGTATTAAGTTCCCTGGAACGGGCAATCTGGCCTTTTTTCTTAGCGTCTTCTAAACGCTTGCCGGTGGGTTCTTCGGTTTTTTCTTGATCTGAATCTTCAGCCATAATCTACAGTCGCAGCAATTGCCCAATAAAATCATAGGCGTCCGTTAACATGCCGGAAAATTGATCCAATAGGTCAGGTAATGTTTTCCAAACCAACATCAAGCCGAGCATCAAGGTTACCGGGAATCCCACCGAAAAAATTTGTAATTGCGGAGCCGCCCTGGACGCCACCCCAAAAATGACGTTAACCAACAACAAACTGGCAACAACCGGCATAGCCAACAATAAACCGCCGCCAAACATCCGGCTGCTCCACTCAAGAATTGACCAGATGCCCGCCTTATCAATGCCGTCAAGCCCAATGGGCAAGGTTCTAAAACTATCCACCAGCATTTGTATCAACAATAAGTGTCCATCCAAACCGATAAAAAGCAAGGTAGTCGTCACCGTATAGAGCTGCGCAACCACCGGCACCTGCTGCCCGTTTTGCGGATCAACCATCGTCGAAAAACCCAAGCCCATACTTAATGCGATTGCTTGTCCGGCAAAAACGACCACAGCAAAAACCAGCTGTAAAATAAAGCCCGTGGTTAAGCCGATCATAATCTGCGTAATAGACATCATAAATCCGGTATAACTAAATACCTCAACGGGCGGTAAAGGGGGGATTAAAGGCATGACAACCAGCGTTATCACCACAGAAAGAATCAACCTGACTCGAGGCGGCACGGCTTGAATGCTAAACAGCGGCACGGATACAAACATTGCACTAATGCGCATTAACGGCCATATAAATAATGCAACCTGGTTAAGAATCTGCTGTTCGGTAAAGTTCAAGGCTCAACCAATTAAATGCGGAATATCCCTGACCAAGCCCTGAAAATAATCCAGGAACATTTGCAGCATCGCCGGGCCCATAATCATCAACACAACCCCTATAACGATGACCTTGGGCACAAAGGTCAAGGTCGCCTCATTGATCTGGGTGGCCGCCTGGAACATCGCGATAACCAGGCCTACCGCCAAAGACGGCAGCAGCACCGGCGCAGTCAGCTTGATTGCCACAATCATCGCTTCCTGTCCAACCATATAAATAGTTTCCGGAACCATAATTCACCTTGAGTCGCTGTCAACTAACATAAAAACTTGCCGCCAACATTTCCATGATCAAAGACCAGCCATCGGCGAGTACAAACAACATTATTTTAAAGGGCAAGGAAATAATCATCGGTGACAACATCATCATACCCATGGACATCAGTACGCTGGCAACCACCAAATCGATGATCAAAAAAGGCAGGAAAATCAGGAAGCCTATTTGAAATGCCGTTTTCAACTCACTGGTCACAAAAGCCGGCAATAATAACGAAAACGGCACATTTTCGGCAGACTCCAACTCGGCCTTGCCGGAAATCCTGATAAATAATTCCAGGTCAGACTCCCTGGTTTGTTTTAGCATAAATTGCCTGAACGGCTCGGAAGCCTTTTCAATGGCGGCATTAGCATCGATTTTCTCTTCCAGGTAGGGCTGGACAGCTTCCGCATTCACCCTGTCAAAAACCGGCATCATAATGAAAATAGTCAAAAACATCGACAAACCCAATAACACCTGATTACTGGGCGCCTGCCCGGTACCTAAAGCGGTTCGCAACAAACTGAGAACAATCATGATCCGGGTGAATGATGTCATGGTCAACAACAACGCCGGCAACACCGTTAACAGGGTCATTAACGCCAGGATCTGGATTGTTACCGAGTAAGTCTGGGCGCCTTGTTTACCCGCAGTCACGGTGACCGCTTCAATCCCGGCAGCGGCGTAAGCCGGTATTTCAACCAACCAAAAAGCAATGCCTATTATCAGTAACAAAATACCCTTAACCATTAGTCCGCCCCGTCATTACTTGCTTCAACTTAAGCGCGAATCTTGAGTCTATCGCCATGGACGGCGGCTCATTCCCGCCCAAACAATCATCCCCCTCCAACACATGCAGGGTATCTATGCGTCCCGGCGTCACACCCAGGATAAGCTGTTTTTTTCCGACTTGGAGCAAAACGATTTTTTCCCGCATCCCTAACGACAGTCCCCCGACCACACGCATTTTCTCTGTGCCGTCGGCAGTCATTCCGCTTAACTTACGCATTCCCCAGACACAGAGAAAAAAAATAGCCAAGACTATCAGTAGCCCAATACTCCAATGGAGCATATCCACGGAAGAAACCGTCCTGACTGTCTGTTTTGGAATATCGGCAGCCGACAAGCAGGCAGGAAAGCACCCAAACAATAACCACGCGACAACTATTTTTCCAGACATTAGGCCAATCTTTTAACCCGTTCCGACGGACTTATGACATCGGTTAAACGAATGCCGAATTTATCATTGATCACCACTACTTCACCGTGCGCAATCAGTGTGCCGTTTACCAACACATCAAGCGGCTCCCCGGCAAAACGCTCCAGCTCAACAACCGAACCTTGGTTTAACTGCAAAAGATTCCTGATGTTAATCTGCGTCCGGCCAATCTCCATAGAAATAGTAACGGGAACATCCAAAATAACGTCAAGATTAACCTCATCACTTGCATTTAAAGTCGATCTTTTATCATCATCCTGATTATTAAATTCCTGGAATGCCGCAGCCTCAAAATCATCGACTTCTTCTCCATCCTCAGGTTCATTTGGATATTCGCTCATCTTATTTCCCAACTTAATATCGTTATAATCAAATTTCGGCCCCTGACCCTTCTGCCATGGTCATGATTAAAGGCATTGCCTTAGAGACAGCCCGATTCAAGGCCTTACCTTATCAATAATCTGTATT
The DNA here is from genome assembly GCA_004299305.1 of Methylobacter sp. Lineage (GTDB taxonomy): Bacteria > Pseudomonadota > Gammaproteobacteria > Methylococcales > Methylomonadaceae > Methylobacter_A. The sequence goes on from SCPZ01000037.1 coordinate 13,868, forward strand.
GCATAATTACCATCGGATATGCCGACCTTACCTTCAAACACCGGAATTCCTTCCGCTTTAAGGATGACCGTTTCCGGCATATCGATAGGTATGACATCGCCTTTCTTTAAACGCATAACGTCTCTTATGGTCATATTTTTTTCCGCCAACAGACTGTTTACGTTCACTTTCGCCCTCATTACTTCGCTACGCAACGAAGCCTGCCAACTGTTGTCGACTTCGCCGGTATCACTACTGATGGCATCCAATAACTCACGGATAGGCTCAAGCATCGCATAGGGCATAGCAATATTGACATCGCCGCCCCCGCCTTCCAGTTCAACATGAATAGTAGAAATCACAATGATTTCTCCGGGCCCGATAATATTGGCAAAGCGTGGATTGATTTCCGCCCCGACATATTCAAAATCGAGCTCCATAACCGGCCGCCAAGCTTCCTTTAAATCCTTAAAAATCATCTCAATGATGATCCGAACCACGCGCATTTCGGTCGCCGTGAACTCCCTTCCTTCAGTTTGGTTATAAAATTGTCCGGCGCCGCCAAAAAAATTGTCTACCACTGTGAAAACCAAGCGCGGATCGATGACGATCAACGCCCTGCCACGCAAGGGATTAAATCGAACAATCGTTAAATTAGTAGGGACCAGCAGACCTTGAATATATTCGGAGAACTTTTGAACCTGGATGCCCGATATGAAAATTTCCGCCGAACGACGCAGGAAATTGAATAAGGAAATACGGATAAACCTGGCAAATCGTTCATTAACCATTTCCAGGGTCGGCATACGACCGCGAACAATCCTTTCCTGACTGGCAAAGTCGTACTCCCTGACCATGCCTTTCTCATAGAAGTCCTCGGAACCTGATTCAGAATAAAATTCGGTCTCCTCTTCTGTATCAATGTCTCCTTCGGTTACACCGTTTAGCAGCGCATCGATTTCTGCCTGCGAGAGTAGATCACTCATGTTATTGCATTACAAATGAAGTAAAAAATATATTTTCCACATAACCGTGCGCGGCCATTTTTTTTACAACGGCGATCACACTGTCCAATATGGCTTTACGTAACATTTCCTTGCCTTCGCGGGTGATTAACACACTGCTATCCTGCGCTCCAACTAACATTAATAGGTTATTTTGTATCATGGGTTCATTTTTTTTCAAAACTGCAATAGTTTCAGCGCCTTCAACCAAGATAGAGACTGTAATCCGCCCATGTTGGACTGGCGAACCCTGGGGAAAATCGACGACAAGAGGTTTACTCATATCAAAGTAAAGCTTTTCTACAGGAATTTCCGGCTCCTCAACAGGCTGGCTCTGAGATACCTCTCCTTTCATAAGGAAAAAAGTGGCCCCTCCGCCGGCTGCCAATAAAACCACTGCTGCGACAATCATAATAATAAGTGTTTTAGCGGATTTCTTGCCTTCTCCGCCTTCTTGATTACGTTCAGCCATGCTGTAAACCCTTTAGTTTTTAATCAGTAAATAAGCAATTTAAAGGCCGTAAAATAATAACACATGCATAAACAATCAGTTTTATTACAACTACACTCGACACGGGCACGGATTGCGGTTTTGGCCAGCCCTCTCCCTTCGGGACGACTGCACGGATGCAGGAGGTAGAGCACCAACAGTAGGCGCTTTAGGCGACGCAGGAGCAGTTGCCGAGAGGGCTGAGGGGATTCAAAAAAGCGCAATTCATGACCGCTTGCAGTATATACACCACTTAAACCTGTAAATAACACGGCCAATCAGCTGAATACCAGCATTGAGCCGCATCAGAAACCTAAATCATACAAGAAAAAAGATCCTTTTAAAAGAATAAGATAGGAATGCTTGTAAATGTTAATAATTAACTGAGCGCAGTGTAAATTATAAATCTCGAATAGTTAAGCAAACAAACACAGCCCAAGAACTGCAACCTTAAAAAATGAAGATGCCACAAAACCGACATCCTCCCTTATGAAAGCAATTAAATTTGTAACTACCCACCCTATACTAATGCTAACTTCTGTCATATTCAAAGCTTCCGCTCCTTACCTACATCCATGTAGGCAAAGCCGGCTTTGAACTCCTATAGCACATTTTTCTGGAGTCCAAAGCTGGCTTTGGACAATAAGAATCGGCTTTGCGGTTAAAAAAGGGGAATTTTCCTACCACAACCAATCCTCCACGATGAAATACTCTTGACGGCTATGTACCTGTACAATTTCCCATCAAAGCAACATTCTTTCCCTGGAAAATAAACATGCCCTTAAAAACCAAACAACATGGACAATTTATTGTCTTAATGGCTGGCGATATCGATATTAACCCTTCATCATTAATAGACCGCCATATTATTGTCGCCGCCCACTACAATGATATTTTAATGCACATTGAAACAACTCGATTCGACCTAATACTGCTGGACTTGACTGTAGACCATTCGGCTGACCGATCACGACACTTCCGCCATCCCTGGCAGTCGGATTTTATCGCGCGTATTAAAGACCCTCTGGGTATAAACAATACAACCCCGGTCATTGCCATCATTAATCCGGCAGAAAACGCCCAGAGCGAGCAACAGTATACGATGGAGTTTGATGATAGCCTGATTAAACCCATAACAGAAGAACGACTTAATGAGATACTGGATCGTTGGCAAACCAAGACCTCGGCTTTAGGCTATATTCAAATACTCCTGAGTAAAACAAAGAATAACCAGGGTCTTACTTTGACTATTTTTGAAAAGTTGTTCGAAGAACTACCCTCGCAAATCATCGACATCAAAAATGCATTGGACAACAAACAATACGATCTTGCCAAAGAAATTACCCACAAACTGAATGGTTCGGTGAGTTTTTGTGGGCTGCTGGATATTCAACAACCGGCAAGCGCCCTGGAAAGTTGCCTGATAAGCAACAATTATATAAACACAAACCAGCACTTTTTGACGCTGCAACAATGCATCTTAAATTTTATGCGTCATCAAAAGTTCATTCTAACCAGCCTTGGCAAAGATAAACGGGAGTGATTTTTGCGTATTTTAGAAAAGGTTTGCAAAAATATTGACGCGCACAGCACTCAATTAAAATCAAAATATACCCGATCAGGAACAGGCGGCGCTGCCATGGGCGCAATCAAAAAGACAGCGTATGTCCAAGCAAACAAAACCTATAAACCGACTTTAACAAACTATGTATTCAAAACAAATATTCGATCAAGATTGCCGACAGTGTAAACGACTGGATGATTTTCTGTGTGAAGTTAAACAAAAATATCCTGACTATCATGCGCGTCCGGTTTCCCCCTTTGGCGATAGTGAGGCCCAATTGCTGGTGGTCGGGCTGGCTCCCGGTATGCATGGAGCCAATGCCACCGGCAGGCCGTTTACCGGCGATTATGCAGGACTTCTGCTTTATGAGGCTCTTTACGAGTTTGGTTACAGCAATCAGGTAAGATCAGAGTCACTGACGGACGGCTTAATGCTTAAAAACTGCCGTATCACTAATGCCGTTAAATGCCTGCCGCCGCAAAACAAACCGACCAATGCTGAAATCAACCAATGCAATGCTTATTTGGCAGCCGAATTAAAAACCTTACCGGCACAGGCGGTCATACTGGCTTTGGGTTTGGTTGCCCACCAGGCGGTATTAAAGTCCTACGGACTGAAACTGAGTAGCGCTAAATTTACTCATAATGCCCAACATGCCTTGCCGGATGGTCGCACGCTGGTCGATTCGTATCATAGCAGTCGATACAACGTGCAGACCAAACGACTGACTAAAGAAATGTTTGCCGATGTTTTTTGTACCATTGGGCGCTTAGTCGTGTAGCTTGACCTTGCGCTAAGCCAACTAACCCAGCCGAGCCGGGTAGGGGGGCATCGCGCACCGTTTACGCGGGTTCCCAAGCTCCAGCTCTCATCGTTATACACAAGTGTCTGCGAGACATCGCCATTCCTTCTCGTTCCCACGCGCCGCGCTCATCGTTATACACAAATGTGCAGATGCCTTTTTTTTGCAACCCGGAGGGTTGCCAGCCATTAGCCGGGGGTTGAGCGTAGCGACACCCCCGGTCAATGCGAAAAAAGACCCACGACCCTGGAAGGGTCGCAGTTGTAACCGGGTAGCCTAATTCAACCTGCGGAGCTGCGACTGCGACCCCTTCAGGGTCGAGATAAAGGTGTTGCCGCTATCCGGGGGTGTCGCTACGCTCAACCCCCGGCTAACAGCTTGAACCCCGCAGGGGTTCTATGTGCTCACGCAACGACTTGTGTATAACAATGAGCGCGCCGCGTGGGAATGCAGTCAAGGCGCGCTGCGCCGCGAGTCACGGGCGCAACGTCGCATATACGGGACGCAGCGCGTCCAGCACTGCATTCCCACGTAGCACGTGGGAACGAGGAGTACTTAAAGACTTGTGTATAAAGACGAGCTGGAGCTTGGGAAGGATAAATTTTTTACTTGGGGATGATAGCCGGAATGTCGGCTTTAACATCACCTACGACAGCCTCGGTTTGCCAGCCGCCGCCGAGTGATTTGTAGAGGGCGACCCGATGTCTGGAAAGCTGGGACTCGCTGGAGACCAATAAACTTTGCGCTTGATAAAGCGCCGTTTGGCTGGCTAGTACATCAATAAACGCAGTCAATCCCTTTTGATAGCGTTCGTCGGCTAATTGAACAGCCAGCCGGTTTGCGGCAACGGCTTGCATCAACGCTTTGTGCCGTTCCTGTTCTTTGCTGTAGGCGATCAGCGTATCTTCCACTTCCTTAAAAGCCGATAAAACCGTGGCTTGATAGCTCAGGAAAGCTTGCTCGAATTGCGCTTTTTTGCTGTCGATATTGGCGTTCAGCTTCCCCCAATTGAAGATCGGCATGGATAATGACGAGGCCGTCGACCATGATTTACCGATCGGGGTAAGGTCGGTGATATGCATGTTTTGCAGGCCGATGAACGCCGCAAGGTTGATTTTTGGGTAAAGCTCGGCGATTGCAACGCCGACGGATGCATTGGCGACGGCCAGTTGCCGCTCAGCGCGGCGAATGTCCGGTCTGCGTTGTAATAATTCGGAGGGGAGGTTGGTTGTCACATTAGCGGCAACGACCGGGATAATGCCTGGTCGGTCAAGACGACTGGCTAGCGCACCGGGCTCTTTGCCGAGTAATACGCTGAGTGCATGTATCGATTGCTTGGCTATGGTTTCATAGATCGGCAGCTGCGCTTGTGTCGTGGCCGCCTGGGCTTGTGCCTGGGTTACTTCCAGCATGTTTGCAAGTCCTGTCTGTTGACGGATTTGGCTTAGTTCTTGGGTTTCCTGCTGCGCATGTAAATTTTCACGGCTTATTGCAATCAATTGCTGATTGGCGCGCAGCTCGATGTAGTTGCGGGCGACATCTCCCAGCAGGGTAAGCAGCACATCCCGGCTGTTTTCCACTTCCGTCTCAACCGTGGCATCGGCGGCCTCTACCGCACGCCTGACGCCGCCGAAAAAATCCAGCTCCCATTGGGCGTCAAAGCCCAGTTGGAAAATATTGATCAGCTGATTGCCTACCCCCGCACCGCCTATCGAAGAACCGGCGCCGGTTTGGGATGTCGATGAGGATGAATTGTTGAACCGCCTGCTGGCATTACTCTTGGCGGTTAAGCTGGGCAAGCCTGCGGCAATGGTCGCGGAACGCAGGGCGCGGGCGTCTTTAACCCGAGCCAAGGCAAGCTTAAAATCCAGATTGGAGGCGATGGCGTCGCTAATCAGTGTGTCGAGGACAGGATCATTAAAAGTCTTCCACCATTTATCCGGTTGGGCGCCGACGCCCGCAGTCGCTCCACTCCATTGTCGGGGAACCGATATTTTTGGCGACTGGTAGTCGGGGCCGACCGCAGCGCAGCCGGATAACAGCAGGGCGATGTACAGAGCAACCGGGCGACGGATCATAACGGCGAACCGTTGTTGCCGGGATAATCCTTGGCTTCAATAAATACGTCCATTTGCTGGCCCACATAGACCGGCAGTTGCTTCCGGTCAAAGCTGTACAGCGCTTGCAATACGCGGGTATCGACTTGTTCGGTGCTGTCGCCGGTCAACGATTTTTTGGGTATCACGTAGGGTTCTACATAAGCCAGGATTAGATCGGTTTTGAAGTGTTGATTGCCGCGCAGGAAAGCCACGGCCTTGCTGTTTTTGTCGAACCGCCATGCATCATTTTCGTCGATGTCTACCCGTACATGCAACTGATCCATATTGCCCAGCACCAGCAGCGGTGTGTTCAGGGCTCCAGCCTGGGCGAATTCGCCCGGACGAATATTGACTTGCAACACTTCGCAATCTATCGGCGCTTGAACAATAAGGCGAGCTAGCGTGGTTTGGGTATTAGCCAGCGCGGCTTCGGCTTGTTGGACCAGGGCTTTGGCGCTGTCCAGTTTGGCGGCGTTGATGAGCAGGGCGTTGCGGCGTCTGAGCAGTTCCTCGGAACTGATGGCGCGCCGGTCGGTCACCGCCTCGGCTAAATCACTCAGCGATTGGGTATCTTTGAGTGACGCTAAGGCTTCGTTGGCGCTGGCTTTGGCTTTTGCGAGATCAGCGAGTTTAACGGTTAGTTCGGCATGAGTGTCGCGGTCGTCCAGATAAAATAGCGGCATCCCGGCGTTGACTTTATCGCCTACCTTGACGGCCACGGTTTTGACGATGCCTGACAAGGGTGTGCCGATCGCAATGTTCCGGCCTTTCGGCTCGACAATGCCCGCCCCGGCAATAAACGATTTAAACGGCGCGGAGGCGGGCGGTGCAATGGCGGGAGCAACCGGTATCGGCTTATTGCTGCTGACGACCGTATAGGATGCAAAAAGAAATCCGGTGACAGCCAGTATCGGTAATGTGTATTTGACTTGCATATCACCTCTTGGGATAGTTTTGTGGTCATTGTCCACGAAAAGCATATAGATGAATAGAACACGGATGCCAAAAGTAGGCGCCTCTAGGTGACACGGATTAAACGGATTTATACGGATTTTCAAAAAATCTGTTATGCGCTTTTAATCAGTGTTTATCCGTTTAATCCGTGTCATCCGTGTTCTATATTTTTTAACAACTGAGTCATTTTGTCTTTTACCTCAACAATATGCCCATCATCCATTTCGGCAATGCGGTCGGCGAAGTCGAAAATCCGGGCGTCATGGGTAACGATAACCAATGCCCGGTCTTTGTGCAAAGCCACTTCTTTGAGCAAGGCCATCACATTGCACCCGGTTTCATGATCCAGCGAGCTGGTGGGTTCGTCGCACACAATCAGTTTTGGGCTATGAACCAGCGCGCGGGCAATCGCGACCCGTTGCTGCTGTCCGCCGGAAAGCTCCGAGGGTAAAGCGCTCACCCGTTCCCCTAAGCCTACTTGGTCCAGTACAGTAATGGCTTTGCGTTCGGCATCGCTACGTTTCATGCCGTTGATGATCAGCGGAACCGACACATTTTCTGCGGCGCTGAGCGCAGGCAGCAGGTTAAAGGCTTGAAAAACGAAACCGATGTTGCGCGCCCTGAACTTCAGTTTGTGTTGATTACTCATGTTCAGTAAATCCTCGCCGAACACTTCGCAACAGCCGCTATCCTGATCGAGTATGCCGGCGATGACTGAAATCAAAGTCGTTTTGCCACAGCCCGAGGGCCCGACCAGCATCATCAGTTCGCCCATTGCAATATCCAAATTGACGCCGTTCAGTGCGGTCACTTTTTGGTCGCCGGTAGCGTAAATTTTGACCACATTTTGGCAGCGTACAGCCAATGACGATGGATTCATGAGCTAGCCTTTAAACACAATGGCCGGTTCCAAGCGGATTACTTTAAGTATGCTGATCAGCGCCGCAAAAACACAAATCAGGCTAACCCCGGCGCCGCTAAACAGCAGCAGTTGCCAGGGAAACTTAAATGCCAGTATCGAATGACGCATCGAATAGCCGAACAATGCAGTCAAACCCACACCTAAACCATAACCGATAGTGCCTACTAAAACCGCCTGCAACAAAATCATGCGCAGTAAAACCCAGTTGCTGGCGCCCATCGCTTTCAGTACGCCGAATTGGCGGAGATTCTCCAGCGTGCAGTTATAGAAAGTTTGGCCCGCAATGGCTGCGCCGACAATAAAACCCAGCAGCACCGAAATGCCGAAATTAATCGGGATGCCGGTATTGTGCATAAAATATTCATAGGTCAGGGATATAAATTCGCCCCGTGTATAAGCCGCCAAACCGGTCGTTGCGCGGATACGGCGGGTTAATTCGGCGAGGTCTTGCCCCGGTTTGGCTTTAACCAGAACGAAGGACAGCAACTTTCGCTCTTTAGGCGCGTAGCTTTTGGCGCGGGAATAAGTGGTATAGACCACAGATTGGGACTGAAAAGTACGAGTGACCTTGGCTATGCCGACAACGATGGCGCGATGGTCGTTTAACTCCACGCTGTCGCCTACTTTAAGCGAAATGCGTTTGCCTCCGGGTGTTGGCGAAGGCTTGCCCAATTTATCCCTGGCGCCGTCTACATCGACGATAATGCCGTCGCTACGGCGTAAGTCTTCAAGTTTTCCTTCCATCATGACCGGCGGGCCGCCGATTAAGGTGGCGTCGTCTAAGCCTACGACATTGCAGGTTTGAAAAGTGCCGTCGACCAGTCGCGCTTTTAACAGCCCTTTGTACATCGGCATGGCCCAGTCGACACCGGAAATGCCGCGCACCCGATAAAGTTCGGTGTCTTGCAGAGGCTTAATGTCATCGACGAATTGCACCTTCGCGTCCATTACCCATATATCAGGCAAGCCTACATCCGATATAAAACTATATGAGCGCGACATCAGCCCCAAAAAAATAGCCGGTTGCTGGGTCATGATTAACGAGGCAAAAGTCAGCCCCATGACAATACCGAGATATTTGCCACGATCTCCCATCAGCATTTTTAAGGCGATGTGATTCATAATGTTGTCGGATTTAAATGATTTTATGCGTTAAACGACGATAAGTTGATTGCTGGTTAGTAACTACTCAGGGCTAATTTTATAATAGAACACGGATGCCAAAAGTAGGCGCCTCTAGGCGACACGGGTTGGACGGATTAAACGGATTTTAAAGAGTCAATGGACAGCCTATTCATTGGTTTTATCCGTGTCATCCGTGTTCCATTTTCTATCTGCTGAGTAGTTACGCTGGTTATAGGATAAGGTTATTATAGATCTTTAGATAGATTGCCATGTTTTTAGACGATAATCCTCTATTACACCATGCAGATTTACGTTTGCAGCATAGATCCTGCTATTTTTGGCAAATTTACGATAACAGGCGTGGTGACTTTATGATGCGGATGGCCGTAGTACAGGTTTAGGGGTACAAATATAAAATCAGATCTAAATTAGGCGGCATGGATGGGCAATGGTTAAGGCATGGATCGATCAAAATATAGACGTGCTATGTAAGTATTAAAGGTTATACTCCAGCGGCTTAGTTTTATTTGGTGCCTAGAGTCTATAAATTAGGTGGTGGTTTTATGCAGATATTGTTGTAAAGATGCTCTATAAAATTAATAGATAAATTAACTTAGAGGTGCTTATGCCAATTAAATGGGATCCAAGATTCAGTGTAGATAATGTAGCTATTGATATAGAGCACAAATTGTTATTGTCATTATTAAACGCGTTGGAAGTGGTGTTGCGTAATCCACATGAAAAAGATTCTTTAAGATTTTTTATTGATCAGTTGCATGAGTCTGCTAAGGATCATTTTCGGCACGAAGAAAATTTGCAGCTTAGGTATATGTTTCCTTATTATGAGGAAAATAAAAAAGGACATGATGTTCTTATGGTTGAATTAGATGTCATTAGAGATGAAATATATAAATTCATCGAGAAGCCAGACACTTCTCAGGAAGAGGCGGATAGAATGAGTAAAAAAATTAATCATGTATTACGGGATTGGCTTGTCGAGCACATTTTGAAATCAGATATAAAAATGAAAGGATTTATGAATGATGCGAGATAAAACGGGGGGATTCAGAATGATGTCAGCCTATGCATAAACGTGCGAACCATATTGATCAATCTTATCCAAAAGCTGTTGTTATCTTTCCAGCGCATACCCGGAACACAAAGCCGTCGCGTCATGGGCGTCGTGCAAGTGGCTTAGGTTAACGCCAGGGTTAATTGGTAGGTCTTTTTTCACATGTACGGCATATCTCATCATCTGGCGATGATTCTTAAAATGGGGTAGTGCGGACTGCAACTTCTCTTTGACCGTTTTTTTTGGGGGGGCGTAAGAGATGTTCGTCAAGTATTCGGTGATGTGAAGATGCTCTAACAATATTGATGATAAAAAACGACTGTTTTTCTCGGTGGAAAAAATGGAGCGGTTATTCTGCTTGGTTAACAATGTGTTATGGTCAATGTGTTCGTGTGCTGATTCCAAAAAATGTCATTTATTTTTACTATGAAGATATTACTGTATTAGGCTCATGTGTGATATTGAGGCTGTGCATAAAGCACTCAATTCTCTTCCCTTTATTATCTTCATGTCCTTCATAGTAATAAAAAACAAGTTATAAACATTGTGTTGCGTCATCACCCGAGTGTTCCCCACACCCGTGGGGATGAATCTACTCCTGTGTTTCACTGGATTTCTTCGGACAATAAAAAACCCGCGAAGCCTTGCGACTTGCGGGTTTTCGTAGTTCTTTGCACGGCTCTGAACCAATGTTTGGTACCGAGGGCCGGAATCGAACCGGCACGATGTCACCATCACCGGATTTTGAATCCGGCGCGTCTACCAGTTCCGCCACCCCGGCAAAGAACGTGTATTATAGGCAAAGTTTATCAATAATGCCAATTTTTTTTAAAGATGTATTCGAAAGCTTAAACTGATAATATCGCCCCCTATGAAAAAAAGTGATTTTGTATACCATTTACCCGAAGCATTAATTGCACAAAAACCTTTAACAGAGCGCGATGCCAGTCGTCTGTTATGTATGGATAGGCATGGCGGGCGGATAGTCGACCGGCAATTTACCGATTTTATCGATTTAATCGATGAGCGTGACTTGTTGGTTTTTAATAATACCAAAGTGATTCCGGCAAGGCTGTTCGGCAAAAAACAAAGCGGCGGCAAGGTCGAAATTCTTATTGAACGCATTGTCAATGACCATAGAGCAATTGCTCATGTCAGATCGAGTAAGTCGGCGAAAGCGGGCGCCTTGATTGAATTGGATCAAGGCTATTGTTGCGAAGTATTGGGCCGGGCGGAGGATTTGTTTCAGCTGGAATTTAAGGGGGATAGCAATATATTCTCTATATTGGAGCAAATCGGTCATATTCCATTGCCGCCTTATATTACCCGTGAAGATGATGAATCGGACCTGGCCCGCTATCAAACGGTTTTTGCCAAAGAGGCGGGAGCCGTTGCAGCGCCTACGGCAGGCCTGCATTTTGATCAAATTATGATGGATAAGCTTAAAGCCAAAGGCGTGCAAACCGCTTTTGTGACTTTGCATGTCGGCAGCGGTACTTTTCAGCCGGTCAGGGTGGAGGATTTATCTGAGCATTTAATGCATAAGGAATATTTTGCGGTGTTGCCGGAGACGGTGGCGACCGTTCAGCTAGCCAGGGCAAGAGGAGGGCGAGTGATCGCGATAGGCACGACGGCGGTCAGGGCGCTGGAATCCGCATCCAAAAGCGGACGCCTTGAAGCTTGCTTTGGCGATACGGATTTATTTATTACCCCCGGCTATCAATTCAAGTCGGTTGATGCCATGTTAACCAACTTTCACTTGTCCGAGTCGACCTTACTGATGTTAGTTTCAGCATTTGCCGGCTACGAGTCTATTATGAACGCCTATAGCCATGCTATTGACCAGTCTTATCGATTTTTCAGTTATGGCGATGCGATGTTTTTGAGTGACTGATTTTTTTTCAGGACATGGTCTAAAGATCTTGTTGAAAGAGGCATCTGAATAGTCTGAATACTCGTGTGTATTATTAATAATCATTAAGTATCAATATATTGCGTGTTTTATTCGGTATTGCTGAGTATTTGTCTAGGAAATTATCTTACACTGGCTTATAGTGGGATATGGTGATATTCATGTTGGCCGTTTCAGGTAAAAACAACAATTAGTTGAGTGCGTCACTCATTCAGCGCGGAGTGGTATTAATATGCAAATTAAGTTTCCGTTTGATTCAACCAAGCCGGTTGTCGGTGAAGCAAGCATCGACATTGATAAATCGGTTCATGATGTTTTTTCTTATATTGGCGAGCATTTTTTCGATAACTATCCTAAATGGGCCGTAGAAGTTGTTGAATTTGAGCCCTTGGATGGTAAGCAGGTTTTTATTGGCGCCAAAGCAAAGCAAATTCGTAAAGATAGCGGTGTAAAAGTCGAATCTATTTTTGAAATTACTGATTATCAGCCTTGTATAAAGCTTATTTTTAAAGGCTTGACCGAACCTTATAAACACAGCTATTTATTAGAAAGCTGTGAGCAAAAGCAACCTACCCGCTTAACTTTTCGTTTTGAATTATTAGAGCTCGAGATTTTTATGCGTCCATTTGAAAAACTTATTCGATCTGCTATTGAAGATGGCGCAGAAAATACGGTTGAAAACATTAAAAGTCTAATCGTTTTCGAAAACAGCCTCTAATAAATTCATAATTATCATAAACATCGGAGTTTAATCATGTCTTTTATTGTTGAAAAAGATAGCGGCCTTATCCCACAAGTGCTTTCCGCTATTTTAGATGAATGTGTTAATGGTGTAACACTTGCCGACCCGGATCTCGAAGACGCTCCGATTGTTTACGCCAATAAAGCCTTTGAACGTTTAACGGGCTATAGCCAAGAAGAAATCGTCGGTCACAACTGCCGATTTCTTCAAGGTGACGATAGGGATCAGGACGCACGCCATCAAATCAGTGAAGCCATGAAAAATCATGAATCTGTCGAAGTAACGCTACGCAATTATAAAAAAGACGGTACATTATTCCATAATCGATTGAAAATAACTCCATTATTAGATAGAAAACAACGGGTTATTTATTATCTTGGGGTGCAGTACGATATAACCGACCAAGTTAACGCCAGCAATGAAATTAAAGCATTAAACGATTTATTAAACGCAAGTCGGACAAATAACCTAGTCATTTAATTCAATACTGTAAAAAACGAAGGTAAGTTTATGAATGAAACGGAAAGCGCCAATAATGGCGGTGACTTACTTTTTAATGAAGCATTATTCGGGCTTGCGATACTGGCTTTTTTGTTGTTGTTAGTCATGGAGAAAATGAAACCCTATCGTGACTTTTCCCAAAAAATTAACAAAGAATCGTTCGTTACCAATACCACGGCGTTTCTGATTAATAACCTGATTTTGACGGCGTTAAGGGCCTCGTCGTTATTTATTGTCGCGCAACAATTTGCATCCTACGGCTTATTAGGCGGATTAGAAAATGGCCCGGTCAAATGGCTATTGGCTTTTGTGTTTTTTGATTTGGCAATTTATACCTGGCACGTTGCGAGCCATAAATACGAGTTTCTCTGGCGGTTTCATAAGGTACATCACAGCGATAAAAGTTTTAATGTTTCCACCGGTTTTCGCTTCCACGTTTTCGACTTATTGTTGGAAATTATTTATAAGTCGGTGTTTGTGGTCGTCATTGGCGTGAATGCCTACCTGGTGCTTTCTATTGAGATTATCGAATTATTTTTCATTTTCTTTCATCATGCAAACCTTCGCGTTCCCAACGAAGAGGCCATTTCACAAGTGATTATTACGCCGTCACTACATCGGGTGCATCATTCGACTTTACGCACAGAACACGACAGTAACTATGGGATTGTCTTGGCGATCTGGGATAGGGTCTTTGGCACACGAAAAGAACTGGTGCCTGAAAATATCGGCCTGGATTTAATTGAAGCTGAAAATTTTATACAACTGTTCTCGCTGGCATTTATTACTGAATTTAAATTTAGACAACTATTTAGCTGGATTCCTAGAGGCAAAAAATAAGCTGTTTTGGTTTGTTCGCATTGATTAGCCGTTAGGTATTTTAGCGATGATTATTAGAACCACAAAAGATATTCCTGCCAGTGAAATTACCGATCCTTTGGTCTTTAGGGAGAGGCGAAAAATCATTAAAGCCATGCTGGCGACGATGGTTGCAGGTACGGGGATTGCACCTGCATTAGCCGATAACAATAACTCGGCTTGGGCGAATTTGCCTAAAGGCGACTTTTCGGCTGATCTTTTAACGCCTACGCCCGCTGAACTCATTAAAAACTACACAAACTATTATGAGTTTGCATTTAACAAACAAGACTCAACAAAGCTGGCGCAGAATCTGCGTACCGACCCTTGGTCTGTTGAGATAAGCGGCGAAGTGGAAAATCCGGGTATTTTTTATTTGGAAGATATTTTGCGTCAGCAGGTGCTACAGGAGCGTATCTACCGGTTTCGTTGTGTCGAAGCGTGGTCTATGGTTGTACCCTGGGTTGGTTTTTCGCTAGGCAATCTGTTAAAAACGGTTAAACCGTTATCAACGGCCAAGTTTGTAAAATTTACCGCAGTGCATCAACCGGACATAATGCCCAGACAGCGTAATAATGCGATGCTGGAATGGCCTTATGTCGAAGGCTTACGTATTGATGAGGCTATGCATCCTTTGGCAACATTGGCTGTTGGAATGTATGGAGATATTCTGCCGAAACAAAATGGCGCACCATTGCGTTTGATCGTGCCTTGGAAATATGGGTTTAAAAACATCAAAGCGATTGTAAAAATTGAATTATTGAAAAGACCGCCAATAACCTCTTGGAGCCAGTTCGCGCCTAAGGAGTATGGCTTTTATGCCAATGTAAACCCGGCAGTTTCTCATCCTCGCTGGAGTCAAAATAGTGAACGCCAATTAGGCAGCGGTTTTTTTTCGCCACGCCGCCAAACCGAATTATTTAACGGTTATGGTGAGCAAGTAGCATCATTGTATAGCGACATGGACTTACGGCATTTTTTCTGATGTTTTTACGAATCGATAATCGGTGGATCATAACAATTGTTGCCTGTTTAATTCCCTTATTAGGGTTGTATGTTGATATTGCTTTCGATAATTTAGGGGCAAACCCGATTCAAGCGTTGCATATTCGACTAGGTGATTGGTCGTTACGTTTTTTATGTTTAACGTTAGCTATTACGCCCATCCAAACGATCACAAAATGGCGTGGCATGGTAACTTATCGGCAAATATTCGGCTTGTACGCCTTTTTTTATGCGACTTTACATTTACTGGCCTATTTGCTTGTAGATCATGCCTTGATGTGGCGCATGGTTGCTATTGATATTATTGAAAGTCCTTATATTTGGTTTGGGGTGTTGGCTTATCTCATTATTTTTTCATTAGCGATTACCTCGTCTAAATGGGCTAAAAAGCGCATGGGTAAAGCCTGGAAAAAACTTCATCGACTTATTTATGTCGCTGCAGTTGCAGCCGTTATGCATTATTTCTTGCAACTCAAAGGTAATCTGGCCGAGCCTTTGTTTTATTCAATGATCGTATTCTTATTGCTGGGTTTTCGTATTTTAGTCTGGGTTAAAAACCGGCAATTACATAAAATGATGATACCAACAGGTCGGCGGGTGCTGGTTTTGGCGGAAAAACAAGGCGAGATACCGGAAGCGCTCCGCAAGCGGCGCTGAATGTTGACGGTATATTTAAAAATTAGTCAATCCGTGGTGAATCTCAACAAACTTGTCTCATTGGCTGTTCTACCGGTTAAATGCTATGTTGCTAAAAACTAAATCAGGCAGAATGATCGAGCTGCCATCGGAAGAAGAGGCACAAATCAATGTCGGCATTGCCGCTGATCCTGATACCTTCTTCTATATATGTATTGCGACTTACCTCAAGTCTCATCTTTACCAAGCCAATGTTTCACAACAGGAGGCTGGTAATTAGCATAGCGGTCCAATAGCACGTCCGGGTTGGTCTCCACCATCAACATCGCATGGTGATGGTCTTTAACGAATTGCTCGGCCCTTACGTGATCTAAAAACGTGATCAACGCATCGTAATAACCTGCCACATTGAGTAGGCCGCAAGGCTTATGGTGAAATCCCAGTTGCGCCCAGGTCCAAATCTCGAATAATTCCTCAAGTGTTCCTATGCCGCCGGGAAGCGCTATAAATCCATCCGAAAGCTCGGCCATCAGCATCTTCCGCTCATGCATGGATTGAGTGACATGCAATTCAGTCAAGTGCTGATGCGCAACTTCTTTATGCGACAAGGCCGTCGGTATTACACCGACGGCCTGGCCACCGAGTTTCAATACCTGATCGGCCACCCTGCCCATAATGCCGATACTCGCGCCGCCGTAAACCAGCCTGATGTTTCGGCTGACTAAGGATTCGGCAAGCGAACAAGCCGCAAAAGCGTAGGCGTCGAGCCGCCCCGGACTGGAGCCGCAATAGATGCAGATACTGTTAATTGCACTCATGCCGACCTTGTTGTTTTGGATCAAAACTCGGCATCATGATAAACATTCTGCACATCGTCCAGATCGTTACACAGATCTAAAAACCTTTCAAACTGCGCCACATCATCACCGCTGATCGGGCTGCCGCCTTTGGGTAAAAATTGAATCTCGTCTACCTCAAAATCAATTTCGCCTAACAAGTCCGTTAAGGCCTGCTTGGCTTTGAAGTAATCGGCTTGAGGCGTGAACACGGTGATTTTTCCCTCCTCGCTTTCAATATCGCTGACGTCGACATCGGCCGAAAGCAGCGCCTCAAGAACTGCATCCTCATCGTCATATTTAAATGCCAGGATAGCGGCATGGTCGAACATGTGGCTGACTGTGCCGGGCGTGCCGATTTTGGATTTTGTTTTTATAAAACACTGGCGCACATCGCCGTAAGTACGGTTAGGATTGTCGGTCAGACATTCGACTATCACCATGCAACCGCCGGGGCCATAGCCTTCATAGCGAGCAACTGCGAAATCTTCACCACCGGCGCCTTTTGCCTTGTCGATGGCTTTTTCAATAACATGAGTAGGAACCTGATCTTTCTTGGCGCGTTCAATCAAGCCGCGCAAAGTCAAGTTTGCTGACGGGTCAACGCCCCCCGATTTAGCGCTCACATAAATTGCACGACCATATTTGCTGTAGACCTTGGTCTTGGCTTCTGCCGTCTTAGCCATGGACACTTTTCGGTTTTGATAGGCTCTACCCATTTTTCTGTTGCTCCAATGATAATAAAACAGTGGATTTTACAGGTAAGTATTTACATAGGAAACTTATGAATCGGTTAACAATGCCGGGCATATTGAAAATTCTCCGTCATAGCGCATGAGTTCACCTGAAATTCATTGCATGATTTGATTATCTGGGTTGATCGGCAACTGCCAGCGCACCTGCCAAACTCAGCTCCATAATGCAAAAAACGGTGCTTGCCAAATCAGCCCAAGATAAGCTACTTTAGCTAGTGTTTGAACGAAAAAGCCACAAGCCATGATACACAAGGGATGTAGCGATTTATTGAGCGCGAAGATTTTTTATTCGCCTTCGGTAACGCGCAGAAAATAAACTACCGCATCCTAATAATTTCGCAGGTTGAGCAATAGCTTTTCGTTGCTCGACCTTTCGAAGCATGAGAACATCTAACAAAATAACACGCTCAACCTACGGAACTATCATATCTACCAGCCATGGACATCACCATTACCACTCCTGCACTGTTATTTCCTGCCATTTCCGTTTTGTTTTTGGCTTATTCCAACCGCTTTCTGGCGATTGCCAGCCGGATCAGGGAACAGCACAATTTGTTTAACAAAACCAAAAGCCCGGTTGCCAAAAAACAGATCGACAGTTTGCGATACCGCATCCGCTTTATTGTGGCTATGCAGTTGCTGGCAGTCATCGGTATTATCTGCTGCATACTGGCCATGGGACTGATTTTTTACGGGCTGCAATATTACGGCAACCTGACATTCGGCTTCAGCATGGCTTTTATCGTTTTGTCGTTGTTGGCATCGGTCAGCGAATTATTGCTTTCGACCAAGGCGCTGAATATCGAGCTTGAAGACATGGAAGATCACCAGCATTAAAGTGACTACTGACCAGTAGCAGCTAAAATAAAAAACTAACCACCGCTTTCAACTTTCCGCCGTCTATAACGGGCATCGCCAGCATAGAATTCAAGCGGCCTTCTGCAACAGCGTTGCCGGGGTTATTTCTTATAGCAGGAACCCCGGTCAACCACACCCGACCCAATATGCCCTCGCCTTTGCGCACCGAGATGGTTTCGAATATTTCGGCCAGCTCATCATTTTGTTTGCTGTATCCTGACTGACAGACCAAAGACTGGCCGGTTGCATCCGGAACCCATATCTGTAACCGTTGGGCAATTGGCGTAGCCTTAGCCGATAGGAAGGTCATGATATAAACCCGATTGGCAAGCACCGATACCGGGATGCCCAAGGCCGTGCTTATCCCGGCTTTTTTGGCATCCGCGCTTCTGATAAAAGCCGATGCCAGTCCAAGATCTTCTATAAGCACAGGCATACCGGCTTCCCATACCTGTCCGGGTAAACCGGAACCTTTGGTGAACTTTATATTTCTCGATATACGCTCAAAATCATCCAGCGTGCCGTAATAGCCGTCAATAACTGCCAGTTCAGCGTCGTTCTCTAAACTGTTGCTCCATAGCTCTATGGCGCCAGCATGATGCTGATCGTCTCCGCACAAAAACACCACCACAGCCATGATAAATTCGCCTGAAAAAACGGGTATGGCTATACCGCAGGTCAAACCGGCCTTTTTAGCCGATTTTGTCCGTTTAAAATAAGAATGATCGAATTCGGTTAATACGACAGGATGACCTGCGGCCCAGGCTTTGCCGGGCAAGCCTTCATCATAAGCGAAGGATTCTTTTTCGCTGGCAATGCGAAATTCATTTAAGGGGCCATATAAACCTGCACTAAATTCCAAGCGGGTACGATCTTTTGTGGGTATCCATATTTCCGTTACTTTAATAAATGTTTTCATTTCGTGTCGTTGTCTTTATTGCAAAATACAGATGATGACGAGTTGATCGTATTACCCTGGAAAAAACATTTCGCCCATAAAAACCAAACAGGGGCTTTCGTGTTTTTTTTGTGAATAAATTACGGTTTTTTTACAATTCCATACACTTTACTGTTTTTATATCTGTGAATAAGGAATCAATGAGTGAACGCCAAGCTAAGCTAAGCTTATCGTTTCTTACCGCGCGAAGGCATCCCTCCCAGAAGTCAAGATATTGATTTCGTAAGACTTAACAGCCATCAGCACCATTGGCGATTCGCTTGCTTTCAACTTTATCGAACTTTTACCCAACGTCCAGCCAAAACATCTAATAACACTGAGCGTACACTTTCAATAATACCGCATAAGGTAGGCTTCCATTCCGTTGGTTTTATAAGGGTCTAAATTTTGCTGTTGAACAAATTTACAGTTGACAGGAGTGGGTATAAAAGACATAATAAGCATCTCAGTACGGCGCCTGTAGCTCAGCTGGATAGAGTACTCGGCTACGAACCGAGCGGTCGGGAGTTCGAATCTCTCCAGGCGCGCCATACTGCAAAAAAGTTTAATCCCCTGTAGCTCAGTCGGTAGAGCGGATGACTGTTAATCATTAGGTCGGCGGTTCGAGCCCGTCCGGGGGAGCCAAATAAATAAAGGGTCTGTAGCGTACAGACCCTTTTTTTTGCCTTGCGTCCGGTCAATCTCCGGTACATTCAGTCATTAGATCTTTTTCTCATCAATAACGCCAATTTAAAAATGGCAAATGTGCCTTTCTTGGGGTATAAGGCGCGATTAATTCACTGGAATTTCTGTCAACTTAACGATCAATTAATCACGATAACGATAAATAGCATAGGAAAAGATCATGGCTAACATAGCAGTATTTGATAATAACGAATTTGTTGATTCTAACAATGATCATTTGAGTAGTGAATCAGATAATATACAGGCCACATTGATTAGCTTGGGGCATAACGTTAGTACTTTTATACAGTATTCTGCCATAGACTTTTCTTCAGCTTTAGAAAGTACAGATATATTAGTTATTCCAGAGCAAGAAACTGGAAACTTATCATTAGCATTGACAGATAAGGCAAAGCAAGTGCTCCGTGATTTTGTTAATACAGGAGGTAGAATAATTATAGGTGGTGATATGTATAGTAACGATGTGGATTTTTTAAATAGCGTTTTCGATTATTCTATAACCAATAGAAATAATGAAGCACCTAGCTATATAACAGATATTGCTTCTGGAACATCGTTTGATTCTGCACCATCCACTTTAACACATAATAATGGCACGTACTCTATCGATAAATCGAGTCTGCCGATCAATGGTCTGAGTATATATGAAAATGGAAACCACACTACAGTCGCTGTACTCCCTTATGGTACAGGTGACATTGTTTATCTAGCATACGACTGGTATGATGCTGCACCTGTTGGCTCCCAAGATGGCGGCTGGATAGAAATATTATCAACAATAACTGAAGCAGTACCTTTAATGGCAAATTCCGTGGTAGGTACAGTAAATGCGGATGACTTAGTAGGGAGTATCGGTAACGATATTATAAATGGTCTGGAGGGTGATGATACTTTAGACGCTGGCGCTGGTAATGACATCCTTGATGGAGGAACCGGTGGTGATACGATGGATGGGGGTGAAGGTAATGATACTTATCTAGTCGATTCAATCAATGATGAAATTACCGAGGCAGTAGATTCAGGGACCGATAACGTACAAAGCACAGTAAATTATACCTTAACTTCTAATATAGAAAATCTTGATCTAATAGGAACAACATCTATTGATGGTATTGGTAATGACCTCGATAATGTCTTAACCGGTAATATAGGCGATAATAGCTTAATCGGTAGTGCTGGCAATGACATTATTGATGGAGGACTAGGTGTTGATACAATGGACGGAGGGGTAGATAACGATAATTACACGATTGATAATGTGGGTGATGTTGTCATTGAAACCTCAAATATTGTAAATGAAATTGATACTGTTAATAGTTCAGTAAGTTACACATTAGGCGATAACCTGGAAAATCTTAATTTAATCGGAACAACAGCAATTAATGGCATTGGTAATGATCTAAATAACAGCTTAATCGGTAGTTATGGCGATGATATTATTGACGGATGGACTGGTGATGATACGATGGACGGAGGAGCAGGTAATGATACTTATCTAGTCGATTCAATCAATGATGAAGTTACTGAGGCAGTAGACTCAGGGACCGATAACGTACAAAGCACGGTAAATTATACCCTAACTTCTAATATAGAAAATATCACTTTAATAGGAACAACATCTATTGATGGTATTGGTAATGACCTCGATAATGTCTTAACCGGTAATATAGGCGATAATCGCTTAATCGGTAGTGCTGGAAATGACATTATTGATGGAGGGCTAGGTGCCGACACGATGGACGGAGGGGCAGATAATGATACTTATCTAGTCGATTCAATCAATGATGAAGTTACTGAGGCAGTAGATTCAGGGACAGACAACGTACAAAGCACGGTAAATTATACCCTAACTTCTAATATAGAAAATCTTGATCTAATAGGAGCAACATCTATTGATGGTATTGGTAATGACCTTGATAATGTCTTAACTGGTAATATAGGCGATAATAGCTTAATCGGTAGTGCTGGAAATGACATTATTGATGGAGGGCTAGGTGCCGACACGATGGATGGAGGGGCAGGTAATGATACTTATCTAGTCGATTCAATCAATGATGAAGTTACTGAGGCAATAGATTCAGGGACCGATAACGTACAAAGCACAGTAAATTATACCCTAATTTCTAATATAGAAAATCTTGATCTAATAGGAACAACATCTATTGATGGTATTGGTAATGACCTTGATAATATCTTAACCGGTAATATAGGCGATAATAGCTTAATCGGTAATGCTGGAAATGATATTATTGACGGATGGACTGGTGATGATACGATGGACGGAGGGGCAGGTAACGATAATTACACGATTGATAATGTGGGGGATGTTGTCATTGAAACCTCAAATATTGTAAATGAAATTGACACTGTTAATAGTTCAGTAAGTTACACATTAGGCGATAACCTGGAAAATCTTAATTTAATCGGAACAACAGCAATTAATGGCATTGGTAACATTCTCGATAATACTTTAACCGGTAACGCACATGCGAATAGGTTAAATGGTGAGGATGGTAACGACAGTTTGAGTGGCGATTTAGGTAAAGATCATTTATGGGGTCTATTTGGTAATGATGTTATAAACGGTGGAGAACAGGGTGATCTTTTAGGTGGCATTATAGGTGATAACGAATTAGATGGCGGTCTTGGTAATGACATACTACTCAGCGGAAAAGGCATCAACCTATTAACGGGTGGGGGTGGCATGGACAAATTTCAGTTTAATGGTGCTTCAAATAGTACAATTACCGATTTTTCAGTTGCCGATGATACCGTCGTACTTAAAAATGGAGCATTTACTCAATTAAACATCATTGGTATTTTAAATACGGATAATTTTAAAGTAGGAGTGCAAGCCGATGACACGAACGATTATGTCATCTATAACCCGACGACTGGCGCAGTAAGCTATGATGCTGATGGTAGTGGTGCCGGTACAGGAATTCAAATTGCTGTGATAGGGGCAAACTTAGCCCTTACCAATGCTGATTTTGTTGTCATTTAGCTTGACCTCTACATACTGAAATAACAGAGAAAAACCCATTCCCTAACTTGAGGGAATGGGTGACAAGTACATCTAAAAAGTTAATTTCTTACAAGGCTTAGCTTATTCCACATATTAAATCACATTCTCATAGAACGCTTACTAGACGAATTCATCCATCGAATAATTTAACCAGCGAGGCTTATGTTTGACATGGCTCACAAGCTGAGAGCTATACCCAGCCGTCCCTTTCTTCATAGTAACCCAATTCTCTCTCGCATGATCAACCACATCTAAAACAGAATCACGCCAGGATGTTGACTGGCAAGCCAATGGATAGGTGCTGACCAGTAAAAAGCAATTGCCCTCGCTATCCATACAGTCATAAAGTTCAGCTCGGTATAAGCCATTGATATGAGCGGCATTGCGATAAAAAAGCGGATCAACTAAATTCCACCGGCCATCGCGATAAACAACAAAGAGATTCTTAACTACCCGACTCTCATCAGGGTGTACCGTGAAAATGGTTTTGGGACAGCAGGTGGTCAAAACACCAGAATCAAACTCATCATCGAGGTTGTATTGGAAGCTGCTTAGAAATGGAGCTTTGGATTTATGCGGTATAGGACACCTCACCTTGAATGCTATTGAATTGCATTTTGTCAGCTATCCACTGTTCAACTGTTGCCAGGTCATAGCGAATTGATTTGCCTATCGTCAGGTGTGCTGGAATGTCATTAGAGAATCTGGCTCTCAGACGTTCTATGGTACTGACAGACTATGGTACTGACAGATAAACCCAGTCGTTCAGCCAGCCAAGCCGTGTTTTTTAGTATCGAATGTTGTTCTTGCATATTTTTGTCCGTATAGGAAATTGAAATAAAGTTTTGAGTACCACCGTTGCCAGTGACACTCTTCTATCAATTTGTTAGTTCAATTTCCGGAAAATTTCATCAAGAACCGGCAGCGATAAATCCTCCTCCTCCTCCTCCTCCTCCTCCTCCTCCTCCTCCTCCTCCTCCTCCTTCTTTATTTGATAGCTGAATAAATTATGCAATAACCAGGGCAATCGCTCTTAAATTTTAACCATTTAAAAACAATATGATACAAATTCCTATTTCGTGATTTTTTACATAAAATCATGGAAATTGAAAAAGCCACATTTATAACTAATTGATTATCTGTTGGTTATGAAAGTCAAGCTTATTTAAGCGCGATTGCCCTGATGCAATAACCAATCAAGCTTGTTAGAAATCCTGTATTTTCTCTCGTCAATTCACCAATTCTAGCTTACAGATCTATTGATTATAGCGAGCATACCTCTAAAGTAGATTACAAGCGGGCCGAGTCTTCACCAAGTCTTTACACTTACATAATGCAAAATAAGTTTAGATGTGTAACCATACAATAAGCCCTTGAACCGAAAAGGGTTGTATTGAGTCAACTTAACAAAACAAGAATAAGCAGCCATGTTTCTTTCAATCAAATCATGAGGAAATAAAAATGAAAAAATTAACCAATTTAGCTGGTGTACTATGCCTGATAGGTAACTGTGCAGTATATGCTGCCCCTGCAACAGGTATTGTTGGTAATTGGCACATTGACGAAGAAAATAGACAAAAACTATTAGATTCATCAGGTTATGCTAAAAATGCACGATTAGGTTCAACAACGAATGTAGACATAGATGATCCTACATGGATAACACGGCGTTTTGATACCTCGGCGTTACATTTTGACGGTATCGATGATTTTGTTGTTGTACCTTATGCAAAGAATCTTGAACCCGCCACAGTATCGGTTGAAGCATGGGTTAGAAGCAGTAGCCCAGATACCGAAAGATTACAATATATCGTTGCAAAAAGCGGTTTTAGTTGTGTCTCTGCTGCTTACGCACTCTATACCGGTAATTCTGGTGGTTTAACTTTTTACGTTGCTGACCAAATCACTACAGCGAAAGCTGTTGAATCACCCGATGCAGGCATCCAAATTTGGGATGGTGCGTGGCATCATGTGGTAGGTACTTACGATAAAACAGCAGTTAGATTATTTGTTGATGGTGTAGAAATTGGCACAGGTACTCCAGCCAATTTTTCTATTGGCTACAAATCGCATCCTAGTAAAGATTTGTATATCGGTGATTATGATGCAGGCAAAGTGTGTATTGAGAATGATCCTAATATAGAAGGTACTTATGGCAACTCTAATTTTGCAGGTGATATTGACGAAGTAAGGATTTGGAACCGTGCTTTAACAGGTGCTGAAGTATCTGTTCGAGCCTTAGGTGATTAAATTTGAAGGACAGTACCACCGATTTCCTAACTTAACAGGGAATCGGTGATTATCAAAAATCCGTATCGCACTTTGCATTTAAATAAATTGCCTTTTAAAAATAAAGCATACCATGCGATCTCTGATGTTTTTATGATTAAACATCTTTAATCCAGTAATAAGATGGCAATGACAAGGTAATAGGCGGCTTAGGTGATGATCAACTAAGTGGTGGTGCGGGTGATGATGTCCTAACCGGCAACACTGGTAACGACACCTTTGTATTTGATACTGCGCTCGCAGACACTGGTCTCGATAAAATCACCGATTTCAGGCCGATAAATGACACAATCCAACTAGATAGCGCCATTTTTACTCAATTAACGCCCGATACTTTTAACGCCGATAATTTTAAGGGTAACGAGTTTCTTATTTACGACAAGGCTTCAGGTGCATTGTCCTATGATGCCGATGGTAACGGTGTAGATGCAGCGGTGCAAATTGCTGTACTCGGTTCACATCCTGCTCTTACTTTTGCCGACTTTGTCTTTCTTACGACTGACTTCTGAATAAACACCCATTCCCTAACTTGAGGGAATGGGGGGCAAATACATCTAAAAAGTTAATTTCTTACAAGGCTTAGCTTATTCCTCATAGCAAATCACATTCTCATAGAACGCTTCCTCGACGAATTCATCCATCGAATAATTTAACCAGCGAGGCTTATGTTTGACATGGCTCTCAAGCTGGGAGCTATACCCAGCAGTCCCTTTCTTCATAGTAACCCAATTTCCTCTCTAAAACAGAATCACGCCAGGATGTTGTCTTACAAATCATGGATAGGTGCTGACCAATAAAAAGTGGATAAGTTTAAGCTGTGCCAAGTCTTCAAATCGTTTCGCTATAAAGATTAAACATTAAATTTGTTTTCTATTTTTTGTTTGTAATTTAAATAATGGATGGTTTGCAGTTGCTCTGGGCTGTCGATACCGAATACGGAGAGGGGCAAGTCTATATCGGTAATATGAATCGGGTAATTGATTTTACCGTTCCGAAATTGGAGTATATGTTGATAAGCGGCATAAAAGACTTGATTGCCGTGGTCTAGCGAGGAAAATTCTTTTTCATTGCAGTAGATTGTGTAAATAATGCCCTTTTGGGTGTTTTCTCCGGTGATGCGCAGGTTTAATTCCTTGTTTGAAGAGGTCGCTTTCAGTTGTACCGGATTATAAGAAAAGAGGTCGGCAGAACTTTTTTTGATTTCAAAATATTCGACGATTAGAAATGATTCAAAGAAATTACGGGTGAGGATTGATTCTAAAAAAATGGAATATTGCTTTAACAGGTAGCTGGGACTTACTTTGCTGTGCTGCTGGATATACAAGGAGCCTTTTTCATCGACAATATAGATGGTCGTGTCGGTTTTGCCTTCATAATAAAAAAGCTGGATGATTTGCGGCTTGTTCAGCGAGTAAATAAGGCTAATAGGCGTGTTTTCGAGGACGGCTTGGTCAAAATGAATGGTGCTGAACTGTTCTTGAGGGCTGGCTAATTCGGTCAATAGTAGTTTTTGGCTTGCCAGTTCTTTGTAGCTTAAGGTTTTATTTATAAATTGAAAGACATAAAACGAAGCTCCGCCAGCCAAGATATAACGGGGCGAGCGATTATGGTGAGGCTTGGAAAAAAGTTTAACTAAGGTGTTAAAGACGGCCTCAACACGAAGGACAATGCCTTTGGCGCGCGCCGGTGTGTGACAAATAAACTTTAGATTGCTCGGCAACAGCGGTTTTTTGTTATTGTTGATGATGTCGGTTAAGCAGTTAAAAAGTCCTTCTATGCCTTCACCCTGGCTGGTTGTGATTTCGCTCCAACTGGACAGTGAAATGCTGTTTATGGTTTGAATGAAGCACTGGCGATTCATGCCGTAACTGAGCGCATCGGAACGTTCGCTCATCACGCACAAGCCGTCGTCGTCCGAGATGCCCATGTTGATAATAACCAGCGAATGCAGTTGAACTTTGAGGGTTTGATAAGCTTCCAGTGGCGGGTCGTAGTCAAAGTTCTGGTTTAAAAAAAGACTGATTTGGCTCAGGGTCGAATGAAGTTCTTCATTCGGCATTTTGAGCGAATACGAACTAAACTGTAGTTGTTGTTGTTTATAGTAGAGTCCATTGATGACTAGCCAGCAAAGGATTTCGATTAAGGTCCGGCATTTTTGTATGGGATCGGAATCTGCGGCGTTATTCATCTGTACGTTTTTCAGGTACAAAGCCCAGCCGTCGTTGCCCGGAAGCCGGTTTTCTACGATGGATAGGGTGTTTTCTTTGGAGTGAACTTCCGAGCGCGTAGTAATGATTTCGATTTTACCCGGTTTTTTTTCCAAAAATGAATAGAGCTTTCTGCCGATCAATTTCAGGTCATTATTATTTTCCCGGTTTTGGCTTACATGATCTCTGGCGAAGCCCATGATCATACGGTAGCAGTGGGTCAGTTGTTGCACAATAACGACATGTTCCGACGTTGCTTTTTTGATGTTCCAGAGTCGCTGGTATTTTAGGTCGTCAATAGTGGATGCAGGCCAATTCCAGTGCTGGGCAATATATTGCATATATTTCTCCCTGACGGTTCTGGTCTGGGAATCCATGGTGTTGTCGGATGAGCCCATCACTTTTAAATAAAAGCATTGCCGAGCCAAGGCCAATCTTCCATGGCTATGGGCATTTTGCAGGTATTTTTCGACTTTTTGATAAATGAGCAAGTACGGGTCGAGATCGACCGTCATAAAATCACCCTGATAGACGGCCTTTTTTATGTCCTGGCAAAGCCATGCAGTTTGAGGATATTCACTGGCATAGCATTCCATCAATAACAGCTTCAATAACGATTTGTGAGGTGCGTGCAGCGCTTTATAAAGGTGCCAAAGGGTTGCACTGGTAAATTCTTCAGCCGGGACTGCATCGAAGCCGCCAAAATCGATAAGTTCATGTTTGGGAATGAACAGGTTATCTACCAAGTGCTTGATATAGCGTGTGTAGTTGCCTTCTTCATGAGGGGGAACCAGCCACCAGGCCGGGCTTTTCCCTGCAATATAAATTGCCGTTCGGTAAAATTCTTCAAGCAGCAGGTAATGCTGTGTTTGCCCGCTACTTTCTGTAGAAATCGGGGTGTTTTGGCCAAGCCGAAATTGTTTGCTATCCATTAGGAAAAAATGCACTTCTAATCCTAGCGATGTAGCCCAGTTCTCTATTGCGGTGGCTTTTTTTTGCAATTCATCAATGGCGCTGGATAACAAATCGGATTGATGGCACAACCAAATATCCATGTCGCTGGTTTTGGAAAATGCAATACTGCCGACACTGCCCATTAAAAACAGTCCTTCAATGGGATAAATACGCGACGCCAGTCGAGCATAGTTGAAGTTTTTTGCAAACTGCTTGGCGGTATTTAGGGTCTGGATGCTGGGATTGTATTCAGGTATTCCGGCGGGTGTTGACGAGGAAATAAATCCCGGCAGCGTCGGGAAATTGCAATGGAACAGCAAAGGTAATAAATCTAAAAATACTTGTTGCCGTGGTTGTAAAAATTCCTGGGCGCGCTGTTCACGCAGCTGATTCAAGCGTTTAAAGCGGCGTTTGATCGTTTGTAGGTCTTGTATGCTGATTTCTTCGCCGGGTGAGCCTAAATGGATAGGAGGCTCTTGGTGTGGTCTAATCATGGTGCAAGCGTTTGATTTATTATGCTAAAGCCAGATAGTTAGGGTTAGCGACAGCATAACCCGGCATTTTCAATGAGCTGCTGGGTTACGTTGTGCTGACTCCGAATCTATATTATGTTTTGTCTTGCTGTTTGGATAGCGAGTCTGACCGTATCGGGAGCTGTGCCGCCAACATGCTGACGAGCCGCGACTGAGCCTTCCAGGGTTAAATAATCAAAAACATCCTCGGTAATCAAGCTTGAAAAATGCTGTAGCTCTGACAGCGATAATTCCGATAAATCGCGTTGGCTTTCCAGGCCTAAGCGCACTGCCAGACCCACAACTTCATGAGCATCGCGAAAAGCCATGCCTTTACGTACCAAGTAATCGGCAAGATCGGTGGCCGTGGCAAAGCCGCGTTTGGCCGAGTTATACATATTGGTTTTTTTAGCCTCGATATGAGGAACCATATCGGCATAAGCCCGCAAACAATTAATTAATGTGTCGGCAGTATCGAACAGCGGTTCTTTATCTTCCTGATTGTCTTTGTTATAAGCCAATGGCTGGCTTTTCATCAGCATTAGCAATGAAACCAAATGACCGGTTACCCGGCCCGATTTGCCGCGCACCAGTTCGGGGACATCTGGATTTTTCTTTTGCGGCATAATCGAGGAACCGGTGCAAAAAGCATCAGGCATTTCGATAAAGTCGAATTGGGCGCTGGACCACAAGATCAATTCTTCGGAAAATCGCGATAAATGCATCATGATTAAGCTGCCGACCGCCGTAAACTCAATCGCAAAGTCACGGTCGCTTACCGAGTCCAGCGAGTTAGCCGAGGGTCGGCTAAAGCCCAGTAAATCGGAAGTCATCTGGCGGTCTATCGGATAACTGGTTCCGGCCAATGCTGCGGCTCCTAAAGGCATGACATTGAGGCGTTTACAACAATCTTGCAGTCTTTCCCGGTCACGATTGAGCATTTCAAACCAAGCCATCAGGTGATGACCGAAGGTAATCGGTTGGGCGACCTGTAAATGCGTAAATCCCGGCATGATGGTATCGCTATGTTGTTCCGCTAAATCCAGGATAGCGGTTTGCAGGCGTGTGAGTTGGTCTAAAATCTGTTTGATTTCACTACGCAGGTAAAGGCGGATATCCGTCGCCACCTGGTCATTGCGGGAGCGTCCGGTATGCAGTTTTTTTCCGGCAATGCCGATTAAATCCGTCAGGCGGGCTTCAATGTTCATATGAACATCTTCCTGCTTGATCGACCAGACAAATTCACCGTTAATTATTTCTTGGGCGATTTGGCTAAGGCCGTCAATTATCGCGTCGCGTTCCTGGGTGCTGAGGATGCCGCAATGCTCAAGCATTTTGGCATGAGCGATTGACCCTTCAATATCTTGCTGAGCCATACGCTGGTCAAAATCGACAGAAGCGGTAAATACTTCAACGAAGGCATCGGTTGCTTGGGCAAAACGGGCGCTGGAAAGTTTGTCGGAATTAACGTTGGTCATGGTGTCTTAAAATTTTAAATTAACTGTTAATTAATTATACAGCTAAAGCTACCTCTCTTGTTAACGCCCTTTAGCTATATCCTTGTAGGTAAAGCTACCGCTCCCGGCTCACGCCCCTTGCCTACTTCCCTGTAGGCAAAGAATTCAAGTTCGATTAACCGTCATCAACTTACACGGGTTACAATACCGTTATTTATTGTTGAAAATGAAGGTTGTTCTTTTGACTGAAAAAATTATTCGCATTGCTACGCGCAGGAGCCCTTTGGCGTTATGGCAGGCAGAGCACGTTGCAGAACGGTTGGCGCGGACATTCCCAGGGTGCAGAACTGAACTGATTAAAATGACCACTCAGGGCGATAAGATTCTCGATGCGCCTTTAGCTAAAATTGGCGGTAAAGGCCTGTTTGTCAAAGAGTTGGAGCAGGGTATGTTGGAGGGTTTGGCCGATATTGCCGTGCATTCCATGAAAGATGTACCGGTGGAATTTCCAGACGGTTTACATTTGGCGGCCATTTTGACCCGCGAAGATCCGAGCGATGCTTTTGTCTCCAATCATTACGCGACGCTACATGATTTACCGGCTAATGCCAGAATCGGTACGTCCAGCTTGCGCAGGCAATGCCAGATTAAAGAGCTTTATCCCGACGCGGAAATATTGTCGTTAAGGGGTAATGTCAATACCCGTTTGTCCAAGCTGGATAGCGGTGAATACGATGCGATTATCCTGGCTTCGGCAGGTTTAAAAAGGCTGGGCATGGCTGAACGTATTAGGCAATGTTTGGATGTCGGCGTCAGTCTGCCTGCGATAGGGCAGGGCGCTATCGGCATAGAATGCCGGAGTGACGACCAGGAAATCAACGAGATGTTGGCTGTGTTGCACGATAACGAAACCGGGTTGTGCGTGACCGCAGAAAGAGCCATGAACGCGCGTTTGAATGGCGGCTGCCAAGTACCGATTGCCGGGTTTGCCAAGGTGCAGGGTGAGCAACTGTTCATGCGCGGCTTGGTCGGCAATCCTGACGGCAGCGTGATATACCGGGCTGAACGGACAGATGGTTTGGACATGGCTGAAGCCATCGGCAAAACGATTGCTGAAGACTTGCTAGATCAAGGCGCAGATAAAATTCTGCAAGCATTGTTTAATTAAAATTATGGTTTTGAACGGCGCTCATGTTTTAGTGACGCGGCCTGAGCATCAGGCGGAAAACCTGAGCCGTTTAATTGGAGAGCAAGGCGGGATAGCAGTCCGGTTTCCCACGTTGGAGATTGTTTCACGGGAAGATGCCTACCAGATAAAAAATACACTGGCAAATCTGGATCGATTCCAATGGGTTATTTTTATCAGCGCCAATGCAGTAAATTTTGCTCTAAAGGCGAATAGTGGCAAAATAGCCCGCACAAAATCCGTGCGTTTTGTCGCAGTGGGGCAGGCTACGGCGCAAGCCATGAAAATGGTCGGCTTACCCGTCGATCTGGTGCCTGAGCATGGATATAACAGCGAAGCGTTGCTGGCGATGCCGGGGTTACAGCAAGTCGAAGGACAGAATGTTTTAATCGTTCGCGGCGAAGGCGGACGTGAACAGCTGGCAACTACGTTGCGTAGCAGAGGCGCCGAAGTTAACTATCTGGAAGTCTATAAAAGAATAATTCCCCGTATCGATAGCTCGCCGGTTGTCAAATTGCTTACGCAACGCGGACTGGATGTCATTACCGTGACCAGTGTTGAAGCGTTGCAAAACCTAAGTTTAATGCTGGGTGAAAAAAATAATAAGCTATTGTCATTAATACCCTTGGTGGTAGTTAGCGATAGAATCAGGCGACAAGCCTTCGAGATGGGATTTAATCGAATTGCTGTGACGGATAGTCCTACCGATACAGCAATTCTTGAGACAGTAATAACGTGTGTGACAGGGGAATAGAGTGGCCGAATTGAGTGAACAACAAGAACAAAATGTGAGCGCGAATACCAAGGCTCATAGGTCGCGTAGCGGACTCTGGTTTGGCATCATTGTGCTACTCATTATTATCAGTGTGGTGGGTGTCGGTTTTTATCTTTTTCAACAATTACGCTCTCAACAGGATAATTTAGGCGGCGAAGTTAATAAAGGCGATATGCAGTTAATCGAGTTGTCAAAACAGATTAGCGGCTATCAGGCGCAACTTGCAGCCATTCAATCCCAATTGGCAACCGTAGAAGCGGGTGTTGCCGGGAAGGATGCCCACTTTACCAAAACCCTGGCGGATTTTTCCCAGTTACATAGCGAAAAACTGGATGCTACACGGAATGAATTAAACAGTGCAGTTCAGCAGGTGCAACGCCAATTAGGCAAGACCCGCGGTGACTGGTTAATCGCCGATG
The DNA here is from genome assembly GCA_004299305.1 of Methylobacter sp. GTDB lineage: Bacteria > Pseudomonadota > Gammaproteobacteria > Methylococcales > Methylomonadaceae > Methylobacter_A. Next base: position 46,448 of record SCPZ01000037.1, read on the forward strand.
CGGAATACCTGTTAAGCATAGCCAATCAACGCCTGTATTTAATGGGTGATATAAATACCACCCGTGAAGCGCTGGAAGCGGCGGATCAACGTCTCAGGGAAAGCGGGGATGCAGGAGCGTTTAAAATACGCGAACAAATTGCCAAGGATATGACGGCGATTCGTAATGTTGCAGTTGCCGATATTGTCGGTATGTATGCCTCAATTCAGGCGCTGCAAGATCAGGTTGATGCCTTATCCTTGTTTTTGCCTTATACGGGCAAAGCGTTGACTCCGCCCAAACCAACACAGGAGCCAACGGATAAAGAAGCTCATAACCTGCTTGATCAACTGGAAGGGATGGTGACTATCAGGCACACCGAACATCCGATCAAGGAAATATTAACACCGGAACAAGCCCAGTTTATTCGCGAGCAGTTAAGGGTAAAGCTGGAAATGGTCAAAATCTCCCTCGTTCAGCAAAACGAACAGCTTTATCAATCCAGTTTGGCCGATGCAAAAAAATGGGTCGAACAAAACTTCGCCAAGAATGCAGAGACGAACAATTTTGTTGCCGAGCTGGACCGATTTAATGCGATTAAAATCCGTAGTCATTTCCCCGACATCAGTCTGTCGTTGAAAATGCTCAGAGATATTACCAAATTGAGGCTGGAAGTTGATAAAGCCATGCCGCCCGCCGAAAAAGTCAAACCCGAGCAGGTTTTAAAACCCGTTGAATCAGTAAAGCCTGCGGAGGTAGTCAAGTCGGATGAAACGGCAAAGCCGTCCGAGATAACGCCGCCTGTTAAGGACGGCGGAAGCGTCGAAGCCGGTACGGCCGTACAGACGCCGGATGTAGAACAACGCAAGGAGCAGTTGCCGAAGGAACCGGTGCGACAACCGCTTGAAGCAGTGCCTGCCGCGCAATAAGCCAGAGAGTACATGATGAAAAATATAATGTATTTCCTGGGTTCACTCCTTATTGCCATTGCAACCGCCTTTTTTGCCTATAAATGGTTGGGCGGATTTGAAAATCCCGGTTATGTGCTGATCGGCATCGGTTATTGGTCCCTGGAAACCTCGTTAATCGTTTTTGCGGTTAGCCTGATCATGGGATTTTTTGTGTTCTATATCTTCTTCAGGTTCTTAGGCTGGCTGCTCAGATTGCCGGGACAAGTCAAGAATCGCGGTAAAAGCATTAAATTCAATCGTTCCCAGGAAGCCCTGATTGCAGGTTTGGTTGATTCCGCCGAAGGCAACTGGGAAAAAGCCGAAAAAATATTAATCAAACATGCCTCGCACAGCGGCGCGCCGTTGATCCACTATTTGACCGCAGCCAGGGCCGCGCAATCCCGTGGCGCTTATGACAAACGGGATGAATACCTTAAAAAAGCAGCCGATCAAGCGCCGGGTTCCGATGTCGCGATAGGCCTGACTCAGGCGGAATTGCATTTATCGGAAAAACAGTTCGAACAAGCCCTGACAACGCTGACGCGTCTGCATTCCATCGATCCGACTCACGCCAGCGTTTTAAAGCTGCTACACCAAGCCTATCAACAGGTAGGCGATTGGGAAGGCATCCGCAAATTGATTCCCTCATTAAATACCAACAAGGTATTGATGGAAGCAGAAATAAAGCTGTTGGAAACCGAAGCATTCAGTAAACTGTTAAAGCAGGCGTCCGATCAAGGCAGTGTTAATGAAATCGAATCGCTGTGGGCGGAAATTCCCGCTTACATAAGGAACATGAAGGGTGTTTCGGCGATCTATTTTGCCGCGATGATCGATGCAGGGGCCGGCGCAAAAGTTGAAGGCGGTTTGGCAAGAGCCTTGTCGACAACCTGGGATCAAACGCTGGTGGTATTGTTCGGCAACGTCCAATCGATTGATGTCGCAAGGCAGCTTGAAACGGCTGAGCAATGGTTGCCCATGCATCCACGGGACGCCGTATTCCTGACCGTACTGGGCAAGTTGAGCATCAAATGCGGTGACAAGCAAAAAGCGGCAACCTACCTGACCAAAAGTATATCAATAGAGCCTACCGTTCCGGCTTATCAACTATTTGGCGACTTGCTGTTCGCCCAAGGCGATAAAGACAGGGCCAGCGAATGTTATAAACAGGGTTTGGAATTGGCGTCCAGCGCGATTGTCAGCCGGATTGATTCAATATCCGGTTAATCCTGCACCACTTTCTCGTTCCCGCGCCGGAGCGCTCATCGTTATACACAAATGCCTGCGAGACACCGTCATCCCGGCAGATTCGCTACGCGCCCTGTCGGGTCACATCAGGCTATCCTGCCTGACGCCCTTCGGGTTAATGCAAATCTGTTTCAGACAGATTTGTGCCGGGATCCAGGCTACATGGACGTATACAGCTTGCCATTCCTGGCACTGGAGCCGGAGTATGGAAACTACAAAAAACCAAGCAAAGGTAACAATCTTTCCAAAACTTGGCTGAAACAATCCCCGTCAGCGGTCAAAATAAATTTAACCTTACGTTCCCGCCATGAAAGTGTTTGCACAATGGATGATGCTACGACAGAGGGTTTATCCAAACCGGAAACAGGGACTTCAGAAAGGGTGCTTCTAATACTGGAGCTGATTGGACAACAAATAACCAGCCCGGTTTGTTTGGCATAGGCTTTAGATGACAGAATCAGTGCGGGCCGATATTTCCCCGCCTCTTTACCTTTCTGGGGATCAAAATCCAACCAAACAACATCCCTTCTATCGGGAATATATTGCTGGTCTTTAGTCATATTCAGCTTCTGAAAGGTTTGTAACCAGTAATTCCGCATGATCCGGATTCAAGCTCTTAATGATTTCATCTTCACTAAAGGGCATGGCTTTTTTTTGGAGCTTAACCTTTTTAACCACAAACCCCTCTTCATTGACCTCGATCTGCACTTCATCACCCGATTGAAAATGAGGTATATCCCGTAACAACCCGGAAACCCGAAGCGCCAAGCCATTACCCCATTTCTGTATTTTAGTATTAACAAGCATATTGCCTCCTGAAGTAGATACTATGTGGATATAAACTATAGGCTTAACATTTCAAAAGGGCAATAAGAAGACCTCAGTCTGTTTGTTTAACACAGGTGATCATTATGCAAAACGAATAAGGTAACTCGCAATAAATAAAATACACAAATGCCTTCGAGATACCGTCATTCCGGCAGAGATGACGACACGCACTACAGGGGAACTCCTCGGAGGGAGGCGGGACAGAGTTGTGTATAACGATGAGAGCTGGGGCTTGGGAACTCGCTAACCTCAGACTGCCCGGCTTAAGTTTTCAGCCTGAAAAACTAAAGGAAAGGGAGGGTATCTGTATCAGTCCTTTTCATTTAGCCACTTTCCGGTATCCATACGACTATGGAGAATGCCAATGATGTCAATGTATTCGGTGCCGACAAGATAAAAAATCAAGTGCTTTTGTATTTGCAGTGATCTCAAATCTTTTTTGATCTCTGGTCTGGATTTGCCAATATAGGGGTTGTCCAGTAGTTGCATGACACCCTGTTCGATCATACTGACATATTGATTCGCCTGCTCTTCACTCCATTCGCTAAGCGTATAAAACCAGATGTCCTCAAGATGCTGTTCAGCTGCTTGAGTTAACCTGATTTTCAGCACAGGGTTTTCTTGTCCTGGTTAATACGGTCAATTGCGCGATTTTTTATCAGCTTAAAATGGTCACTCAGCTCTTCCTGTTTGAGTTCGGTATACCGATCTTCAATAAGATCATATTCACCCTCCGCCAGTTTCGACCGCAAGTGATCCAGCTTCATTTGATCGATCAGCTCTTCGTTGGTTTTCATAAACCTCAGTGCTTCGCGGATTACTTCGCTGGCATTGTTATATAAGCCGGAAGTGACTTTTTCTTTGATGATGGCTTCGAGTTCTGGTGTTAATGAAATATGCATGAGAAACGCCTCCTGAATTTAGGATGCACTAAGAATACAAACATTGTCAATTTTTGGAATGTAAATCCGATGCAGCGGTAGGCGCTCCAGCGTCCCGCAACGCTGGAGCGCGGGGACTATAAAAAGCCGATTTTCGTAACAAGGATGGCGGATTGTAATACCATTCGCGAACAATTAATCAATATCCGAGGTTGGCGGTATGAAAAAGTTAGTCATTTATAATCACGGCAAAGACAGTATCCCTTGGGGTGAAAAGACCATTCTGTTCGCCGATGTTGCCAAGCGCCACGGTTATTCGTTTGAAAGCCCTGATTACCGGGAACAACCGGATCCTGATAAACGGGTCGGGCAACTGCTGGCGATGGACTTATCCGGCTACGATCAAATCGTATTAATAGGCTCCAGCATGGGCGCTTATGTTGCAACAGTGGCTTCGGAATCGATTAATCCCCAGGGACTTTTTCTGTTGGCGCCTGCGTTTTATTTGCCCGGTTACCGGCAAACCGAGTTTAATCCAAAGGCTGAGGTTATCCGAATATTCCATGGCTGGCAGGACGATATTGTGCCGCCGGAAAATGTTTGGCGGTTTTGCCGAAAATATCATGTACGTTTGAATGTATACGATACCGATCACCGGATGCTAAGCGCGATGCCGCAGTTGACTGATGAATTCAGCCGGTTTTTGGCAGGGCTAAGCGGAACCTCAGCCCGATCGAACTGATGTGTTCATTATGGTTTCAACATGAGCTCATATTTTCAACAACTAAACTTTAATCACAAGGTCATCCCATGACGACGCTGCATATTGTTTGTCCCCACTGCGATGCGGTAAATCGTATCGCCGCCGAGCGTTTGGCCCAAGGTCCCCGTTGCGGGCAATGTAAAGAGCCTTTGTTTACCGGGCATCCGCCGGAATTAACAGGCCGGAATTTTCAACGCCACATTGCGCGTAACGATATTCCTGTGGTTGTCGATTTTTGGGCGGCTTGGTGCGGGCCGTGCAAGATGATGGCTCCCGCTTATACCCAAGCGACCGTTAGGCTTGAGCCGCAGGTGCGCTTAACCAAACTCAATACTGAACAGGAGCAGGATATTGCAGCCCAATTTAACATTCGTAGTATTCCTACCCTGGTAATATTCAAAGCCGGTCGTGAAATAGCCCGCATGTCCGGCGCTATGAGCGCTACGGATATTGTTCGTTGGGTCAATAGTTGTATTTGAGCGGGATGCCCTGAAAATCATTGCAGCGAAGACATACAAACACTATCCGGCCCGGTAACAGGCGAACGGCGTATTTCAGTTTATCTTATTACGCTCTGCTGTTTCGATAGCTATGGCTGTTTCAAACGTCCTATTCTATACTGCTAGCAACGCGTAATTTCCAAGTCTCTATATTTATGCTGCGGAGTAGGGCGGTTACGCTTTTTTTGTTCATCACTGGAGCTGTCTAATGCAAAATCGGCAAACACTTACCATCGATGGAAATCAGGCTGCCGCTACGGTAGCGCATAAACTCAACGAAGTTATCGCAATTTATCCTATAACGCCGTCGTCCAATATGGGGGAATGGGCTGACGAATGGTCGTCTCGAGGGCAGGTCAATTTATGGGGGACGGTGCCGCAGGTGACCGAAATGCAAAGTGAGGCGGGCGCCGCCGGGGCCATTCACGGCGCATTGCAGGCCGGGTCGATGGCGACCACCTTTACCGCGTCTCAAGGCTTGCTGTTGATGCTGCCCAATATGTACAAAATTGCCGGCGAACTGACGGCAACGGTGTTTCATATCGCGGCCCGTTCGCTGGCTTGTCAGGGCTTGTCGATTTTCGGCGACCATAGCGATGTGATGTCGGCGCGGATGACCGGTTTTGGAATGCTCTGTTCCAATTCGCCGCAGGAAGTCATGGATTTTGCGCTGATCGCTCATGCCGCCGCGCTGGAAGGCCGCATTCCGTTGATGCATTTTTTCGACGGGTTCAGGACTTCGCATGAAGTCGCCAAGCTCACTACGCTGGATGACGAGGTGATGCGGGCCATGATTAACGAAGAGTGGGTAGTAGCGCACCGAAGCCGGGCCTTAACGCCCGATAAGCCGATGCTGCGCGGCACCGCCCAGAATCCTGATGTGTATTTCCAGGCCAGGGAATCGGTCAATGCCTATTATCAGGCGATGCCGGGCATCGTGCAGGGCGCGATGGACAGGTTTGCCAAGTTGACTGGCCGCTCTTATCGCCTGTTTGAATATCTGGGTGCGCCGGAGGCGGAGCGTGTCATCGTGATCATGGGATCGGGCGCGGAGGCGGTTGAGGAAACACTTGATTATCTTAACCGTCAGGGTGAATCGGTGGGCTTGCTTAAAGTGCGCTTATACCGGCCCTTCGATGCCGTCAGCCTGTTAACGGCGCTGCCTTCGACTTGTCGCAAAATCGCGGTTCTGGATCGCACCAAAGAGCCGGGCTCGGATGGCGAACCGCTATATAAGGATGTGCTGGGCGCTCTGGCTCAGGATTTTATCGGCGGAGCGGCTAAATTTTCGGTACTGCCGAAAGTGGTTGGCGGGCGTTACGGTTTGTCTTCCAAGGAATTTACGCCCGGCATGATCAAGGCGATTTTCGATGAATTGAAACAGGCCCAACCGAAAAATAATTTCACCATCGGCATCCACGACGATGTCACGCACACCAGCCTGGATTGGGATGCAAGTTATCGCACCGATGCACAGGCTGAAACGTTTCAGGCCATGTTTTACGGCCTGGGCAGCGACGGCACGGTCAGCGCCAATAAAAACACCATTAAAATTATCGGCGAAGCGACCGATTTAAACGCCCAGGGTTATTTTGTTTACGATTCAAAAAAATCCGGCGCGATTACCGTCTCGCATTTGCGCTTCGGGCCTAAGCCGATACGCTCCACGTATTTGATTGGCGAAAACGACGCCAATTTTATCGGCTGTCATCAGACGATTTTCCTGGAACGTTATGACATGCTCGCCAATGCGGCGGAAAACGCAGTCTTTTTACTGAACTCGCCGGAACCGGCCGAACGGGTTTGGGAATCGCTACCCGCCAAGATGCAGCAACAGATGATAGCCAAAAACATCCGCTTTTATGTGATTGACGGTTATGAAGTCGCCGAAAAAAGCGGCATGGGCAAACGCATCAACACCATCATGCAGACCTGCTTTTTTGCTATATCCGGCGTGTTGCCGCAGGGCGAAGCGGTTACCGCGATTAAACATGCGGTCGAAAAGACCTACGGCAAAAAAGGCCAGCGTATCGTCGAACTGAATTTCAAAGCCATCGACGAAACACTGGCCTGTTTGCACGCAGTGCCACTGCCAACACAGGTCAGCAGTCACTTCGACATTAAGCCGGTGATCAGCGATGCCGCGCCCGATTTTGTCAGACGGGTAACCGGTGAAATCATTGCCGGTAGGGGCGATGCGTTGCCGGTCAGTGCGATGCCGATTGACGGCACCTTTCCAACCGGCACCGCAGCGTATGAAAAACGCAATCTGGCCTTGGAAATCCCGGTTTGGGAAACCGATTTATGCACTCAATGCGGCAAATGCGTGATGGTTTGTCCGCATTCGGTCATCCGCAGCAAAATTTTCCCGACCGAGGTTGTGGCAAATGCGCCTTCCACTTTCAAACATGTAGCGATGTTGGGTAAGGATTTCCCGCCCGGCTTGGAAATCAGCTACCAAGTTGCGCCGGAAGATTGCACCGGCTGTACGCTGTGCGTCGATGTTTGCCCGATACGAGACAAATCCAACGCCAGCCGCAAAGCTATCAATATGCAGCCCCAGCCGCCGTTACGCGAAACCGAGCGCGACAATTGGGATTTCTTTTTGGCTATCCCCGAATACGATCGCAGGCTTTTGAAAACCAACACCATTAAAGGCTCGATGGTATTGCAACCCTTGTTCGAATTTTCCGGCGCTTGTGTGGGTTGCGGCGAAACGCCGTATATCAAATTGGCGTCGCAGTTGTTCGGGGACCGCATGGTGGTTGCCAATGCGACCGGATGTTCATCGATTTACGGCGGCAATCTGCCAACCACGCCGTGGACTAAAAACGCCGAAGGTCGCGGGCCTGCCTGGAGCAATTCCTTATTCGAAGACAATGCGGAATTCGGCCTGGGGATGCGGATCGCTCTCGACAAGCAAAACGACTACGCCAAAGAGTTGTTGGACTCATTGCGCGAACCGTTAGGCGGAGAATTGGTCGATGCGATACTGAATGCCGACCAATCCGATGAGGCCGGTATTTACGAACAGCGCGAGCGGGTTACGGCAGTTAAACAACAGTTGCAATCGTTGACCGATCAGGCTGCCCAAACACTGCTTCAGTTAGCGGATAATCTATGCAAAAAAAGCGTCTGGATTATCGGCGGCGACGGTTGGGCTTACGACATCGGTTACGGTGGTCTCGACCATGTCTTGGCTAGCGGGCGCAATGTCAACATCCTGGTGCTGGATACCGAAGTCTATTCCAATACCGGCGGGCAAACCTCCAAATCGACACCCTTAGGCGCAGTGGCGAAGTTCTCCGCAGGCGGCAAAGCAACGGCTAAAAAAGACTTGGCATTGTTGGCGATGGACTACAGCAACGTCTATGTCGCCCATGTCGCGTATGCCGGTAAAGACACCCAAACCCTGAATGCGTTTTTGGAGGCGGAAGCCCATGACGGCCCGTCCATTATCATCGCATACGCACCTTGTATCGCGCATGGCGTGGATATGTCCAACAATCACCGGCAGCAAAACCTGGCGGTGAAAAGCGGGCATTGGCCGTTATTCAGGTTCGATCCCGGTAAAGCGAAACAGGGCAAGAACCCGATGCATCTGGATTCTCCTGAGCCGTCGATTCCTTACCGCGATTTCGTCAAAACCGAAACCCGGTTCAGCATGTTGTGGCAAACCCATCCTGAAGCCGCAGAGCGTTTTCTGGAACAGGCGCAGCAGGATGTAAAAAACCGCTATCACTATTACAAACAACTGTCTGAGCTGGCGTGGAACGAATCAACCAGTGTTTCAGCGGTGAAAGCCCAACTCAAAAGCGAAATTGCCAAGGAGAACGACAATGGTTGATTTAACGACTGATTATATAGGCTTGAAGCTGGCTAATCCCTTGGTGCCGTCGGCGTCGCCGTTGAGCAAGGATGTAAGCGGCGCGCGCAGACTGGAAGACGCGGGTGCATCGGCAGTGGTGATGCATTCGCTGTTCGAAGAAAAAATCGAAGCCGAAGCGCAGCAAATGGAGCGTTTTTTTTATCAACAAGCCATAGGCCATGGCGAAGCGGATTCGTTTCATCCGGTGTCCGATAACATTCGTACTTATCAGGAACAGTACCTGGAGCAATTGCAACAACTCAAGTCAGCTTTGGCCATACCGGTCATCGCGAGTTTGAACGGCACATCCTTAAGCGGTTGGGTCGAGTATGGCAAGCAATTGCAACAGGCGGGCGCCGATGCGTTGGAGCTTAATATTTATCATCTGGCGGCAAATAGCGAAGAAAGCGGCGATGCGGTCGAACAACGCTATCTGGATATATTGCGGGGACTAAAAGCTCAGGTCAGCGTGCCGATCACCATGAAGCTTTCGTCCCAGTTCAGCTCCCCGATCCATTTTGCCAAACGCCTGGAAGCCGCCGGAGCCGATGGCATAGCGTTATTCAACCGTTTTTACCAGCCCGATATAGACCTGGAAACGCTGGAAGTGCTGCCGAAGCTGGAATTGTCATCCTCATCGGAGGCGTTATTACGCATACGCTGGACGGCTTTGCTGTATGGCCGGACTAAATTGTCCTTGGCTGTAACCGGCGGTTTTCACCAGACGCCGGATGTGTTGAAGGCGCTATTGGCAGGAGCCGATGTGGTGCATCTTTGCAGTGTGTTGCTGGAGCATGGCGTAGGCCGGTTAAGCGAAATCCTGGCGGAACTGGAACAGTGGCTGGTCGAGCATGAATATGATTCTGTCAGTCAATTAAAAGGCAGCGTTAGCCAACAACATGCCATTGATCCCAGCGCTTATGAACGGGCTAATTATGTGCAGGTGTTGGATAGTTATTCCAGTCCGGCGGGGGTGTTGAGGTAGGCTTTGTCGCTCGATTCTCGTTCCCACGCGCTAGGTCACTGCCATTAAGTTAAGGATTTTGCTCAAGTACACCTCGTTCCCACGTGCTACGTGGGAATGCAGTGTGGACGCGCTGCGTCCCGTATATGCAGACGTTGTCCATGACTCGCGGCGCAGCGCGCCTTGACGGCATTCCTACGCGGCGCGTGGGAATGAGGAAAAAAAAGTAAGTTCCGCCCTGGATGTGGCGGCGGCGATAGTTTGGCATGATTGATCTTTGGCTAACCGTCGGTGGTTTCATGCGGCGGAATGCGCTAACGCTCGCGGCCTACGGAATACGGGTTCGAATGAAGCGTCCAGCACCGAGACGGCTTAAGGAAACAGTGAAATTTGTGTCCCTTTGTGGTTGTATTTCATGATTTGAACGATCTTATTTACATCAGCTATTTTCAAACAGTTAGTTATGCCTGTTTTTAAATTTGAAGTGGCCTCCAAATCCCTTGGATACTGCAATATGATATGCGAAGTTTCCATATCGCCATCAAGTATAATGAAATTACTTTGCAAAGGCACACTACCTGAAAAAGCCGACACTCCACGCTGCTTCACCTTATATCTGTCCCACTCCTGTAATAGGTCAACCAAGAGTCCTAAAAATGCAAGCGGATCATCATCAAGAGCTAATCTAAAAAAAGTTTCGTCCTTATCATCACCTATATGTTTTGGACATTCTTTTTGATATTCCGGCAGCTGAATGATTGAGTGAATTGCAGCTGATGCAGTTGCCCAACATACTTTATTAAACCAGTCATCAGCGCGGAATTCGCCGCGTATTTTTATGCGTAGCGGTACGTGAAGGACTTCTTTTTTTATGAACTCAAATATTTCTTCAGATACAAGATTGTAAGGGATATGTTCAGATTTTTTTAGTTTTTCTTGGTCTTCCAATAAATCTGAGTGTGTCTTCTTTTTAAATCCCAAAAAAAGTTCGCGAAAAAAAGTCAAAGCCTGTAACGAAATCAAGCCGCTACAGACTCCGTGGTCAAGGCTCCTTTTACCGTAATCAGCGCCCACCCATAAATTATTCCTATAGACTGTCTCCACTATACACAAAATGTTTTTCATATTGTTATTGCCATAGTTTTCATAGTAATCTTTCCAAATGGCGAAAGCTTCACTGTTTAGTCCATATGGGTTGGATATTGATTTCATTAGATTATAGAGATAAGTTTTGGACTTCCTGTCTTCCTTGTATTGATCGCGAATATTCTCACAACTGCCAATGTCGCACAGATGATCACCTAGCGAGCCTAGAGATTCCGAGCGCTTAAAATCAGGCACCATAACGCCGAGGGTTTTTGCAATATGCTTTGTCACCCTAAAGTCAATCTTGTAAAACTTCCAAAAATAATGGTTGAAATAATCGTGGATTATTTTTGAGCCATTAATAATCCGTGTGTGTTCGACTTCAGTGCTGGCAGAAGAAAGGCTACCCTCCAAGATATAACCAATATCATGAAGCAGACTTGCAAAAGGCCAGACATCACCAAACTCATTGACCAGAACAATTGACGTTTCAAATATATTTTTATCGATTTTGCAGTATTTTTGACGGTCAGTTCCATTATGATCCAACTCTTCTTTTGTTGGCTTTTCCAGATCGATTATTTCTAATTTTTTATCAAAATACGTCTTAAATGCTTCACGTAATTCTTTTGAATTGTCAAAAAAATACCAGCCCAAAATATAGTTATAAACAGTATGGGCGGCGTGGTCCCGCTGACTGTTATAATCAACTTCCCCTGTGAGTTCTCTTTTGGCTACCGAATCCCTGAAATAGGTAAGGTCGGCTGCGTCTGAAATATATAAGGCATATTCTGCGAAAGCATTTGCACTTTTTATGCGAGTTTCATCTAGTGTGGCGCTGAAAAAATCATATAAATCTTTTTGTATGTGGACTTTATCGCCATCTATTTCTAAAGGAGCGCTCTCTCCATACCGCCAGACTATTTCTGTAAATCCAGAGATTGGTTTATATCTATTATCATGATGAGGGTCGTTTTCATAAAGATCATGTAATCTTCTCGGGTTGTGATACCAAAAAAACCATGTCTTAGGGTTTTGTACATACTTAAAAAGAACCTCTTTAATGTTATTTGGTTGTATCTTCATAAAGACCCCGGTTACGATTTGAGAAAATGTCGAGAAAGCGCAGCTACGACGATGGAAACGAAATAAATGCGACAAGTGCGTAGGATGTGCTGAGGTACGAAGCGCATCAATCGCGAAAGATGCGCTTCACGTTGTTCAGCACATCCTACGACTGTTATGTGAAGATTACAAAGCGTGCATTCTCACAGACTAATCAAATCACGATTATTTACCGCCGATCAATCACTTCGCCTATTACGTAGGCCTTGGCTACACCATTTTTATGCAGGGCTTTCAGGCATGAATCCGCCTGATCGAAAGGCACTGAAAACAACAGTCCGCCGCTGGTTTGGGGATCGAACAGCCATGTAGGGTACGCTGTGCGTACCATTGAACGTTGAAAGGTACGCGTAGCGTACCCTACCCTACGAGACTTGTGTATAAAGACGAGCGCGGCGCGTGGGAACGAGGAATTTTTTAATAACGGCTGGGTAAGCAGTTTATGCTCGATATTCACATACACTAAAGTGTCGGGCAACGAATTAGGTATTTGGAAGTGAAATGATCTCTTTCATTTTATCGAAAATGAGTTTGAAGCTAGAAAAATCAAAATCTTTGGCATAATCTGGATCGTTCTCAACCAACTCAGAGAATACGGCCTTAGAATGAATCCAATCTAACGTGCCGACGTTTTCATCGAAGATTTTTTTTGTTTTTTCATCGCAAGCATTCGCTTCGCTTAATTGGATGAGAGTCCTATTATTTTTTTTCGCCGCAGATTGTCTAAACTCGACCTCATTGTCGAAATATAACCTTCGTCCGTCTTTTTCCTTCTTAAGGTCACTGTCTCTATAAAAAAACTCAATCGAAATATTGGCGTAATTTTCGCGCTCTTCAGGAACTGGTAGGCAAAATGCAAACACATTATTTCCATAGAACTTATATGCTCCACTATCCTTTTCTATCTTTGCGACAATACTTGCCACATCCCGATCAAAGATACCGATTATTCGTCTAGACTGAGTGACCTTTGATAACTGTTCCAACAACAATTCCAACTTTGAGTCGCCCCAGTCCCCAGTGATGTCGAAGAACTCAACGTCACAGCCTTGAATATCAAGTTGTGCCTTTGCAGACCTTAAATGTTGAATGTCTGTCTTTCCCTCTGTGATGATAAGAGGCGATGACCCTCTCTTGATCATTTCCTCTAAAGAACGATACAGCTCCTTGAACCGATCATTCTCGCCAATCATCATTCGATACACTTCCGCGTAAAGTTCATTTGTAGTCGGATCTTTAGATATTCCGAAAGTTTCCAAATCTATAATTTTTGCACGATCTGAAGCAACTTCGGCTAGTCCCATGCTCAGGAATGGTGAATGAGAGCTTACAATGAACTGTACGTTTGGGAATAGATTAAATAGTGCAGGTAGAACTTCTTTTTGAAGTTTGATGTGTAAATGTTTATCAACTTCGTCAATAAGGACAATGCCCGAAATTTGGTTGAGTTCAATGCCACTGAAATTATTGTCGGCTTGTCTAATTAACTCGCCGAATAGGCATAACATGGATGATTCACCTGATGAAATATTGAATATCGACGGATATATGGATTCATTGCTCGAATGACTGACTACTTGTATACGAGTACCGCCAAAACTGCGAGGGCCTATTCCAAATCTCAATGAACCCAAGCCTTTAGAAATAATAGTGTTGGTCAGTATTGTGTTTAGGTTATGAAATATTATAGAAGTCTGAATATTTTGCGTAATCCTCATGTCGAGTACCACATCCATCATCCAATTTACGAGTTGCGGTAGGCCAGACACAACCTCAATCGGATTTTTTAGTCGTCCTGTAAAACCTGGGCTATTTGTGAAGCTCAGCTTTACTTGATATGGATCGCTTAGGTAGCCTGGAGCTTCATATCGATAAGATGGAAAGTATGTGAGGAGATTATTGTTAAATATTGATTCCACTTTTTTTTGATCAAGATTTGGAAAAATCTTCTTTACAAAATTTGATTGATCTAATGACTCTCTTAACTCGCTGAATGGAATTTTATTAGTTGGTAGATCAAAAGCATCGTACTCCGCCTCGTTTAATGCCCCTCTTACACTAACATAATCGATTATTTCTCCGGTGGTCGTTTTGAATCTTAGGTAAGCGAGCGAAGATTTAGTCTGGTCAAGATTTTCAATCGGGGAAGACACACGATATAACTTGTTCTCCCTGCCCTCGTACTCAGTTGGGAAAAACGGCCTTGTCATCTCATGAAAGGCGTCAACGATATGAGAGAGAATGGTGGTTTTCCCTCGACCATTTACTGCGGTCAAAACTGCAATTTCGTTTTCTTCAAAATGCATTTCGAGCTTCTCGAAAGGTGCACGGTTATAGAATGCGGCATAGCTCAAGTATAATTTCATGATTAGTTGAAGGGATGTAGTTAAGAATGTCTAATGGATAATTATAAGCTTTTCATGTTGTGAGTCTACGAACCGCATCATTACACCTGAAACACTTCCACCGAAGAAAAAATAATGCTTAACGGAAATTTATACGTAATTCACGTACAATAAAACCGTGCGAGCCATGTACGCTGTGCGTACCATTGAACGTTGAAAGGTACGCGTAGCGTACCCTACGAGACTGCAAATCAGGAATGAAGGGTGAGGATTACACGGCTTGCACCCTCACCGATGCTCGTCAGGACTCATCAATGCAAGTGCTCACGCCTTGCAAAGCTTTGAAAGCGGCCAAGGTTCGCTTTGGACTCCAGTAAATTTCGATGTCCGAGTTCACTTTTGCCTACATGGATGACAGGGGCGTGAGTCTACGCTAACAAATTAACCAGTATCCGTTCATAAATATTGGACAGAATCTCTAAATCTTCTATGCCGATATGTTCATTGATTTTATGGATGCTTTCATTTAACGGACCGAGCTCGATAACCTGTGCGCCAGTCGGGGCGACGAAGCGTCCGTCCGAGGTGCCGCCGCCGGTATCGTCTAGGGTTTCAAAGCCGGTCACGGTTTTGATCGCGGCATGGGCGGCATCGATTAATGCGCCCGGCTGGGTTAAAAATGGATTGCCGGACAAGCGCCATTCCAATTCATATTTAAAATCATATTTGTCCAGTATGGCGCGGGTGCGTTGTTTAATGGTTTCCTCGTCCAGTTCGGTGCAAAAACGCAGGTTGAACTGTACGTTGAGGCTGCCGGGGATGATGTTTTCCGCACCGGTTCCGGCGTTGATATTGGAAACCTGCAAGCTGGTCGGCGGGAAAAACGCGTTGCCGTGATCCCAGACTTCCTCGGTCAGGTCTTTTAAGGCCGGGGCGAAGCTGTGTATCGGGTTGTCGGCAAGCTCAGGGTAGGCGACGTGGCCTTGTATGCCTGCAATGGTCAGTTTGGCGCATAACGAGCCGCGCCGACCGACGCGAATTACATCGCCGATTTTTTTGTCGCTGGACGGCTCGCCGACCAGGCACCAGTCTATTTTCTCGTTGCGTTGCTCCAGCACTTCAACGACTTTGACTACGCCATTGGTGGCTATGCCTTCTTCGTCGCTGGTCATCATCACCGCGATAGAACCTTGATGATCCGGGTGCTTGGCAATAAAGCGTTCGACGGCGGTGATAAAGCAGGCGATGCCGCCTTTCATATCGGCAGCGCCGCGACCGTATAGCTTGCCGCCGATAATAGTAGGCTCAAAAGGCGGCGAGACCCAGGCTGCCAACGGGCCGGTAGGCACAACATCGGTGTGGCCGAGGAAGGTCAATAGCGGTTTGGCGTTGCCGCGCCTAAGCCAGATATTTTGGGTGTCGTCAAAGTCGAGGCGCTCTTCTTCGAAGCCTAGTTTGGTTAAGCGTGCTGCCAGCACATCCTGGCAACCCGCGTCTTTTGGGGTGACCGATTCGCGGCTGATAAGGTCTTTAAGAAGTTCCAGTGTGTCGCTCATAATAATTCGGTTTGGTAGTTCTCAGCTTTAAATCCAAGCATTAGTTTATCGCCGGATTCTAAAACCGGGCGTTTAATCAGGGTAGGGGTGGTCAGCATCAGTTGCATGGCTTTTTCCTGAGTCAGGTCGCTTTGCTGCTCGGTGCTGAGTTGCCGCCAACTGGTGCTGCTGCGGTTAAGCAGTTTGTTCCAGTCCAAATGATCGGCAAAATGTTGTAGTAGTTCGGGCGTTAATCCGTCGCTTCGAAAATCGTGGAAGCGATAGGCTATGCCGTTTTGATCCAGCCAGTTGCGCGCTTTTTTGACGGTGTCGCAGTTTTTTATGCCGTACAGCGTATGAGTTTTTGAATTTTGCAAATTGACAATCTCCGTATGGAAGGCGCGTAAGGCCTCGCGGATTGATGTTGAAAGGGAAGGATGGCGAGCAATCCCCTGCTGATCAAGGTTGGAGCCGATAATCGGTAAGGTGATTGAGGCGGTTTCAACGACTTGAGCCGACATGACGGTCAGCGTTTCTTTCAGCGATGCCTGGGCGATAGTGGCTCGCGGTGAGGCATTAAGTAACGCAACCGGCTTGTTGACAAAAGCTTCGCTACCGACCATCCAGTCTAAGGCATTTTTCATGGCTCCGGTTACGCCGTGAGCGTATTCCGGGCTGGCGATAATAACGCCGTCGGCTTCAAGAAGACGGGCATGAAAACCGGCAACCGGAGGCGAATCGGTTATTTCAAGATCGGGATTGAACAGCGGCAGATTGCCCAGCTCGGTAAACAGCTCAACGCGAACATTGAAAGGCGCCAAGTCGGCAACGGCTCGCAGCAGTGCAGAGTTCAACGATGCGGCGCGAAGACTACCGGAAATAGCCAGGATTCTGACAAGCGGCATCGTTGATTTTATAGTGATTTTACAATTGGCTGTTCAGCAATTCGTCAATGCTGGGCAATTGTTTGTCGGACTTGCAACGGTTTTTATAAAGATCGACGAATTCCATAAAAGCTTGTTCCAGGTCAGCCAGAATTTCTTCTTCGTTTTCACGCTCATCATCGGGAACGTCGGGCGAATCCAAATATTCGTGTTGCAGGGCGACTTCGCTGTTTAAAGCAAGCGTGGCGTAAATGATGGCATTGTTTGATATGTTGTCGCTCATGGTGTTGGCCTTGGTTAAGTTATTGGTGGGTAGTAACTACTCAGCAGATAGAAAATGGAACACGGATGATACGGATTA
This sequence comes from Methylobacter sp., assembly GCA_004299305.1. Taxonomy (GTDB): domain Bacteria; phylum Pseudomonadota; class Gammaproteobacteria; order Methylococcales; family Methylomonadaceae; genus Methylobacter_A. Next base: position 63,765 of record SCPZ01000037.1, read on the forward strand.
GACTGATAAACATGGATAAAACCAATGAATGGGTTATCCATCGACTCTTTAACATCCGTTTAAATCCGTCCAATCCGCGTCGCCTAGAGGCGCCTACTTTTGGCATCTGTGTTCTATTATAAAATTAGCCCTGAGTAGTTACGGTGGGTATTACGGTAGGGCGAGCTATGCGCGCCTTACAGGTTGGAACAGTATTTATCAGTCCTGTTCCCTAAAACGAATGGTAAGACCTTGTAAGAAATTTCTCAGGATCTGGTCGCCGCATTCCCGGTGATGTTTATGGCCTTTTTGCCTGAAAAAAGAGCTGAGTTCGCCTTTAGACAGTTCAAAATCCGCCAGTTTCAGGGTGCCAAGCATGTCCTCTTCTTTAAATTCCAGCGCGATACGCAGTTTTTTGAGTATGGTGTTATTGGTTAACGGCTCCGGTTTTTTGACCTGTTCGGGCGGATTTTCCTGCCGACCTCTTCTATAGATAATCAGGCCGTCTAAAAATTGTTCCAGCAGCTTATTGTTAAGCGGAACGTAATCGGCTTCATTGTCTTTTTTGAGCAGTTTGAGTAACTCGTCCCGGCTTATTTCTACCTCGCTTAAGGCAAAGATTTCGATCATGGTCGGGTCTTTAAGCTCTAAAGCGTAGCGTACCCGGCGTAATACATCGTTGTTAATCATGGTTTTTATAGGGCAATGTGGGGTGGTTGTACAGGGTTGGCATCCGATTCTCCAAGAGCTGCTTGATTTTTTTCCTGCAAGAAAGTGAGTACATCGTCGTTGTTAACTTGGTAATAAATGTCTTCAACGAGAACAGTAACGTCTAATGACTCAAAAGTAATCGTATCGCCAAGATAGTAATAAGAAGATTGCCAATGGTCTTTTTTTCTAAAGACCTCAATTTCCGCGATGGTTTGTTCAATTAAAACGTATTCTTCCAAAGTTGGGATATTTTGATATTTCAAGCGCTTGGCGGTTTTGTCAAACTTTCGGGTCGATGGCGATAACACTTCGACAATAATAACTGGCGATTGTTTGTAATAGTCAACGTCATCATCCTTCTGACAAGCGACCATCACATCGGGATAGAAAAAATCATTAGCTACCTTCACTTTCATGTCGGCTATAAAAGTTCTGCAAGGTGTACCTTTTAATTGATTCTTCAGTTCAGCAAATATATTGCCTGCCAGCAAGTTATGAGCTTCACTCGCCCCAGCCATTGCATAAGCTTCACCGTCAATGAACTCGTGCTTGAATTCAGCAACAAGTTCGCCTTGTAGATACTCTTCTTCGCTTATCTTGCTGTTTGCGTATTTCAAGTTCATTGTTGCTCTCCTCTTTTAGCGTGGGGCAAGTGTCGAGTTTATGCGATTAATCCCTCAACAACTCGTTAATGCCGGTTTTGCTGCGGGTTTTTTCGTCGACTTGTTTGATGATGACCGCGCAATACAGGCTGTATTTGCCGTCCGCAGAAGGCAGGTTGCCGGAGACGACGACCGAACCGGCTGGAATGCGGCCATAGCTGATTTCGCCGGTCATACGGTTGTAGATTTTGGTGCTTTGGCCGATGTAAACACCCATCGAAATGACCGAGCCTTGTTCAACGATAACGCCTTCGACGATTTCGGAACGTGCGCCGATAAAGCAGTTATCTTCGATGATGGTTGGGCCTGCTTGCAAGGGCTCCAATACGCCGCCGATGCCGACGCCGCCGGATAGGTGCACGTTCTTGCCGATTTGCGCGCAAGAACCGACTGTGACCCAGGTATCGACCATTGTGCCGCTATCGACATAGCCGCCGATGTTCACGTAGGACGGCATCAAGATAGCGCCGGGGGCGATGTAGGAACCGCGCCTTGCAACCGCGTTCGGTACGACTCTCACCCCGGCCTTGGCGAAATCTTCTTCACTGTAGTTGGCGAATTTGCTGTCGACCTTGTCGTAATAGCGCGTGTTGCCGCCGTCCATCAGTCTGTTTTCGTTGATTCTGAACGACAACAACACGGCTTTTTTCAGCCATTGGTTAGTGACCCAGTCGCCGCTGGTTTTTTCGGCGACACGGGCTTTGCCGCTGTCCAGTAAGTTGATGGCTTCTTCAACGGCTGAGCGCACTTCTGCGGAAACAGTCGCAGGAGAGAGGTCGGCACGGTTTTCAAAGGCGTCGTTAATGATGGTTTCTAGTTGTGACATAGGTTTATTTTATAAAGAGTTAAGGAAATTTTTAATGCGTTCTGCGGCTTCTATGCATTCATCCAAGGGCGCAACCAGAGCAATCCTGACATGGTTAAGGCCGGGATTGACGCCTTCGCAATCGCGGGACAAGTAACTGCCGGGCAGCACGGTGATGTTTTGCTTAGCAAATAGCTGCTTGGCGAATTCGGTGTCCGAGATCGGTGTTTTCAACCAGACGTAAAAACTGGCCGGTGGTTTAATAACCGTGCAAATGCCGCCAAGAATATCGATGAAGGCCGCGAATTTTTCACGGTACAAACGACGGTTTTCGAGGACATGTTGTTCATCTTGCCAAGCTTGTATGCTGGCATGTTGAGTAGGCAAGGGCATTGCGCAGCCGTGATAAGTCCGGTACAGGAAATAGTGTTTCAATAACTCCGCATCGCCTGCGACAAAACCCGAACGCAAGCCCGGCGCGTTGGAGCGCTTGGACAAGCTGTGGAAAATAACGCAGCGTTTGAATGCAGTATTGCCCATGTTATATGCCGTTTGCAGCAAGCCTGGCGGCGGGTTGTTTTCGTCGTCATAGATTTCGCTGTAGCACTCGTCTGAGGCAATCACAAAATCGTGTTTTTCCGCCAGCTTGAGCAACTTTTCGTGGCTGGCCTGATCGATCACCGAGCCGGTCGGGTTGCCGGGCGAGCAAATATAAATCAGCTGGCAACGTTGCCATATCTCATCCGGTACTGCATCAAAATCAGGTAAATAACCGGAGTCTTCCAATGTGTTTAGGTAATAAGGTTCTGCTCCCGCCAGCAAGGCCGCGCCTTCGTAAATCTGGTAAAACGGGTTCGGCATGATGACTACGGGCGCAGTTATCGCCAGGGATGGTGTGTATGCCGCAAGCCTGTCGGGAACAGGCGCGGTGCCAGTCGTATCGATAAGGCACTGGGCGAACGAAAACAAAGCCTCGCGCGTGCCGTTGACCGGTAAAACTTGGGTTTCGGCATTAACCCCATCGGCTGGAATTTGGAAGCGCCGACTGATCCATCCTGCAATCGCTTGCCGGAGTTCAGCTATGCCTTTGGTGGTTGGATAGTTAGCCAAACCATGCAAATGGGTTAACAATGCTTCCTGAATTAAATGCGGCGTGGCATGGGTCGGTTCGCCCATAGACAGGGCGATATGCGGCTTGTGTTCAGGCGGAACGATACCTTGTTTAAGTTGCGCCAGTTTCTCGAACGGATAGGGATGTAGGTGTTTTAAATTTGGAGTCATCAATTAGTTACAACGCGGTTGTTTGCCCTGTGATTGTGCTTGTTGGAATAGTCCCATGGCTTGCGGCATGTGCTTTTCCAAGTCCTGAATGCGTGTGGCGTGCGATGGATGAGTCGACATGAATTCTAAGGGTTGTTGACCGTGTGATGCTTGATCCATTTTTTTCCATAAGTCGATGCTTTGCCTTGGATCGAAGCCTGCTCTAGCCATTAAATCCAGGCCGATTATATCGGCTTCACTTTCATGGGTGCGACTGTAAGGCATCAATATACCGTATTGCGCACCGACGCCCAGTAGACCGATGGCGGTTTGCCCGAGTGCGGTTTGCGGTGCGCTGACCGCTTGAATAATGCTCATGCCTTCGCTTACGGCCATTTTCTGCGAGGCGCGTTCGTTGCTGTGTTTGGCGAGGACGTGGCCGATTTCATGGCCGACGACCGCAGCCAATTGGTCTTGATTGTCAACCAGTGTGAGCATTCCGGTATGGATGCCGATTTTATTGCCGGGCAAGGCAAAAGCATTGGGCGATTTATCCTTGAAAACCACAACTTCCCATCTGCCGCCGGTTTCACGCGTAATAGCTCCCGCTATGCAGCTTGCCAGTTGATTGTATGTGCTGTTTGTGCTGATGGGTTTTTGTCTTTTTAAATCATTAAATGCTTGCAAGCCCATTTGGTTGACTTGATCATCGGACAAGAACATAAACTGGCTTCTGCCGGTAGGGCTGGTGACACAGGCAGTCAGCAGGCAGGTGCTTATCAGGGCAGGGAATAATTTTTTGAACATAAAGAAAGACCAGTAGTTTCTCGTGCCGGTCATTTTAACGTAAGTTTTTATACAGAGTTTAAAAATGTAGTCTTAGGAACGAGCATGAAATAAAGTAGACAACTGTGTGCAGCAGGAGTGCAGGCTTTGCTTGCATATGCAGGCAAAGCCTGCACTCCGACTATTGGCAACTTGCCTAAGTTATTCCATGCTCATTCCTTAGCATGGACAGTGCGAAGGCTACGAACGATACGAAGCGGAAATTGCCTGGACAAAGTCCGATACATTGTTCGTGGTTGTATGCCCTTGGTGATGTGCAAGGCGGGCAAAAAATTTGCCCGCCTTAGCGGTCTTAATTGCTTAGGACTATACCTTAGAATTTATTGACGACGATACGTCCGCCGGAAATAACCAAGTCTGGATATTCCAGTATTTTAAATCTTTGGAAGGGATTGCCGCGCACTGCAATAATATCGGCCGGTGCGCCAGGCGCTAATGTACCCAGCGGAGCCAAGCCTAAATGTTCGCCGGCCTGGGACGTTGCAGCTTTAAACACGTTAACAACGTCAGTAAAATCAATCGAGTCGCCGCTACCTAAATGCAACATCATGTGCATCTCTTCGCCATTGATTCCCCAAGGCACATTGTCGTGTGCAATTTCAGAACCATAGATAAATTTGGCTCCTTTGCCGGCCAGGCTCATCATGTTGGAATGAATGCCCATATGGGTGCCGGTATCGACACAAGACGAAAGCGTATCGACAGTCGTTACGAAGGTAACGCCCTGATCCACCGCACGCTGCAACAAATCTTCACTGATTGCGGAACATGGCATATGGGCGAATTCATCAATCCCCGTATTAAGCGCCCGCTCAAAGCCGGTATTCTCACCCACATGGGCAATAACCCGTTTGTTAAGTGCGTGCGCTTTAGTCACAATCGCTTGGGTTATTTCCTCGGAGAGTATCGCCCATGGCGCAACTGGCACAGGGCTATCGCCATGGGGCTGCATCCACGGCGCACCGGTTTCGCCGCCGGGTTCCAGGGCAATCTTGATCGCTGTCGCGCCGCCGTCGACAAGATGCTGAACGGCTTCCTCGGCGGCAAGTACGGAATCAACCGGGTAGCCAACCTTATCATAGCCGCCGTCACCACCGAATATGTTGAGCGGATAACCGCCGGGAGCCTGAATAATCGGGCCGGTACTCAATAACCGTAGTTTGCCTTGACCGCCCTCTGCCGCCATTAATGGGCCGCCGGTATCCTGCACCGTTGTTATGCCGTGTTCCAGCACAATATCTTTATTGACGTTTTGGAAAGTTACATGTGCGTGTGATTCGATAAATCCAGGCAAAATTGTCGCATCTCCTAAATTGATTTTGGTTTTGCACAGCCCGCGCAATTGTTTGCTTGTACCGACCTGCTTGACTTTATCACCCTCAATTAACACCGCCATATTGGCTTGAGGGAAGTTGACGCCGTCAAATAATTGGTTTGCGGTCAATAGTTTACATGACTGCTTTCCGGTTGCAGTAGTCCCGCCGGTTGTAGTTCCACCGGTAGTGGTTCCTCCTGTAGTATCTCCGTGAGCAAGCGCGTTAAAGCTGGCTCCTTGACATAAGAGCATTGTAAGCAATAAAAACATGGGGTCGGTTAAACGACTTCTAAATATCATATTTCCTCCTGGCTATTTTGTGATGTTGAAAAGTAATTATTTGACTGCGCTTTAGTCAGCCGGAACATTTAATCCCGAGGTTTTTGCTTGAGATCAGGATCATCAAGCAAAAAATGAGCCATGTAATATTAAAGAGTCGAAACCGATCAACGGGTAGAGTGGGAAGCTATGGTTAGTTTAATGAGGCGTCGCCGAACGAAATAGGTGGAATACAGTCCTGCTCGTGTTTAGCCGACAATAAATTTAAAGTGGGTGATATGCGTATTTTTGTTGTTTTTTTACATACTGTTGAACCTCTTATTTCATAGTCTGTAAAAAACTATGTTATATGACGCAGTCATTGGGGGATATGGCGTAAAACTGGGAGCTGCGACACATCAGCCGCTTATCTTTTTATGCTACTTTGTATTCGCAGTAAAAACCAACCCTCTACCAAAATTGGAGCGTGCAATATGTTTATCAATCAAAGAAAGCTGGTGTCCGGCTTATGTTTACTTACCGTCAGTGTTATTTTCATTCCAAGCGCCTTGGCCGCTGACAGAGAAATCGGCGGTTATGTTGATCGAGCGGAAAGCCGGTTTGTACGAAATGTCTGGAATTTTGTTAAAAATTTCCAGAGCTGGCAAAGCATCGGCGGCAATCGTTATAAAGAGGTTCAATACTATTACGCCGAACCTTTTATGTTCGACAGTTCTCATCAAGACTATGTGGACAAGATGGATGTGGCCTATGTCGCAGGTCATGGTAATCAATACTACATACAGACCAATCAAAGCGCAGGTCAGGGCGTCGATTTACGCACCGTTCCCGCTTACGGCGATTTAGCCAATAACGGGGACCTTGAATTTATGATTATCGAGTCTTGTTACACCGTCACATCAGCGCCGGAAGCTGCGGATTGGTGGACGCCTTTTTCACCGATGTTCCAAGGTCTGCATCAATTAGTCGGTTTTCACACCCTCAGCAACTCTGATAACGGCATTCCAAACAATTATGCCCAGAAATTAAAAGCCAATGGCGGGGTATGGCAATCATGGTTCGCAGCAGTCAACGAAGAGCGCTACTGGATAGGCAATCCGACCAATTCGGATGGCTCGCCTTATCCGGGCTTGGCTAGTGCGATCATGTATAGCTCCACTGAGAATGACCGTCTCGGTTCTTATGCTGCCGATCCCGCCGGTGGCACAGCGGGCATGAAAACCTGGTGGCAGTATTAATTCCAATATTTAACGGAGTACAATCATGAATGCGAAAAAACTTATTTCAGCCATCCTTTTAGCAGTCGGAAGCGCAGGTTTTATCGGTACTGCGTTTGCTGCAACAACCGCCGGAAGCCTGTTTTTATACAGCTTTGAACCAACCCCGGTACTTAATGTGGATGTATCGAAAACATTGATGCAACAGTTTCTGGGCGGTGAACCGGTAGATAGACTTAATCCATCGCCTGATAAAACAGTGCGTTATGTATCACCCAAAGATGTCAATACCACGTTCGAGCATAATCTGGTTACCGGCGATATCAGCTTCCACCGCAATTTTGCTCGTTACATGGGCGATTTTGCGCCTGTACTCCCCTCTACAGAAGAGGCGATTAATGCTGTAAATGTTTTTCTGCAAGAAAATAAACTGTCACCGGCCAATCCTGCGGAATTAAAAATCGCCCATGTTGGCGGGTTACGCGCCACGACGATGATTAACGAGAAGGAGTCTGGTCCTGTTATCGATAAATTGATTACACTGACCTATTCACGCGAAGTTAACGGCTTGCCTGTTATTGGCCCGGGCTCCAAGATGATTCTTGATGTTGGTGAAAAAGCAGAAATATTGAGTTTGACAAGACATTGGCGGGAATTATCGCCGAAGGCGCGCGAACTAAGTCAAAGAGAAATCTACTCTTTGGATCAAGCGCAACAATTAGCGAAGCTACAGATCAGTAAAGAATTTGGAGAAATGGCAACATTTGAGTTGCTCGGCTCACAGACGGCCTATTTCGACAATAATGGCCGATTACTGCAACCTGTGTATGCCTTCCAGGCTAAAATTTTCTTACCCGATCAACAAACTCAAGCTTTCGAATACGTCAGTGTGATTCCTGCTATGAGACGCCCGCCGGAGCAACTGAACCTGACCAAGCTGGATACAAAAGCATTACGAGTAATAAAGAATGGAGATACAACCCCGCCGGTCGGAATAACCGGAAAGCCTGATTAATCATTGATTAGGCGTAAAACTAATGCATAGCAAGGAGACCAGAGGCCTATTTATCTGGTCTCCCCGCTAAATAATACGCCCGTTGCGGTTTAAATCACCGTAAAATCGGCATTCGCCAAGGCCAGATTCGTACCTAACAGCGCAACTTGCACCGCCGCCCCCGTACCGTTACCATCCGCATCATACATCAGCTCGCCTGTGATTTTGTCGTAAATCAGGTAATCGTTATTATCAATAGCGGCAGTCGCCGTGACAAACATGTCGGCAGCTAATTCGCCTGTTGTGGTGAGTTTGGTAAAAATGGCATTCTCTAACTGAATGTTGTCATCAACCGGTTTGAAATCAGTGATTTTATCGACATTAGCCTTGAGTGCGGTGTCAAACAAGAAGCTATCTTTACCCTCGCCGCCCGTTAGCTTATCTTTACCCGTGCCGCCTACTAAAATGTCATCGCCCGTGCCCCCGCTTAATACATCATCACCTAAGCCGCCAAATAACGAATCGCGCCCTACCGCGCCTATTAATTTGTTTTTGCCTGCATTACCCGTTAAGGCGTTATTGCTATCATTTCCCGTAAGGCCGCTGGCCCCAGTGCCTGTGGCGATTGTGCCGTTTTCAATGCCTGTCGGCAGGGTGTAGCTTGTCAATTGATAGGGCATGATAACGGTATCAATATCAGTGGCTAAACCGTTGTCACTAAGCACATCAATTGCGTCATAACCTAAATAATAGGTGTCATTGCCTTCACCGCCAATCATCGTATCCACGCCGGAGCCACCGTCTAAGGTGTCATTGCCGCTGCCGCCGTCTAATCGATCATCATCCTCTTCGCCAAAAAGCTGATCGTTGCCTGCATCGCCATACAAGCGATCATCGTCGTATCCTCCATAAAGCCGGTCATTACCCAGGCCGCCGGATAAATCGTCTGACAAAATCAGGCCGTGGAGCCGGTCATCCCCGTCTTGTCCTTGTAAAACGTCTTTGGCCGGTATGCCTCCTGCATCGCCGGAAAGATTCAATGCGACATCGCGTCCGTCATCCTTATTCGTTAGAGTGATATTGTTAATCTCAAGTTGATCGTAATTGACGTCCAATGTATTGGTAACGCCGGAAATGTTATACGAAACGTCGTGATCGTTTAAGTAGTCGTTAACACCTCGTATTGTCAGGGTTTGGGCTGTATTCCAGTTGCTTGAGTTAAAGCTAAGATTAGTTTGAATGATGACGCCTTCGCTGGTGTCGCTGCTGGAAAAAGTGATGGCAACATCGCGTGTGGGTTGGGTATTCAGCTTGACGGCAAAGCTTACTTCTGTGCCATCTTCGCCGGTTGCAAAACCGTCCAGTGAGGTCAAGGTAATTCCAGGGGTAGCGCCAATATCGACTTGCGCTACCGGATCGGTGGGGGCGCTGGCGACGGTTTCCAGGGTGCCGGCCAGGTCCGTGTATTTGGCGATAACTGTGAGTGTTTTGCCGACCTCTGCCTCGGTTAATTTATAGGCGACGCCGTTGCCGACAGTAGTGCCGTCCGCTTGCCATAGGTAGCTGATGACGCCTAGTCCATCGCTGTCGGCCAAGGTGTTGGAGACCGTCAAGGTTTGTCCTTGTGCAGCATTGCCGCTGATCGTCACTTTGCCGGTGGGCGCGGCGTTAGACGATAACTGGATCACCTGCAAGCCGCCCGCGCCATCGGCTACATAGGCATAATTATCACTTACCGCTACGCCGGAAGCCGAGCTGGGTGTGTCAATTGTGCCGGATAGTGTGGATTGGCTTGGGTCGCTGATGTTAATGATTTGTAAACCCCTGCTGCCATCGGCGACATAGGCGGTATCGCCATGCACCGCCACCCCGGAAGCAATGCCTGGGGTGTCAACAGTATCCGCTAAAATCGGGTGGGAAGGATCGCTGATATTAATAATGCGCAAACCGCCGCTGCCGTCCGCTACGTAGGCGTAGTTGCCGCTTACTGCCACGCTTTGGGCGTCGGAGGTCGCCATGGCGCTGACCGATATGGGGCTGGATACATTGCTGATATTGATTATTTCCAAGCCGCTACTGCCATCGGCGATATATGCATAGTCACCACTGATCGCTATGCTGGAGGCGTAGCCCGGAGTATCAAAAGTTTTGACCGATAGTTGGGTTGACGGACGGCTGATATTGCGGATTTCTATGCCATTGTCGCCGCGAGCCAAATAAGCATATATACCCTCTATGGTAACGCCGACAGCGGTGTAAGTGGCTGAGTTACTGGTCAATGTCGGAGAGGATGGGCTGGTAATATCAAACATGGGCATACCGCTCCAATAATCGGCGATATAGGCATAATCAGCGTTCACTGCCACGGCATAAGCTGTGCCATCTGTATCGTAAGAGCCGGACAACACCGGCTTGGCTGGATTGCTGACATCAATGATTTGCAGGCCGTCGTTGAAATCGGCGACATAGGCATAATCGCCGCTTACCGCTACACCCACGGCTATGCCAGGGGTGTCGTAGTTGCCGACCAAAGGGGAGGCGGTTCCAGATTTGGGAGTTGAGTTTTTCATAGTTATATCTCCGTTACGTAAGGGCGACAGAGTTAATCCTGCCGGTTAAAGGTGGGCGTTACGCACTGACAAGTAACAATGTAATAAAACTCAACGGCTTATGTTTTTTGATATTTTAAGGATTCTAGGCTGTTGATTTTATTTTATTATCTCGTTTTGTTAATGGATAACACCCAGAAGAGCGTAAAAATTCTATCAGAGCGGATACGCTAATACTATGATGGAATTCAATTATGCAGAAATAGGGGAGGATAATAAAAACAAGCAGTTATATTGCTCATCTCCCTTAAGGGTGATTGTGTAGATAGCTCTGGCTTAAGCTAGGCAGTCAGTAACAAGAACGCCGGGCATTTCTGTTATATTAAGGCTCGTTATAATCCATTTGTAATCACTATGAACAATCATCCTACTATGCCCGCTGCCGAGGCTTTTAGACTGCTTAGCACGGATAATCAAATAGCCGTCATTGATGTCAGGTCGGAGGGGGAATATGAAAAGGCGCATTTTGAAAATACGGTAAATATTCCGATACTGTCAGACGCCCATCGCCATGATGTGGGGTTGACCTATAAGACTGAAGGCTCGGAAGCCGCCAAAGCGCTTGGGCATAAACTGGTCAGCGGGGCTTACAAGGAGAGGATGATTCAGCAGTGGTGCGAGTCGATTAACAGCCATCCCCGGCAACCTGCCTTAATCTTTTGCTGGCGCGGCGGACTGCGATCCCGCTTAGCACAAGAGTGGGTCTATCAAAACGGACTTGAAGTTTTCCGGGTTGATTCCGGCTATAAAGGCTTAAGACACGAGGCGCTTAAGATCATAGAAAATCCCGCCCCTTTTGTCGTCCTGTCCGGTATGACCGGCGCGGGCAAAACCCGCTTGATCCATGAGCTCCGGCGCTTCGTCGATCTTGAAGCGCTTGCCAATCATCGGGGCAGCGCTTTCGGGGGCTATGCTGGCATAAGCCAGCCCCAGCAAGCTACGTTTGAAAACAACTTGGCTCAGTCCCTATATCAAGCTGAGGATAACTTTGTGCTTGAGGATGAAAGCCCGAATATTGGCCGATGCCATGTGCCTGACCTGTTTTATGCGCGTATGGTCTCGGCGCCGATGGTGATGATAGAAACACCGGCGAGGGTTCGGGCGTTGGAGATTTTTAAGGAATACGTCCAGGCGCCTTTTTTAAGCGGTATGCCCTTACACGAATTGGAAAACAGCTTTGCAAGAAATATTGAACGGATTCGAAACAAGCTGGGCGGCCTGGAGTGCGACAACATTAAGACTATGCTGGGCTTATCGTTCCAATTCGATGCGCTGGATGAAAACGGCACAGATGCCTATCTCGACTGGATTGAACGCTTACTGACGCATTATTACGACAAGCTTTATATCCATTCGCTGTCTTTAAAATCACGAAAGACCTTGTTTAAAGGCTCCTGGCAGGACTGTTTGGATTTTTTGGTGCAGCTGCATGATGAATAACAGCTCAATCCCGATAGTTTCAGACCTGGTTCTGCTCGGCGGCGGTCATGCCAACATCCAGGTCTTGAAAATGCTGGCTATGAACCCGATAGGCGGGCTTAGGATCACCCTAATATCCGATCAAACGCATTCGCCGTACTCCGGGATGATACCCGGCTATTTGGCGGGCTATTATTCCTATGAGGACTGTCATTTCGATTTAAGACGCATCTGCGAGGAACTCGGCCAGCGTTTTATCAAGGCCAAAATCATCGGCATCGATACTCAGAGAAAAAAAATTCGGCTGGAGAATAGGGCCGAAGTCAGTTACGACTGCGCCTCGATTAACGTGGGTATAGAGCCTCAAAGCCTAGAAAACGTATCGGTCGAGGCGGCTTTAAAGCTTATTCCGCTTAAGCCTATTTCCAGGTTTATCGCGCATTGGGATCGGTTGGTGGCCGACCTGGAAGCTTATAAAGGCGGCGATTCGTTACAGATAGCTGTTGTCGGTGCAGGCGCATCCGGCGTTGAAATAGCGATTATCCTGAAAATGTTAATCGACCGGAACCAATGGAATGCCGAGGTCAGCCTTGTCCACCGCCATGAATTCCTGGTCTCGGCAAAAGACCGTTCAGCCCAAAGATGGCTGTCAAAAACGCTCGAAGAGCTGGGCATAAAAGTCTTTAAAAGCACCCAAGCGCTAAAAGAACAGGAAAATGGCTTGGTGCTTAAAGATGAGCAAGGGCTTATCCAGACTAAAGATTTTTACCGGGTGCTGACCGCTACTCAAGCCGCCGCGCCGCAGTGGTTTAAAGACTCGGACCTTCCGGTAAGCCCGGACGGTTTTGTAAAGGTCAACAAAAACCTGCTGGTTGAAAACGAACACGACCTGTTTGCCGCCGGGGATTGCATCCACTTTTCGCCGTCCCCGTTGAAGAAAGCCGGGGTTTATGCGGTTCGGCAAGGCAGGGTGCTTGAGCATAATATCCGCGTTTTTTTCACCGGAAAATCCGCGTTAAACAACTTTCATCCCAAAAAGAATGTGTTGTCTTTAATAACGATCGGCGAGCGCAAAGCCCTGGTTCATCAAGACAGCGCATCGATGCTCAGGTGGATGTGGCCTTCATTATTGTGGACGGTTAAGGACGGTATCGACAGGCGTTTTATGAAGCGCTTTCAGGCCAAGACTTTCAGCGCAAAGCCCCGGCATTTCGATAAAACCATGCCGGTGCCTAAGACCACGCTGGTTCCCGAAGAGTGGGAAAGCAACACCTGCGGCGGCTGCGGCAGCAAGCTTGCAGCTTCCACATTAACGCTGAGCCTGAATAAGCTGGACATCCCCAAAGACGAATCTGTGTTGCTGGGCGTTAAGGATGGCGAAGACTGCGCGTTGACCCAGTTTTCCGAGCATGTCCTGTGCCTGCAAAGCATCGATCAATTCCGCGCGTTTATTTCAGACCCTTATTTGCTGGGGCAAATTGCGACTCAACATGCATTGAGCGACATCTATGCGATGGGCGGCGTTGCTAAGACCGCGCAAGTCGGCCTGACGCTAGGCGCCGCAAACAGGAAAATTCAGCAGGAAGATATTTTTCAATTGATGTCGGGCGTGCTGGATATTTTGGCTAAAAGCGCCGTATCCCTGGTCGGCGGCCATACCGGCGAAGGCGCGGAGCTTGCAATATCACTTGCAGTCCAGGGCGAAGTCGTACCGGATCAGGTTTTAAGAAAACAGCTCACTAAACCCGGAAACCGCTTGATACTGACCAAACCGATTGGTGCCGGGGCAATCTTTGCCGCCAATATGCTGGCCCAGGCTAACGGCAAGCTGGTCGATAGGGCGCTTTCAAGTATGCTTGAATCCAACAAAACGGCCATGGAGATTATCAAAGGATTTGATATTTCCGGTTGCACCGATATTACCGGTTTCGGCCTGTTAGGCCACGCGTTTGAAATGTTGGGCAAAAATAGCGATAACGAATTGGGCATTAAAATCGACTACCAGGCGATACCTGTATTCGATGGCGTTGGCGAATTATTTGCAAAAGGCTATTACGCTTCTATTGCCGAGGAAAATTACCAGTCTTTAAGCGCCGTGCTGAGTGCCGATGTGAACAATCAACAATTTCCCGCGCTGTTCGATCCCCAAACCAGCGGCGGGCTATTATTTTCAGTGCCGTCCGATCGGGCGGAGGCATGTCTAAAAGCCCTGCATCAAAATGGCGTGACCACGGCCTGTGTTATAGGCGAAGTTATAGATGAGAAGAAAATAATCATTCGAGGGTAGTCTGCGGTTTTTAGGCTATTTCACCATCAGTTAAATAGCAGCCCGGATCTTCAGCCCAAAAATTCCCCGTTGTTTGTGCTGCCCTGACGCGGGTGTTGCCGTTGCAGATTTCTTGATAATGGCACCTTGCACAGCGTCCTTCGAGCGGTCTGGGATGTTGCTTAAGTCCCGCCATTAACGGATCGCTGGTATCCAACCATATTTCCGAAAAAGGCCGTTCTTTTACATTGCCCAGTTCGTAATGCCACCAGAAGGTGTCGGGATGAACATTGCCCAAATTGTCGATATTGGCGACATTGACTCCGGAGGCATTGCCGCCCCATTGTTCGAGTTTGGCTTTGATGTGGTCGACTTTATCGGGGAAATGGTTGGCGACCCAATGCAAAAAATAAACCGCGTCGGCATCGTTATTGCCGGTCACAAATTCCCGGTCTTTACCTGCCTTTAGCCAGTCATAACTGGTTTCAAACAGCAAATCCATCGCGTCTCTGGTCATCGCAAAATGGGCGTCGTCTTTGCGGTTTTTATTGCCGCGGCCGCCGTAATTCAAATGCGATAAATAGAATTTGTCGATATTGTGGTCATCCATTAACTGCAACAAAGCAGGAAAATCCTGCGCGTTATCCTGCGTCAAGGTAAAGCGCAGGCCGACTTTGATGCCTTTTTCCAGGCACAGGTGGATACCGTGTAAGGCTTGGTCGAATGAGCCTTGCACTCGCCGGAACTGGTCATGGGTGTCTTTGATACCGTCTAGGCTGACGCCGATATATTGATAATTAATGGCGGCGATTTCATCGATATTGGCCGCGGAAATCTTGGTGCCGTTGGTCGATAGCGCAACATAAAAGCCCATGTCCTTAGCTCTGCGGGAAATATCGAAGATGTCGGGATGCAGCAACGGTTCGCCGCCGGACAAGATCAGCACCGGCACTTTAAAGGCTTTCAGGTCGTCCATGACCGTGTAGATTTCCGGCGTGCTCAATTCGTTGGGGAAATTGATGTCCGTGGATGTCGTGTAGCAATGCTTGCAGGTGAGGTTGCAACGGCGGATTAAATTCCAGATAACCACCGGGGCCGCCGGTTTGCGCGCCGGTTTTAACGGTGTCGGGGCTATCAGTTCCCGCATGTAGTGGCTTAGTCTGAACATATCAAAAGTACCTACAGTCGAGTGTATAAAACAGTTGATGACTTAGGCGATTTCCTGCGAAAAATATACCCACCTGACTGGTCTTTTTGTCCGTCTTCTGCGTTGTAAAAATGGTTGCATAGCTCGCTATGCGCTCATTTTTACGCCTTGAATACGAACAAAAATCCTGCGCCATTTGGGTATATTTATTCTTGGCAATCGCCTTATTTAGCCAATGCAACGGGAAAATTCGGGTGAGCGGGATTGACAATCAATTGTTCCCGCAAAGGATCGACCAACAAGTCCATCGCTTCTAAGGGTAACACGCCCATCAATGCTTCATCGCCCAGTACCAGCGCCTCGGTGATGTACGAGCGATTGCCGAAGACAATTTCAATCGGGGCAATGCGCGGCACTTTAAGTTGTCGTCCATCGGCCAGCGTTACGATATGCCGGGTAACTTCCGAGGTGTCAAAGCCCAGTTGCACCGCGATTGCTTCGGTCACGCACATGAAAGTTGCGCCGGTGTCCACCAAGGCGCGCACAGTTACACTTTGTTTGCTGAACAGATTGGTGAGTTTTAGCTCTGCGTAAGTGGTTCCCATCATGTGCTCCTGATTGCGGATTTGCGGTTAAAAAATTTGGTAACTATTCAGCGTATGCATAATAGAACACGGATGGCACTGATTAGACGGATTTAAACGGATTTTTTATTCACGGTTTATCAGTGTTTATCCGTCAAATCCGCGTTCTATTATGCACTCGTTCGAAAACCGGTTTTTTTTAGAATTTTGGTGCTGTATAGAACATCGCAGCCCAGATTATTATCTCCGAGCAAATCGGCAATCTGCCGAATCTGTGTATCGACAGCTTCCTGGGTTTTACCATGCACCATGGCAAACAGGTTGTACAACCATTCGGGAGGATGCCTGGGCCGATGATAACAATGGCTGACAAATTCCAGTTGCCCGACTTTTTGTCCCAGTTCATCGATAAACTCATCGGGAATGTTCCAGACGGTCATGCCGTTAAAGCGATAGCCCAGCTTATAGTGGTTGGGCACGGCGCCTATGCGACGGATGATGCCGCTGTTTTGCATGGCTGTCAGTCGCATCATAACATCATCCGCGGTCAGGCCAAGTTGTTCTGCAATAGCTTGGTAAGGCTGAGGCGTTAACGGCAAACCGGCTTGGCTTGCCTGGATGATTTTGCGGTCTGTTTCATCGAGCATGATCAGGCTTCCAGCTTCAGGTTGACAAAATACTCTTTGTTTTTCGGCATGTTGTAGACGGTCAAGCCCGTTAGCCGCTCTATTGCGTCGATGGTTTGCTGGATTTGTTCAGGCGTTTCGGTGGCGATCACAAACCACATATTCAGCTCATGGCTGCGTGCGTAATTATGGGCGACTTCGGGGAAGCTATTGATGATTTCGGTGATTTCATCGAAACGCTCTATTGGCGCTTTAACGGCAGCGAGGGTTAATGCGCCGCCCATAAGTTCGGCATTGTACAAGGGGCCGAAGCGGGTCAGGGCGCCGTTATCCAACAGCGCTTTCAGCCGTGCTATCAGTTCCTGTTCGGACAGCCCCAGTTGTGCGGCGACTTGAAGGTAAGGTGCGTCGCAGATCGGAAAACCGTCTTGCAGGGCGTTGATGATTTGTTTATCTATTTCATCCATCGGCTAAAGCAGTATTTTGATAAAGGGCGCCGCGTTGTTTAAAGCAGCGGGTGCTGAACAGGATTTCTTTGTCGAAACCGCTTAAGCCGCAAGCGTTGACGAGCTGTTCCAGTTGCTTCAACACGGTGGCCCTGTCTTTGCCGTGTATCATGCAATACAGGTTATACGGCCATTCCGGCTGTCGTGGGCGTTGATAACAGAGTGTCACAAACGAAAACCGGCTGATATGTCCGCCCAATTGTTTAATAAGATTATCCGGTACATTCCAGACTATCATCGCATTGGCGCGGTAGCCCAGTTGCCGGTGCTTGACGATAACGCCCAGGCGTTTGATAAGGCCTTGTTGCTTAAGCCGGGTTAGGCGTTCTATCACTTCGGCCTCGGGCATGTCGCAAAGCCGCCCGATTTCGGCATAAGGCCGGGGGCAAACCGGCAAACCTAGCTGGATATGTTCGAGCAGTTGGCGGTCACGAGCATCAATCATTATTCAGGTCCAGCTTAAAGCCCAAATCAATGAAAAAATCATCCAGCATCGGCAGCAGCATGGCCGGGTAGGATGTTTCCTGTTCTATTGAGTCGATCACGGCGCGTAAATGCTCGGCATCGGAAGCGATGACTACGAACCAGAGATTAAGCTGGTGTTCGCGTTCATAATTATGATTGACCTCCGGGTAAGCGCTGATTTTATCGGCAACTTGTTGCAGTTGCTGTTCAGGCACGGCCATCGCGACCAGGGCGCTGACGCCGATATGGTTGGGCGGAATAACCGGGCCGATGCGGCTGATGAAGTTGTTATCGCATAGCTCGGTGAATGCTGATAAAACATCGGTCTCGGTCACGCCCAGTGCATCGGCGATGTCTTGGTAAGGTCTGGCCGATAGCGGAAAGTCGTGCTGGTAGTCGTTGAGCAGTTGTTTGTGTAAGTGGGATAGCATATCTTTGATATTAAAAAATGACACCCGGTTGGCATTGGGGGTACGATGCCATAAATTATGGCATTTAGAGAATAATAATGTTCAAAGCCAGCTTTGAACTCCAATATTTACGCTCTCTGGAGTCCAAAGCTAGCTTTGGACGCTTTAAGTTTTTTATAGAGCGCGAGTAGTTGCTTTAAAAATCCGCGTAAACCAGCTTAATCAGTGTCGCCTACTTTTGGCATCCGTGTGCCATTAAAAGACTTGGTTTCATAAGCCGATTTTATGCGCACGCGAGCTAAAGAAAATGCCGTTGGGTTGCTTGGCGGGCAGGCGGGTGATTTCCTGCAAGGTGTCCGTGTCGTAAACCACCAGCTGGTTATCGTCTCTTAGCGCAACCCAGACTTGTTCGCCGCGCGGGGTGAATTCCATGTGCAGGACGCCTTTTCCCGGTGACAAGGTTTTATGCAAGGACAGGTCTTTGACATCGATAACCTGCAATTGGTTATTATCAGGGAAAGCAAAGTTAACCCAGACTTGCCGCGCATCGGGCCGAGCCATCACAAAGACCGGTTGTCCGGCTACCGCTATGGTGTCATGCAATTCCCAGGTTTTCTTGTCGATGACCAGGACTTTATGTTGGCCTACCGCGGGTGCAAACACGTAATCACCGGCTACCGCCCAGCCTTCAAGATGCGGCATTTTATAAACCGGCAGTTTTTCATCGTCTTTGCCGTAGTCGGGCAAGATACGTTTGACGCCGACATCAAGATTCCATAAATCCAGCAATGCCAAGCCGGGTTCGCCGAATAGACCAGCTATATAATAGTGTCCATCCGGCGACATTAACGCGTCGTAAGGCTGTTTGCCGATGTTCGGGAACTTTTTAATGACCGGCGCTTTGGGATTTTTAAAGTCCGCCATCCAGATTTCACCGGCATCGAACAGGCTGAACACAAAGCGTTGTCCGGGCGCATCGACTAAACCGACCACTTTGGAACGCAGTCCTTCGCCATAGTTAGAAGGAATGTCGGCAACCAGTTCCAGTGTGTCGGCTGAAAAAACTTTAATGCCGCCCGGCGTATAGTTGGACACGGCGATTAATTTACCGTCTTGGGAAATCGCCCCGCCGATGCTGTTGCCCGCCTGGATGATGCGTTTGTCGATGGCGTCCTTAAGCATATCGACTTTGGTCAGGCCGCCGTCCCGGCCGAAAACATAGGCATAACGCTGGTCGCGGGAGAAAACCACGGAAGCATGGGATAAATCGCCCAGTTTTTCGATTTTGGCTAAGCGTTTATGTTCGGTGGTGTTGATGATTAACGCATTGCCGTCTTCGCGTTCGATGACTATGCCTAGGTCGCCGGTGGCGCGTAGGTCTGCGATGGCGTTAAAGGATAATAAGAAGATTAGGAGTGATAACGTTTTTTTCATAGATATTCATCTCGTTCCCACGCGCCGCGTGGGAATGCAGTCAGGGCGCGCTGCGCCACAAGGCGGTATAAGTTATTAAGGTAAGTCAGGCAACAGCCCCGTTTATGAGTTCCCAAGTGGCGCGTCCGTCGTAATATACAAGTGAACTGTCTACGGCAGGAATGTTCTCGTTCTCACACGCTGTGTCTTGCCTATTTCAGCGTATTGACTGCAACTCGCGGCGCAGCGCGCCTTGACTGCGTTCCCACGCAGCGCGCTCGTCGTTATACACAAGTATTTAAAAGCACGTCATCCCGGCAGGGATTGCCGGGATCCAGAAGCCATGGAGGGCGATACCGAAACAGACGCAAGTGTCACATGGAGACTGCTCAATAAAATCAAGTGTTCACATCCCTGTGCTCTGGATTCCGGCAATCCCTGCCGGAATGACGGTGTACCTCAGGCACTTGTGTATAAAGA
>SCPZ01000038.1 GCA_004299305.1 Methylobacter sp.
AATCGTAGCGAGGGAAAGCCATTTTGAGTCAGATTTTTCGATCATTTGAGGCGAATAGTTGTTCTATTTAACGAAAATGATCGGGAAATCTGGCCAAAAGGGCTTTTCCGCAGTAGGTTCTCTATTCTCGGACAGGCTCCTAGGATACTGCAACTGGCTAAAAACCCGCCTAAAGCGCTATAATGGCCTGTTTTTTTTAACTTATGGAGAAATGAATGCACGCAGTTACGTTGATAAAAGGTGATGGCATTGGCCCATCGATAATGGATGAAGCTGTTAAGGTTATTGACGCATCCGGCGTAGAAATTCAGTGGGAAGTAGCGTATGCAGGTTTGACCGCCTATGAAAAATTCGGCACGCCGCTGCCGGATGAAACCATGGCGTCAATAGACAAAACCCGCTTGGCATTTAAAGGCCCGTTGACTACGATTGTCGGCGGCTCCGGGTTTAGAAGCATTAACGTGGCGTTGCGGCAAAAATACGACCTGTATGCCAACGTGCGTCCCGCCAAAAACTGGCCGGGTGTCGTAACCCGTTATAACGATGTCGACATTGTCATCGTCAGGGAAAACACCGAAGGACTGTATGCAGGGCTTGAACATTACCTGACGCCTAAAAAAGACATCGCGGAAAGTCTGGCCGTCGTCACTCGCGCAGGCTCGGAAAGAATTGTCGAGTACGCCTTTCAATACGCACGGGACAACAATCGTAAAAAAGTCACCGTTTGCCATAAAGCCAATATCCTGAAATACACCCAAGGCCTATTTCTCGATGTTGCCAGGGAAATCGCCCCAAAATACCCCGACATTCAGTTTGACGAAAAAATCATCGATGCCGCCTGCATGCACATGGTGATGGACCCTACTCAATTCGACGTGATTGTTTGTACCAACATGTTCGGCGACATCCTGTCCGATTTGACCGCAGGGCTGGTGGGCGGACTGGGCTTGATTCCCGGCGCGAATATCGGCAAAGACGCCGCATTGTTTGAAGCCGTACACGGCAGCGCGCCGGACATTACCGGCAAAAACCTGGCGAATCCTACCGCCGTAATCATGGCCGGAGTCATGATGTTGCGTCATATCGGTGAACACGACGCAGCAGATAAAATCCAGACAGCCGTTGAAAAGGTGGTTAATGAAGGCAAATTCGTTACGCCTGACCTTAATCCACAATCGAAATGCGGAACAGTCGAAATGGGTAATGCGATTGTTGAGGCAATGAAGTAATTGGCTTATCGTTCCCACTAGCGTCATACCGATATGCAGACCTTCCAGGTTTTTAAAACCTGGAAGGTCTAACTTGCGAGGTTCTCCTCGTTCCCACGCGCCGCGTCACTGCCATTAAGTTAAGAAAAAAGCCCCCTCTCCTGCTGGAGAGGGTTGGGGTGAGGAGAATAAAAATAAGGCAAAAAGCTTTATTTGATCCCCTCATCCTAGCCTTCTCCCTGAGGGAGAAGGGACTGTCCATCCTTAACTTAATGGCAGTGACGCGCCGCGTGGGAACGATAAATGCTTTTCGTTGAGATACCTGTGCTATTACAATAAGATGTTACATGTAACTTATTGAAGAAGAGCTTAATGAAAACCACCGTTGCTACGCGCGTACAAAAGCATCGTGCCGGATTACGAGCCTCAGGATTGCGCCCGGTGCAGATTTGGGTGCCGGATACACGAAGCGCCGACTTTGCGGCTGAATGCCGCCGCCAATCGCTTGCACTGCGCGACGACTCGCAAGAAACCGACACATTGAATTGGCTGGAAGCTTCAGCCGACACTTCGGGTTGGGAATAACAAGCGTATGGCCCCGTTACCGAGGCGCGGCGACTTGGTCACAATTGCCTTGCAAAGCGCTTATGGCAAACCGCGACCCGCATTGATCATCCAGTCCGACCTATTTTCAGAGCACCCATCCGTGACTATTCTTCCGATAACAAGCGATGTTCGTGGTACGCCATTATTTCGAATCCCGGTTAAACCGAGTCAAAGCAACGGACTACGCAAACCGTCTGAAGTGATGGTAGATAAAGCGCAAACCATACCCCGAGAAAAAATTGGCGATGTGTTTGGACACATGGCCGAAGAAGACATGATAGCCATTAATAGGACGCTAGCGGTGTTTCTAGGCGTCGTCTGATCCCGTTTTAAACCTTTCCCAAGGAATTCCCCAATGCTAGAACAATACCGTAAACACGTAGCAGAACGCGCAGCCGAAGGCATCGTCCCCAAGCCGCTTGATGCGGAACAGGTCGTAGCTTTAGTTGAGCTGATCAAACAACCGCCTGCCGGAGAAGAGGAGTTCATCCTCGACCTGCTGGCTAACCGCGTTCCCGCCGGTGTTGACGAGGCGGCTTATGTTAAAGCCGGATTTTTGGCCGCCGTTGCCAAAGGCGAAGTCAATTCGCCGATTCTGGATGCCGCACGCGCCACCGAACTGCTGGGTACGATGCTCGGCGGTTATAACATCGCGCCGTTAATCGATTTACTGGATAACGAAGCGATGGCCCCGATTGCGGCCAAGGCTCTGTCCCATACCTTGCTGATCTTCGATGCTTTCCACGATGTACAGGAAAAAGCCGATGCCGGAAACCCATTCGCCAAACAGGTAATCAATTCCTGGGCTGAAGCGGAATGGTTCACCAGCAAACCCAAAATGCCTGAAAAACTGACGGTCACCGTATTCAAGGTAAGCGGCGAAACCAATACCGACGATCTGTCCCCGGCTCCCGATGCCTGGTCGCGGCCCGACATTCCGTTACATGCCAAAGCGATGCTGAAAATGCCGCGCGAGGGCATTACCAACGCCGAACAGCAAATCGCCGAACTGAACAAAAAAGGTTTTCCGGTGGCTTATGTCGGCGATGTGGTCGGCACCGGATCGTCGCGTAAATCGGCGACCAACTCGGTACTGTGGTTCATGGGCAATGACATCCCTTATATTCCGAACAAGCGTGAAGGCGGGGTTTGCATCGGCGGCAAGATCGCGCCTATCTTCTTCAACACCATGGAAGATTCAGGCGCCCTGCCCTTCGAATGCGATGTGACCCAGATGGCAATGGGCGATGTGATCGACATTTATCCATACCAAGGCGAAGTCAAGCGTCACGGCACAGACGAATTAATCTGCAAATTCGAACTTAAAACCGATGTCATCCTGGACGAAGTACGCGCCGGCGGCCGTATCCCGTTAATCATAGGCCGTGGTTTAACCGACCGTGCGCGCAAGGTGCTGGGCTTGCCCGCATCCACGGTTTTTTGCCGTCCGGTTGACGCCGAAGACAGCGGCAAAGGTTATACCCTGGCGCAAAAAATGGTTGGCCAAGCCTGCGGCGTTGCGGGCGTTCGTCCGAACACCTATTGCGAACCGCACATGACTACCGTGGGTTCACAGGACACCACAGGACCTATGACCCGCGACGAATTGAAAGACTTGGCTTGCCTGGGCTTTTCAGCCGATCTGGTGCTGCAATCGTTCTGCCATACCGCAGCTTACCCGAAGCCGGTTGATGTGACCATGCAGCACACGCTGCCGGATTTCATCATGAACCGTGGCGGCGTATCGCTCCGTCCCGGCGACGGCATTATCCATTCCTGGCTGAACCGGATGCTGTTGCCGGACACCGTCGGCACCGGCGGCGACTCGCATACCCGCTTCCCTATCGGCATTTCATTCCCTGCCGGATCGGGACTGGTCGCATTTGCCGCAGCAACCGGCGTAATGCCGCTGGATATGCCGGAATCGGTGCTGATTCGGTTTAAAGGCGAGATGCAGCCGGGTATTACCCTTCGTGATCTGGTCAATGCTATTCCTTACGTAGCGATACAGCGCGGCTTGCTGACTGTTGAAAAACAAGGCAAAAAAAACGTATTTTCAGGCCGCATCCTGGAAATCGAAGGCTTGCCTGATTTAAAAGTCGAGCAGGCTTTTGAATTGTCCGATGCCTCGGCGGAACGCTCTGCCGGTGGTTGCACGGTACGCTTGAATGAAGCGCCGATCCGCGAGTATTTGAACTCCAACATCACCCTGCTGAAATGGATGATTACCGAGGGTTACGGCGATGTGCGCACCATAGAACGCCGAATCAAAGCCATGGAAGACTGGTTGGCTAATCCGGTATTGCTGACGCCCGATGCCGATGCGGAATACTTCGAAGTCATCGAAATCGATATGACTGAAATCAAGGAACCGCTGCTAGCCTGCCCCAACGATCCTGACGACGTAAAAACGCTGTCCGCCGTGGCCGGGACTAAAATCGACGAAGTGTTTTTGGGTTCGTGCATGACCAATATCGGCCATTTCCGCGCCGCCGGTAAGTTGCTGGAAAAACACCAAGGCGAATTGCCTACCCGTTTATGGGTTGCACCGCCCACCAAAATGGATCAAAGCCAATTAACCGAGGAAGGTTATTACGGCACCTTCGGCAAAGCCGGAGCGCGCACCGAAATGCCGGGCTGTTCGTTATGCATGGGCAATCAGGCGCGGGTTGGCGAAAACACGACCGTAGTTTCGACCTCGACGCGCAACTTCCCGAATCGTCTGGGCAATGGCGCGAATGTGTATTTGTCATCGGCTGAATTGGCGGCGGTATGTTCGATTTTGGGCAAGATCCCGACTTTTGACGAATATATGCATTATGCGAGTCAAATTAACGAGACTGCCGAGGATACCTATCGTTATCTAAACTTTGACCGGATGGATAGTTATCGGAAAAAGGCTGGCTAAAGCGTATAAAATTAAACCTTATCGTCCATACCCGCGTAGGTATCCAGTGCCATGGATGGCAAGCCGTATACATCCATGTAGCCTGGATCCCGGTATTCCCTGCCGGGATGACGGCGCCACCCAGATATTTGCGTATAACAACGAGCGTAGCGCCTGAAAACAAGGTAAAAATAACCGTGTGTTTCGTATACTTAAATAAGTATCGCACAATCTCTATTAACGTCATCCCGGCAGGGATTGCCGGGATCCAGATCACAGGGATGTGCTACAGAGACCCTATGGAAAAACAACCCTGTGTATATATTCTTGCCAGTCGCCCTAACGGGACACTTTATATCGGAGTAACCTCCAACCTCATCGGGCGCGTATATCAACACCGCCAGAATTTAATTGCCGGTTTTACCCAACGTTACAACGTACATAATTTAGTCTGGTACGAAGTACATGAACAAATGGAAAGCGCCATCCTGAGGGAGAAACAACTCAAAAACTGGTCTCGCGTGGCTAAAAAACGATTGATCGAACAAAGCAATCCCCAATGGCAAGACTTATCGCCCGATTTGGCATTGCCATCCATGGCCTCTCGGCAACTGCTCCTGCGTTGCTCTACCTCCTGCATCCATGCAAGTCGTGGATCCCGGCATTCCCTTATATCTTGATTCTGTTCTCTCAAAGAGCCAGAATCCCCGACTGATCATCGGGAGGGCAGCGAGGAAGTCGAGCCATCCCTGAGGCTTAAAGCCTGTCCGGCAGATTGAACTCCT
>SCPZ01000003.1 GCA_004299305.1 Methylobacter sp.
ATAGTGTGGCAGTTTGCCATGCGAAAGTAGGGAATTGCCAAGCTCTTAAATCAAAACCCAAGTCTAAACACTTGGGTTTTTTTTTGACCAAAATTCGCTAACTGGGCAAGTGCGTTTGATACGGAGGAAAATAGTATTGATCACCTTGCGAAGATTAACACATTAGCACTGCATCGAACGGCTTAACTCCGCTGGGCTCTTTTCGAGTTTTGTTATGAATTCGTTCAAGGTAGGGGCGAAAGCTTTCCCAATCTATCCGGGCTTTTAATCCCGCCAAAGCACTCATTCGGGTCAGTTGCGCTGCCCGTTCTCGACATCGAATACATCGAATAATTCGGGTTGGCGGTATTCATGGTCTGTTTCACTATACGGTATTTCTGCGCTTCGGATTATTGCCAAGAATCACGGGATTTTTAGAGATACCCAGCCATACAAAACACGAGCCTGCCCTTGATCCTTTGTTCACGTTACGCGCTTTCAGCTTTTTGAAAAATCTCAATTTTTGACCGGGTGAAGTATAGTATTACAGTCAAGCTTATGACGCTTGCCTTAACATACCCATGCCGTTAGGTTTTTTGACTACTTGCAGCTGGGCTTTAAAGCGTTTTTGGACGCCTTCAATATGAGAAATAACACCGACGGTTTTGCCGTGGGTATGTAAGCCTTCCAGAGTACTAATGACCGTGTAAAGTGTTTCCGCATCCAGATTGCCAAAGCCTTCGTCGAGGAATAACGAGTCCACGGACTTGCCGTTATTGGCTAGTTCCGAAAGTCCCAGCGCCAGCGATAGGCTCACTACAAAACTCTCACCTCCGGATAATGTTTTGGGTAGCCTGTGCGCATTGCCTTGATAAGTGTCTTCAATTTCCAGCGCCAATCCCTGTTCGCTAGGCATGCACCGCAGATAATAACGACCACTGATTTTTTCCAGTACGGCATTAGTTTGGGATAATAGCTGGTCGGCTATCCGTTTTTGAACCCGGCGTCGAAAAGCCATGCCGCTTTCTTCGGCTATTTGGGCGGCTTCGAAGCTGCACTGCTTGGCAACTTCTTCTTGGATTTGTAATTGAGCTAGAATCGCATCAGCTTTTTGTTGAAATTGCTTTTGTTCCTTTAACTGCTGTTCCAAGCGTTGCGCTTCCATATTGGCTATTGCTATTTGTTCGGTAATGCTTTTCAGTTGGGCTGTTAGTTGTTCCGGGCTTACATCAGTAGTAATAAGC
This sequence comes from Methylobacter sp., assembly GCA_004299305.1. Lineage (GTDB taxonomy): Bacteria > Pseudomonadota > Gammaproteobacteria > Methylococcales > Methylomonadaceae > Methylobacter_A. The sequence goes on from SCPZ01000003.1 coordinate 1,224, forward strand.
GACGTATACTCAGTCGGCAATTCGAGTCTGCTTTGTTCCAGCGCTACGGTTTTAGCGTCAATCTCCTGTTCCAGTTCGGCCAAGTGCCGTTCCAGTTCCGGTTGATGTTGCAGCAACTCTAATATTTCAGTCAGCTCATGCAGGCTGGTAAATTGCGTGCCCTGTATTTTGTCTTGTAGCGTCTGCTTCAATACGCCGAGTTCGGCTTCCTGCGTGGCAATAAGTTGTTCCTTGTCGGCAATCAGCTTTTGCTTCTCAATCAATGCCAAATGCAGGCCGATGATTTCTTCGCTTTGCAATTGATGACTGTAATGCTCAAGTTTTTCATTGCATGCAGTTACTTCCGCCTGACAATGATCAGCTTTTGCCTTCAATGCTTCCAGTTCCTCGGTTAAACTCTTTTTACGCAAAGTATAGCTTTGATAATCCTGACGACGCGCATTCAGCCGATCAAATAATGCGTCTTCCTTGCCTTTGGCGGGCATTTTTTCACTCAGCAAGGTCAATTGTGCAATTACCTTGTCGGCCAGTTGTTGTTCCTGCTGCTGACAGGCGGCCAAGGCTGCATCGTAATCAATCTCTTCCTGAGGACGCTCCCGCCACTCGGTATCCAACTGTTGAGTAGTTAGTTGCAAGCGTTCGACCGTAGCTATACCTTTGGCGATTAAGGCTTCTAATTGTTCGATGCCGGTCTGTTTGCGTCGATAGTCGGCAACTACGCTGGTAATAGTCTTTAATTCGCTTATTTCGGTTATTAACAGGTGCTTTATTAAGCGTAATTTAGAGATATTAAGATCTTCACTCGCGGTGTTAAGCCGGTTACATAAGGTTTGCCATTGGGATTTTGTTTTAAGCAGTTCTGTCTGAGTGGCCTGATTCTTTTCCGCCTGTTTTTGCGCTGTTTTAATCTGCTGCGTCAGCTTGCCGACGGCTACCCTTAAAACTTTTATTTTCGCTTTCTGATCGGTTAAGGCTTGTTGGGAGTTGGCCTCTTTCGGTGGGTGTGTAGTATAGGGATGCTCTAAAGCGCCGCATAAAAAGCAAGGTTCATCATCGACAAGATACTGTCGGTCTGCGGTCATTTTCGTTAACAACGTTTCACGGAAAACAGCCGTTTCCAATGTCAGTCGAATATTTTCTTCCCGGCTGATTTCCTGTTTTAACGCTTCAAGTTCAGTATCCAGCTCTTCAATGTCATGGTTCGGCTGCTCTTTACGTCCAAAGATACCGAAAAAACTAAAGCCGCTTTGAGTTAGCTTTTGATTCGTCCGGGCTAGGTTATAGAGCTCCCGAAAATCCTTAACTCGCTGTTGCTGCTCTTGCCGGAGTTCTTCAAGTTCTGCCAGATTTTTGCCTTCCGCCAGCTCATGCAGCGCTTTTTCTGCCAGAGGCAACTTATGTTTTAATTCGGCAATCCTTTTATTCTCTTGGGCAATAGCTGATTCGTTGTTTTTCAGTGATGCCGTGGTGTTTTTTGACCACTTGGTGAGCGCTTTTTGTTTCTCTTTTAATTCAGCGAGTTCTCCCCGGAGGTTTTTTAACCGGGCTGTTTCGGGGAAGCTTGTCAGCAAAGATTGGTCCGCAGCATGGTCTTCCAGCCATTTTGATGTCGTGGCAAGAACGGATGTTTTTTCATCAATCTGCATCCCTAAAGATCGCCATAGCTCCGATTCCGACTCACGTTGCGCAGTCAGTTGACCTATTTGGCTCTTGATTTCGGTTATCGTTCGTCCCTGTTCCGTAAACGATTTATCGGATAAACCCTCGGGAGAGGGTTTATCTACGCCGACTCGGTCTTGTATCTGTTTAAGTTCGCCCTGAAAGTCAGCCAGTGTTGCTTTATCCTGATGAAGCTGGTGATTTTTGTCTTTAAGCACCCGTAAGCTATCTTCAAAAAGCAGAGCATCTTGATGCGTCGCCAGCTGAGCCAGTTTTTGCTGCTCGTTTTCTGCCAGTGCTTTAATTTGTTGCAGGTTTTTTTCTTGCTCGATAATCCGGCTTTGTAAGGCTCGCGTGTTCTCCAGTGAGGCTTGTAACTGTTTCAGTTTGCTTTGCTCCTCCCGCAACTCAGTCGTTTGTTCAATAAAATCGGCTAGATCATGTTCGCAAGCTTCCAGCTTTTTCGGATCCATGATCGGTATAATCGATAAATCCTGTTGTAAATAATCCAGGCGTTGTTGCGCGTCAGCGGCCTTTTCATTGATTTCATTTCGATAGTCTGCATAAATATCGGTGCTGATGATTTTTTCCAGAATATCCATACGTTCATTGTCCAACGCGTTTAGAAAGGCGGCAAAATCGCCCTGCGCCAACAGTATCGAGCGGGTGAAGTTACGGAAATTCATTCCGGTAATTTCAGCAACCCGAGCACATGTTTGTTGGGATGTCGTTGCCAGCACTTCCTCGTCATTCAAACGGATTAATTTCATTTCAGGCGGCGCCAATTCGCCATCGGGATCTGCTTCCAGTCGTTGTGCATGCCAGCTGGATTGGTATTTTTCCTTATCCAAAATAAATTCAACTTTCGAGAAACACTCAGCTGTGTGTTGGGTCATTACGTGTTTGGCAGGCCGATTAAAACGAAAAGTCTCGCCATATAAGCCCAGCGTAATGGCATCTAAAATACTAGATTTTCCCGATCCGTTGGGGCCGGTAATCGCAAAAACCCCGGTATCTGAAAAAGGCGGCCGTTCAAAATCGATCCGGCTTTCGCCTTCCAGTGAGTTGATGTTTTTAAAATGAATGTTGAGTATCTTCATAACTTATTGTTTATTAATTTATTTTTATGCTGCATAGACTCAGGTCGTGCCCGTAGTAGCGCCCATAAATAACGTGCTGGAATGGTTTAACCAATAAAACGACATGATACATGATGGTGTTTTGCGAAACAAAAAGCAAAACATGGGGTAATTTTTTGGCGACTCGTTACGAATCATGCATGAATAACTGTTGCTTTCGCCTGTGTTTTCGTCCGCTTGATGTCTCTCGATAGACATGGATTATTACCGAAGCCGGTCAGCTTTGCATTGGGCAAGCGATACGCCTGTCAAATGCCTGTTATCTCTGGTTGCGGATGGGCTTTCCAGCCGAATAATGGCCTTGGCGGCTTTGCCTTTTACTTTAACAGTCCAAGGCATTGCTTAACGCCATTTGTGGTGATAGCGCGGCCTTGCCGTTTATAGATACCTAGCGTGACAAAGATACGTTCTGCGGCCTTTTAAAGCATGTCTCGTATTCAAAGCTGAGCATGTATCTTTGTTATCGCAGTCCTCTATGCTTATGACAAGGAAGTGTGAATAATCCCCTCAGTCATATAAAATACGCGTTTTGCTTTAGGTCGGCTGATGCGTATCCATTCACTCCCCACTCAACTTGTTAACCAAATTGCCGCCGGCGAAGTGGTCGAAAGACCCTCGTCCGTGGTTAAAGAGCTGGTTGAAAATTGTTTCGATGCGGGCGCCAGCCAAGTCATTATCGAGATAGAGCAGGGCGGCGCAAGGCTGATAAAAATCAGGGATAACGGCTGCGGCATCGTCAAAGAAGACTTGCCGTTGGCCTTGTCCCGGCACGCAACCAGCAAGATCGCCAGCTTACAAGATTTGGAGCAGGTGGTCAGTATGGGCTTTCGCGGCGAGGCTTTGCCCAGCATCAGTTCGGTTTCAAGGCTTACGCTGATTTCCCGCACTAGCGATGCCGACTGCGCTTGGCGCGTTAATGCCGACGGCTCCGAGCAGGATTTCGATCCTCAACCCGATCCGCATCCGCAAGGCACCACCATCGATGTGCGCGACCTATTTTATAACACCCCGGCCAGACGCAAGTTTTTAAAAACCGAAAAAACCGAATTCTCCCATATAGAAACATTGATCCAACGCATGGCGCTGAGCCGCTTTGATATTGGCTTTAGTCTGTCGCATAACCAAAAGGAAATACTCAGCCTAAGACCGGCGGCAACGGATACTGAGCAGGAACAACGCATTGCCGGTATTTGCGGCTCGGCCTTCATTGAAAATTCGGTAAGAATCGACTTTGCGGCATCTGGCCTGTGTTTGACCGGTTGGGTCGGCTTGCCGACCTTTTCCCGCAGCCAGCAGGATATGCAGTTTTTCTATGTTAACGGCAGGCTGGTCAGGGATAAACTGGTAAGCCATGCCGTTAAACAGGCGTATCAGGATGTATTGTTTCATGGACGGCATCCGGTGTTCGTCCTGTACCTGACGCTCGATCCCACCTTGGTCGATGTCAACGCGCATCCGGCCAAGCTTGAAGTCAGGTTCAGGGAAGGTCGATTGGTGCATGATTTCCTGTTTTCGGCATTGCATCGCTCGCTTGCCGATTTAAGGCCGGGACACAGCGTTAATACGGTTGACTTAAGCGGTACAAAGCCCGCTCCAGAGGGAGAGGGTTCGGTGACGACTGCATGGATGCAGGAGGTAGAGCAACGCATGGAGCAGTTGCCGAGGGGAAATCAAAATGAAGAAAAAAGCTTATTTTTACCCCCTCATCCCAACCTAATCATGCCGGACTTTCCTGTCCGGCACCCTGCGGGCGAGTGCAAATCCGCTCCCGACGGATTTGTCCCTGAGGGAGAAGGAGCAACGTCTGAACCGTCGCCACAACTCTATTCTCATTCCGACGCTAAACCGACCTACAGACCACCACAGCAAGCATCGCTGCCGATGCATGTTGAAGAAGCCATACAAGCCTATGCCTCGCTGTATCCAAAACCCGAGCCGATAGCGCAACTAACACAGCCGGAAACAAGACCGCTAGGCCACGCCATTGCGCATCTGCACAATATCTACATCTTGTCCGAAACCCCCGCCGGCATCATTCTGGTTGATGCCCATGCCGCGCACGAACGGGTCACCTACGAGCGATTAAAACAACAATACCAAAATGGCGCTATACCCAGTCAACCCCTATTGCTGCCGATTAAAATAACAGTCAGCGCGGCGGAAGCGGATTTAGCCGAAGACGAGCATGAGTTTTTTAACGCGCTAGGTTTTGAAATCAACCGATCCGGGCCGGAAACCATCGTGCTGCGCTCTATACCCGTTTTATTGGGCAATACCGACATGGAAACCCTGATTCGCGATGTGCTGGCCGACCTAAGCGAACATGGCATGAGTCGGCGTATCGAGGAAAAATCCAACGAAATATTAGCCAAGGCCGCCTGTCACGGCTCCGTGCGTGCGCATCGCCGATTGACTGTCGATGAAATGAACGCCTTGTTGCGGGATATGGAACAAACCGAAAGAATAGGACAGTGCAACCACGGCAGACCTACGTGGGTGGAATTATCGACTCAGGATCTCGATAAGTTCTTTTTGCGTGGGCAATAAAATTATAGGTACACGGCGAAAGGTTTTCCTTTCATTTTCTCGTTCCCACGCGCTGCGTGGGAATGCAGTATCGGCGCGCTGCGCCGCGAATCACAGCCAATGTCTTGCGTATACGGGACGTAGCGCGTGGGAACGAGATAACTCAAAACTATGAAAATTCAATCCAATCCCCCTGCCATTTTCCTGATGGGGCCTACCGCCTCAGGAAAAACCGCGTTATCCGTACAGCTCGCCCAAGCGCTTAACGGCGAGATCATCAGCGTCGATTCCGCGCTGGTGTTTAAAGGCATGGACATAGGCACCGCTAAACCGACGCTGGAAGAAAGAGGCGGTATTCCGCATCATTTGATCGACATACTCGCCCCCGCAGAATCCTACTCCACTGGCCAGTTCAGGAAACAGGCGTTGAGCTTAATGGACGATATAGCCCGGCGCGGAAAAATGCCGATACTGGTCGGCGGCACCATGCTGTATTTTAACGTGCTGAACAGCGGGCTTGCGGTGCTGCCCGAAGCCGACCCGGCCATTAGGGCCAAACTCGACCAAGATCTGGAGCAATTGGGCAAAGAAGCCCTGCACAGTCGGCTGGCCGAGATCGATCCCGAATCGGCGGCGAGAATCCACCCCAACGACCCGCAACGCGTCCAACGCGCTTTGGAGGTGTACGAAATCAGCGGCAAACCGTTGACGTCTTTTTTCACCGAAGCTCAGGCGCAAGATATTCCCTATCAAAGAATAAAGCTGATTATCGCCCCGCAAGACCGGGCCATCTTGCACGACATCATCGCCCGGCGTTTTAAACAAATGCTGGAACAGGGCTTTATAGATGAAGTGGCGGCGCTGTATCAACGCGGCGATCTATGCGAAAAAATGCCCTCGGTCAGAGCCGTCGGTTACCGGCAAGCCTGGTCTTATTTGCAAGGCGAATACGATCTTGAAACCATGACCGAAAAAGCCATCATTGCCACCCGGCAACTGGCCAAACGCCAGTTTACCTGGCTGCGTCGGGAAACCGATGCGGCGAATTTCCAGACCGGCCAAGCGGATTTATTGGCAAAAGTGTTGGCGGAAATTAAGGATAAATTGTCGGGATAAAAGTATAAAGCAGGGATAATGTAGCTTAAGTTGATCGTTAGGTGGTGGAGATGGCGGACAATCTGTATTACAAATATTGGGGCAAGGCCGGTTCAGATGACGGGCAGGACAATGGCTATCACCTGTTGCCATACCATTGTCTGGATGTGGCGGCGGTAGGCTGTGTGTTGCTGGAACAGCACCCTTTTTTAATGAGTCGTTTTGAACAATTGTTCGATTTACCAAAAGCAACGCTTGTTCCTTGGATAAAGGTACTGCTTGCTTTGCACGATTGCGGTAAATTTGCCGAGAGTTTTCAGCAATTGAAGCCGGAATTACGGCAAACATGGTGGGGAGACATAACTAAAACCAATTACGACATCCGTCATGACAGTTTGGGTTTTATTTTATGGCATGACCAAACGGCTATTCGTCAGTTGCTGTCGGCTGAAACAATAGATAGTCGCTTATATCGAAACGTTTTGAAAATATGGTTACAGGCAATTACAGGGCATCATGGTTTGCCGCCTAAAATCAGTAGTGTTTCGGCAAAAACTTATTTTAAGTCATGCGATTTGGCGAATGCAGCAGAGTTTTTTAACGCAATTAATGCGTTGTTTACACCTGATATATCGGCGCTTGTTGAGCGCGTAGCGGATGAGGATTGGCTGGAAAAGCAATGCTCAGCCAGTTGGCTCTTGGCGGGTTTTACCATTTTGTGCGACTGGTTGGGTTCAGATTCGGCAAATTTTAAATTCTGCACGGATGAATCGTTATCACTTGATGATTATTGGCAGCAATACGCTCTCCCTTCAGCAAACCGAGCGGTGCAGAATGCAGGGATATTGCCTGCACAACCTGCAACCAAACAAAGCTTGCAGCATCTTTTTTCCTATCTTGAAAACCCTACGCCTTTGCAAGCGCAAGCTGAAATCTTGCCGTTATCGCAAAAACCGCAATTGCTTATCTTGGAAGACGTGACCGGCGCAGGAAAAACCGAAGCGGCAATGATGTTTGCCCACCGTTTAATCAGCCAAGAGCTGGCGCAAGGCGTGTTTATTGGGCTGCCTACTATGGCAACGGCTAACGCCATGTATGAGCGAGTTGCCGACTGTTATTTAAAAATTTATGCCGATAAAGAAAAGCCCTCTTTAATCCTCGCGCACGGCGCCAGACATTTATCCGAAAAATTCCAGCAATCCATTATGGAATACACGGCTAAGGATAAAGCGTATGGGCAAAAAGAAGCGACCGCTTCCGTACAATGTTCGCGCTGGTTAAGCGATCATCGCAAAAAAGCGTTATTGGCCGACGTAGGGATAGGCACGATAGATCAAGCCTTGTTGAGTATTTTGCCCGCAAAACATCAGTCATTGCGGCTCTTAGGGCTGGCAAACAAGGTGCTGATTGTTGATGAGGTTCACGCTTACGATGCTTATATGAACCGTTTATTGCAAAGCTTGTTGGAGTTTCATGCATTTTTAGGCGGCAGTGCGATTCTGCTATCTGCAACCTTGCCGTTTAAAATGCGACAGGATTTTGTAACAGCATTCCGGCGAGGTGCGGGTTACCAGAGGGCTTGTTTGCAAAAACAGGACTATACAGATTACCCCTTATTAACGCATATCAGCGATGCTAAACCTGTTGAAGTTGTTTTAAATACCCGCCCGGAAGTTAAACGGACGCTTAAAGTGGCGTTTGTGCATGAGTCCATTGCCGCTATTGAAATCATTAAAACCGCCGTAGCCAATAAGCAATGCGTGTGCTGGATACGCAACACCGTTTTTGATGCACGTACAGCCTACAGTGAATTACAGCAAGTCGATTGGTTGGGTAATGAGCAGCTGATGCTGTTCCACAGCCGTTATACTTTGCACGATAGGAAAGCAGTGGAAGATAGCATCTTGAATCTGTTTGGTAAGAAATCCTCGGCAAATAGTCGTCAAGGCAAAGTGTTGATTGCGACGCAAGTCGTAGAACAATCCTTAGACCTGGATTTTGACGTGATGATTAGCGACTTGGCCCCCATTGATTTATTAATTCAGCGGGCAGGACGCTTGCATCGACATGTACGTGATAGTGCCGGTAACTTTATTGAAGAATCGGGACAAAAAGACCAACGTCCATCGCCGACCCTGTTTATTTATTCGCCGCCGCTTGAACAAGTCCCCGCTCAGGATTGGTACAAAGCTGTTTTTCCTAAAGCCAATGGCGTTTATCCGCACACCGGACAATTATGGCGCACCGCCATGTTATTGGCTAAAAAGAAACAATGGCAAATGCCCGAAGATGCCAGGGAGCTGATAGAAACGGTTTATTCCGAAGACGACATTGATATACCCGAAGCGCTTAAAAAAACCAGTAATGAAGTTGAAGGCGAGCAAAAGGCAGAAATGGGTTTGGCTAAGATGAATGCGTTAAAGCTGGAACAAGGCTATACCCTTAGCGACAACTCATGGGATGAAGATTCACGTATTCCGACACGGTTATCGGAAGATTCCGTGACGATTTATTTGGCTATTTGGCAAGAGGGTAAATTATCGCCCTTGGTAAATGCCGAAAAATTTGCCTGGGATTTAAGCAGTGTCAACATTAATGCCAAACGGATTAGGGGATTGCCCGAGTTGGCAGCGGATTTGGCGCAAGCCCTCAAGCAGTTACGGGAACAAGAAAAAATCTTTGACGAATATAGTTTTATTTTGCCGTTAGTGCCGGTATCAGGCGCTCAATGGCAAGGGCAGGCGACTGATGATCATGGTAAAACGGTTAATGTGAGTTACAACAGTTTGCAGGGCTTATTGCTGGGTGGAGAAATTGAACAATTTTCAAGTGAGGGAAAGCAGGATAAAGTTTAAAAAAGGTCGGTATGTTTACCGGTGCGCTCAAAGATAATGCGGTTATGTTCTTGCTTATAGATTAACAGCCAATCCGGTTCAATATGGCATTCTCTGCGGTAGGCATAATTGCCGATGAGTTCATGGTCGCGGTGTTTTGCTTCTAAAGGTTCGCCGTTGGTCAAAAGCAAAACAATAACCTTTAGTTTATTCATATCTTTGTTACGTTTTTCCTGTCGCTTAAGATCGCGTTTAAACTGATTCGTAAAGACAGGGGTGAGCACGGCTAAATGCCTAATTTGTCAAACATATCATTAGCATCTTTACAGATAGTCAATTCCTGGCCTTCGTCGGTTTTTTGCATTGTTTTTAAAGTTGTGTTGTTGGGCAATGATTCCACCTCAAAAGGCAGGCCATGTTTTAAAGCTATTTGCTTGTAAAACAGTGTAATGGCTTGGCTAGTATTTAAGCCTAGTTCAGAAAGGATGTTATCAACTGTAGTCTTTAACTCAGGTTCTACTTTGCAATGAATGGAATCGGTTTTCATATTGTCCACCTTCTCAAATGATTTTTAGTTTGGCGTATTTGCTTTTAGTTCGGGCAGGATTTTTAAATCCCCACGGATGTGGGGAAATATTTATTGTACATTGAATTTATCAATTCTTCAGAATTTGGGGAATACAAAAATATATTCATACAGAAGAGCTTTTATATGTATTAATGCTCTATGACTATCGCGTTACTATTAATTTTGTATTAACCTTTTCATGGTAATTATGTTGAACGAAAACGATATTGTGAGATTTATAGCGACTTTAAAAGCAAATAACGCCTAAAGGTTTGATAGCTCTAGGGTTGGTCGTAGTTTTGTTGGCTTTAATTAAATTTTAGCGAGGGTTATTTTCGTTGATTTTTTGAGAACAATTTAAAATTTACTCAATAAGGAGAAAATGCAGCATGAATTTACTGGAAGATGAGTGGTTAAGCGTAATTCGCCTGAATGGCGAACAGGAAAAACTAAAGGGCTTATGGCGAATTACCGAGGGCGATGGTAATCCGATTATCGATGTGATTTCACCACGGGCGGATTTTAAAGGCGCACTTTATCAGCTGTTGATCGGTCTGGTGCAAACCTCTTTCGCGCCGAAAAACGAGACGGAATGGGAGAAATACTGGCTTACACCGCCGGATGCGAACACCTTAAAAAATGCCTTTTTAACAGTAACGGAGGCGTTTTCGATAGATACCGATGAACCTGCTTTCATGCAGGATTATGAGCTGTTGAGCGACAGGCAAGATGTTGATATTGCCTCCTTGTTGATTGATACCTCCGGCGGTGGAACCTTTTTTGTTAAAGAAGGCACAACTGAAAATATTTCACCCTATTGGGCAAGCATTGCCTTATTCACCTTGCAAATCAACGCCCCGTCAGGCGGTTCAGGCCATCGAACTAGTTTGCGCGGCGGCGGGCCTTTAACCACCTTGGTATTGCCGGATGAAACTAAACAAGCCGCAAGTTTATGGCAAAAGTTATGGCTCAATATTTTCACCCAAAAAGAAGTATCGGCTTTAAGCGGAAACACGGAGTTAGAAGACCTGCATCATATTTTTCCTTGGTTAGCGCCAACACGCACCAGCGAAGCGGGTAAAAAGGATTTCATTACCCAGCCGGAACAAGGGCATCCGTACCAAATGTACTGGGGAATGCCGCGCCGGATTCGATTAGATTTTAAGGCAACTGAAGCGGGAACCTGCGACATTAGCCATGAACCCGCTGAACGATTAATTTCACGGTATCGGACTAAAAATCTAGGCGTCAATTACAGTAGTACTTGGCTGCATCCTTTGACGCCTTATGTCAGAGACCCTCAAAAAGAAGCCTATTCGATCAAGGCTCAAGTGGGCGGTTTCAGTTATCGCCATTGGCTAGGCTTGGTTTTAGAAGATGAAAAAAACCATAAACAGGCGGCCAAAGTGGTGCAGGTTTATTTAATGAGTCGCCAGGAAATAATTTCTGGCGGTCAACCCCGTTTATGGTTATTCGGTTACGACATGGACAACATGAAAGCCCGGTGTTGGTATGAAACCACGATGCCGGTATTTTCTATTCCGCAACAAAGTCGAAGCAGCGTACAGGGATTTATTAGCAAAATGCTTGATGCCGCGACCGAAGTGGCTCTGGATGTTCGTTCCACCTTAAAACAGGCTTGGTTTTCAAAACCCAAAGAAGCGAAAGGCGAAATTTCATTTACCGATGCCCAGTTTTGGCAGCTTACCGAGACAGAGTTTTATCGCCTACTGGAAAAACTGATTCAGTGTTGTGAAGACGAAAAACAAGTCAACGCGCTTTTTGATGAGTGGAAAAGACTCCTGCGAACTCAAGCTTTGACGCTATTCGACCATTGGGCGTTATCCAGCAATAACGAAGATGGCGACATGAAACGAGTCGTCGTTGCGCGTCGCCAGCTGGAAATATGGCTAAACGCCGGTAAAAACATCAAAGCATTAGTCGCTTAAAACAGGAGCATGGGCATGAGTGATGAAAATAAACAAGAGAAAACTGAAAAAGCTCGTTACAAGGTGTTGTGGCGAGAGCAGGAGCAACAGGCCATAAGGGAATGGTGGGATAAATTAAACGTCAATCTCGGCGAACGGGCAAAATTGCGTCGTTGCGAAAAACCTGAGGACATTTTGATGCAGCCTTATTTTTATGAGCTGCAACAAAAATTGCCCAATATCACTGACGCGTTAGCATTAGCCAGCGTTGCAGGATTACTAGCTCACGTTAAAACCGACAGTGACTACAGCTTTCCCAAACAATTAGGCCAACAAAAAGATCATAGCGGCAAAGCGGTTTTCAGCGAACTTCGTTTTCAACAATTACTCGCCAGCCATGACCTGGACGAACTCCATGAAAACCTGCGCCGCGCCGTCATGCAACTGAATCGTACTGCCAACATCTTGTCTTTGGCCGATGGTGTATTGCAGTGGTCGCAAGAACAGCGCGACAAAAACCAATTTGATGAGCGCCCGGAACAACGTTTTAAATTTGCCTGGGCAAAAGCGTATTTCAGTGAAGTTTTAACCTATTCCAAATAAACATAAGGAAAAATACACCATGACACAATTTATCCAATTACACGCTTTAGTTTCTTACCCGCCGTCTAACCTTAACCGCGATGATTTAGGTAGGCCTAAAACTGCGATTATGGGCGGCGCAAACCGGCTGCGTATTTCGTCGCAGAGCTTAAAAAGGGCGTGGCGGACTTCGGAACTGTTTGAGTCTGCGTTAGGTGAGCATAAGGGCATACGCACCAAACGCATCGGCATTGAAATTAAAAACGCTTTAATAGCTCAAGGCGTAGAAGAAAAAAATGCATTTGAATGGGCGGCACTGATGGCGGCTTGTTTCGGCAAAGTAAAAACCAAAAAAGATAAAGAGGGCGGCGAACCGTTAGAAATTGAACAACTAGCCCATATAGCGCCTGAAGAACGACGACTGATTGATGCTTTAGTAACAAAATTGGCGACAGAAAAACGAGCGCCCGAAGAGGCCGAATTAACGTTATTACGGCAAAAACCTAAAGCCGTCGACATAGCCCTGTTCGGCAGAATGTTGGCTTCAAGATCGGACTGCAATGTGGAAGCCGCCGCCCAAGTCGCACATGCTATCACCGTACATGCGGTCAAAGTCGATGACGATTATTTCACCGCTGTCGATGACCTGAATAAACACGATGAAGATGCCGGTGCCGCGCATATCGGCGAAACAGGCTTTGCTTCGGGCGTGTTTTATTTATATGTATGCATCAACAAAACCTTGCTGTGCGAGAACCTCCAACATGACAGCGAATTGGTCAGTAAAACATTAACCGCCTTCATCGAGTCCATGACCAAAGTATCGCCCACCGGCAAACAAAACAGTTTCGCTTCCAGGGCCTACACGTCTTACTTGTTAGCAGAAAAAGGGCCGCAACAGCCGCGTTCATTATCGGTTGCCTTTTTAAAGCCGGTGCATGGCAACGACATATTGGACGAAGCGATTAAAAGCTTAAACAAACAGCGAGAGCATTTCGATAATGTTTACGGTGCGTGCGCCGATGACAGAAAATTCTGCCTGGTTACGACGGAAAAAAGCGAGGGTAGCTTAAGTGAAATTATCGATTTTTTGACAGCAGGTGAGCCATGCAGCAATACTTGAGCTTCCAGCTGTACGGCGTATTAGCCTCATGGGGCGAGCAAGCGGTAGGCGAGTCTCGGCACAGCGCAACGCATCCTTCACGTTCGGCAATATTGGGCTTATTAGCAGCGGCATTGGGCATTAAGCGCGAACAAGAACAAGCGTTAAAACGCTTGTCGGATTCGGTGGCGATGGGCTTTAAAGTGATGCACAACGGCTTAGTGCTTAAGGATTATCACACCATACAAGTCCCTTCCGAGGACAAAAAAACCAAGCACCGTTATACCCGTCGCGATGAATTGCGTTCCGGGAAATCAGGCACAGTCTTATCCAGCCGTGAATATCGACAAGATGCCTTGGCTTTAGCCGCCGTTTGGTTAAACGAACAAGCCGGTTACAGCTTAGAACAGTTGAAGCAAGCGTTGCAACAGCCAAGTTTTCAGCTTTATTTAGGGCGTAAGTCTTGCCCGTTAAGCCTGCCGCTTAACCCTAAAATTATTGCAGCCGATTCGTTTATATCGGCTTTAGAGCAATATCCGCCACCGTTTGAAGCCGAAAAGAAACGCTATTTGGGTTTGGAAAATATCAGCTATTATTGGGAGAAAAGCCCCCGTAGCGGCATTGAAAACTACAGCTACCGAGCGCCGCGTTACGACCAGCCATTAAACCGAAAACATTGGCAATTTTGCTCACGCGATGAATATGTATTGTTAGCAACAGGAGAAAGTCATGTATCTGAGTCGCGTTAATGTGTTGGCTGAACAGCCCGACCAACTGGCGGAAATCATAAAAGCTAATCATTATGAGCTTCACCGACTGTTATGGCGGCTTTTTCCTGAGCTACCAGAAAATGCTCCGCGCGACTTTTTATTTCGCAAGGATGAGAACAAAGGATTTCCGATTTTTTATGTGCAGTCGCCAACCGAACCAAGCCCATTGGCGGGTATTTTGGCGGTTGAATCCAAGGAATTTAACCCGCAGCTCAAGGCGGGCGACCGGCTGCGATTTACCTTACGCGCCAATGCGGTAAACAAGTCGAAATTTGTGGGAGAAAATGAGAAAAATTCAGCTCAATATGCCCGTCGTGATGTTGTCATCCATTTGAAAAAAACCTTGTTGGACCAAGGCATAGCTAAAGAAGATTTACCCGATCAAGCGGAGCTTGAGCAACAAGCGGGTGAATGTTGGTTGCAGAAAAAAGCTGAAAAAAACGGCTTTAAAGTGCTTTCCGTCATCGCCGACGGTTATCAACAGCATCATTTTAAAAAACGCGGCATCAAAATCAGCACCCTGGATTTTCAAGGCGTTTTAGAAGTCACTGAGCCGGAGCTATTCATTCGGGACGCCCTTTATAAAGGCATAGGCCCCGCCAAAGCTTTCGGTTGCGGTTTGCTTTCTTTAGCAAGGATTTAACTTAAACCGAATTTAGTTTATATTCAGGTCTTTGTAAAATCGCGAGAACACTATGAATTTATCAAAAAACATTAAACCGATTAGCTATCTCAAGGCGTAAGTATTCAGCCCCCTTGGCTCCATACGGTTGGTTTAGCCATTAAACGGTTCGTTTAAAGTTTTATGACTAAATCATCCTATTGAAAAATATATTGTTACGCCAAGACCTTCCAGGTTTTAAAAACCTGGAAGGTCTAAATACGGTCGGGGTCTGAATAGTTACCTCAAGGCTAATGCTGCGCAGGTTGCTTTGGAGTTAAAAGATTCCGGTCAGGCGATGGTTATTACTCAAAACGGCGAAGCTACTATGGTGGTTCAGTCGGTTGCCGACTATGAACGCATGCAGGAAACTTTGGCATTGTTGAAAATGCTGGCGCAAAGCCAGCAAGCGGTTAGCCAGGGCAAAACCGTTTCCAGTACCGACGCCTTTGCTCAATTGCGGGCGCGGCGCGGTTTAGCATAATGCGGGAGGTTGTTCTCTCGGAACCGGCGCTAATGATTATTACCTATGCGAAGTCAGCGATCGTGTTGCGGGTAAGAGCATCGACAGCTTGGAAGTCGCTGTAAACAAGTTAGCCGAATTTCCTGACCGGGGCTGCATCCCCAAGGAGTTGTTGTCGTTAGGGATTCGGCAGTATCGGCAGGTGATTGAAAAGCCGTATCGGATTATTTATGAAACATTTGCCGATAAAGTTGTAGTTCATGCAATACTCGATGGACGGCGCGACATGCAAACCCTGCTTATGCAGCGTATTTTGCGTGTTTGAATAGAGCAGGTGAGTGTCTTGTTTTGCGCTCCTAAAGCTATAAGGTTCAAAGCCAGCTTTGAACTCCTGTATTCACGTTTTCTGGAGTCCAAAGCTGGCTTTGGCTGTATTCCGCTCGATCCTAAGCAGGCGCTTGGGATCGAGCAAACCCTTGGATTAAAATCATGTTGCCACCCCTAAAACCCATCGCCATGAAAGAACGCGTCTCCATGGCTTTTATCGAAAAAGGCCAAGTCGACGTTAAAGACGGCGCTTTCGTTGTCATTGACGAAACCGGCATCAGGATGCATATCCCGGTCGGCAGTATCGCTTGCCTGATGCTGGAACCGGGGACGCGGATTTCTCATCATGCTGTCGCCTTAGCCGCGAGGGCCGGAACCTTGCTGGTTTGGGTAGGAGAGGCCGGGGTTCGGCTTTATGCGTCCGGCCAGCCGGGCGGGGCGCGTTCGGATCGCTTGCTGTATCAGGCCAAATTGGCATTGGACGATGTGGCGCGCTTAAAAGTCGTGCGCAAAATGTATGAAATCCGTTTCGGCGAAAAACCGCCGGAACGGCGTAGCGTCGAACAACTGCGCGGCATAGAAGGCGCTCGGGTTAAAAAAATCTACCAGTTATTAGCCAAACAGGCCGGAGTGGAATGGCATGGCCGCAACTATGACCAGACCGACTGGGACAACAGCGATATGCCGAACCGCTGCATCAGTTCGGCGACGGCCTGCTTGTACGGCATCAGCGAAGCGGCGGTGCTGGCGGCAGGTTACGCGCCCGCCATCGGCTTTATTCATACCGGCAAACCCTTGTCGTTCGTCTACGACATCGCCGACTTGTTCAAGTTTGACGACATCATTCCCCATGCTTTTAAAATCGCCGCCAAAAATTATCACAACCCGGAACGGGAAGTGCGCTTGATGTGTCGGGACATTTTCCGGCAAAGCAAAATTCTTAAAAAAATCATCCCGACCATAGAAGAAGTCCTGGCCGCCGGTGAGCTTGAGATACCGGCGCCTGCGGAAGAAAATATCGCACCGGCCATTCCTAATCCTGAGAGTATCGGCGATGTTGGTCATCGTAGTTGAAAACGTCCCGCCCCGGTTAAGAGGCCGATTAGCCGTTTGGCTGATTGAGATTCGGGCGGGCGTGTATGTCGGTGATGTATCGGCCAAAGTCAGGGACATGATTTGGTCGCAAATCGAGGAGGGCATTGAGGACGGCAATGCGATTATGACCTGGAGCACCAACACCGAATCGGGATTTGATTTTGTCACGTTGGGTAAAAACCGGCGTCTGCCGGTCGAGTTTGACGGACTCAAGTTGGTGTCTTTTTATCCTATTGAAGACCAACAGGATGAAGATGCTCTTTAACAATTTAACGGTAAAAAACGGCTGTTTTTTCGGTGGAAAAAATGGAGTGGTTATTCTGCTTAGTTAACAATGTGTTATGATCAGTGTGTTCCCCACACCCGTGGGGATGAACCAGCTCAAACAGCCTGCGCAGCTTGATTTCACTCGTGTTCCCCACACCCGTGGGGATGAACCGCTACCGCCCCTTCGACTGCCACTACTGTTGCGGTGTTCCCCACACCCGTGGGGATGAACCGATTTGCATCCAAATATAAAATTACCTCCCCCTGTGTTCCCCACACCCGTGGGGATGAACCGAACTCCCCCAAACCGCCTCACGCTTTCCAACGGTGTTCCCCACACCCGTGGGGATGAACCGTTTTTGATCCGGGTATCGATGCATGAATAGTTGTGTTCCCCACACCCGTGGGGATGAACCGTTCAGAAATGATAAATGCCTTTAATCCGTCAAGTGTTCCCCACACCCGTGGGGATGAACCGTGCGCCAACTTTGCGTCTTGCAGCGTTAATCCGTGTTCCCCACACCCGTGGGGATGAACCGCATGGCCCGGCTAAACGATTGGTCGGATAATAGTGTTCCCCACACCCGTGGGGATGAACCTACAATAGCCGGTAATTTGTCTAATTTTACAGAGTGTTCCCCACACCCGTGGGGATGAACCGGCGATGCAAAAGAAAAACGCCAACGCATGAGCGTGTTCCCCACACCCGTGGGGATGAACCGCCCTAAAAATGGCCGCCTTAGGCGTCATTCAAGTGTTCCCCACACCCGTGGGGATGAACCGGATGGTTTTCATGCCGACCGGTGTAGGGTCATGTGTTCCCCACACCCGTGGGGATGAACCGCTGCTCAGGAGTAATGGCCGCATCATCCGCTTGTGTTCCCCACACCCGTGGGGATGAACCAGGCGCGTATATTAATATGCAAATTCAAATGAGGTGTTCCCCACACCCGTGGGGATGAACCGAAAATCACGAGCTCATGAGCCGCCAGGACATAGTGTTCCCCACACCCGTGGGGATGAACCGTAGCTATTTATCACAATGAGCCTGAAAAATTGGTGTTCCCCACACCCGTGGGGATGAACCGCTGGCTAATGTCGCATCTAACATCGTTGCAGCGTGTGTTCCCCACACCCGTGGGGATGAACCGCATCTATTGACGGATTAAAGGCGTTTATCGTTGGTGTTCCCCACACCCGTGGGGATGAACCGCAATGTAGGCTTAACTGCGCCGGATAAATGCGGTGTTCCCCACACCCGTGGGGATGAACCGGTTGGCAGCAAACACAGCAGCAACAAACGATAGTGTTCCCCACACCCGTGGGGATGAACCGGGCTATTGGTAACGCTGATATTATTAGAAAAAGTGTTCCCCACACCCGTGGGGATGAACCGCGCCGCTACCATCGGTAATTGAGCTGACAAATGTGTTCCCCACACCCGTGGGGATGAACCGGCGACGCGCGTCATCGGCAGGCCACTTTCATTGTGTTCCCCACACCCGTGGGGATGAACCGCATAGGGGGTTATTATGGGACAAACTTTTTCAGTGTTCCCCACACCCGTGGGGATGAACCGCCTGGGCCTCAGTTTGGGGCATTCGTCAGTTCGTGTTCCCCACACCCGTGGGGATGAACCGGTATCAATAGCCGATCCACCGGAGGAATAAAAGTGTTCCCCACACCCGTGGGGATGAACCGTATCCGAGATAGTTCGGCAAGGCTTTTTAGCCGTGTTCCCCACACCCGTGGGGATGAACCGCTCAGGCCGTTGTATCGATTCCAGAACCGTTGGTGTTCCCCACACCCGTGGGGATGAACCGTACCCCCTCAATTATGCTTCTTTAACGGCACCGTGTTCCCCACACCCGTGGGGATGAACCGTTTCTCCCGGCTGGTTTTGTCGTTGACACCTTGTGTTCCCCACACCCGTGGGGATGAACCGAATACCAAATCATCCAGATTGAGCGCGATGCAGTGTTCCCCACACCCGTGGGGATGAACCGACCAACAGTTTATGCGCCATGGCGATAGTGCGGTGTTCCCCACACCCGTGGGGATGAACCATTACTTGGGGCGAATATAACGGCAAACCCTCTGTGTTCCCCACACCCGTGGGGATGAACCGCCAGATCCGCTTTATGTGAATTTATCAAAATCGTGTTCCCCACACCCGTGGGGATGAACCGTGAAACTGGTGATTACATTCACCAGATGAATGGTGTTCCCCACACCCGTGGGGATGAACCGCGCAATACAATAAAATTGAAACAATTCAAACCGTGTTCCCCGCACCCGTGGGCCCGATACTTTCAGTCATGCCGCATTGTTTTTAATTGGGTGCGCAGGTTTTCAAGTTCTTCCATCAGGTCCAGCGCCAGGGCGATGCCGGCCAGGTTGACGCCTAGATCGCGCTGTAGCCTTAGTGCAGAACGTACCCGCACCAGGCTTGTTCCTGAAAAACGCCACAAATGCACTTCATTGCCTTGCGGTTCGATTATGCTTTCTTCGACCAGGCTGACTATCCAGTCGGCATGGACGCCGCACGCATGGCATAGTTGTCCCAAGGTCAGGCTGTCATCTTCAATAACTGTTCCGGTATGTATCGGCAATAAGTCATGTGAATTCATTGGTGTTATACCCCCAGGGATATGCGCGGGTTAAAATCGAGTTCTTGCTGCATTTTTTGGTAGGCCGCTTTGGCTTGTTCGGTGCTTGCAGGCGGCAGGACAACTTGCAGTACGACGAAAAAATCCCCCGGTATTTTACTCGGCAAGCCCCGGCCTTTTAAACGCAGTTTGCTGCCTTGCTGGGAACAGGGCGGTATTTTTAGGTCAACGACGCCTTCCGGTGTCGGCACTTTGATTTTAGCGCCTAGCGCCGCTTCCCAGGGCGTGACCGGTAGATCCAGGTATAGGTCGGCGTCGGAAAAACGGTATAGCGGGTGGCTGTTAAAGGCTATTTCCAGCAGTAGATCACCGGCTTTGCCGCCGCCTGAACCGGGGTCGCCCTGGCCGGACAACCGGATGTGCTGTCCGGGTTTTATGCCTTTGGGGATTTTAATGTTTAGGCTTCTATGCTTAATTTGCACATGGCCTTGCGCATCCATTTCCGGGGTGCTTAAGGATATGTTGCGCGTTGCACCCTGAATGCTGTCTTCCAGGTTAATATAAATTTTCGCATGGCTGTCTTGTCCTCGCGCATGGAAGCCGTGCGGCCCTTGGGCGTTTGGACGGAAGCCTGCGCGTCCGAACAGTTGTTCAAAAAAATCGCTAAAAGCGCCGGAATCGGCGCCGGTAAAGCCGCCGCCTTTGAACTCGAAGCCTTCGTCCCAGTTTGGCGGCGGCCTGAAATCTTCACCGGCTTTCCAGTCGCTGCCCAGTTTATCGTAAGCGGCTCTTTTTTGAGGGTCTTTAAGGACTTCGTAAGCCTCTCCGAGTTCTTTGAATTTTGCTTCGGCATCCGGTTCTTTGCTGACATCGGGATGGTATTTGCGGGCCAATTTGCGATAGGCGCGCTTGATTTCGTCCTGATTGGCGTTCCTGGCTAGCCCCATGACTTTGTAATAATCTTTATATTGCATGTTGTGCCTTTGGCTGGTGAGTTAGGGTTATCCTGAGACGTTTTGTTTTTTGTTGGCGATTGGTGTCGTTCGGATAAATAGGCGTTTAGGGGGTTAATATACTCTGAATGGTCAATTTGCAGTAGGCGTACCTTGTGCATTGATTTTAAGATTTGTAACTACTCAGTTGGAGTGCAGGCTTCGCCTGCTTGCAGGCGAAGCCTGCACTCCAGATGTCTGAGTTAATGTCGCTTGATCAACGATGGCATCTCACCTTTTTTTAACAGCAACGTCGATTCTTGCTGTCCAAAGCCAGCTTTGGACTCCAGGAAAATGTGCTGTAGGAGTTCAAAGCTGGCTTTGTCTACATGAATGTAGGTAAGGAGCAGTTGCCGAGGAGCGGAAGTTTTGAATATGACTGGAGCCAGCATCAGAGCTTACTCAACCGATTATTTCCGCCTGATAACGGTAAATTCGGATATCTTCCGACCAGTGGTCGGGCGGTAATCCGGCTTTTTGTTTTAAATGCCGCAAAAATTGTTCAGGTTCCGGCAATGACTCCCATACCGACGGCAAGAAAGTGCCGCGCCGACGACCTTCTTCTAAAATCAATCCGTCAGTACCGGGTCGCAACTGGGCCAGCAGATCCTGTTCGGAGCTAAATGATATAGGTTCGGCAGGCGTGAGCAGCGACAAATGTATCTCTAAATCGTCCAGTTCATCAGCTTTCAGCGGTGGAAAGCGCGGATCTTTAAAGGCGGCGGAAAAGGCATTTTCGGCAATATCTTCGGCTAACGGCCTGACCGCTTCCAACATGCCGATACAGCCGCGCAATTGATGATTTTTCTCCAAGGTAACAAAGGTGGCGCGCGGTTCTATCAATTCTTCAGGATAATCGTCCAAGTCGATTTTTATCGGCCGACCTGTTTGCAAACCCTGCCGAATGGCGTTTTTCGCTAAATCCAGTAGCCGTTGCCGATTCGCTTTATTTAATGACATAAGCACCGTACCCTACTACGTTGGCCCTATCTCCTGCGGTGTCGCCGGAGTTGCGAAGGTCGATAGTTGTAACGGACAGCAGTTTTTTTTGCGCCAGTTTTAGCAAGCCGCTGACCGGTACTTTGCCGCAGGCGGATTCGGGGGCGAGCCGGTCATATTGCAGCTGTTCTATGGTTTGGCTGGTGGATTTATCCATCTGTTGGGCGGTAGCGTAATTATGATAATGGCTCAGGTCGGAACTGATCACAATCAGCGTTTCAGCCCCGCCCCACAACACATCAAGCACTTGGCTGACTTGTTCCGGCGATGCGTCGCCAGCGACAATGGGCACGATTTCAAAATTATCCAGCACTTCTTGTAAAAAAGGCAGATGCACTTCCAGGCTGTGCTCATAGGTGTGCGCCTGCTCGATGTATTCGACAAAGGGCAGGTGGGCTATGCTCTGCACTGCCGCCTGATCTATAAAAATACGGCCTAAAGGCGTGATAAATGTCTCCGCCCTGCTCACCGCCAACCCCCTGAACGCTACGCGATGAGAGGGGCCGATAAGTATGACGCGGGTTATTTTGTCATGCGCTTTTTTTAACCGTGCGTATGCGCTTGCGGCGATTGGGCCGGAATAAATATAACCGGCATGAGGCACGATAATGGCTTTAGGAACGTCTTCATCGCTTGCAGCATCATTTAAATACTGATCCAGCATCAGATGGAGTTGCTCTGGATTTGCAGGATAAAAAGAGCCTGCTACGGCGGGTTGTCTATTCATTAGCTTGTCCTGGTTATGTTTAGGTAAAAAACAATCGTAACTACTCCCCCTTGTTAACCGCAAAGCCGATTCTTACTGTCCAAAGCCAGCTTTGGACTCCAGAAAAATGTGCGATAGGAGTTCAAAGCTGGCTTTGAACATGATCGGAGCCAGCATTAGCATAGAGTGAGTAGTTACAAACAATCTATATAAGGCGATTTCCTGCGAAAAATATACCCACCTGACTGGTCTTTTTGTCCGTCTGCTGCGTTGTAAAAATGGTTGCATAGCTCGCTATGCGCCCATTTTTACGCCTTGCGGACGGACAAAAATCCTGCGCCATTTGGGTATATTTATTCTTGGCAATCGCCTAATTGCATGGAGCATGATGCGTAGTCGTGTAAAAAGCACTATCAACGCGCTATCAGTAGGGCCGGATGATAGCCTCAAAGCCATAGGACATCTATACGTACCATTACGTAGGCATACGAAAATCGTTTATTTTATCCCCTTGATAAGTCATGCTAGACAACGAAAATTTGTGTAAGTCCCTTGCGCAAAATGGTTGAGCTATACTGCGAGCGGTCACGATTGGCGCTTTTTGAATCCCCTCACCCCATCCCTCGATCGAAGGGAGAGGGGGACAACAGCCGCAATCCCTGCCCGTGTCGAGTATAGATAAACCTTCATACACTCTGTGTTGTTGTTTGAGGCAAGTGGCATTTATTAGCGGAACAGGAGAATAGTAATGACTGATTTTGTTAGCAACGATACTGTAAAAACCCACTACTGGCATGAACTGGAAGATGGCCGTGTGCAATGCGATCTTTGCCCCCGGTTTTGCAAAATGCACAAGGAGCAGCGCGGCTTGTGCTTTGTCAGGCAAAATCTGGACGGCCAGATTGTGATGACCAGTTATGGCCGTTCCAGCGGCTTTGCGATTGATCCTATCGAAAAGAAGCCTTTGAACCATTTTTTACCCGGCACCCCGGTGTTTTCTTTTGGCACCGCCGGTTGTAACCTGGCCTGCAAATTCTGCCAAAATTGGGACATCAGCAAATCCAGGGAAATGGATACTTTGATGAGCAAGGCCTCGCCCGATGCGATTGCACAAGCGGCAAAAGATCACGGTTGCGACAGCGTCGCTTATACCTATAACGATCCGGTGGTGTTTCATGAATATGCGATTGACACCGCTAAGGCTTGCCGGAGTCTTGGCATAAAATCGGTGGCGGTATCGGCAGGTTATGTTTGCGAACAACCCAGGGCCGAATTTTATCAATGGATGGATGCAGCCAATATTGATTTAAAAGCCTTTACCGAGCGTTTTTATCACGAGATTACCGGCGGTCATCTGGAACCGGTATTGGAAACGCTTAAGTACATTAAACATGAAACATCGGTTTGGCTGGAGTTGACCACCCTGATGATTCCTGGCGAAAATGATTCTGAAGCCGAGTTGGAAGCGATGACCCAATGGGTGGTCGAGAATTTGGGGCCGGATGTGCCGATGCACTTTACCGCGTTTCATCCTGATTGGAAGATGCGCGATAAACCGCCTACGCCGCTATCATCCTTATTGCAGGCGCGACAAATCGCGATGAAAAACGGGGTGCGTTATGCATACGTGGGCAATGTGCATGATAAGAGCGCAGACAGCACTTATTGTCATGCGTGCAAAAAGTTGCTGATAGGCCGCGACTGGTACGAATTGTCGGAATGGAACCTGGATGGCTCAGGACACTGCCGTTATTGCGGCGAGCGTTGTGCGGGGGTATTCAATCCAAAACCGGGGAACTGGGGAGGGAAGCGACAAGGGGTTTTAATTTAAAGGGCTTACAGATAACATCCTTTCAAGGGATGTTATCTGTGCCGTTTAACTATTGATTAGTTAACAATATTGTGTCCGCGATTTCTCATGCAGTTGGCATAAGCTCTTTTGTATTGAGCTTCTGCATCCATACCCTGTTTAGCGCCGCCGCCGATACCGCCGACTGTCGCGCCTATTGCCGCGCCTGTTCCGGGGCTTCCGGTTATTGCGCCTAGAGCCGCGCCGCCGGCTGCGCCGATTAATCCGCCCACACCGGCGCCTATCGCAGTTTCCTTTGCAGTACCGCCAGAGGCATGACTCGCAAGCTCTTGGCATTCAGCCATATCTTGACTGATTCGACCGGCATTAGGATCATTGTAAGTATCGACGGTTGGCGTCCATCCTGTTTGGCTGGCACAAGCCGAAAGCAACAGGCCGCCTGCAAAAACGAAACTGGTTGTTAGTTTTTTCATATTGATTACCTCGGGTAGGGTTGTTTTTCAGGATAGTTCATTGTTTATCAGTAAAACATGAACGCAGCCGAGCCATTATACTGAAAAAAGCGGTTGACGTTTTACAGATGTCTATAGGTCGGGGAATCTAATGCCTTAATTTTGAAAATCGCATTTTCGTCCATTGCGGTTAAACATTTTTCATTCAAACTGATAGACCTTGAACTCGGCGTATCCAATCCGGCCAGCAGGCTGATTAAGGTCTATTTTCCCGAATCGGACTCCCCTACAATCGCAATACTCTCACCGGATTTGATTATCAAATCTATGGATGACAAGATATGCAGTATTCCATCGGACGTAGTAACCGATTTACCCAGGTTCTCCGTTATGATCGCCGGGGATGGTGTGTATGCCGCAATCCTTGCGGCTAATGTTGTTTAATGATTGAGGATGCATAATGGCCCGTTTTTTATTTGCCGTGATAATTTCGTTAATGCCGATGACCGTTACGGCCAAATCCATCGTTGTCTTGGGAGATAGTATCAGCGCCGGTTACGGAATTGAAGTCGCACAAGGCTGGGTGACCTTATTGCAGGCAAAACTGGACGAACAAGGCGAAGGCCATATTATCCACAACGAGAGCATCAGCGGCGATACGACAGCCGGCGGTTTGGCGCGAATAGACCAAGCCTTAACCTTGCATAAACCGGATGTTGTGATCATTGAACTGGGCGCTAATGACGGTTTACGCGGTTTGTCGCCGCTATTGATAAAAAACAATCTTGCCGAGATCAGCCATCGCGCCCAGCAAACCGGCGCCAAGGTATTGTTGCTGAGTATGAAAATTCCGCCCAATTACGGCAAACGTTATATCAATCTTTTTTACAATATTTACCCGCAGCTAGCGACAGAGCTGCACATTCCGTACCTGCCCTTTATCATGGAAGATGTCGCCCTAAGCAAGGACATGATGCAACAAGACGGCCTGCATCCCAATGCCCAAGGACAGCCGTTCATTGCAGAAAAAGTATGGCCGCAGTTGCTGCCGCTATTAAAATAACGCTTGATTATCAAGATGCTTTAACAAAAAGAGAAGACTAGATGAAAACACTAACACTGGAAAAAGCCAACATTATTATCAATACCGCAACCAATAAAGCCCGTAAATTAAACATGGCGCCGATTACCGTGGTGGTTTTGGATGCGGCTGGACATTTAAAAGCCATGCAACGGGAAGACGGCGCGACCATGATCAGGTTGCAAATTGCCACCGCAAAAGCCTGGGGTGCGGTCAACATGGGCATATCATCACGCAGCTTGGCAAACGTGGCGGTAGATAGGCCCGATTTTATGAGTGCATTAATCAACATGGCGGATGGAAAAATAATGCCGGTTCCGGGCGGCGTCCTGATTCGCGACACCAAAAACAACCTGATTGGCGCAGTGGGCATCAGCGGCGATATTTCCGATCAGGACGAGCGTTGCGCTATTGCAGGCATAGAGTCGGTGGGGTTTATTGCCGGGGTTTGAGGTTGGGAAAACTGTCGGCATATTCTTAAACTTCCCTTTAATGTCATTAGAGGATCAGCACAAGGAGCTATTATGTTATTCAATGTCATCATCGAAAAAGACGAATTTGGATATTTTGCCCAAATACCTGAATTAAAAGGCTGTGTTACCCAAGGCAAGACTTATGAAGAAGCGCTTTCTAATATCAAAGAGGCGGCTGAACTTTATCTCGAAAGCCTTAAAGCCGAAGAACTGAAAGCGTTTCAAAATCGCTCATTTTCGATCACCGCTATTGAAATAGCCCTGAATGCCTGAATACCCAAAACTTACCGAAAAGTCCGCCGAAAGGCTTCTTTTGCAAAATGGTTTTTCGCTTGAAAGGCAAAAGGGAAGCCATCGAATCTATCTCAAAAACACCTGTCGAATGATCGTGCCGTATCATGCTGGAGAGATACTGCATCCTAAAATCATCAAGCAACTTTTCGAAGTAATTGATGAGGCAAGGCTAGGCTAGTGCATCGTTCGAAAGAATACTCGCACTTTTGAAGTCAATAAACTAACGGAAAAAACTATGTGCTGGAGTGGGGAAGCGTCAACAGTATTAGCGACTATCGGATTATCGAGTACCGCTTATTTTTATTATAAAAAGGAACCGGCGCCGCTGTGCTATGCCTTAGGCTTCTTTTCGTTGATGGAAGCCTTACAGGCTTATACCTATACGGTGATTGACGATTGCTCCAATCCCGGCAACCAGGTTGCAACCTTGTTAGGCTATATCCATATCGCTTTCCAGCCGTTTTTTGTTAACGCGGTGTCGATGTATTTTATCCCCGAAAAAGTCAGGGATAAGATTTCCGCATCGGTTTATTTTATTTGTCTGGTGACTACGGTTTGCTTGTTGATACGCCTGTACCCGTTTGAATGGGCGCCTTTCTGTTACGAGGTTAAAACCCGGTTTATCCTGTATGCCGAGTCGTTCAATGTGCCGTTTTGCGGCAGGCGGATTTGTTCTACCTCAGGCGATTGGCATATCGCCTGGGAAATCCCGGCTACGGCCAATCTGGTGTTATTCAATATGTACGTTGTCGCGGCATTTATCATGCCTATTTTCTACGGCTCCTGGAAAATGACCGCCTACCACATTGTCACCGGACCGCTGCTGGCTTGGCTGAGCACTTCCAATCCCAACGAGTGGGCGGCGGTTTGGTGTTTGTATTCGATAGGTTTATTGCTGTTGTTGGTCAAAACGCCGATACGAAATTATCTGCATGTACGCAGCTGGTTTTGGTGGAAGTATGTCGTTCGTACCGATTAAGGTAAGTAGTCGGTCAAAAGTTTTGTAGCATTTTTGTAAGTATTCAGAGCCCTTGGCTTCATGCGGTTCGTTTAGGATTTTATGGCTAAAACATCCTATTGAAAAATATATTGTTACCCCAAGACCTTCCAGGTTTTAAAAACCTGGAAGGTCTAAATACGGTCGGAGTCTGAACAGCTACACATTTTTTAGTAACCATGAGCTATGTGTTAAAGATAAGGTAACGATTCTGCACTTAATGTTCAAATAGCACGGCCACTTCTTCACAACTAATAATGTTTTTATTGCTATCGAGAATATAGTTAGCCAGTTTGGTAATGGCCGCCCAGTTTGCTCGATCATTTATAAAATTAAACGCTACGCTAAACAACTCATCCAGTTTTTTACCTTGCTGTTGTTTGCAGGTGGAAAAGCATTGTAAATATTCATTGGCCAATGCAAGATCGGAACTGCCACCGTAATTTTTTAATGCGTCCAGGTCAACCAATTTATGATTAAACAATTCATCATCGGTATTGGCAATATGTTTCGCTTCGGCCAGCGGACCGATAAGCAGGTTAATAATGTCTACTTCAAAAGCGATCATGTAATCCTTTATCACATGTCCCATTGTATTATTGCTTGTCGTTTTATGCGTTAAATCATCAATGGAAGAGGGTAGTGATTTTATTGAACGCCCTCCTTTTATTCGTGCAGTGCAATCGTTTTGCGCCACTTGATAAACCATTATGTTTTCTTCAGACGTTCCGTCTAAATCTTTAATCATAATTTGAAAGAAAACCGGCGGAAGATTTCTGGTTTTGTTATTTAAATAAATTGCCGCCGCATGTCCAGCTTCATGAAAAGCAATGAATTGTTTATGGTCTAAGGATTTATCCTGGCTAGTATTGTTAAATATCTTGCTACGTTTCATATCGAATACCCTAGTATTAAAGTAATAGGATTGGGGTTTAAAAATTATTCAACTTTTTGACGCCAGTAAAAAATGCTGATGTTTAAATTCACATTCACATTCACATTCAGCTTCAAGTCATTCTTCCGTTTAATGTGGTGTTATATAGTTGATAGCTTGCTATCGAAGATGCCGGTTACTTGTTTTTGTATATCCAACATCTGGTAAATCACCAGGACATTGTTAGGTTAATAATTAGAATAGCGGTCTATTATTACGTGGATATTTCGTTAACATGACAGAAATGTTTCCCTGCATGATAGCGGCGCTAACAATTTTAAAATGATTAAAAATCATCGGATAGGAGAAAAGAATCAATAGGGATGTCAAAAAATTAATCATTTTGTCATGTAAGGTAATTACTATCGTCTCGATGTAAAAAACATTAGGAGGCAAAAAGAATGACTAAATATATGAAGGATTTTTACAGCTGGGCCAGGGAACAAATCAAGCTATTAAAGAAAGGTCAATTTGACAAACTGGATATACCTAATTTAATCAAGGAGCTAAAAACTAAGGGCAGGAGCGAAGAACAGGAACTCGAAAGACGGTTAACTTTATTGCTGGTCTATCTTTTGAAATGGAAGCACCAACCGGCAAAAAGAAAAAAAAGCTGGAAATTAATGATTCAAGAAGAACGTAAAGAATACGCACATGTGTTAAAAGAAAATCACGGAATAAAACCACAACTGGAAAATATTTTAAGCAATGCTTACGATTTATCCAGGGTAAAGGCGGCAAAGAAAACGGGATTAAACATCAATACATTTGAAGCAACATGCCCTTGGGAACTCGATGATATAACAGACAATGGTTTTTACCCTAAATAGTGATCGCTCCTTCCCATTATTAACGCTGATAAATACCTAAATACAATAGAACACGGATGCCAAAAGTAGGCGCCTTTAGGCGACACCGATGAGACGGATTTGAACGGATTTTAATAAATATACTTAGGAATGAGCATGAAATAAATTGAACAACTGCTTGCAGTCGGAGTGCAAGCTTTGCTTGCGTATGCAGGCGAAGCCTGCACTCCGGTATTGGCACTTGCCTAAGTTATTTCATACCCATTCCTTTAACTGTTTTGTCAGTGAGTATCTGTTTAATCCGTATCATCCGTGTTCCATTTTTCTAGTTGCCAAGGTGTCAGGATTATAGGATGCGGTAGTTTATTTTTTGCGCGTTACCTTAGATAATCTCAATATTGTGCCGATTGTCAAAATTAAAACAGATAGATTTTTATGCACGATATAGTTGATTTTTTATTTGGCAGTAAAGAAATGATGCCTCATGGCTATTGTTTTCTTTGGAATCCTTTCTTGTTATGGCTATCTGTCATATCAAACGTAGTCACAGCGCTGGCCTATTTTTTCATTGTTTTTGCTTTAGGTTTTTTTGCTTACCGGCGACATGATTTTAATTTGAAATGGATGCTGCTGTTATGCAGCGTCTTTATGGTTGCTTGCGGTATCAACCAAGTGCTATCTGTAGTGACTATCTGGAATCCTGTATATGGCTTGGTTGGCATAGTCGACGCATTGATTGCATTTATTTCAGTAATAACAGCTGTCCTTCTATGGCGGCTAATCCCCAAAGCTTTATGCATTCCCAGCCCATCGCTTTTATTGCTGGCTAATAAAAAACTTGACGATGAAATTCTTTATCACCAAGAAACTAAAGTCCGGGTAACCCTGCTCAATGCAGAATTAGATCGGCTACTTGAGTTAAGGACGCAGGAATTATCAAATACACAGGAACTGACTCAGGCCTTGCAAGCCAGTGAACAACGGTTTCGTACCATATTCGAGGAAGCGCCGTTAGGCATTGCCGTTATCGATTCGTTAACCGGCAATTTCCTTGATATTAACCCAAGGTTTGCAACGATCGTGGGTCGCGATAAAGAGCAGATAATCGACAGCGACTGGATGCGCATCACTCATCCTGACGATATTCAGGAATATATCTACGGCATATCGCTGTTGAATGCGCGTAAGATTTCGGTGAACAAAATAACCAAGCGATATATTCGTCTCGATAATTCCGTGGTCTGGGTTAAATTGTCGAGCGTCCCCATCAAGACGGATACGCCTATTCAGTATCACCTGCAAATGATCGAAGACATCACAGAGACACGATTGGCGGAACAAATAAATCAACGCATGGGCAATATTCTCGAACAATCGAATAATGAAATTTATATTTTTAACGGCAAAACCCTCTATTTCGAGCATGTTAATCAGGGCGGCATCAACAATTTAGGCTTTAGCTTGGATGAACTTAAAAACATGACACCGCTCGATATTAAGCCGGAGTTGGATGTGGTGTTATTTGCGAATTTAATCATGCCGTTATTAAATGGACAGCAAAACCAATTAAGATTTGAAACGATTCACCAGCGAAAAAACGGTACGCGCTATCCGGTAGAAATCTGTCTGCAAATTTATCGTAATGATCCCGACTACTTTGTTGCTATCTGCTTAGACATTAGCCAACGTAAAGCGCACCAACAAAAAATCAGCCGCCTGAGTAATTTCTACGCCAGTCTCAGTAAAATTAATCATGCGATTGTGCAAATCAATAATGAACACGATTTATTTTCTAGCGTGTGTACTATTGCGGCAAATCTTCAACACCTAAAACTGGCCTGGATTGGACGACCGGATGTTGTTTCGCAGCTTATCGTTCCGGTTGCCGTAGCCGGCGAACATCAGAATTTTCTAAGCAACCTGGTCATTTCTGTTGATCCTGATGTGCCGGAAGGTCAAGGGCCAAGCGGGCTTGCCTATCGTGAAAATCGTATTGTCCCGGTTAACGACTTTCAAGCCGACCCCATTACCCAATACTGGCGTGACTGTAGCGATAAATATTCCGCCTGGGGGGCGAGTTGTGCGATCCCTATTTTGCATAATCAAAAACCTTATGCCGTGCTCAATGTCTATAGTAACGAAAAAGATTTTTTTGACGAGGACGTGCTGAAGTTGATGGCGGAATTAAGTCTTGACCTGTCTTTTGCGCTGGATTCATACGCTCGTGAAGCGGCTCGGCTGGCTGCGGAAGAAAAACTGGAATTGTCCGCCAAAGTATTCAGTCAAAGCCGGGAAGCTATTGTTATTGCCGATAAAGACAATAAAATCATCTCTGTCAATCGGGCCTACATCGCCATCACCGGCTATGAAGAACAAGATGTTTTGGGTAAAAATCCGAAGATCCTTGCTTCAGGGCGACAAGATAAAAAATTCTACCGGGCACTATGGGAAAGCTTGCTAAAAAATAATTATTGGCAAGGCGAGCTCTATAATCGCCATAAAGACGGGACGATCTACCAGGAATGGTTAACGATTAGCGTGGTGCGTGATGACGGCGGCGATGTTGCTTATTATATTGCGATATTCAGCGATATTACTCAGCACAAGGATCAAGAACAACAGATTGAACGCTTGGCTCATTATGATTCGTTAACTAACCTGCCCAATCGCAGATTGCTCAAAGCGCGGGTAAATGATGAATTGTTTGTCGCTGAACGGAATAAGAAAACCTTTGCATTGTTATTCGTCGACTTGGATCACTTTAAAAACATCAATGATTCCTTAGGGCATTCTATCGGCGATCAAGTGTTGATTGAAGTCGGACAACGTTTGCTTGCCTGTGTACATGAAGACGATACCGTGGCTCGTTTAGGCGGCGATGAATTTAATATATTGCTCACCGATAGCAATGTGAATGGTGCCGCTATTGTCGCTTATAAAATAATCGCTTCATTGGCGGCGCCTATTTTTTATCAAGACCATCAACTGTATATCACGCCGTCGATAGGTATTAGCCTTTATCCTGACAATGGCGACAGTTACGAAACCTTGTTTAAAAATGCCGATATTGCCTTGTATCAAGCTAAAAAACAAGGACGCAACCAGTGTCAATTTGTCACCCCCACCATGCAGCAGCAAACGCAAAGACGCATGGAGATTGAAAGAGACCTAAGACAGGCGCGCGCACGCAATGAATTGATAGTCTATTTTCAACCTCAAGTTCATACGCAAACAGGAGGAATCATTGGCGCCGAAGCCTTACTGCGCTGGCAACATCCAGTCTGGGGCATGGTTCCACCGGCTGAATTTATACCGATAGCCGAGGAGAGCGGCTTAATCTTATCCATCGGGGATTGGGTCATTGAACAATCTATTGCTCAAGCCCGGCAATGGCGTGATGCAGGCTTTCCATTAACGATTGCGGTTAATCTTTCGTTAGCGCAATTTCGGGCCAATACCTTGTTTGATAAAGTGAAGCAAACCCTGGAACACTACCAGTTGCCTGCGCAATACCTTGAATTGGAACTGACTGAAAGTGTCGCCATGCAGAATGCTGAATTGGCTATAGAAATCACTCATCAATTAACCCGGCTCGGCATTAAGCTGTCAATTGATGATTTCGGCACCGGTTATTCGTCGCTGAGTTACCTGCAACGTTTTTCATTAGATAAGCTCAAGATAGATCAATCGTTTACCAGCAGTATGAGCAGCAACACAGACAGTGAAAACATAGTTGACGCTATTATCAGTTTGGCCAAAAGCCTGAACTTAAAAACCATTGCTGAAGGCGTTGAAACCAAACAGCAGCTGGACATGTTTAAGCAAAAAAATTGTGATGAGATTCAGGGCTATTATTTCAGCAAACCGGTTCCAGCTGAGCAATTTATGGCCTTATTGGATAAAGGTTTCATGAACTAAAACAGCGGACGATTTTACAGATAACATCCCTTCAAGGGATGTTAGGCAACTCGCAATAAATAATCCCCCACAGCTATCGTTCCCACGCTCCGGCGTGGGAATGCCGCCAGTGACGCTCCAGCGTCACGCAACGCTGGAGCGTTGCCGGATGAATTCCCACGCCGGAGCGTGGGAACTATTTGGGCTAGGGGGGTATTTATTGCGAGTTACCTTAGGGACGAGGTTGCAAATCCCGTCGCGCTCGTAAGTGTTATTTATAATAATTTCAATGGCCTGTCTCATTTATCTGTTTTTTTTATTATATGCAGAAATATTCATGTCATCACGAAGAAATAACTACGTAATAAAAGCCCTCTATTCTTACTGTTAACCTCAACATGATTAGGGGATCTATCTGATGCCGGATCTACGCAAAGAAATAATCAATATCCTTGATGCCAAGCTATTAACGCCGCATTTTCAACCTATTGTTTCCTTGGCTCAAAAAAAGATCATGGGTTATGAAGCGTTAATCCGCGGTCCATCCGATAGCTCGCTGCATAGTCCGTTTAACCTATTTACGACGGCCGAGCGATTTAATTTAAGCACGCGGCTCGAATTTCTCTGCCGGGAAATAACCATACAGCAATACGCCGACCTGGGCATTAAAGAAAAACTGTTTATTAACGCCAGTCCGTTGGTGCTGCTGCAACCGGAATTTAAAAAAGGCGAAACGCTCCGCTTGCTCGATCAATACGGCGTCAACCCGCGTTCCGTGATCATTGAATTAACCGAACACAAGCCCGCCGATAACTACGAAATCATGCGCGCCTCGGCCAAACATTATCGGGGCATGGGCTTTGAAATAGCCCTTGACGACTTAGGCGCCGGGTATTCGGGCTTAAGGCTTTGGGCGGAATTGCTGCCGGAATACGTAAAGATAGATAAGCACTTTATTCACAGCCTACATGACGACCTGGTCAAACTTAACTTTGTCCGCTCAATTCAAAGCATGGCCGTCTCGCTCAATTGCAACGTCATTGCGGAAGGCATAGAAACGGAAGAAGAATTCAAGGCTATAGAAAAACTCGGCATTCCCTATGCTCAAGGCTATTATTTTGCCAGGCCGACGGCTGTTCCGGTAGAGAAAATCGGTAGTTCACTGTTTACTACGGTCGAGCGCACTAAGGATCACAAAACGGTTCCGCTTAATAACGCTACCACTGCGCTCGATATTATCAGGGACGTTACGCCTATCTCAGCAAAAACCATCATCAGCGATGTGATGAATTTGTTTCATCACAACGGCGAACTCACCATACTGCCGTTGGTCGATGACAACATGGCTTCGGGCATTATTTTTCGCGACAAATTTCTTACCAAACTGTTCTCCAGCCGATACGGCATCGACTTGCATGGGAAAAACCCGATAAAAACCTTTATCGAAAATACCCCCTTGTGTATCGATAAAAACATGCCTATCGATTTAGTCAGTAAGCAACTGACCTCATTGATGTGTAATGACCCGGCTTTTATCATTACCGATAATGGGGAATATATGGGTATAGGCACACTGCTGGATTTACTCGCCGAGTTTACCCGCCAGCAAATCGATAATGCCAAACATGCCAATCCGCTGACGCTATTGCCGGGCAGCGTGCCGATCAATAACCAGGTCAATCAATTATTGGCCAACCTTACCCCCTTCGGTTTCGGCTACTTCGATCTCGATAACTTCAAACCCTTTAATGATGTTTACAGCTACGATGCAGGCGATGACATCATTAAAGCCGTTGCTAATACCTTGACGCAGTATATTCCGGCAGAGAGCGGTGTGGTCGGTCATATAGGCGGTGATGATTTTATTGTCATTTTCACCTGTAATGACTGGTTAATGCGTTGCGAAAACATCCTGGAGACCTTTAAAAATCTCGTCCCGGCCTATTACAGCGACAAAGATATAAAAGCAGGCGGCATTCATACTGAAAACAGGGCCGGAGAAAAGTGCTTTTTCCCGCTGGTCAGCCTGTCCATCGGCCTGGTTGACCCGGTATCGACCAGCCAATGTCACTCTCATGTCGATATAGCCGATTTAGCCTCCGAAGCAAAAAAAATGGCTAAAAAAATTAGCGGTAACAGTCTGTTTATTAACCAACGCATGAGCGCAAGGATTTCAGACGATTTTCAAGCCGTAGCGCATAAACCGACAGCGAAACTGCATGTCGTTAATTAAGTTGTTTTCGTTCCGACGCGCTGCGTCACAGCCATTAAGTTAATGGTTGCGTATTTCCAGCGACTGGAGTGCAAGGCTGGCCTTGCAGTATGGCGCGGTTAGTACAAGGCCAGCCTTGTACTCCATTTGGGATTAACTTAATGGTAGTGACTCGATGTATGGGAACGAGGAAATTAACTAAGTATTGCTTTAAATAAACAGCACTTCAAAGAGGTCCAAAATGCTTACCTATATCAGTTTCAAAGCCCGTATGCTGCTCGGTTTTTTTACCATTATCAGTTTGATGATGGTCATTTCCGCATCGAGTTTAATTAACTTATCCAACACGGACCGCGACCTTACCGAAATAAACAACAACCTGCTGCCCAATGCCTTGCTGATGGGGCAAATGGCGCGCGATATTGTGTTGGTGCATCAATTTTTATCCGACGTTTCGGCCTCGCATTCTCCAGTGGCCTATGACGACGCGGAGAAATCCGCCCAGGATTTTAAACAGGGCTTGTTGCAGTTTAGGCAACATATTGCAGGCAACACTGTAAAACTTAAAGAAGTGGACATCCTTGAGGCTAACTTCGACCTGTTTTATCAAGACGGCAAGCGCATGGCTTCCGCTTATATAAGCGAAGGCCTGGAATCCGGCAATGCTCTCATGCAAGACTTCGATCATCTGGCATACAAATTGTCATCACAGATGATCAAGCTCAGGAATATTGAGGTAAACGTCGCCAAAAACCACGTCAGCACTATTGCCGAAACCACTCATCAGGTATCGATCGTGTTGTGGACGATGTCCGGGGTGATTATCATGCTGGCGTTGGCTATCGCAGTGTTTTTAACCCGTCATCTCAGCAAACAAATTGGTATTGATCCTTTGTATGCCAAGGGAATCGCTAAAGAAATCGCCGCAGGCGATTTGTCCCGGACTATCTATTTGGAGGAGGGCGACAAGGACAGCCTGCTACATGCGATAAAAAACATGCAACAAAAACTGCTGGCCCGTAGGACTGCGGAACATAAAGCGGCTGAAGAAATCTTGCGCATCAAAATGGCCCTGGACAACACCAGTACCGGCATCATGCTTGCCGACAATGAACGCAACATCATTTACGTCAACAAATCGGTGATTAACGCGCTCAGTAAAATAGAAGCAAAAATCCGCAAGCACATACCCACCTTTTCAACCGCTGCCCTGATCGGCAGCAGCATGGATGATTTTTACCAAAATCCGGCGCAACAGGCGAAACTGCTTGCCGACTTAACCTGCACCCACAGCGAGGACATCGAGCTGGGCGGACGCATCATGATGGTTGTTGCCAATCCGGTTATCAATCAACAAGACCAGCGTATCGGCACCGTCACCGAATGGCATGACCGCACCGCCGAGGCCGCCGTGGAAAAAGAACTATCCACCATCGTGGTTGCGGCCGGCATGGGGGATTTTTCCAAGCGTTTTGACTTGCATGGCAAGGTAGGATTCCTGCGCGAGTTGGGCGAAGGTCTTAACCAAATGTTGTACTCCAGCGAAACCGGTCTCAATGATGTGGCGCGCGTGCTGGGCGCTTTATCCCGTGGCGACCTGTCGAAAACCATCAGCAATGACTATCAGGGCACTTTCGGGCAATTGAAGGACAATACCAATACCACGGTAGAAAAACTCAAACACATCATTCACCAAATCAAGGATGCTAGCGACTGCATCAATACCGGCGCAAGAGAAATCGCTGCCGGCAACAATGACCTGTCACACCGCACCGAACAGCAAGCCGCCAGTCTGGAACAAACCGCCGCCAGCATGGAGGAGCTCACCTCTACCGTGCAAGCCAATACCGAAAGCGCCAAACAGGCCAACCGGCTGGTCATGGGCGCTGCCGAAATAGCCGAGCAGGGGGAGGCGGCGGTTGCCCAGGTAGTCGTCACGATGAATGGTATAAAAGACGCTTCGCAGAAGATCGAGGAGATCGTCTCGGTGATAGACGACATTGCCTTCCAGACCAATATTCTCGCCTTTAACGCGGCTGTTCAAGCCGCCCATGCCGGGATGCATGGACAAGGCTTTGCGGTTGTAGCGAGCGAAGTGCGTCACCTTGCGCAACGCGCTGCGGTATCCGCAGAAGAAATCAAGAGCCTGATTGAAGACTCGGTAGAAAAAATCGATGATGGCAGCAAACTGGCAACCCAGGCTGGTACGACCATGGAAGAAATCCTCAGTTCCATTCGTGGCGTCACCGGCATGATGTCGGAAATAACCTCAGCCTCGGTTGAACAAAGCGCCGGTATAGCACAAATCAATATGGCTATCGCGCAAATGGATGATGCGACTCAACAAAATGCCGCCCTGGTGGAACAAGCGGCGGCTGCGGCTGAATCGCTGGAAGAGCAGGCGCAACAACTGGTCGTTACGGTAAACGGTTTTAACACAGACGACAAAGCGTCCCGTTACGACGTTGTTGATGCCGCCGGGGCTCTACCTGAATTTCAGCCGTCGCATCATAGGGAGCATAAAGAACACATTATCTGGGACACCATAAGAACCAAAAGCAGCAATGCCTTGCATAGTCTTGAAAATGCAGCGTTAGTGAAGCCTCAGCTGCTGGCTTTTGCTAATGGCGATTGGGAGATACTTTAAATGAAAACTTTTGTTGCAGTACAGGCTATCGATGACAACCCAATTCCTCGGGGAAAAGATATGACAAAAAAACTGAAAAAAAAACTGTTCGGTGCCAAGCATGATCGCCATGCCCTAATAAAAAAACAGATTAACGCGCTACGAACCTTGCAAAAGAACGAGGGCAAGCAACATATTTTTAGTATTCAGCTTGCCCAGCTGATCGATAAAATTCCTGATTCTATCCTGCTAAAGGATAGGGAAGGACGCAAATTGATCACCAACCAGTTGACTAAAGGTTTTTTTAAACAATGTGACCTTGATGGCTGCGGCGATGTCGATATGGCGCCGACCCTGGCGCACAAAAAGATACGCGCCGAGCACAAGCATAGCCGGAGCTCACTGAAAGCTGAGCTGCATCTTGCATTAGCAAAACACCAGTTCAAGCTTTACTACCAAAGCCAGGTAGACAGTGCCGGTCGAATGCTCGGAGCGGAAGCCTTGTTGCGCTGGGAACACCCGAAACACGGGCTGCTTGCCCCGCATCAATTCATTGACATAGCGGAACAAACAGGCCTGATCCAGCCTATCGGTATGTGGGTGCTGCAAACCGCCTGCGAACAACTCAAATTATGGCAGAGCGACCCGCTTAAAAAGGATTTGCTGCTTGCCGTTAACATCAGCTCCGGTCAATTTAGCCGACCTGAATTCGTTGAGCAATTGTTGCAAATACTGGATAAAACCGGCGTCAATGCAACGGGGCTTAAACTGGAACTGAGCGAAAGCCTGATGTTGCACTACATCGCCAACACCATCGAGAAAATGGAGGCGCTGAAACAGCTTGGTATCCGGTTTTCAATGGATAACTTCGGCACCGGTTACTCTTCATTAAGCCAGCTAAAAAGATTGCCTATCGACCAGTTAAAGATCGATCAATTCCTGATGCGCGACATCGGCACCGACAGTTACGAAGCAATGATCGTAAAAACCATTATAGACATGACTCATAATCTGGGAATCGACGTGCTTGCCGGGGGGGTGGAAACCGAACAGCAATTTATCCGCCTAAAACAGCTTGGCTGCTCGGCCTATCAAGGCTACCTGTTTGGCGAGCCGGTGCCGCTCAATGAATTTGAAGAATTGATTAGCCAGTCTGTAGCCGTTGATGGGCATACCTTACCGCTACCGACAGCAGCCTGTATCGCTTTGCAAAAGAGTGGAACTGAATAGTTTTTTATAGTTCCCACGACGGAGTGCACACCGTCATGCCGATAGGTAGACCTTCCAGGTTTTTAAAACCTGGAAGGTCTAACTCGCAACGTTCTGAACAGCCGGAGCGTGGGAACGAGAAATGCGGATCTGTGACGTTTTATTTTTGCCGCTGAACAGTTGCCATAACATTAAACCGGGAAACAGCACATGAAAATGAATAAGCAAATAACCGATGTGGAACATATTCTTACCGACAATGACTCTATTGTTTCCAACACCGATTTAAAAGGCGTGATTACCTACGTTAACGATACCTTTATTCGTATCAGCGGATATTCCAGGGAAGAACTGATCGGCGCATCGCACAACATAGTCCGTCATCCCGATATGCCGCCCGAAGCATTCGCCGATTTATGGAAATCGATGAAAGCGGGCCGCCCGTGGACCGGCATAGTCAAGAACCGCTGTAAAAACGGCGATTATTACTGGGTGCTGGCCAATGCCACACCGCTTTATGAAAACGACCAGCTGGTCGGTTACATGTCTGTCCGTTGCAAACCTGAGCGTGAACAAATCAAGGCGGCTGGCGCGGCTTACCGCTTATTTCGCGAAAACAAGGCCCGCAACCTGAAAATCCAGGATGGCAAAGTTGTTAAAAATAACATCTTGGGGCGGTTACTATTCAATGATTTCAGCATCAGGTCCCGCTTGGTCGCTATTATCGGTTTACTGTCGGTATTGTTGCTGGTGATCGGCAGCATAGGCTTGCTCGGCATGAGCAAGGCCAAACAAGGACTGCGTACCGTGTATGAAGATCGCACCCTGCCGATAAGCCAAATTTCTACGATTCAAAAGTTGTTGCTGAGCAATCGCTTGGCTATTGCCGCGAGCCTCAACGCCGAAAAACCCGAGGCGATCCTGAAAAATACCGCCGAAGTGGAACAAAACATCGAGCAAATTACCGGGCTTTGGGCTGCATATATGGCTACCCAGCTAAGCGACGAGGAAAAAATACTGGCGGAGCAATTTGCCGAGAACAGGCAACGCTTCGTGGCTGATGGCTTAAAACCGGCTATTGCGGCCTTTCGCTCCAACGACATAAGCCAGGCCAAAGTCATTGCGGATAAAATCAACGGTCTTTATTTCCCGGTCGGGGAGAGCATCCAGCAGTTGATGCAATTGCAGCTTGATGTGGCCAAGCAGGAGTACGGGGCCGCTCAAGCACGTCATGAAACCATCCGCACGTTGTCCATAGGCCTGATCTCGGCGGGGATTGCCTTGGTGCTATGGCTGGGTTTGGTGCTGATGCGCGTCATCATCGGTCCGCTTGAAGCGTCCATCGCCCATTTCGGCAAAATCGCCCAGGGCAATTACAAGAACGTCATTGAGATAGAACGGCACAATGAAGTCGGCAAAGTTATGGAAGCCATTAAAGCGATGCAGACCAAGCTCGGTTTTGATGTCGCCGAAACCCAGCGTATCTCTAATGAAAGCCTGCGCGTCAAAATTGCCTTGGATAACGTCAGCACCGGGGTCATGATTGCGGATAACGACGGCAAGATTATTTATGTCAACAAATCGGTCAGCGACATGCTCAGTAAAGCCGAACAGGACATCCGTAAAAATTTACCCCATTTTTCAGCCGACAAGCTGGTCGGCAGCAAGATTGAAAACTTTCATGAGAATCCTCAGCATCAGGCGAAATTACTCGCTTCCTTAACCGGAACCTATACGGCCGCTATGGAATTGGGCGGTCGTTCGATGGTGGTGACCGCCAGTCCGGTTCTCAATGAGCAGGGACAGCGTCTAGGTTCGGTAGCTGAATGGCAGGATCGCACTGCTGAAGTCGCCGTGGAAAAAGAGGTGTCCACCATTGTATCCGCCGCCATTATGGGCGACTTTAGCAAACGTTTCGAATTACAAGGCAAAGAAGGCTTCTTGCGCGAGCTGGGCGAAAGCCTTAACCAGCTGTTGTACACCAACGAAACCAGCCTCAATGAAGTGGTGCGTGTGCTCGGGGCCTTATCCCGCGGCGACTTGACTGAAACCATCAGCAATGATTATCAAGGCACGTTTGGACAGCTTAAGGATGACGCCAA
The DNA here is from genome assembly GCA_004299305.1 of Methylobacter sp. Taxonomy (GTDB): domain Bacteria; phylum Pseudomonadota; class Gammaproteobacteria; order Methylococcales; family Methylomonadaceae; genus Methylobacter_A. The sequence goes on from SCPZ01000003.1 coordinate 42,442, forward strand.
TACCACGGTGGAAAAACTCAAGGAAATAATCTATCAAATCAAGGATGCTACCGACAACATCAATACCGGCGCTAAAGAAATTGCCTCGGGCAACAATGATTTGTCGTATCGCACTGAACAACAGGCCGCCAGTCTGCAAGAAACCGCCGCCAGCATGGAAGAGCTTACCTCTACCGTACAAGCCAATACCGAAAACGCCAAACAGGCCAACCAGCTAGCCATTGGCGCCACCGAAATAGCCGATCAGGGCGGGGTGGTGGTTAGCCAGGTTGTCAGCACCATGAATGAGATAAAAGGATCTTCGCAGAAGATTGAGGAGATCATCTCGGTGATAGACGATATCGCCTTCCAGACCAATATTCTCGCCTTTAACGCGGCCGTTCAAGCCGCTCATGCCGGAGAACACGGACAAGGTTTTGCGGTGGTTGCCGGCGAAGTGCGCCATCTTGCGCAACGCACCGCTGCATCCGCCGAGGAAATCAAAAGCCTGATTGAAGATTCGGTAAAAAAGATCGATGGCGGCAGTAAATTGGCTGTCCAGGCTGGCTCTACCATGCAAGAAATTCTCGGCGCGATTCGTGGCGTCACCGTCATGATGTCGGAAATAACCGCCGCCTCAGTTGAACAAAACGCCGGTATCGAGCAAGTCAACCAAGCCATCAGCCAAATGGATGACGTGACCCAGCAGAATGCCGCCTTGGTAGAACAAGCCGCCGCCGCGGCAGAATCGTTGGAAGAACAAGCGCAACACTTGGTCGGCATGGTCAGAGGTTTTAAAACGGATGACAGGCAGGCACTGTATGCTGTTGAAGCCGCCATAGTGCCGGAATTACATCAATCGCACCATCATCGGGGACATAAAGAACATGTCATCTGGGATAGCAGAAGAATTGGCGGCAATGCCCTGCACAATCTTGAAAACATAGCGGCAGCCAAACCTCAGTTGTTGGCTGTTGCTAATGGCGATTGGGAGGAGTTTTAAACATTGTTGTCCTCGTTCCCACGCGCCGAGAGGCACAGAGCCTATACGGGACCACTACCATTAAATGGGGTTGCGCATTCCCAGCGAGTGGAGTGCAAGGCTGGCCTTGCACTATGGAGCGGTTAGTACAAGGCCAGCCTTGTACTCCATTTGGGCTTAACTTAAGGTGATTTCCTGCGAAAAATATACCCAACTGACTGGTCTTTTTGCCCGTCTCCTGCGTTGCAAAAATGGTTGCATAGCTCGCTATGCGCCCATTTTTACGCCTTGAATACGAACAAAAATCCTGCGCCATTTGGGTATATTTATTCTTGGCAATCGCCTAATGGCAGTGACGTAGCGCGTGGGAACGAGGGGGCTGTGAATACTCCATCCGTTGCGCAACTGCACAAGCTATCAATAACAATCACATTCCTAACGAAAAAGTTATGACAACAGAACAAAAGCGAACACTATCAAGCGCCAGACAAGATCAATATGCCTTACATAAAAACAAAGTCAAGACGCTGAAAAACCTGCAAAGCGACCAGGGTAAGCTGCGTGTTTTCAGCACCCAACTGACCAGCCTGATCGATACGATTCCTGACGCCAATCTATTTAAGGACAGGGAAGGGCGCAAATTAATCACCAATAAGCTAACCCAGCGTCTTTTTAAACGGCACGACCTGGATTGGTACGGCAAGACCCATATCATGCCGAGATTAACGAGCCAAGAGATACGCGCTCATGCCCGGATGTTGCTGGAATCGGATCTGGATATTGCGTTAGCAAAGCGCCAGTTCAAGCTGCACTACCAAGTCCAGGTGGACGGCGCCGGTCAAATAGTCGGTGCAGAAGCCCTGTTACGCTGGGAACATCCGCGATACGGACTGATAGCCCCGGAGCAATTCATTCCGGTAGCGGAACAATCGGGCCTGATTTTGCCCATCGGTGCATGGGTGCTGCAAAGCGTCTGCGAACAACTTAAACAGTGGCTAAATGACCCGCTTAAAAAGGATGTACCGATTGCCGTTAACATCAGTCCCCGTCAATTTAGCCATCCCGAATTCGTTGAACAGCTGAGCCGGATGCTGGAAGAAAACGCCATCGACGCAACACGGCTTAAACTGGAATTAACCGAAAGCCTGATGTTACATGACATTTCCAACACCATCGAAAAAATGAAGGCGCTGCAATTGCTCGGTATCCGCTTTTCAATGGATAATTTCGGTCGAGGCTATTCTTCATTGAGTCAGCTAAGGGTATTGCCCATCGATCAGTTAAAAATCGATCAATTCCTGATACGCGACATCGTCCCCGACAGTTGTGATGCAATGCTCGTAAAAACCGTCATAGACATGAGCCGTAAACTGGGGATAGGCGTGATTGCCGAAGGAGTGGAAACCGAACAGCAATTTACCTGTCTAAAACAGCTCGGCTGCTCCGCTTATCAAGGCTACTTGTTCGGCAAACCGATGCCGGTCAATGAGTTTGAAAAATTGGCTTCCCGTTTAGGAATACGCACGAAATAACTTCGACAACTAGCTCCCTCTCCTGTTGGAGAGGGTTGGGGTGAGGAGAATAAAAACAAGCATTTATATCCCCCTCGGCAATTGCTCCTGCATTGCTCTACCTCCTGCATCCATGCAGTCGTCATCCCCACCTTCTCCCTCAAGGGAGAAGGAGCCGGTACTTGTGTAGATACTTATGCGGCAATGCAGGGAGCAATTGCCGAGAGGGAGCTAGGTCGGCTTGCAACCCATTGTATTTATGATGTAAAAAAGTTGTGTGGATAGTTATGGCCTTAAACGGGAAGCCGATTTATCCAATGCTATTTTGTACGCGGCACCGCTAAACGGCTGGTCAATATTCAGTCGGTACAAATGGTCGGTTTTCATTCGGCGCCAACACCCGTTTACGCTGACAGCTTCTTAAATGTCTCAACTACACTCTCCCCTTTAAATGGCTTGACGATCCAGCCTTTGACGCCAGCTGCTTTTCCTCGCTCTTTCATACTAGGATTGTTCTCTGTAGTTAACATGATCACATTCACCGTGCTGTTTCCCAATTCACTGCGAATTTTCTCAACCATGGTTAGCCCATCCATATTCGGCATATTGACATCGCTAACCACCAGTTTGATGCCGGGATCGGCCTTAAGTTTGTTAAGACCATCCTTTCCATCAACAGCAGTAATAACATCCAAGCCATTTTTTTTCAAGAAGCCGCCAACTTCATCTCTGACAGTGCTTGAATCATCAACGAGTAGAATCTTTGCCATAAATTTAGTGCTCCACAGATAGTTATTAAAATAATTCCAATTCACCCGAGTCAACAAAATCGTCAACCGATGCATAAATTTCCTTGAAATCCTCAGGCGACCAATACAGATTAAACACAAACCATTGATAAATTGGAATGAAATGGCTGTTGTTCTCGTCCGTAAGTATATATTTGAAACAGAGCTGAGGATTTTCTGAACCAAACGAAATATATTTATGCTGATGATTGATGACAAGGGGGACTTCTGACGTATATTGGGTGCCTGGATCGTCAACTGCAATAAAATGTGTCTTGAACGCCCCCCAAAGAAGATTGGTCAGTTCCCCCAAAATGTTATTTACTGTTCTGAATGTTGCAGGATCTCCATCCCCCGTTAATTCAGTGTATCCAAGTACATCGAGGATGCCGCCTTCTTCCGTCTGAAGCATCATATAGCCCCGACACCAGCTGCTTTCCAAAGGAATCAGGCTGCATACTTCGCCGAAGATTATGCGATCCCTGACAATATAAGGCGTTTCAGTAATCACTTTGAGACTCTTAAATCGATTTTCCAACGTGCTTAGAGTCTCCAAGGTGTTTACTGTAAGCTCAGAAATCCCTCTGACCAGTGCATTGGGATAAACGAGGCTAAAAATGTATTCATCGATGACTTTCCGAAGCGGTGACATGTCATCAATCGTGTAAGCGGAGCAAAACAGTTTCCGTTGTTTTTCCGACAGATCATCAAGATCGGGTGTCGATATTCTGCGCAGCACGATAGGTAACTCGGGTCTTGCAGTATGTATTTGTTGCGCTAAGTCTAATGTGTCAGCCAGCGATTCGTGATAATTCTCCGACAGCAAAATCGCGCCCAAGTCAACGTAGGTGCTCAAAACGGCCATAACATTGACAGAATTGACCTTCAAACCAATAAGCCCGTTTTGATCGCAAAATTGCTTAATTTGTTTAAAACATTCGGGTGAGTTATCCAGAACCAAGACTTTGCTTACCAATTGCGCTTCATCACTCATGTTTAAATCCTAGCGGTTAAAAAAGTTCCAGTTCGCCCGTACTGTCTTCATCTGCGCTGGTATCCACTGCAAAATCCACAATGTCATAATCGCAGACGCACAAAGTAGCATGAAGCTCTAACGAGTGATTGATAGTGATTCTGTAATGTTTGACATGCCCTGGATTAAGAGCCGAGACGAAGGGCACAGACTGCCTTAATAATATATAGGGCGTTGACATCCCCAAAAAAAGGTAACTTTTGTGTAACTCTCTGTTCATGACGCCGCAACAAATATTGCAAACCTCCTGAAAGGCGTCGAGAAACGTGTTGTTGTCTCCTGCCTCAAGGTTAGAGTTCTTTAAGAAATAATTTTTTGTGGCATCATCGTTGCCATTAAAATGAAAAAGCACCAATAATCGAAAAAAAGTCGATGAAATCGTCAGAACAACGAATTCATCTTCACTAATTTCTTCCAGATCATCAACAGACTCTATTTCACAGTTATCGTCGGCAGAAGATGAAATATTCGCCAGCACCGCTTTTTTAAAGATGTGATCGAAGCTGCTTTGCGCCCGCTCGCTAATCATATTCGCTTGCCTCAGCTATTTTTAGACTGTTCACCAGACTCTTACAGGCCACATCAATGCCAACCAAAGCCGATGTGATCATTTTTCCCCCTGCTTGTATGTCTTGGAATGTCGCTGTAGTTATCCAGTCATTCTTGTATAGGTTCTTACCATACTCCTTAGAAAGTTCTTCTGAATCAGTGGCAAGCTTACGTACTTCGGTTGCGACTACGGCAAATCCGCGACCGCTTTCGCCTGCTCGGGCGGCTTCGATCGCTGCGTTAAACGATAAGATGACTATGTCTTGAACGATCATGGAAAATTTGGCGTTTTGCAAATGCATTTCCGTGTTCTGCGTCATCAATGAATTCATGTCGGTATGCCAACGTTCAAAGACTTCGGCAAATTTAGTAACCTGGCTGATTTCATTCGCGAGGCGGTCGACTTTTTCAAGTAAATTTCTCTTCTCCCCCCTTCCTTGCTCTTCCAAGAGGTTAAGTTCCATGCCATGTTTTTGTTGAAGTTGGTCAATCTGATCAAAAAGCTCGGTTTTTTCTTGTGCCAGGAACTTCGATTGCTCAAATTGACGATTCAATTCCTCATTTTTTAGCTCCAACTCCTGCTCATAAGCACTAAGTTTGTTTTTGATCTCTTCTTCCAAAAGACCAAGCGCCAGTTCATGATTTTGCTGAAGCTGGTTAACTTGAGTTAATAGGTTATTTTTTTCTTGCTCCAGGAACTTGAACCGCTCTAATTGGTGGTTCATGTCGGCAATTTTTAATTGCAATTCCTGCTCATAGCGATTTACTTTTTCTTCGGCTGCAACGAGTTGCTCTGTCAAATTTGCAGCAGTAGCCTGGTGTGTAACCGTCACATCGACAAGCATTTTTTTATTTATACGCCGCAAAGCCATACTCAGGCCGGACGCGAATAAAAATCCCAATACAGCAGTTAGAATTGTATTTTCCATAGTGATCTACTTATTGACTTCAGAAGCAAACAGACAGTCTCTTAGTTTCGAAAACGTCTTCAAAGACTGTGTGCCGATAAGGTGTCAATCCCCACACTTTCAGGATTGTTCAAAACGATGCGCTGAATAGTGTCGTCATTGGAAACAAAACGTTCGCGCGTAATATGCAAATCGAGAGTTCGTCCATAGTTCATGCCGCCACCATTAATGATTCTTCGGTGCTCACCGCGTAATTTGCAGGAAAATACACAATGGTTTCAAATGCCCGATAGTCGGAACCTTCCTTGTTATCCAGGAAATTAATTTTGACATGCCCGCCCTCTTTTCTGGCGAAGTCGATAACCGCATCCATGCCAACACCGCGCCCTGAGATGTCGGTGAGATTGTCAGCTGTTGAAAATCCAGGCTGAAAAATCAGCGTAGCGGTTTTCTCGTCGTCCAGACTTTCATGTTCCTGTATCAGCCCATTGGCCAATGCCTTTTGGCGGATTTTGTTCAGCGCAAGGCCACAGCCGTCGTCCTTGATGGCTATTTTGAGCTGGTCGTCTTCCATTTCCATGGCTACCTCAATGCGTCCTTGAGCCGACTTGCCATTGGCCAAACGATCGGCAGGCATTTCCAAGCCATGGTCAACGCAATTTCTGAATAGATGGGTGAAAATGTCTTTGACCACGCCAATGCTTTGGATTTTTAGCTGTAGTTCCCCGTTGTCTATTGAAACTTCAGGCTCCTGTTTGCCTAAGCTTTGCGCTAATGCCGGTAAGGATTCAACAATCGAAGCGAACACGGCATCAAGCGGTTCGGTTCCAAGCAGCCTTAGCGTCCTTTGCACAATACTTTTTGCTTCGATCAAATCGTGAATGTTGGAATGACTAACCTTTTCCAGTAAATTGATTGCTTCCTGAATTTGCTTATGCTCAACCATCAGGTATTTTTCGACATCGCCTCTGCGACCGGGCCCTTTGCGGCCAAGGCTGACTTCATTGGTTTTGGCGTAATGGTCAACCAACTGGCGTAGCTTCGCTATATCGTCCAGCAAGCGCGTTTGATCCCATTCAACAGTGGAATTGGGTTGGCGCATTTCAGCATAAATCGATTCAATGCTATGAACCAGATCGGTTAAATTCTTCAAGCCAAATGTCCTGGCATTTCCTTTGATGGTGTGCATATTTCTAAACATAGCGTTAATTGCATCCAAACCGCCGTTCGGATTATCACGAATGATGTTTTCAATTTCTGCCTTGTAATTTTTGGTTGAAGCGATGAACTGGTGAAATTTTTCATGATTGACGGCCAAAATTTCCCCGATAATTTCTAATTCGCGTTTTTGTTCGGCAGATTCGGCGCTCAATTTACGCAACTCAGTCACATCCCGCAGACATAACAGTATTTGCTCCACCACATCAAACTCGTTAACCACCGGCGCCCAATTTAAATCAAGGGCTTTTTTCGAACCGTTCGGCATTTCTTTCTCGATTTCATTAACCAGCAAATGTTGGTTAAACTCGAAATTCATGGCGTCTTCTCCCACGCAGGCGCCAGAGACGGCTGAAATTTGCGAAATGGCGTCCGTACCTAAATTAGAGTCCTCAAAAATCAGTTTGATTAAGCAATTTCCGGCAATCTGATCGGTCTCCAGTATTTTTTCCAAATGAGCAGAATATTCAGGGTTGACCTTGTTTAGGGCATCAAAGCTCAGCAAACCTTGCGGCATATTTTGAAGCATTGTTTGTATGTCATTGATCTTCTTTTTGAGCAGCTTCGATGACTCGTGTAGTTGCTCAACCATCGAATTGAAAGATCGCGCCATGCTACCGATTTCATCATTGTGCAAAGCTTCGGCTCGTAGGGATAAGTCGTGGGTATGCGCAATTTTCGACATAGTCGATTCCAGCCCTGATACTCTGCGCAAAATACGCGCTCCGCCGACAATACAGATTAATACCGCTGAAATGATCAATAACGAACATGCGGCCATGATGATGAACATTAAGTGTTCGTAGTGCTGGTATTCACTGGTGAGTTCAGCTTCCAGCGTCAGCAACCGCTGCTGGAGATTGCCAAGTTGTTGATTGACCTTGGCTTGGCCTGTGACTTTATTCTGGGCAATTCTCAGAGCTAACTCCATATCCTTGCTGTAGTGTTGCAGTAAGGACGGGATTTCGCTGATCGGTTCAATCGCCTTGTCTTCGGGCTGTTTTGTTTCCGTTTTTTCATTGAAACTCAATACATCATCGGCTGCCGACTCATGTTTCATAACGCCGAGCAAAGGCAGTTTTTTTAACTCGTCAGCCAGGGCGATCAGCTCTTGTAATGGCCGGTTAATATTATCCTGCGACATTTGTTTGCGAGAGGTGAAAAAACTTTGCCGCGCTCTTGCAAGGTTTATCAGCGCCGCCTGAGAGTCCCCAACTAACTTCAAATAAAGCTGTTTTTTCGGCTGAGCGGCATTTTTTGCTTCTTTAACGTATGACAACAGTTTTTGCAGGTGTTGAGACAACTGTTTTTCATTATTTATCAGCAGCGTTTGTGGATCGGCCAGCTTGCCTGCTGCGGTCAGTTCTATCAAAGTTGTTTGTTGTAACTCATCAATCAGCCCAACAAACGGCGCTTGTAATGAGGCTGACAGGTTGGCGCGCCCTTCAACTTCAGTTTTGATTTGATTGAGAGTTTGCTCGACATCGCCGAGTATGGTGGCTTCACCCGTGAGCAAATAATTGAAAATCGGCTGGCTGACCTGGGTAAAGATTTTATCTTTTTGCTGCCCAAAAAATTCGACCGATGCAAAAGCCTGATTCAGGTGATTTAACGACCAGCTCACAGCAACCGCAAAACCAATAATAATAACGGCAAGCGTCAAGCTGACTAGCTTCGATATGTGTTTAATTGTCATATTAGAATTTAGGTTTATTGATGAAGATGCGTTTCGAATGGATCGAACAAAATTTAAGGTTACTTGTATCGTTATCGATGCCTTGCATAAGACCTTTGTCTGGTTTTACATAATCGGGCGGCAATTTTGACCAGAGTCTTAGGGCTTGTCCAAAAACTAAGTGCAACAAGTTGTTTGCAATAACAAGATGATTTAATTGGATATTACATGCCAATGCGTAGCGGTTATTCGTGGACAGGCCCTTAGTTGAGCAGTCCGCACTTGGATAAGTAACTGCTATTTCAAAGCCCATTTCTCTACAATGGCATAATTATCTACACAAGCACTGGCTCCTTCTCCCTTGAGGGAGAAGGTTGGGATGAGGGGGATATAAATGCTTGTTTCTATTCTCCTCTCCCCAACCCTCTCCAACAGGAGAGGGAGCTAGGTCAACTTGCAACCCATTGTATTTATGATACAAAAAAGTTGTGTAGATACTTATGCTACAACGGGCAACTGCGTCTAATATCAACGGGAGCCATACCGGCCTGATGTTCTGTTAATCCAATAATGACAGAGCAAGGATCAACACTCCAAATTAAGCGCTTCTCCTTTTTTAGAGTCAGGTTGTGGCAGAGCAGAAGGATGTAGGTTAATAAATGTTTAGGTTGTTTTGAAATATAAAGGATGCTTGTTACAGGAATGTTAAAAAACAATAAATTTGTCGTTTTTGCTTGTGGGCATTTCTAATAATTCCCAAAATTCGGGACACCCTCATTTAAACGGATTTCAAAGAGTTGATGGACAGCTCGTTCATTGGTTTTATCAGTCTAATCCGTGTCACTAGCGACTGTAACGCTGTTTTTTGACAACTTAATTACATTGTATGTAAATCGGTAAATTGCTACGGGCTTGTTGAGGCGTGACTTATTTCTCTTGGCACAGCTTTGCCTTACGCTAACTACGGTTATTTTATATTGTCTGTTATACGTAACTTATTGGTATTTCAACAAGCTGCATTATTGATCTGTCTTTCTTGTCATGCGCGGAAATATTCATGTCATCACAAGGTAATATCCACGTAATAAAAGCCGCCTATTCTGATTGTGAACTTCAATATGCTCAAACGAACTATCAATGGTCCTGATTGGCTTGGAGGCTAATGCGAGCTTAGGCGATTTCCTGCGAAAAATATACCCAACTGACTGGTCTTTTTGCCCGTTTTTACGCCTCGGCAACTGCGCCATGTGTCGCCTAAAGCGCCTACTGTTGGTGCTCTACCTCCTGCATTTATGCAGTCGTTGTAGACAAACAAAAATCCTGCGCCATTTGGATATATTTATTCTTGGTAATCGGAAGTTCAGTAAATTTTTAACTCCAATCGTTGTCGATTTAGTGCGTCTTTAATAATCCTCTCGCCACCCGCTGTTGGGGAGTAACGAAAATGGATGGAAAAAAGTCACTATCCCATTGTTTCAAATATTTATTTTAGTAAACTTGTAAAAAATTTCTTTCAGGATTAAATAATGCCCAGCAACAGATTCGTAATCAGCAACCCCAAACCATCAATCACCAAACTCCCCGAACAGGGCAGGAAAAAATCGGATTTTATCGATGATTTTAAACAATATTATGTTCATTTGTTGGGCCGGGACGAGAACTGCCGCTCGCCGTATTATGCCGGCGAAGCCTTATCGCAGGCGATTCGCGACCGTTTGATGGAATGCTGGAAGACCACTCACCAAACCTATAAAAGCAACGATTGCAGGCGCGGATATTACCTGTCTATGGAATTTTTGATGGGACGCACATTAACTAATGCCATGCTTAACCTGGGCGTCACCGATACGGTTACCCAAGCCATGTACGATCTCGGCATTGCCATTGAAGAATTGATCAGCAGCGAGCAGGATGCGGGACTCGGCAATGGCGGCCTGGGCCGTCTTGCAGCCTGTTTTATAGACAGTTGCGCGACCTTGCAACTGCCGGTTATCGGTTACGGTTTACGTTACGAATACGGCATGTTCACCCAGACTATTGTTAACGGCGAGCAGGTTGAAAAGCCCGATCATTGGCTGCGTCACGGCAACGTTTGGGAAATTGAGCGGCTGGAATATTCGCATTGCATTAAGTTCGGCGGCCATACCGAAATTCAAACCGACGAAAACGGCAATCAGCGGCATTGCTGGATGTCCACCAGCCATGTGCTGGCCGTGCCTTTCGATACCCCGATACCCGGCTATAAGAATGGAACCGTCAATTCATTGCGGTTATGGAAGGCGGTGGCTACCGAAGAGTTTAACCTGGATGAGTTTAATGCAGGCGATTATGCAGAAGCCGTCGCGGCAAAAAATACCGCTGAAAATATCACCATGGTGCTGTATCCCAACGACGCTAACGAAAACGGCAAAGAGCTGAGATTACGCCAACAATATTTCCTGGCTTCCGCCAGTTTGCAGGATGTTCTTGCCCATTGGACAGGCGGCGTACACGGCAATGATTTCAGTCGCTTTGCCGAGAAAAGCTGTTTCCAGCTAAACGACACCCATCCGAGTATTGCGATTGCCGAATTAATGCGCCTGCTGATGGATGTTCACGGTCTAAGCTGGGATAAAGCATGGACAATCACCAAAAATACCATGGCCTATACCAACCACACCTTGTTGCCCGAAGCGCTGGAAAAATGGCCTGTTCCCTTGATGCAACGCTTATTGCCGCGACTGATGGACATTATTTTCGAAATCAATGCCCGTTTCCTGGCTGAAGTAGCCATGCATTGGCCCGCCGATAGCGAACGATTAAGCAGACTGTCCATCATCGAAGAAGGCGACCAACAACGGGTAAGAATGGCTCATCTGGCGATAGTGGGCAGTTTTTCGGTGAACGGGGTTGCCCAGTTGCATTCCCAGTTATTGCAGCAAGACTTATTCAGCGACTTTTACGCCTTGTGGCCGCATAAATTCAACAACAAAACCAATGGTGTGACGCCACGGCGCTGGTTAGCCGCCTGCAATCCCGAGTTGGCAAAACTGATAACGGAAACAATCGGCGACTCATGGGTTACCGATTTATCTCAACTGAAAAAACTGGAGCCATTCGCTGAAAATGCGCAATTTAGGCAACGCTGGCACGCCATCAAACAGTCCGCAAAACAGCGCTTGATCGACTATAAAAAACGCAAGCATGACACGGAACTGCATTTGAATGTCGACGCCCTATTCGATGTGCAGGTTAAGCGCATTCATGAATACAAGCGGCAACTGCTCAATGTATTGCATGTTATTCATCTTTATAACTGCATTAAAAAAGGCGATACCGACCGGGTGCCAAGATGCGTATTAATCGGCGGCAAAGCGGCGCCCGGTTATCGCATGGCGAAAAAAACCATCAAACTGATCAATAATGTCGCCCAGATTATTAATTCCGATCCTGCCGTAGGCGACAAATTAACCCTGTTGTTTTTGCCGGATTATCGCGTTTCGGCAATGGAAAAAATCTGCCCCGGCGCGGACTTGTCCGAACAAATATCCACCGCCGGCAAGGAAGCCTCAGGCACCGGCAACATGAAGCTGATGATGAATGGCGCGATCACCATCGGCACATTGGACGGCGCGAACATTGAAATTCGTGAAGAAGTCGGCGATGAAAATTTCTTCCTGTTCGGCTTGACCGAACAGCAAATCGAAGCAAGACGGGCTCACTATGATCCGCTGGAAATGATAGACCAGGATGAAGACTTGCAGCAGGTCATGCATCTGCTGGAATCCGGTTATTTCAACCAGTTCGAGCCGGGCATATTCGACGACCTGATCAACTCGATAAAAAGCCCGCACGACCCCTGGATGACGATTGCCGATTTTAGAAGCTTTATCGATGCCCAAAAACGCGTTGAAGATGCGTATCGGGATAAAGATCATTGGACCCGGATGAGCATCTTAAATTGTGCGAACAGCGGCAAGTTTTCTACTGACAGGACGATTGGCGAATACAACCGGGATATATGGAAACTGGAAGCGCAGCCATCGGTAAGGGGGAAATAATCTTAAGCCGCGACCTTTTCTCGTTTCCCACGCGTTATGCTCGTCGTTATACACAACACGTCATCCCGGCAGATACCGTCTTAAATGCATTTTTGCAAGGAAAAATTAGGATCGAAAGGCTCACCTGATTTTAAGATGGCATAGCTAAGATGGATAAGCTTACGCATGGCGGCGCA
>SCPZ01000039.1 GCA_004299305.1 Methylobacter sp.
CGCCCATTTTTACGCCTCGGCAACTGCTCCTGCGTTGCTCTACCTCCTGCATCCATGCAGTCGTTGCAGACGAACAAAAATCCTGCGCCATTTGGGTATATTTATTCTTGGCAATCGCCTTACAACTTATTAAGGGTTTTGCGTAACAACTGTAACGCCGGTAATATATCGACTGCGGCGATATGCGCAGCATCCGTATCGCCTTGACGAGAAAACCAATTGTTAGCCAGCGTCAGCGTATCTGCTAACGTTAAAGCGGCTAATTCCTCCTTTAATAAAGTTGTATGGTGTTGCTGTTTAATCCACGTTTCAGCTTGAACTATCTCTTCTTCCGACAGTTTAGTGCGTAGTTCATCGTTAATTACAGCTTTGCCTAAAGGAATGCTGCCAACCACCATGGCTTTAGGCTTTTTAGTTTCCTGATTGTAGATAGTGCGTACAAACTGGATAACGTTTTTGCGGGTACGAAAATGCACATTCAATTCCCTGTTTTTTAATCTGTAGATGGCAGTATACTGCCCAAAAAATAATTGTGCAAATTTATTTCAATACTTTTTTCTTGGCCGCTCTCGGTTAATTTTATTGAGCTACTCAATAGGGGATTGCATTTTATGGACGTCGAGATCGTTATATTTTCCGAGACAAAGGTTGCCGCCATTGAACATCTCGGATCACCGGCGCTCGAATACCGAACAGTGAAAAAATTGATCGCTTGGAAACTTGAGCATCGACTTTTGGATCCGTTGAAATATCGGAGCTATGGCGTTCACTACACTGACCCACGCAATACGCCACCCTCCGAGCACCGTGTCGACTTTAGTCTTTCTTTTGAAGAGGATGTTGGCCCAAATCCTTACAACATCATCAATAAAGTAATTCCAAGCGTCCGGTGTGCTCGCGCCCGAGATATAGGCTCCCGCTCGAACAACAAGGCCGCAGTTTTTCTATATGAGACCTGGCTTCCTCAAAGCGGTGAATTAGCCGGTGATTTCCCGATTTTTTTCCACTATGTCAACGTCGGACCGAATGTACGGGAAGAAGATATGATTACTGACGTGTATCTGCCGCTAAAGTTTTTGCAATAATGGGTAAGTTTCCATTATTTTTAAGCATTGGATTGATACCACTCTGGATTTCTATCATCCTTGTCATCATCGGTGGTTATCACGCCAAAAACACTGCTGATTACTGGAATACAGCCCCTTGGCTTATCATGATTTCAATTCCTATTTGTGGCACCACGTCAGTTGCTGTCACATTCATGCAGTTTCAACCTTCAAAAACTCCATAAAAAACAATCTTTCAAGCATATTTAAAAAGGGTGCTGATTCCAAAAAATGTCATTTATTTTTACCATGAAGAGCATGAAGAGCATGAAGGGTTTGAAGATTTATTGTATTGAGTTCATGTGTGATATTGAAACCGTTCATAAAGCACTCAATTCTCTTCCCTTCATTATCTTCATGTACTTCGGCTTGGTTATGGCTATCATACTTGGCATTAAGAGACGCGAATGGGCTTGGGGAAATAACGAATGGGAAAGCGTTGAGCATTTTAATCGCGTTCAAAAGAAATGGTCATTCTGGGACGTCCTGTTTATCATTAGCACAGCGATAGTAGGCATCCTAGCAGCAATAGCTATACCTGCGTATCAAGATTATGTGCAAGAGAGGTTTGAGCTTATCCATAATTAATAATGAACAGTATTTATCTATCATTTCGTGGAAAGTGGATATTTAGCCCTGTAAGCTGGACAACATTACGACATTAATAAGGAATGATAGCGACTGAACCGAAAAAGGCCGTTGCAATTTACCACGGGGAATAACTCACACAAAAATAACCTTATTCAATATCCTACTAAACTTCTCCACCTCACATCCATACGAAAACAACCGACCATGAACGACGATAGACGATCACACGAAGTCTCAAGCCTTAGAACATTTTTCGATGACCAACTGGATCACCTGCAAAAGCTAATCAATAACCTGGGCAGCCATCTTCACGAAGATGCGCAGCAGACGAAGGAAGACAAGCAGATCGTAGAGAATTTCGTCAATGCTTCAAACACTAAGATGCGCGCCGTACAGGGATACTCCCATAAATTAAGGGAGCATGTACGGGCGCTGTACAACCATGTACTCCAGATCGCCGATCAGATTCCCCCACCCGTCGACCTGAACCTGGATGCATTTAGGACCGATCCGCTGGTCAACGCGCTGTTCGTCAACGGCAACGACATCGACAAGCTATTCGACACCGATCCCGATGTGGATGCCTTTTTACGCGCCCATAGTAAGTATCAAGTCCCGGTATTGTATGCTCTGTTAACTGCGGGCAAGAGTGAAAAACGAATACTGGGCATAGGAATGCAAGGGGACATGCTGATCCGCGAAGTGCCGCAGCAAGCGGTCAATTTCTCTTCGCACAGAATCCATGCGCCTTGCACCAGCAGTTCAGAATTAAGCACTGCGCTAAAAGAATACCTGTTTAGCCGCGTAGTGGCCCTGGTCAAACAGGAAATGCTGTCCCGGATGCCCAAGCCTGACGATGATTCTTACGAGTCTCGAGTAAAAAGCCTGGCCAACCCGGATGTCTATCTGGACACCTTAATAAAGTATCTCGAAATCCCGGCCAAGCTGCTGAGCATCGATAAAACCCATTTCAGGCTCAGCAAATTGGGTATCAAATTAGATGACGATGACAAGCAGAGCGCTAATGAGTTCGACATCTATGAACTGACTTGGAGCAACAACACCCGAAACGTGGTGTTGCAAATTGCCCTATCTCGTTTGCCAGATCACACCATCTCCCCCAACTCATTAAAATGAATCTCCCTGACTTCATCATCTTCAGTTATTTGCGCCGATTTTAAAACGCCATCATCGTAATATTGATACCGATGTTCGGATTCAACCTCGCCGTAAACGATTTTCTGGCACAGCAGCATTCGGTCCCGGTCGTCAAAACGGCTGCGATAATAGGTATTCCGGTTATTTAAGCTGTGTTCGGTTATTTCGTTAACCAAATTTAGCGGGAGTTTAATGCCGCTGTAACTGACAAAATAGCGGAATCCGCTTTGTTGTTCTTGATTCATAAATGTGCAGGGTTTAGGAAAATAGATGGGTGGAGAGTATCTCTATTATTTGATCCAAGCTCAGGTTTTCATTTTCGCCGACAATATTATGCGCGGGAATGGGATATTTCAGGTCTATGCCGTAACGGCCTGAGCTCTGACCAAAGGTGTAGATATAGGCGGAAATAGCCGGTTCATTAACCGTGCATAGATCGATAGCCTGGAAATTCTGTACCTGATTATTCAACGCCAAGATATTTTCGCCGTAACGATGCACCAGTTCCAACAACAGAAGCTTCAGCGGAATATCTTTGTTAATAGCCCAAACGTTCATACCGGCACGAAAGTCTAAACCTTCCTGACGACGACAGGACGGGCGTAATAATTCAGTATCAGCAGGCTTTGCGCTTTATTGATTAACCACAACGAAAGCAAAAAGCTCAGTACGGCGCTGCCGGCAACCCATAAATCGGCATAGCTGGCATTATCAGCGAGCAACCAATCGGCTAGGCCGGCGCCGCTAAACAGGGCTATTAACGGCAGCAGATACAGTAATAAAGAAGCCCGCAACAATAGGCTTTCATCAATGGCAACCATGACTTGATCGCCGGTTTTTAGTTGAATATCGCTATCGACAGGCACCGATTTTTTCTTCAAAACGCTGCCGATTGCGTTGGCGCTACACGCCGCTTTTTGTAGGCAAGCGCCGCACGCGCTATTTTGTCCGCTTTCGACCCAGACTTGATGGTTTTCTATTCTCACCACGACCGCTAATTCTTCTATCATAGCTGTAACCATTCAATTGATGCGGCAGGAGTGCAGACGCAATTGCAGAGACAAGTCTTGCACTCCCCCTGTTGACATCACCTAAAATTTTTAATCCCAAGCCAGGGCCAACATTTTTAACCATGAGTCCAATCGTTCGGGCGTAAGGTCTTTTTGGTTTTCCTGGTCCAAAGCCAAGCCTACGAAACGGTTATCGACAACAGCTTTAGAGCGTTGAAAGTTATAACCTTCAGTATCCCATGCGCCAATCATAGTTGCACCGCATTGCTTGAATTGCTCATACAAATAAAACATCGCATCGACGAATTCTACCGGGTAACTTTTTTGATTGCCTAGGCCGTAAATCGCGACTTTTTTACCGCTGAAATCGTGTCCTGCCAAGGTCGGCAAAAACTCCTCCCAACTTGTCGTCGCATTGCCGGTGGATAAACCCGGCAACTGGCCTTCGCCATACGTCGGCGTACCTATAATCAAAGTGTCATACGCCTGCAAATCCGCGACCTCGGCATTGCGAATATTCACCGGTTTCGCAGCGATAGCCGAACCCAATGCCGTGGTAATATCTTTTGCAATCCGCCGGGTATTGCCGGTATCCGTGCCAAAAAAAACGCCTACTTTAGCCATAATTTCCCTCGCTAAGTGTTTTAATAATTCCTACGCTCCGGTGCGAGAACGTTACGGGGTTAGACATGATTAAGACAAGCGAACTGTTACTACGACTGAATTTGCAGCAGCCCGCTAGCCTGTTGTTTATCCTGCCATTCATCCGGCGTATACGCTTTAACGCTGACCGCATGAAGCTTACCTGAGGCCAAGGGCTCTTTTAACGTTGCCAAAACCAATTGCTGTTTTTTGACTATCGTTAACTCGTTAAATTGCGAACTTACCACGGTGATCGTTAAATCACAGCCCTCCCCTTCGACTATCACTTTGGCATCGTCAAGACCCTGCTGCACCAGTTGCGCAACTTTGTCGGCGCTTAACGCGTCGTTTTCGGCTTTAGCTTGTTTCGGTGCTGCGGCCGTCAACAAGGGTAATAAACTGCCGTTGTTGGACATTTCTTCAATGATGTCGCAACCGCCCACCAGTTCTGCGTTAACAAACAGCTGGGGGTAAGTCGGCCAATGGGAAATGCTCGGCAGTTTTTCACGGATAAACGGAGCTTCCAGTACATTCACATAAGCGTAAGGAATCTTGGTCGCATCGAGTATGCCAACGGCTTTGGCCGAAAACCCGCATTGCGGATTAGTCGGTACGCCTTTCATATAAATGATGATAGGCTGGGCTGCCAGTTGGGCTCGGATTTTGTCTTCGGTTTTCATAAGGTTCTCGTCTTTTGTTGGTTTTTTAGGACTGGTTTCTCGTTCCCACGCGCCGCGTGGGAACGAGGAATACTGTTGACTTAAGAGTGTGGGCTCCTTCTCCCTTGAGGGAGAAGGTTGAGGGGGATATAAATGCTTGTTTTTATTCTCCTCACCCCAACCCTCTCCAGCAGGAGAGGGAGTCAGGCCAACTTGCAACTCATTGTATTTATGATGTAAAAAAGTTGTGTAGATAGTT
>SCPZ01000040.1 GCA_004299305.1 Methylobacter sp.
AAATATACCCAAATGGCGCAGGATTTTTGTTCGTCTGCAACGACTGCATGGATGCAGGAGGTAGAGCACCAACAGTAGGCGCTTTAGGCGACGCATGGAGCAGTTGCCGAGGCGTAAAAAATGGGCGCATAGCGAGCTATGCAACCATTTTTGCAACGCAGGAGACGGGCAAAAAGACCAGTCAGTTGGGTATGTTTTTCGCAGGAAATCGCCTTAAACATCGACAACACATTGAGCAACCCACAGGCCGTCAACTTGCTGATAGACGCGCAATTCGGTAAAAGTAGCGCCTTTAATTTCGACGGCGGGTTGGTGTTTTTGCCGGTCAACGGCTTCACCAAAGGCGGTCGCCGATAATTCGCCATTAGCAATAATGACTTGGTAACGCTTGAACAATAAACCGTGTACGGCCATTTCGTAAATCAATTCATTGATCCAGCTTACCAGCAGCAGCTCGCTATCGGGTGCTACACACTGTATGGCGACGGCTAAGGAATCCGAAACCAGGCCGGGATCGGTAACCACGGCGGTCATTGCGATAGCGGCTTGTTCGAACGCTTGCTCAAGCGTGGTGGCAATGCCGCGTATGCCGATGTCCGCTTCGTGTTCGAAATGTTCCCAGCGGGGGGGCGCTATCGATTTGCTGTCCATTTTATAGTTATACAGGTTTCAACAATAAATAGGCGCCGATTCCAATCATCACCAAGCCGCTGATTAATTTGAGCCAGCGGCCTTCTTTTTCCTGAAGCCGTCGTTGACTCAGCGTGATGACACCAACGGCTAAAATAATAAGGTCATCGAACATATAAGCCAGATTGTACAGCAGCAAATAACCGTAATAGCTCATGGTGTCCAGCTGTTTCAAGGTCAGGATTCGCGTGTACAGCGCGGGAAAACCCGAGGTACACATGAATTCGACAATCTGCACCAAAATAGCCAACACTATCGCCCCGATCAGCGCGCCGATAAGATTTTGCGCCTGGAGAATTTTCCGAATCCGGGCATAAATACCAGGCTTGGCGGCATCTGGAATCGATAATGACACGCCCCGTCCATAAAATAAAAAATCCTTCAGATGAATCATACCGGCCAGCAAGGCAATGGCTGCAATGCCGATTTCCGAGAGACGGGAAAGCCCGATCAACAGGAACAGGTTGAGCCAGGCGGCCATGAAAATAAAATAAACCAAGCCTTCAATAGCGACGAATGTGCCGGCAACGATGAACATCCGCATCCGGTCATTCATCGGCGCGAGCAACGAGATCATCAGTATTAATACCCATAGAGAACAAGGATTGAAACCGTCCAAAAGTCCCATTGCCAGCGTGAACAGGGGTAAACCGATCTTATCCAGCGACAGTTTGTGGCCGAGAAAGTCGAGGTTTTGCGTCGAATTATCCGTCGGGGCCTCGCAGGACAAGGACTCTTTTATTTCGCAACTGCTAGAAGTATCCTGGTTCTTGGGTATTTGGTTTTTAGTAAGTGCGTTACGGATAAGCTGATCGGTGTTGGTTTCCTTTGAATAACCGATGATTAATTGCCCGCCCAGCCAAAAAGCGGGCACTCTTACGGCGTTTATGCCCTGATTTTTGGCGAGCAGTTGTAAGCGTTCCAGCGCGGTGGATTCCTGAATGACTTCATGGATAATGATATTCAACGTTGGTTGTTCGCGTTTGAGTGTTTGCAAAAACGTTTCCGCATCAGCGCAGTGTGGGCAACCATTGCGCACGAAAATTTCAATGTCGGAAGGTCCTGCAACAGGGGCATTGGTTGGTGTCGGCGAAGAGCCGGTTATTTCGGCGAATGCGATTGGGCTCAAGGCAAATGTTGATAGCCATAGGAAAACCAAAAACCATTGGGTCATAAACAATTTAGCTGTCGTTTTCAAGGGGGCTGATTCCAAAAAATGTTATTTATTTTTACCATGAAGAGCATGAAGGACTTGAAGATATTACTGTATTGACTTCATGCGTGATATTAAGACGATTCATAAAACACTCAATTCTCTTCCCTTCATTATCTTCATGTCCTTCATGGTAATAAAAAATGTAACTACTCACACCTTATTAAATCGCAAAGCCGACTTTGAATTGTCCAAAGCCAGCTTTGGACTCCAGAAAGCATGGTCAAAGCTGGCTTTGAACCTTATCGTTCTAAACTGCATGTTTTATGACGCTCGAAATTCGGTGTCTACCAAGGTGGTGAGTAGTTACTATTTTTTGTGAGTTACCTTAACTCAACTTCGCCTTTAAAAAGTCAATAATATCCGCAAATGGGATTTCCTCGTTCGCCTCAGCCGTTCTGGCCTTGTATTCGACCGTGCCGGCATCCAGGCCGCGGTCGCCTACCACGATACAATGCGGAATGCCGATCAGTTCCATATCGGAAAACATAAACCCGGCGCGGACTTTCCTGTCATCGAACAACACGTCGATTCCGGCAGCCAGCAAGTCCTGATACAACTGCTCCGCAGCCACTTTCAGGCGTTCGGATTTGTGCATGTTCATCGGGCACAGCGCGACTTGGAACGGCGCAAGGTTAGTCGGCCAGATGATGCCTTTAGCGTCGTGGTTCTGTTCAATCGCGGCGGCGACCACGCGGGAAATGCCGATGCCGTAACAGCCCATGGTCATGATCTGGTTTTTACCGTCTTCATTGCTGACCCCGGCGTTCATCGCTTCGCTGTATTTGGTGCCCAGCTGGAAAATATGGCCGACTTCAATGCCGCGAGCCAGCGTGATTGTGCCTTTGCCATCCGGGCTGGGGTCGCCTTCAACGACCATGCGCAGGTCGGCAACATGGTCAGGGACCGGCAAATCGCGTTCCCAATTGACGCCTTTATAATGCTTGTCGTCCTGGTTTGCGCCGCAAACAAAATCGGACATCAAGGTTACGCTACGGTCGGCAATGATCTTGATGTTTAAGCCTATAGGGCCGATAGAACCCGGTTTGCAGTTGCAGGCGCCAAGGACTTGCTCGTCGCTGGCGAATTCAAGCGGGGAGGCGATGCCGTCGATTTTTATCGCTTTAATATCGTTCAGGTTATGGTCGCCCCTTAACAGCAGCGCAACCAGGGTGTCTTCTTCGCCTTTAACAATCAGGGTTTTAAGACATTGCGTGGCGGGGATGTTTAAAAATCCGCAAACCTCATCAATACTGTGTTGGTTGGGCGTATCGACCCGCGTCATTGCTTCGGTAGCCGCACCGCGTGAGCCGGTAGGCGCCACCGCTTCGGCTTTTTCAACGTTAGCGGCGTATTCGCTGTCGGTTGAGAATGCAATCGCATCTTCGCCGGAATCGGCCAGTACATGAAACTCATGCGATACCGCGCCGCCGATAGAACCGGAGTCGGCGACTACCGCGCGGAATTTCAAGCCCAAGTGATTGAAAATATTGGTATAGGCCTGATGCATCGCCTCGTAGGTGTGCTGCAAGGATTCATGATCCAAGTGAAATGAGTAGGCGTCTTTCATGATGAATTCGCGCGAACGCATCACGCCGAAACGGGGACGGATTTCATCGCGGAATTTGGATTGAATCTGGTAATAAGTGATGGGCAGTTGCTTGTAGCTTTTGATTTCGTTGCGCGCCAGGTCGGTAATGATTTCTTCGTGCGTGGGGCCGAGGCAAAAATCGCGGTCATGGCGGTCTTTTAAGCGCGCCAGTTCCGGGCCGTATTGTTCCCAGCGGCCGGTTTCCTGCCACAGTTCGGCGGGTTGCAGGCCGGGCATCAACACTTCCAGCGCGCCGGTTTTTTCCATTTCTGCGCGGGTGATTTTTTCGACCTTGCGCATGACCCGCAGTCCCAGGGGCAACCAAGTGTAGAGACCGGCGGCCAGTTTGCGGATCAGCCCGGCGCGGATCATCAGTTGATGGCTGGCTATTTCGGCATCAGCCGGCGTTTCTTTAACGGTATTGAGCGGGAATTGAGTAGTACGCATTATATTTTAAGGAGCTGAACAATGAAAAACGGCTATTTTACAGATTTAATGCCGGTTTAGTCATTCGTTATCACAATCAATTTAGATTACGGATGTGTTGCTGGGATTTATTCCGGGGAGCTATTTAATAATGGTATGCAAAGCAGTCCAATACTTTGTATCATCAAGCTGTACCATCTATTTGCAGGAGTAGACATCATGTTTAACACCTTTCCAAACGCTATGAACAGGTGGGTAATATTTACCATCATACTGCTGACCAGCGCTTATGCTAACGCAGAAGAAAGCCTTTACCAGCCCACTTATAGCCCCCAACTTCCCTCAATAACAGAGTACGTGGTCGGCATTCATCCTTTGCACAATCCGCAGAAATTGATGGAAGTGTACGGGCCGATTGTGGACTACATGAACAGCAATATCCCGGAAGTCCACTTCAAATTGGAGGCCTCACGTAACTACGAGGAATTCGAGAAGAAGCTCTACGCCGGGCGTTTCGCTTTCGCCATGCCCAATCCTTATCAAACGATACAGTCGCTCAAACACGGCTACCGTATC
Organism: Methylobacter sp.; assembly: GCA_004299305.1. Taxonomy (GTDB): domain Bacteria; phylum Pseudomonadota; class Gammaproteobacteria; order Methylococcales; family Methylomonadaceae; genus Methylobacter_A. Next base: position 4,497 of record SCPZ01000040.1, read on the forward strand.
TTCGGCAAAATGGGCGACGACGATGTGTTCCGCGGCATCATACTGATACGCAAGGATAGCGGTATCCGTGAAGTGACCGACCTCAAGGGTAAGGCAGTGTCCTATCCTGCGTTGACAGCAGTGGCGGCGACCATGATGCCGCAATACTACCTGCATACCCACGGCATCAATGTTAATCTTGACATCGAGAACCACTATGTCGGGTCGCAGGAGTCCTCGATCATGAACGTATTGCGCGGTCGTGTAGCTGCCGGAGCCACGTGGCCGGTGCCTTGGAAGAAATTTTTAGTCGAACACCCCGATATGGCGAGCGAGCTGGAAGTGAAATGGGAAACCGAGCCCTTGCTAAACAATGGCTGGGTTGTTCAAAAGGATATTCCCGCGCCTATTGCCGACAAGTTTGCCCGCTTGCTGTTTAGTTTGCAGGACAGCGAGCAGGGCAAAAAAATGCTGGAGCAGTTGCCGATTTCCCGTTTCGAGCCGGCGACCGATGAAACTTATCGTCCTGTACGTGATTTTTTGGAAAAATTTTCTAAAACGGTTCGTAAGGTCGACTATTGAGCTGGATGATCTCAATGAATACAATCCGACATTTGCTTGGCCGACTGAGCCGGATATGGAGTCGGTCCATTCGCAGTCAGTTAGCGTGGTCATTTTCCCTCGTTACCTTAGTTATCATTCTTGGAACGGGTTATCTGCTGTTCTCGTTCCAGCGGAGTTTTCTTTACACTCAAGGCGTCAGGCACGCACTTGAGCTGGTGCAGTCCGTTTCCTTTAGCAGTGCGTCTTGGGTCCTGGCGGACGATTTAGCTGGCTTGCAGGAGGTGCTGCAAGGCGCTTCGGAAGCCACTGACCTCAAATTTGTCGTGGTGCTTTCGCCGCAGGGCGAAGTATTGGCGTCCACCAAGCCGGAGTATGTCGGCCAGTTTTTTAGCGATGCGGTTAGCCAAGGTTTGCTGAAATCGCAGCCGGATCGGAAAATTCTGCTGGATGAATCCAACCTGATCGATGTTGCGGTGCCGATCAAGGCCGGCAATCGCTTTATCGGCTGGGTGCGGGGCGAATTGACGCGAGACACGGCGAACGCTAATTTGCGTGAGATTGCCGTTGATATACTCGGCATCGCTGTTGTTTTGGTGTTGGTGATTGGCATCATTGCCAGATGGTTGGCGCGTAGGCTGACCAATGGCTTAGATCGCTTGGTGGGCGTTGCCGTCGATGCGGAACATGGCAGGACATTCCAGCGTGAGGATATTGGCCGTATCGATGAGATCGGCGTGCTTGCACGGCATTTGTACCAGATGCTGGATGTGATCGAGGCAGGGAAAAAAGCCCAGTTCGAAAGCGAGGCTCGTTTGCGTAAGTTGGTGAAAATCATGCCGATTCCGCTGGCCTATGTCTCACAAGAGGGGGTAATCCAGTACCTTAATGATCGATTTGTACAAGTGTTCGGCTACACGCCGCAGGATATTCCGAGCATTGATAAATGGTGGCAGCTTGCCTATCCCAACGCGGCCTATCGCCGCTGGGTCATCACGACCTGGAATGCCGCAGTCCAGGCGGCCGCAGGGTCAGGGCAAGACATTCACCCGATCGAATACAGGGTGGCTTGTAAAAATGGCGATGTTCGCGTTATGGAAATCTCCGGCGTCACGCTTGGCGATGATTTGTTGGCGACTTTTATCGATCTCACCACTCGAAAACAGGCCGAGACTGAACTTAAGCAGTACCGTGATCATCTCGAACAACTGGTTAAAGAACGTACTGCCGCCTTATCGATAGCCAAGGAAGCCGCCGAAGCCGCCAATATCGCCAAAAGCACCTTTATAGCGACCATGAGTCATGAATTGCGCACCCCGTTAAATGCGGTTTTGGGCTTTTCCGAGTTAATGAGCCGGGATGAAGCCGCCACTGACGCCCAGAAAGAGACGCTCAGTATTATCAATCGTAGCGGTGCGCATTTGCTCAGGATGATTAACGATGTGCTGGATATTTCCAAAATTGAAGCCGGTCGCCTTGAATTGGATATTCAGCCTATCGATTTGATCGCGCTGCTACGCGACATTGGCGACATGATAGGCGCTCGCGCGGCGACCAAGCAGTTAAGTTTTTGCTTGGAAATAGCGCCCGAACTGCCTCAATATGTTAAAGCGGACGGTGGAAAATTGCGGCAGGTTTTGATTAACTTGCTGGGCAATGCGGTCAAGTTTACTCAGCAAGGCGGAGTCACATTACGCGCCGATACACAGCCATTGCCGATTGCCTCTACGATGCTGAGCATTGAGGTTGCCGATAGCGGAGTGGGTATACCTACAGATAAACAAGATGAGCTGTTTAAACCGTTCGTGCAATTGATACAGGAAAATTCAAGCGTGAAAGGCACGGGCTTAGGCTTAGCTATTTCCAAATCGTTGGTAGAGCTGATGGGGGGGCATATCGGCGTCACCAGTTTGTTAGGCGAGGGATCGACGTTTAAGGTCGAGTTGCCGGTATCTATAGCCGACGCAGAGGATATTGCGGTTGAGGAAGAGTACCGTCCGGTTAAAAATATTGCCCCTGACCAACCATCCTGGCGCTTATTAATCGTCGATGACAGTTCCGACAACCGCTTGCTGCTGGTCTCCTTGCTAACGGAAGTCGGTTTTCAGGTGCGGGAGGCGGAAAACGGCCAGGAAGCCATTAACGCGTTTGAGCAATGGCAACCGCATTTGATTTGGATGGATATGCGTATGCCGGTGATGGACGGTTATGAAGCCACCGCAAAAATCCGGCAACTGGAAGGCGGTCATGACGTTAAAATCATTGCCCTGACCGCCAGCGCTTTTATAGAACAGCACACCAGCATCATCAATGCGGGGTGCGATGCGGTGCTGCACAAGCCTTTTCATGCGCCGGAAATTTTTGCTGTATTGACAAAATACTTGGGCATTAAGTTTATTTATCGGGATAAACCGGCTCCCGTGCCATCGCCTATTATGGAAACAATGGTTGAAATGCTGGCTAAGCTAGCCCCGGAATTACGGCAGCAACTGCGTGAAGCCGCCCTGAGCCTGGATACCGACGAAACCGATATTATTATCGCCAAAATTCGCTTAATTGCCCCTGGTGTTGCCGATGGTTTGCAAGAGCTGTCCCAGCAGTATCAATTTGACCGTATTATCCAGATTGCCGAGGCTGCGGATGACTACTAAAACGGAGAAATCCAAGGGGCGGCGGCAATGCCGACATTGATGAAATTTTTCCGGCTTCCTAGATTTAGTATTCAGCTGCGCAAATACATTTTTATCTTTATAGTGTGGTGCGGACTGATTGCCGTATCGCTGCTTTGGAATATCAGTCAAGTCCATGAAAATACGCTGTTGACTGCCGCAGCTGCGGCGCGCGCCAGTTTGAACAAAGACATTATCTTTCGCAAATGGGCGACTTCCCACGGTGGTGTTTATGTGCCGCCCACCAAAATTACCCCGCCTAATCCTTATCTTAAACTACCCGAACGCGATGTAGTCACTACCACGGGCAAAGCGTTGACCTTAATGAACCCGGCCTACATATTACGTGAATTGCAAAGCAACTTCGGCGATGAATACGGCAATCGCAGTCACTTGACCAGTTTAAAGCCGCTTAATCCCCACAACGCCCCCGATGGCTGGGAAACTAAAGCCTTACAGGGGTTCGAGCGGGGCGGGAAAGAGTTAATGGAAGTGCAACGGATAGAGGGACAGTCCTATTTGAGATTGATGCAGCCTTTCACCGTTGAGCAAGGCTGCCTGAAATGCCATGCAGATCAAGGCTACAAGGTCGGCGATATTCGCGGCGGTATCAGCACGGCTATCTTTTTAAGCAGTTATCTGCAGCAAGAACAAAAACAAGGCACTGAATTAGCCTTGTCCCATAGCCTAATCTGGCTAATCGGTTTAATCGGGCAAGGTTTGTCTTATCGGCGCGAGTACCGCTTAAATGACAAGCGTAAACAGGCCGAAACGGAACTCAAGCGGCACCGAGATCATTTGGAACAACTGGTCGAAGAACGCACGGCAGCCCTATCGATAGCCAAGGATGCTGCCGAGGCCGCCAATATCGCCAAAAGCACTTTTATAGCGACCATGAGTCATGAGTTGCGCACGCCGTTAAATGCGATTTTGGGTTTTTCCGAACTGATGAGCCGGGATGTCACTGTGACTGCCGCCCAAAAAGAGACGCTTAGCATCATCAATCGCAGCGGTGCGCATTTGCTTGGCATGATTAACGATGTGTTGGATATTTCCAAAATTGAGGCCGGTCGTCTTGAACTGGATATTCAGGCTTTCGATTTGGTCAATCTGCTACAGGACATTGGCGCCATGATTAATGTTCGCGCAGCCGGTAAGCAGTTAAATTTCAGCTTGGAAATAGCCCCGGATATAGCGCAGTACATTAAGGCGGATAGCGGAAAATTACGGCAGGTGCTGATCAATCTGTTGGGCAATGCGATAAAGTTCACTCAGCAGGGCGAGGTTATATTGCGCGCCCATACCCAGCCTTTGTCCACTGTCGCTATGATAATGCTGAGCATCGAAATAGCCGATACCGGGCTTGGTATAGCCGAAGACAAACAGGGAGAGTTATTCAAGCCTTTCGTGCAATTGGTACAGGAAAGTTCAGACTCGAAAGGCACGGGCTTAGGCTTAGCCATTTCCAAAGCATTAATAGAGCGTATGGGCGGCTGTATCAGCGTCACCAGTATTTTTGGGCTAGGGTCGACATTTAAGATTGAATTACCGGTCGCTATCGCGAGCATTGATAATATTGCTGTTGAAGAAGAGTGGCATCCGGTTAAATGCATTGCACCCGGTCAGCCGCCCTGGCGGCTATTAGTCGTCGATGACAATGCCGACAATCGCTTATTACTCGTTACTATCCTGGCGGAAGTCGGTTTTCAAGTGCGCGAGGCGGAAAACGGCCAACAAGCCATTAGAGCGTTTAAGCAATGGCAACCGCATCTCATCTGGATGGATATGCGAATGCCGGTGATGGACGGTTATGAGGCCACCGAAAAGATCCGGCAACTGGAAGGCGGTGATGCGGTTAAGATTATCGCCCTGACCGCCAGCGCTTTTAGGGAACAACATGGCCGTATCATCAATGTAGGTTGCGATGCGGTGCTGCACAAGCCTTTTCATATCCCGGAAATTTTTGCCGCACTGACAAAACATCTGCCGGTTGAATTTGTTTTTTTGGATACGCCTGTTTTACTGTCGCCCCCGATCCGGGAGACCACGGTTGAAATGCTGGCTAAGTTGCCGGCAGCGTTACGGCAACAGCTGCACGAGGCCGCTCTTAATCTGGATACCGAAGAAACTGACGCGATTATCGCCAACATTCGAGCACTGGATCCCGAGATTGGAGAGGGTTTGCAGGAGCTGGCCGGGCAGTATCAATTTGAGCGGATTATTCAGCTTACCGAGGCGGCGGATAGTCACTAAACGATAGTACCGCTACGTTTCCAAGATTTTTAGCGGCGGCGAAATCTAAAGGGTAGTGACAATGTTAAATTGTTGGGCTTATCGGCTGTTTGCGCTATCGAGCGCATCCAAGATGGGCTGATAGTCGAAGCAATCAGCCAAGCGGGACAAGGTATGTCCCAACTTCTCATCAATTTGGCCAATTTGCTGGATGATGGCCATGGTGTCTTCGGTATCCAGCGTTTCCAGGGCATTTCTTAGGTCCTGGCGCAATGCGGCGGGCAGTTGCGCCAGTCTGTCGGTGCTAAGTTCGGTAAGGTTCTCGTCCTTGGCTTCGGCTGCATCGGTGTCATAGCGGTATTTTATGCCCAGATGCTTCGCCATGCAGTCGTAGATCTCGTCGAATCGGTAGGGTTTGCGAACAAAATCATCCATACCGGCATCGAGCATTTCCTGCTGCTGTTCCTTGAAAGCCGAGGCCGTCAGAGCCACAATCTTGACCGCCTGCCCGCCATTTAACTTTCGGATACGCTGAGTAGCTTCAACCCCATCCATGACCGGCATGCGTCTGTCCATCCAGATGAAATGCGGCGACCAGCTTTGGAATAATTCGACGCCTTCTCGCCCATTTTCCGCGATTTTGACCTGGAACCCCACGCTTTCCAATAGCTTTTGCAGTAACTGCTGGTTCTCCGGCTGATCTTCGACGATCAATATGCGACAGTCGGCTTGACCGGGCTCCAGTCCGGCAACCGGGCCGTGTTCCGGCAGGCGCGCAAGGATTTCGGACTCAGCCGCCAGTTCAACCGGAAATTCGGCCCGGAACACGGAACCCTTGCCCAGAGTGCTATCGACACTGAGATCGCCGCCCATCAATTGCACGAACTGGCGCGAGATGGCCAGCCCCAGGCCGGTGCCTTGATGCGCGCTGGTCTTGCCTGCCTGCACGAACGCATCGAAGACTCGCGCCAGATCTGCCGCCGCGATACCGAAGCCGCTGTCTTCGACTTCCAGGATCAACCATTGCACATCGGCTTTCACTCTGACGTCCAGGCGTAGGGTCACGCCGCCCTGTTGGGTGAATTTGATGGCATTGCCCAACAGATTGGTAATGATCTGGCGCAGTTTGCCTTCGTCGCCGCGGATTAGCCGCGGGAACTGGGAGGACTGGTCGAGCAGCAGTTGCAGGCCTTTTTCCTCGGCTCTCACCTGCATCATATCGGTGATGTCGCGTACCAGCGCACTTAGATCGAACGCTGCGATTTCCAAGACGATGCGACCGGCCTCGATCTTGGCCATGTCGAGCACATCGTTGATCAGCCTGAGCAGATGCTCGCCGCTACGATTGATGATGGCCAAATACTCGCGCTGGCTGTCGGAAATATCCGGCAAGCGCTGCATCAGGCCGGAGAAGCCGAGGATGGCATTAAGCGGGGTACGCAATTCATGGCTCATGTTGGCCAGAAACTGGCTTTTCGCCCGGTTAGCTTGTTCAGCTCGGAGCTTGGCTTCCGCCAGCTCGGCGGTACGCGCCTTGACCATTTCTTCCAGATGACCGCTGTAACGGAGGATCTCCGCTTCCGCGTGCTTGCGTCGACGGTTGCTGCGGATCAGGGTGACAATTAACAGGGATTCCAGCGCGAACGCGACGAGCACGGCGACAATATAGACGCGATAGCTTTCCCATAAGCTTTTTTCCCGGTTTAGTATCACACTGCCTTTCGGTAAGCGTTCGTCGGGAATTCCCCAGCGCTTGAGTTGACTATCTTCGAAATAATAGCCGTTCAAGGCCTCCCTGAATTCGTCTGGCGTCATTTGTAACGGTTTATCGTTGCCGGCGGCGATAATGCGACCGATCAGATGGCCTTCCTTATCCGCACTCACCATATAGCCGCCCAGCGAAGCCGGGTTGACAAATGAATCTGCGACGATGAAGACCGGAACCGAGGCTATTTGGGACAATTTTGGGGCCACCATAGCCGGGATGCCTTTGTTTCCCAACCTGTCCCTAAAGGTGGAAATATAGAGTATGGCGTTGTCCTTGGGCAGATGTTGAACTTGTTCGAATAACTCATCAAAGACAATGTCTTCCCAATATTCCAGCTCCACCTTGCCGACGAAGTGGTCGGCAATACTTTTGATGGCTTGAATGCGCGACTGCGGATGCTCCGTCCACTTGTCGCCGATGATGACGATACGCCGGGTTTGGGGCAATACGTCGAGTATGGTTTGCAGCGTAATTTTCCAATCCGACGGCAGCGTGACGAAGGTTCCCTCGCTGGGGCGGTCGGTCGGCAGGCTTTGCGCGGTAAAATCGAAGTAGTAACGCGGTACGCCGGGAAACAACCGGGGTCTTTCGAGCAGGAAAATCGCTGCATCCTGCAGTTCGGTAAAGACGGCGTCGAAGGCGACAGAGGCATATTTTTGCGTCATATGCTCGGCGACATGGTCGGCGATGGCAGCCTTGCCCAGGCGCGCGGCATCCAGCTGTTCCTCGTAGATTTCCGGCCGCTGTTCCATCGGCAGTTGATTCACTTCCTCGAAAATACCCTCGCGCAATTTTCTGACCCACGGGTATTCACTGGTATAGGAATGGATAATCAGGACTTTGCGTTTGTGGGCGGCCTGGGGAGTCGTCGCGGCTGCAACGGCAGGCTTGCATTCCGGCTGTGACGGAGGGCAACTGCCTTCCGTTGCCGGAGACTCCGCAAAGCTGGCGGTCAACATCAGGCCGATAGCGAATATTTGCCGTCGATTGCGCTTGAATAACACGATGCCGTCCCTCTCTTTCGACTAAAAATTGAAGCGCGTGGAGAACTGTACCCTGTTCAGGTCGCCGGTCTGTCCGTCCGTCCGTTCACGCAGGGCGTAAATGTATTCCAGGCCGATGGTAGCTTGCGATATGGGACTCCACAGCAGATTGGCATTTACGGATTGTGCTTGCCGAGTCGTTTCGCCGCCGATAAAAACAGGCTGATCGGATGAAACGAAACCATAGGCCAGCGTCGAACGCCAGGTTTTATCCCACCAATGCTGGTAAGCCAGCGTACCGCTGTAGACCTTGACCAATTGCATCTGGCCGTTGGCATCCAGCACGGCATCCCCGAAGGTATTGAAGGTGGCATAGCGGCCGATGGCATTGCCGTAATTGAGCATGAAGCGCAGATTATCCATGCCAACGGTATTGATCTTACCTGCCAGACTAAGCGCGCCGCCCCAGGCCTCCTGCTGTTGCACGGTTGCCTGTCTGGTATAACGAATCTGGCGGCCCATACCGGCCAGGGATAGCGTACCCCAGTCCGGGGTATAGTTGAGACGGGCGACAAAATCGGGATAACGTTCGTCGTTGGGGTTGGTAAAGCCGTAGGCATCCTTCGCGGTTTCTCCACTCAGAGGATCAGCCCACAACCGGCTTTTCGGCGTTTCCAGCGCCGCCTGAAACTCCATCGGCGTTCCGGCCAAGGTAAAAGGCTGAGTCCAGCGCACCTGCGGTTGCCGTAGGTACAGCAAGGCGCCGACCGAACCGGCCGAATCCAGAGTATCGGCTATTGCAGCGACATTCAGGAAAGTCGTCCAGGTCTGACCGGCAAGAAAATTACCGATGGATCCGTAGGCGTGTCGCAGGCGCGGTGTGTAGTTGGAAACTTCCGGCGCTCCCAGCAAATCCAGTTCCAGAAAGGTGTTGATATCGCCCCAAGCGCTAGGTGTGAACGACTTCAGCCAAAATCGGCTTTCCTTGGCATGGAAAGTCGCCTTGCTGTGCTCGCCGAGCCGATTGTTGCCCACCGGAATTTGCGTAACCACCAGATGCTGATCGCCCAGCTTGTCGCCGCCCATGCCTATACTGCTGTAATTGGCATCCAGCTTGACGTAACCGCCAAAGCCCAGTGAGGTATCGGTACCCGGTATTTTAAAAGTGCCCTTAACATCACCAACGGTCACCGCTGGCGCGGCTTTAGAAACAGGAGCCGTGCCGCTCGCTACGGTTGTTGCTTGAGCGGTCGGCGATGAGGGGGCGGCAGGCGCTACGGCAGTTGTCCGGGCTTTTTCCTGTTCGAGTTTCGCCAATTTCGCTTCCAGTTCGGCGACATGCCGATTCGATTGCTTAACCTGGTTGCCGAGTTCGGTCATTTGGGCGCTCATTGCCTTGACCAGTGCTCGCAAATCCTCTTCGGCGGAGACGGAAAAAGGCACGGCGATTAACATTAAGTACAACAAAACAGCAATTTTTTTGATAGTCATGACGGCAATCCTCAATGACCTAGTTTTCTGAACAAAGCATGGCAGGACGAGCAGGTAGCACTGGTCTGATCCAAGGTTTGCTCAATGCTGTCGATCCGGTTAAGTTTGGCTTGTGCTTTCAGTGTCCCGGCCTGATCGCGCAATTTGACGGCCAGAGCCCGAAATGCCGTCTGTTCATCAGGCTTCAGGTTTAATGCAGGCAACCTGGACAAAATAACATCGACAGTCGCGCCTAGTTCGTCCGCCGCATCGGCAATTTTCAGTGCATAGTTGCGACGCTCGCGGTCGATATCCGGTTCAGCCATGAAGCGTTCGAAAATCAAGCTATTCATCTGATCCATCAACGCCCGCAACCGGGTGTCGCTGACTGCATGGAGGGCCGGCTGGCCAGTGTCGGGCAACCCTGCGAGCGTGGCGGGTTGCGAGGTCGATGTACAGGCTGAAAGTAACGTCGCTACGATAACAATGGTTAAATTTTGCAGAGTCATATTTTTCTCCCCGGAACGGTCGATGTGTTTTGTCAATAAACCCTAAAAAAACCATTTAAACACATTTTGTGCGTATTTCTTACCTGCCTTAGGTGATTCCCGAGAAAGAAAATCTAAACACTAGAAAAATTCGTTTAATCTGTGTTGAATTGTGGCTAAATAGTTATGATATTTTATACCCACTGAATTTGGAAATATCTGACAATGCATACGGCTAAGGACGAAACATGAGAATCCCTCCTATCTTGCAGCGTATTTGGTTACATTATATCGTCGCCATCGTCGTGGTAATCGTTGCCGCCGCTTTACGGCACTGGCCTTTGCAGGGGCTGGACTTGCGCACTCCATGGATAACCTTTTATCCGGCGGTGATGCTGTCCGGCCTTTACGGCGGGATTTTTCCCGGCGTGTTGACCACGGTAATGTCCCTATTGGTCATCATCTATTGGTCGCCGACCGGCCTGCCTTTTCTGGATGATTCAGGAGACTGGCTGGGGGCCGCAGTTTTCGCGGTCAACTGCATCCTGATTGCCGCTATTACCGAAGCGATGCATCGCGCCCGCGCCCGAGCCAATCAGGCCAGAGAACAAGCCGAACTCGCTAATCGCGCCAAGAGTGTGTTTCTGGCCAATATGAGCCATGAGTTACGCACCCCTCTGAATGCTATTCTCGGCTTTTCCAGGCTGATGCGTGCCGCCCCCAAGGTTAGTCAGGAACAGGTGGAAAACCTGGATATTATCATTCGTAGCGGCGAACATTTACTGAGCTTGATTAATAACGTGCTGGATATTTCCAAGATTGAGGCCGGACGAGTGGAGTTGGAGGAATCAAGTACCGATTTATATCACCTGATGCATGAAGTGCAATCCCTGTTAAACGTACGAGCTGTAGAAAAAGGGTTGATTTTCAATATCGTATTACCGCCGAATCTGCCGCGTTATGTGGTTGTGGATGCTGCCAAGCTGCGGCAGGTGTTGACCAATCTGGTCGGCAATGCGATCAAGTTTACCCAACAAGGCAGCGTCGTGTTCCGCGCCGAGACCGCCGAGCGGAAAGCGAGACAAAGTCTGAGGTTGCGCTTTGTGGTGGAAGATACCGGGCCCGGCATTAGCGAGGAAAACCGTCGGCGCTTATTCACGCCTTTCGTACAATTGGGACAACAAGCGCCGGTAGAGGCCGGAACGGGGCTGGGTTTGGCTATCAGTCGGCAGTTTGTCGAATTAATGCGGGGAACGCTCGATGTCAGCTCGATACCGGGTAAGGGATCGGTGTTTTATTTCGAGATCCCGGTCACCTTGTCTAGCGCACCGCAAGACGCTATTCCCGTTGGCCTGCAACGCGAACAGGTCGTCGGATTGGCGCCGGGGCAACCTTGTTATCGCCTGCTGGTGGCGGAGGATCACGCCGAAAACCGCTTATTACTGCATAAACTATTGGAACCCTTGGGTTTCGAATTACGTGATGCGTTAAATGGCCAGGAAGCGCTGGAGCAATTCGAGCAGTGGCATCCCGATTTAATCTGGATGGATATTCGTATGCCGGTCATGGATGGCTTGGAAGCAACCCGCCGCATCCGCGCCGACACGGCGGGTTCGGAGGTACGCATCGTTGCCTTGACGGCCCATGCACTGGAAGAAGAGCGGCTCGAAATCCTGAAAGCGGGTTGTGACGATTTCGTGCGCAAGCCCTACCGGGAAAGCGAAATTTTCGATGCATTGAGCAAACATCTGCGAGTTCGTTTCCGCTATGCGGAACCCGGCAGGCAGACGCTAGTCCAGCCGTCTGCCGAGATGGATATAGCCGACCTGCGTAAGCTGCCGCCAGAGCTGTTGAGTAAATTGCATAAGGCCGTAGAACTTTTGGATCAAGACAGTTGCATCGCTATTGCCGGGCTTATCAGCGATATTGATTACCCTCTGAGCGCAAAGATACGGCAATGGGTGAAAGCTATTCAGTATAGGGAACTGCTGGACATTTTGGATCGATTGAGCAAAGAGGAGCAGTCATGAACGTTGAGTGCAGTGAACTAATATCCGCCGACGATATTTTGGTGGTCGATGACGCACCGGAAAATCTCATGTTCTTAAAAGAGGTGCTGACCGAATCCGGGTATCGGGTGCGACTGGCCAGCGATGGTGAGCTGGCGTTGCGCTCAGTGCGCGCCAAGCCGCCGGCGCTGATCCTGCTGGACATCAAGATGCCGGTCATGGACGGATTTGAAGTCTGTCGGCGCTTGAAAGCCAGCGAAGTCACTGAGGCGATTCCGGTTATCTTTGCCAGCGCAATGACTGATCCGGCGGAAAAAGTTAAGGGTTTTGCGCTTGGGGCGGTGGATTATGTAACCAAACCGCTGAACGCCCAGGAAATCCTGATGCGCGTATCGATCCATTTACGCTTATTCATGGCGCAACAAGACCTGGAAACCCAGAATCGGCATCTGCGGGAAGCCGAGCTTCGCTACCGGATAGTGGCCGATTACACTTACGATTGGGAATACTGGATGGCGCCTGACGGCAGTCTGGTTTATGTGTCGCCATCGTGCGAACGCATCTGCGGCTATAGCGCCGAGCAATTCCTGCAAGATCCGCAATTACTGGTCAACATCACTCACCCTGAAGACCGGGCGCTGGTCGAGGAACACCTGCATCAGCAGCCATCGTCGGCAGAGCCCCACCAGCAGTGCTTTCGCATCATTACGCGTAGCGGCGAAGAACGTTGGATTGCTCATTTATGCCAACCTATTTACGACGCTGAAGGGATTTATCACGGTCGCAGGGCAAGCAACCGGGACATCACCGAGCGCAAGAAGGCTGAACAAGAACTTGAACAATATCGGCATCACCTGGAAAAACTGGTCGAAGAACGTACTGCGGCCCTATTAATCGCTAAAGAAGCCGCCGAAGCCGCCAATATCGCCAAAAGCACCTTTATAGCCACCATGAGTCATGAATTGCGCACGCCGTTAAATGCGATTTTGGGCTTTTCCGAGCTCATGAGTCGCGATGAAACGGCTACTAGCGCACAAAAAGAGACCTTGGCTATTATCAATCGTAGCGGGACACATTTGCTCAGTATGATTAACGACGTACTGGATATTTCAAAAATTGAGTCCGGACGCCTCGAATTGGATTGTCGGCCTTTTGATTTGATAAAACTATTGCAAGACCTTGGCGATATGATCGGTGCGCGTGCGGCAAATAAGCAGTTAAGCTTTAGATTGGAAATAGCCTCCGATGTGCCGCAGTATATTAAAGCGGATGGCGGGAAATTGCGGCAAGTCCTGATCAACTTATTGGGCAATGCGATAAAGTTTACTAAGCAGGGCGGAGTCATTCTGCATGTTCATAGCCAATCCTTGCCTGCCGATGCGATGCTGCTGATTGCCGAAGTTATCGATAGCGGCGTGGGCCTATCCCAAGACCGGCAAGAAGAGCTCTTTAAACCTTTCGTACAAATAGTGCAGGCCAATGCAGCGGTAAAAGGCACGGGCCTGGGATTAACCATTTCTAAATTATTGGTCGAACTGATGGACGGTCATATCGGCGTCAGCAGTCTGTTAGGCGGGGGCTCAACATTTAAGATCGAATTGCCGGTGTCCATAGCGACTCTTGACGATATTGCGGTCGAAGAAGAGTGGCATCCGGTTAAAAGTATTGCACCCGATCAGCCACCGTGGCGCTTATTGGTTGTCGATGATAATCCCGATAATCGTTTATTGCTGGTCGCTATGCTGACGGAAATAGGTTTTGAAGTGCGCGAGGCGGAAAACGGCCAGGAAGCTATTAGCGCGTTTGAGCAATGGCAACCGCATTTAATCTGGATGGATATGCGGATGCCGGTGATGGACGGTTATGAAGCCGCGCGAAAAATCCGGCAACTGGCGGGCGGCGATGCCGTTAAAATCATTGCCCTGACCGCCAGCGCTTTTTGCGAACAATTCGACGACATCATCAATGCTGGTTGCGATGCGGTGTTGCACAAGCCGTTTCATACGCCGGAAATTTTTGCGCTTTTGATAAAGCAGCTGGGCGTTAAATTTATTTACCGGGATAAGCCTGCTTTGGCGCCATCGCCTGTTTTTGAAACGACAGCGGAAATGTTGATTCAGCTTCCTCTTGTATTACGGCAGCAACTGCATGAAGCTGCGCTGAATCTCGATATTGAAGAAACCGACGCTGTTATCGCTCAAATTCGCGCACTGGCTCCCGATGTTGGCGATGGTTTGCAAGAGCTGGCCGGGCACTATCAATTCGACCGGATTATCCAGCTTACCGAGGCAGCGGACGCTGGGTAATGTCTTGGTTTTAGTGTAACTACTCAGCAGATAGAAAATGGAACACGGATGACACGGATTGGACGGATTGGACGGATTTAAACGGATTTTAAAGAGTCGATGGACAGGCCATTCATTGGTTTTATCTGTGTTTATCAGTCCAATCCGCGTCGCCTAGAGGCGCCTACTTTTGGCATCCGTGTTCTATTATCGGGTGCTGATTGCGCACAATGTTTATAACTTGTTTTTTATTACCATGAAGGACATGAAGATAATGAAGGGAAGAGAAATTGAGTGCTTTATGAATCGTCTTAATATCACGCATGAAGTCAATACAGTAATATCTTCAAGTCCTTCATGCTCTTCATGGTAAAAATAAATGACATTTTTTGGAATCAGCACCCCTATTATCTTTCATGCTGAGTAGTTACAGCGTTTTCAAATTCAGTTAATTACTAAAAGAGCTACGATGCTTATTGAAACCATGGGATGAAGGAGTGCAAGCTTTGCTTGCCAGCGCAGGCGAAGCCTGCACTCCAGCGACTATGATAACGACATAGTTTTTTAATTGTTAGCAACTAATTTAAATTGAAAACGCTGTATGTTTTAGTGACGATAAGTTGCTGAGGAACAAGATATAAATAATCGCCTGCTTTAGCCTGTGGTTGTTTGATTTTTTTAGACAAAAAAAGAGGTTGATTGAAATTATGTTTGAAGCATTACCTTTGGAATATAGCGCCGATATTTTAATTGTCGACGATACCTTGGCTAACTTACAGCTATTATCGAGCCTCTTAAAAGAACAAGGTTACAAGGTGCGTCCTGCCAACAGCGGCGCTCTAGCCTTACAAGCGGTTGCTAAAAAGAAGCCGGACTTAATTCTGCTGGATATTAAAATGCCGGAAATGAATGGTTATGAAGTCTGCGCGGCATTAAAAGACAATCCGGAAACCGAAAATATTCCTGTGTTATTTATCAGCGCATTAAATGATGTTGCAGATAAAATCAAAGCCTTTAATGTAGGCGGTCTCGATTACATTAATAAGCCTTTTCAGTTTGAAGAAGTTAAAGCCCGCGTCGCCACTCATTTGCAATTAAAAGCTTATGAGGATGATATGGGAGTGAGAATAGCGCAGGGCATTCGTAAAATCGAAGACTTGAATAAGGAGATTATCGATACTCAGCAAGAACTTATTTTCACCATGGGGCAAATTTGTGAAACCCGTTCGCATGAAACGGGACAGCATGTAAAACGTGTCGCCGAGTATTCGTATTTATTAGCAAAATTGTACGGTTTTGAAGAATTGGAGTTTATGAAACAAGCGGCGTCCATGCACGACATCGGCAAAGTCGCTATTCCCGATAGTATTTTAAACAAACCGGGTAAGTTGACTGAGGATGAATGGACGGTTATGAGAACACACTGTCATTTGGGTTTTAAAATGCTCTGTGTGTCGAAAGATACGAAGCAACGCCCGTTATTTAAATTGGCGTCGACGATCGCCTTGGAACATCATGAAAAATGGGATGGCAGCGGCTATCCCTATGGACTTAAAGGCGAAGAAATCAGTGTTGTTGGGCGTATTACGGCGATTGCCGATGTGTTCGATGCACTGGGGGCAATGCGTTGCTATAAGCCATCGAAGAGTTTGGAAGAGATTTTGGTTATTTTTCAACAAGAAAGAGGCAGGCATTTCGACCCGGATATGGTGACGCTGTTTTTTGATCATGTGGATGAGTTTGTCGCTATTCGAGATCAGTATGCGGAGCAGGAGTAACGGGGTGTTGATTTAAAAAGATGTCATTTATTGGCTTCCAACTTAAGCTGGGACAGATAACATCCCTTCAACCTAAAAACCGCAGTTTATCCACGAAAATCACGAAAGACACTAAATAAAACAATATGTTGTATTGATTTAGTAACGCACCCTTTGGGTAACGGCCTACGGTTTGATAACCTTTTGAAATTTTTCGTGCTTTTCGTGTCGCCTAAAGCGCCTACTGTTGGTTTTCGTGGACGAAATGATTTTTCTAGGTTCAAGGGATGTTATCTGTAAAATCGTCCCGCTTTAAATTAGAAGTCCATTTATTTTTTTAATGCCATCATTAGCCTATCAAACCTGAAGCTATCGACCCAATCGTTAATGGCTTGCACATGAGACGGATAATCCTGCATGTTTTCCGTGATGCTGTGTACCGCCTCCATGTCTAATTGTTCGGCGGCGGCTTTTAGTTTAGCTTGCAAGGCTTCCGGCAATAGGCTCAAGTCAGGAGCGGGCATATTAGACAGCGGCTGTTGGTTGGCTTCATAGCAATAATCTAGGTGCAATAGCTGCCCCATGATTTGTAATAAGCGCTGTTCTTCTAAGGGTTTAGATAGTATTTCGTCACAACCGGCCGCCAGCACGCCGCGACGATCATCTTCAAAAACACTACCGGTCAGTGCCGCTATTTTGACTTTATCGCCACCGTCTAAGGCGCGAATAGCTTGGGCGGCTTGATAACCATTGACGACCGGCATCCGCATATCCAGCCATATAAAATGCGGTTTCCAGGCTTGAAAAGCCGCAATAGCTTCCTGACCGTTGCTGACCGCCTGCACTTGAAAACCGGCATTTTCTATTAAGCAAGTGATAAGTTGGCGGCTGTCGGCATCGTTTTCGGCTATTAGCACCCGCACCGGCGGCTGATTGGCCGATAGACTTAGAATCCGCCGAACGGCTTCTTTTGCGGCAGGAGGAGAAACTTCAGGCAAGGGCAAGCTGAAGCTAAAGGCGCTGCCTCGGCCTAATTGGCTGTCAACGCTGATTTCCCCGCCCATCAGGCGCACAAATTCACGGCTAATAATCAAGCCTAAGCCGCTGCCTTCGCCTTTGGCAATGCCGGTGTCCGTTTGATAAAAAGCATGAAACAAGCGTTCTTGATTGTCGGCGCTGATGCCCACGCCGGTATCGGTGATGGTAAAACCAATACGGTTATTAGCGCTTGTACTTAGTTGCAGCACGACTTCGCCGCTATCGGTGAATTTAACCGCATTGCTCAGTAAATTAATCAGGATTTGACGCAGACGACTGCCGTCGCCATAAACATAATGCGGCAGTTGTCCGTTGTACTCGACCCGAAAAACCAGGTTTTTAGCCGTAGCGCGAATACGCGTCATCTCTTCAACTGCGTTTACGGTTTCGATGAGGTCAAAGGTCTCCTCATGTAGCGAGGCTTGACCTGCCTCAATGCGTGAAATTTCCAGCACATCATTAACTAAGGCCAGTAGATGCCGTCCGGCGCGATTGATGGCGTCGACTTCGGTTTTGTGTTGCGCGCTTAACTGGGGGTCATGGGTTAATAGTTGAGAAAAGCCTAAAATCGCATTCAAAGGCGTGCGCAGTTCGTGATTCATGTTGGATAAAAATACGCTTTTAGCCCGATTTGCCGTCTCGGCCGCATTTTTTAAACTCACTAATTCTTGCTCGTGCGCTTGGAGTAAAGCGATGGCCCGTTCCAGTTCACGTTGGTGGCTGAATACGCGCTGGTACAGTTTGACCCGGTTTAACAATAAATTGTCATCTATCGGTTTGGTCAGGTAATCAACGGCGCCGATAGTGTAACCACGTTGAATGAATTCTTCGGACTTAAACACTGCGGTGACAAACACGATAGGTATATGGCGGGTGTGCTCGGTCATTTGCAGATGCCTGGCGGTTTCAAAGCCGTCCATAATCGGCATCTGCACATCCAGCAGGATCAAGTCTACTTGCCGTTCGATAGTTTGGATTAGGGCGGCTTCACCGGAGTCTGCTTCGATAATTTCGCAATGGGGTAGATTGTGCAATAGGGCGCGTAAGGTAAAGCGGTTATTGGCATTGTCATCGACAACCAATATGACAAATTTTTCAGACACGGTTGATACCTGGTTGCAATTTATAGAGGTGGCTGCCGCTACGGTAAGGGACAAAACCGGCAGTGCGGGCGGCGCTTTGTACGCCGTCTTGCGGGCCTAACAGTAAAAAGCCGTCGCTATGTAAGGAGTTGGCAAAACAGCGTAACACTTTTTGCTGGGTCGGTGCATCGAAGTAGATCAGCACATTGCGGCATACGATCAATTCAAACTCATTAAACACCCCATCCTGGGCCAGTGAGTGACAATGAAAAGAGACCCGTTCGTCTGACTGAACTGCCATTTTGAAAAAATGGCCATAGGATTTTAGATAAGCATCAAATTCGCCGAAGCCACCGGCGGCTAGGTAGTTAAGGCGATTGCTTGCCAAGTCTTTAATCGGGAACAGCTGCATTTTAGCCAGTTCTAATAAATAGGGATTAATGTCGGTGGCAAAAATACGGCTCTTTTTCAGCAAGCCCAGTTCGTTCAGGAATATTGCCAATGAATAAGCCTCTTCGCCGGTGGAGCAGCCGGCCGACCAGACTTTAATCAGCGGGAAACTGGCTAAATAGGGGAAAATTTCTTCCCGTAACAGGCGAAATTGCTCAGGATGGCGAAAAAAACCGCTAACACTGACCGACATCTCTACTATTAAGCGTTGAAAAAATTTAGGATTGCCTAACACCAGACGCTGAAAATCGCAAAAACTGCCGACACCGAAGCTGATCATCATAGCCTTAATACGCCGTTCCAGGCTGTCATGTTGATAACCCAGTAAATCATAGCCGTAGTCCGCTTTAATCGCTTTCAGGAAGAGTTGTTGCAGAAAGCCGACCGGTGCGGCTTCGCTACCGCTAATGGCTGCTGCAACAATACTGGCAATGGCGGTACAACTGAGAACATGGTCAAAATGACCGGCTTGGCGTGCGAGCCTGGGCAGTACGCCGGCATCCTGGCATTCGCCGCTATTTTCAACGATGACACAGGCGCCTGCGGCTTTAAGGGCGGCACAACCGGCAATGCCGTCTTGGCCGTAACCGCAGAGTAAAACAGCTAAGGCCTTATTGCCGTATTCACCCGCTATCGATTCAAACAATACATCGATGGAAGGGCGGGCAAATTGAATTTTACGATCACGGGTTAAATAGACCAGTCCATGAGCGACGCGCAGGTGATGCGCAGGCGGTGCGATGTAAATCGTTCCGCTTTCTACCGGCATCAGGTTCTGCGGCATCACTACCCGATAATGGGTCACGACTTTAAGCAATTTATCCAGCAAATTAGTTTGATCTTCACGGATATGTTGGGCGATAAAGATGGCCGCCTCGGCCTCCGGCAGGCAACTGACGATATGCAGGATTTTGTCCAAACTTTGAGCAGAACCGGCCAAGGCCACGGCTTTGCATTCAGGCAACGGGACTTGCAATGCTTGGTTGGTCACTTTGTTGTAGGGTAAATTCAGGCGGGCTAGGGCATGTGCCAATAAATCCCGGTAAACGATTGTTTTAACGGTTAATCCTGTCGCTAACAACTCGGCAATAGCGATAATAATTTCGGAAGGCAACAGCTCTGCATCGTAAAAATACAACTCCAACACGTTGTTGTCCGGCGCGCTTGCCGCCTGTTTCAGGATGGCTAACAATTGCGCCCGTTCGCCGGATTGTTCCAGTTGTCCCAGTACCGTTACTTTTCGCAGCTTATCCGTGTCTTGAAGGGTAATGCTCATCAATGCCGACCTGCACACCAGAGTGTAGCCTTGTTGACTAAAACATCGTAATCGACCGGTTTGGCCAAATAATCATCGGCGCCGGTGGCTAAGGCTTTTTCTCGGTCAGCGTTTAAGGCTTTGGCCGTTAGTGCCACGACCGGTATTTTTGCCAGCGCCGGATTGTTACGTAAGGCGGTAAGGGTTTGATAGCCGTCCATTTCCGGCATCATAATATCCAGGAAGATCATATCAACGGTTTGTTTTTGTAAAAACGCCAGCGCTTTCTTGCCGTTTAAAGCGCCGCTGACTTGCGCGCCTTCTTTCTCTAAAGCGGCGGTAATCACGAATAAATTCCGCGCATCGTCGTCAACGATCAAAATATGCCGTCCGTGCAAACGCTTGCCGTCATTATGATCGTTAACCGCAATGGAACTGGGAAGGTCCGGGCTGTGCGAGGCTTTGACCAAAAAACGCTCAATATTTTCCAGTAAACGCTGCTCCGATTGCGCGGTTTTGATGATAATGCTATCCGAATACTGGTGCATAAGAGATTCGTCTTCATCACTCAAAGACTGTTGGCCATAAAATACAATGCTCAGGTTCGCGTCGATTTGGCGCAGTCTTTTTGCCGTTTCCAATGCCTGGGTGACGGCCTGGGCGCCTAAATCGATAATGGCTAAACAGCAGGAATGCCCGGACAGCAGGCTTTCCATATCCGCAGCGGCGTTGGTTTTCAGTACGGCAGCAACTTGGGGACCGACGATATTGCTAACTTGCTCGGCGCTGATACTGCCGTTTTCGACCACTAAAATCGTTTGCGTGGCGACGGTTTTGCGGATAAAGGCCAGCAATTCGGCTTCCGCGTTACTGATCTGCTGAACATCGACCGGTTTTTGCAAATAGCCGAGTGAGCCCTCCTGAATTAAGGCGGCATCTTTTTCGCGGGCCGATACCACATAGACTGGAATGTCCTCCAACTCGGTTTGGGTTTTTAGTTCATGCAGCACCGCAGTGCCGTCTATGTCGGGCAGGCCTAAGTCCAATAAAATACCGTTGGGCCGGTAACGCCGCGCCAATGCTAGGCCTTCATTGCCGCTCAGCGCCAGCAGGGTTTTATAACCCAGCTTGCGATTGATTTCTAACAGGGCCTGACAAAACAAAGGGTCATCGTCTATCAGTAAAACCACCGAATCTTGCGGGCTCAATTGTTCACGGTCATCTGCTATTGCCGGGGTATCGAGCGGCTTTTCGCTACGTTCGGGCGAAGCTAAACGAGTGATGGGGGGCATAGGGGAGGGCGGTGTTAGCTGTAGGGTCTCAGGCAACAACAACGAAAACTCACTGCCTTGCCCGACTATGCTGTTTAATTCGATAGTGCCGCCTAATAATTGGGCAAAGCGCAAGCTGATTGAAAGCCCTAAGCCGGTGCCGCCAAATTGGCGTGAAATGGAGCCGTCCGCTTGCTGAAATGCTTCAAAAATCACTTTGCGCTTTTCTTCGGCAATGCCGATGCCGGTATCTTTGACACTGATTTTAATCGGCAAGTGCGTATGGCTGCGACGCTCTATGGACATCGTGATGCTGCCGGTTTTGGTGAATTTGAAGGCATTGGACAATAAATTGCGCAGGATTTGCGATAGCCGATTCATATCGCTGACAAACTCGCCGCGTAGTTTATCCTGTACCTTAAATTCAAGGTTTTTTTCCTTAGCCGCCTGTTCAAACAGCGCATACAGTTCCGCCAATAAGTCTTTACTGGCTACGGCGCCGACATGCAGCTCCATCCTGCCCGCTTCAATTTTGGACAAGTCGAGCACGTCGTTAATCAAGCGCAACAGCTCTTGACCGGCATTATGAATAATCTCGGCATGACGGACTTCGTTCTCACTGAGGTGTTTTTCGCTGTTGCCGAGCATCATTTTCGACAGCAAAATAATCGAATTTAACGGGGTCCGCAGCTCATGCGACATGTTGGACAAAAATTCCGATTTGTACTGGCTCGATAATTCCAACTGTTTAGCACGACTATCAAGCTCCTGTTGCGATTCCACTAAACGGCGGTTTTGCAGCTCCATTTGTTGTTGCGTTTCTTCCATTTGGGCGTTGCTTTGGCGCAATTCTTCGGTTTGTTGCTGCAATTGCTGTTGCTGTTCTTCCATTTGCGCATTGGCTTGTTGTAACTCTTCGGTTTGTATTTGCAATTGTTGTTGCTGTTCCTCCATTTGAGCATTGGTTTCTTGCAAGCGCTTGCTTTGCGCTTGCGATTCAGCGGCCGAGCGCTCGGCGATGACTAATAATTCTTGAATCCGGCTCTGTTGTTGGCTGGTATACAGGAACGTTGCAACAATATCGGTTGCCGCTTGTAGATAAGCGCGTTGACCGTCGCTTAAAGGGTCGATAGTCGCTACCTCTATAACGCCGTGTAATTCTCCTTCCCGTAGCAGCGGCCAAGTATAAGTATAATGGGGTGCTTTGCTGAGGGTGCCTGTGACTATCGGTAAGCTTTGCGTCGCTAATGTGCTTTCCAAATGCAGGGCAATCGGCTTTTTCTCGCGCGCCACCTGTCCTATTGCGCCCTCGCCGAGCTTTACCGTAGCGCCTAAATGTTCCCGTTCATGGTGCATGTAGCTGCCCAATAGCAGTAGGTTTTGCGTTTTGTCATCCCAGGCATAAAACACCCCGCGTCCGGCGGTTAAATAATGTCCTATTTGGGTAATGGCGGTATCGGCCAACGCTTGTGGGCTCATGGCGCTGGTCAGCAACTTGGACAGTTGAGCCAAGCCCTCATTATGCCAGTTGCGTAACTCTTCGCCGTTGCGGTTAAGGCGCAACATTGCGGTCATATTGTTAATCGCACGGCTTAGCCGGTCTTCATCGGAGAGCGGTTCAAGCGTATCGCTAAAATTACCTTCCGCAATTCCATCTACTTGCCGCGTCAAAGAGCGAATATTGCTTACCAGCTGTTCACACGAGCTTAGCATTTGATGGATGTCGTCTTCAGCCGGGTAAAATAAGGTTTCGGACTGGGCGGCGCCTAGGCTTAAGCGTTGTAATTGCCGGGTTACAAACTGCAAAGGCCGGACAATTTGAGCAAGCATATAGCGGTTGGCCGTTATTACCAGTAGCACTATGCCGATAAACAACAGCGTAAAGAAGCTGATAAAGTTATTTAACTCGGCTAAAGCGGCTTTTTCCCCTGTCACCCCCACCAACAACCAATAACTATCGCGTTTTTCCAGGTCAGGATAAATCGGGCGATAAGCGATAATATCGGTTTTGGTGTTGATAATTCCAGACCCGTTACGCTGTAACATGTTTGCTAAAACATCAGGGTAATCCTGTTCAAAAGAAGCGCCATGTCCTAATAAATTACCAAACATTTTGTCGCTATCGGGATGATAGAGAAATTGCCCTTGTTGGTCGATTAAGTAATAAACCCGTGCTTGGTTATTTTTATTGGCGGTACGGATAAATTCAAAAAACCTGCTTGCTATCATATTGTAAACAATCATGCCGTAGCGCCCTCCATTCTCCGCAATTAGCGGCCTGGCAAAACGCACAATAGGAACGAGCGGGCGTTCGATAATATCTTGTTCTCTATTAAGATCCATCGGGGAAACATAAACATCGGTATATCTGTTGATTTTTTGCGTTGCTTTGAAATACTCGGATTCCGATTGATTGCGCAATTCTATTGTTCCCATAATTCGGGTATCAACTTGATTTACGCTATCACGACGTACACCGAGTCGTTCTTGTCCTTGATTATCGAGCCAACGAATTTTATAAATATAATCATAGGCGCTACTAAAGTTGCGCCAGGTATCGGTGGTGATAGCTTGCCAATAGGCCATTTGCTTTTCATCGCCTATTTCGTACCAATAAGCATAATGGTGCAGTGCGTAATAATCATTTAAAAAATGTAAATCGTTAGTGCCGACTATCAAATAATCCTGGATTTTAATAGCCACTTCCGAGGTGGAACTTTCAAGTAAATCGGTGGCGCGGCTACGATAGGCATGGCTTGCATGTTGATAACCGTAAAAACCGATAAGCACTACCGAAAACAACGTAACGCCGTACAGCAATAACGATAATTTGCCGCGAAAGCTTAAGTTTTGCCACGAGAATCGCTTTAATTTGAATGCCGGTTTTATCGGCGAGTCTGGGGGATTTTCTTGTGACAGTGCAGTCATGGCAACTATTCCTGACGTAGGTTAAGCAGATGGAGTTTATTGGCAATATAGCCCAAAACCTGGGTGACATCCGCAGGTTTTTTGTCTTCATAATGTTGGGCTACCGGGGTAATGACATGTTTTAACCCAAGTTTTGCTTTGACTGTTTGTAGTTCGGCAAGCAACAAGGCAATGAGATTAAACACATCTTGCGGCTTGGCATCTTGCCTGGCAGGATAAAACTCATCCAAGTTCACAGGCTCAAGTCCTGCCTGTAACTGTAGTTTTTGAATCTCATGCAGCACTGTAAATCCCGCATCCAACGAATCGGCAGGGCTAGCGTTTGCCGACTTAGTCGGCGGCAAGGCCGTGTCCATTACCCCTTGCATTTGCAATAACATGGAAACATCGTCATTTAAACGCATGGCTTCAGCATAAACATAAGCCGGGGTAATCTGTCCGCCGATTAACACGCTCCAAAGCGCCGAAATTTGATTAAGTTTATTAAACACATCAACGGGTTGTTTGCCGGTTATTACTGGGGTCGGCGGAGTTGGTATGGTAATATTTAGTGCCTGCTCAACAATTTTTATTTCGTTCAAAATCCGCAAGCACTGCGCCCAGTTATAAAACG
This sequence comes from Methylobacter sp., assembly GCA_004299305.1. Lineage (GTDB taxonomy): Bacteria > Pseudomonadota > Gammaproteobacteria > Methylococcales > Methylomonadaceae > Methylobacter_A. The sequence continues at coordinate 29,335 of SCPZ01000040.1, forward strand.
GCGTTAAATTAAGGATCGGTTCAAGAGCAACAGGACGTATCGCAGGCAGTTTTTTTTGCTCGCGAAATAAGGTTATTTTGGTCAACACCATATAGGTTTTCGCCCAACTATGTCGCGGTGATAATTCGGTTCTTACCGGCTTCGGCGCCTCGGCAGTTTCGGTTATGCCCAGTTGATGCTGGAGTGCCAATGTTTCTTGTTCAATGCGTAAAGCTTGGGCGTAAACATCGGACGGGGTGATTTCTGCCGCATAGCAGTTAATATTGGCATTAGCGATACAGAGCAACAATGCTAAAGCTAAGAGGGGGATTAGTTTTGACATGGCAATCTCAATGGGTGGTGGTTATCAAATGACATTTGTAACTATTCAGCACATAGAAAAATGGAACACGGACGCCAAAAGTAGGCGCCTCTAGGCGACATGGATAGGATTAATTTACACGGATTTTCAGTTCGCCCCAGTTTGTTTGAACTCTTAAATCAGTGTTTATCCGTTTAATCGGTGTCATCCGTGTTCTATTGTGCATACGCTGAATAGTTACTGACATTTTAGCGTTGACCGATTTTGCGAATTCAAGTCAGGTTAATCCTAAAAAAACAGTTAGCCACGAATTTACACAGATAAACGCTGATAAAATGTTTTGTTACCCGAGGTTAGCGCTTCACCAAAAGGGTATCGCAAAGAATTGATGTAAGCTGTTGTTCATCCGTCGCTCAACTGCGTTAGCTTTAATTAAACCAGATTGTCCCGGAAATGGCTATTTTTGAGGATTTATTTGTCCGTAGTAAAGGCAAGATAATCGCTTGTTGAGCTGTGTCGGATTTATCCATGATTTTTTGACGTATGATATTGCCCTGAATAGAAAAAACGGCTTCCAACTTAAGCTGGGACAGATAACATCCCTTCAAGGGATGTTATCTGTAAAATCGTCCTGCGTTACATTGGAAGCCGAAAAAACGAGACCTTATGGAGTAAGGCATACTGTTTTTGCAATTCAATATCATTTTGTATTTATCGGTAAATATTGTTGAAAGGTGATGTTGGCGATGGTAATTTGCTAAGGAATGGGGGGCAAATAATCATTCGCTGTTAGCTGATGGTTATTTGGTGTAGGGGGAATGAAACGCGGTGTGTTATTTTTTATAGCAAAAAATTAGGTTAATAGAAATTATGTTTAAATCATTTCCTTTGGAATATACCGCCGATATTTTAATTGTCGACGATACATTAGCTAATTTACAGCTATTATCGTCACTTTTAAAAGAAGAAGGTTATAAGGTACGTCCTGCTAACAGCGGTGCTCTAGCGTTGCAAGCGGTTGCTAAAAAGAAGCCGGACTTGATTCTGCTGGATATTAAAATGCCTGAAATGAATGGCTATGAGGTTTGTTCGACATTAAAAAGCAATCCGGAAACCAAGAATATTCCTGTGTTATTCATCAGTGCATTAAATGATGTTGCTGACAAAATCAAAGCCTTTAATGTGGGCGGTCTCGATTACATTAATAAGCCTTTTCAATTTGAAGAAGTTAAAGCCCGCGTCGCCACTCATTTGCAATTAAAAGCCTATGAAGATGATATGGAGGCGAGAATAGCGCAGGGCATTCGTGAAATCGAGGCCTTGAATAAGGAGATTATCGATACTCAGCAAGAACTTATTTTCACCATGGGGCAAATTTGTGAAACCCGTTCGCATGAAACAGGACAGCATGTGAAACGTGTCGCCGAGTATTCGTATTTATTAGCAAAATTGTACGGCTATGAAGAACTGGAGTTTATGAAACAAGCGGCGTCCATGCACGACATCGGTAAAGTCGCTATTCCCGATAGTATTTTGAATAAACCGGGCGAGTTGACCGCGGAAGAATGGGGGATTATGAAAACCCACAGCCATTTGGGTTTCCAAATGCTCAGTCTGTCGCAAAATACCCCGCAACGTCCGTTATTTAAACTGGCTGCGACTATTGCCTTGGAACATCATGAAAAATGGGATGGCAGCGGTTATCCCTACGGTCTTAAAGGCGAAGAAATCAGTGTCGCCGGGCGTATTACGGCGATTGCCGATGTGTTCGATGCATTGGGGGCAATGCGCTGCTATAAGCCATCGAAGAGTTTGGAAGAGATTTTGGCTATTTTTAAACAAGAAAGCGGCAGGCATTTCGACCCGGCTATGGTGACGCTGTTTTTTGATCATTTGGATGATTTTATCGCTATTCGAAATAAATACGCGACACCTGAATAAGCGATCAATCTGAAAAGAGCAGTTGAGCCACGGATGGACACAGATTTAGACAGATAAACAATGGACGTAACTACTCACTCTATGCTAATGCTGGCTTCTGTCATGTCCAAAGCCAGCTTTGAACTCCTATAGCACACCTTTCTGGAGTCCAAAGCTGGCTTTGGACAGTAAAAATCGACTTTGCGGTTACAAAAAGAGGGGAATGGATTACATTAATTCTTTGAGACACCCATTGGCTTGAAATACTCATATTGCATACCTAATATTTTATCAGTGATTATCAGTGATTATCTGTGTAAATCTGTGGCTAACTAATTTTTTTAGGATCAAGATGTCCATACTCGCCGTTGCTTTAAACAATCGGCACCTCGCCGATATTTCTTTCGTATCGCCCTGCAAGGTATTCACATTATTGGCAATGTACGAGCGTACTCGGGTACGTTCGGCATGTCAGGGTAAAGGCACATGCGGTCTGTGTTTGGTGCGTATCGACCAAGGCGCGGTTAGCGAATTGACGCAGTATGAGCATCAGCGCCTCAATGTGAGGCAAATCGCCCACGGCATTCGTCTCGCCTGTCAAGTGACGGTGTTTGATAACGCTAGTGTTACGCTGGTTAATCCGCTGGCTATCGAGGCCTTGGATACCCTAACTATTCACCCCCTCATAGCAACGGCTAATAGTCAATATGCTGTGGCAGTTGATTTGGGTTCAACTCAATTACGCATCAGTCTTTGGGACTGCGTCCATCAGCACCGTGTTGCCGGGTATTGCGGTTTTAATCCGCAAGCCTATTACGGCACCGACATACTCAATCGCTTGACTGCCGCTATGACGGATACGGTCACCGGGCTGGCGATGAGTGGCTTGGTGCAGGACACGATAGAACGCGTGGTGACGGAGTGGGTAGAGACTAAAAATGTGCGCATCACGGAAATTTTGCTGGTCGGTAACACGGCGATGTTGGCATTGTTGGCAAACAAACATGTCGAGCAATTATTACAACCTGCGTATTGGACACAGTCCGTTGATTGCTCTTTAAGTTTTTCCACATTGCGGCAAACGCAAATTCCCATGGCTGTCGTTCAGCCGGTAGCAGGTTTTATCGGTTCTGACCTATTGGCCGGTTTATGGGCTGTGCGTCTGACAGACAGTGCAGGCAGTGCGTTGTTTATTGATTTTGGCACTAACACCGAAATAGCCTTATGGCATCAGCACAAGTTATGGATCACTTCCGTTCCCGGCGGCCCGGCATTTGAAGGTTGCGGGATTAGTTGCGGTGTTGCCGCCGAACAAGGCGCGATTAGTCATGTTACTTATGATGCTGAAACTGGACAGTTTCAGGGGGAGTTAATCGGTAATGGCGAGATTAAAGGCTTATGCGGCTCGGGTTTATGCGCTGTCATGGCCTGTTTACTGGCATCGGGACAGTTGAAAAAAAACGGGCGCTTTGCCAAAGCGGTTTCTGAACTGGAAATTGAATTAGTTAATTTACATTATCGTGTTACTGTTAAAAAACAGGATATTGATATTTTTCAGCGTGCCAAAGCGGCGACAGGCGCCGGTATTGCTAAACTGCTCAGCATAGCAGGTGCTTCAAGCGACGATTTAACACGGTTGTGTATTGCGGGGGCTTTTGGGCAGTTTTTAAATATTCAATATGCTCAAGCTCTGGGTTTATTACCGGGTTGCCCAATTGAAAGCGTTGAGTTATGCGGTAATACCGCGTTAATGGGTTGCGAGCAATTGCTTTCCAGCCCTAATCGTGAGGAACAATTAAATGAATTGAAGCGCTATGTCGAAATCGTTAATTTGTCGCAAGTCGACGATTATGAAGATGTCTTTGTCGATAATCTTTATTTGCAGCCGATGTTTGCGCTGGTTTCCAAGCTCTAGCTCTCATTGTTATACACAAGTGTCTGCGAGACATCGCCATTCCTTCTCGTTCCCACGCGTTGCGCCGCGAGTCACGGACAACGTCGTGTATACGGGACGCAGCGCGTCCAGCACTGCATTCCCACGTAGCACGTGGGAACGAGGTGTACTTGAACACTTGTGTATAACGATGAGATCTCCAGCTTCGCGAGACGGGAAGCTGGAGCTTCCAAGACTGCATTCCCAAGCTGGAGCTTGGGAACGAGCGGAAACTGATTTTTTTAGGTTCAATCCATTCTGTAGCGACTACTTACCTTAACTGAGGAGTTTACGATGCTGGAAAATGTTATCGCAGCTTATAGTGAAGCTGTTTTTGATACGGATCGTGATAAAGCATTAGAGGTCATTCACGAAGCTGTCGCTCAAGGTGTTACGCCGGAAGACATTGTTTTTAAAGTGGTCATTCCTTCGATGGAATCTATGATTAAAGCCATCAGTGAAGATTTTGACGCCAATCTGGCCCAACATTTCATGGCTTCACAAATCGCTTCTCAAGTCACCGATGAAATGGTGGCGCTGTTTCAAAAAAGCCCGGAAACCATTGGCCGCGTAGTTATTGGCACGTCACACGGCGATATGCATACATTGGGCAAGCGCATTGTCAGTGGCTGTTTACGTTCCCTGATGATTGATGTGATTGATTTAGGGGTTAATGTCAGTGCCGAGCGTTTTGTCGATGCTGCGCTGGAACATAACGCCGATATTATTGCCATTTCCTCCATGATGGTGCATACCGCTCGTAGTGAATACGCATGCCTTGCGGTGAGGCAATTGCTTAAGGAACGCCAGTTGGAAGATCGTATTAAAATCATTGTCGGTGGCGCACCTTATACATGGGATACCGAACTCTACAAGGTTGTCCAGGCGGACGCGTGGGCGAGTGATGGTATTTCAGCAGGCAAAGTCATTAAGGATTTAATTGTGGAGATGCACAAATGATTACTGGAATGGATAGATTAGTAGCCGCAATAAAGGGCGAAAAGGCGGATCGTATTCCGGTATTTTGCAATTTATTGGATCAAGGCGCTAAAGAGTTGGGTTTAATGTCCTTGTACGATTATTACCAACGTGGTGAATACGTTGCCGAAGGGCAATTGAAAATGCGTGAAAAATACGGTTACGATAATGTTTGGAGCTTATTTTATGTGGGCAAGGAAGCGGAATTATTAGGCTGTAAAAAGATTTTATTTTCGCTTGATGGTCCGCCTAATGTCGAACATTTTGTTATTCAGTCTTATGACGATATTCACAACTTGGAGATTCCTGACGATATTATTCATCACCCCGTTTTTGCCGAAGAATTAAAATGTTTGCAAATCTTAAAACGTGAAGTCGGCGGGCGTTATCCCATTTGCGGTTATGTTACCGCCAGCATGGCATTACCTGCCCTGTTAATGGGTATGGATAAATGGTTTGAATTATTATTCATGGGGCCGCCTGACGTGCGTGATGAGTTATTAGCCAAATGTTCGTTATTTTGTCAGCGACATATTGCCGCCCTCAGGGAATTGGGTGTCGATGTGATTGTTTATGCCAACCCGTTCGGTTCTACCGATTTTGTGCCGCTGCCATACATCATCAAAACGGGTATACCGTGGATGAAGCAAGATTTAAGCGCAGGCACACAAGGCATTGTCTATTACTGTGGCGGAGCCCGGTTTAATCAAGTCATTGAAGCCATTATTTCGCAAATCGGCATCGAGACTTATTATTTAAGTCCTTTAGATGATATTGCTGTAGGTAAGCAAATTGTCAACGGTCGAGGCCTGACCTGCGGTGTTATCAATGACATTAAACTCATTGATTGGTCGGAACAGGAAATCAAGCAAGAAGTGAAACGTATGTTAGCGGCGGGTATGGAGGGCGGTAAGTTTCTTTTCGGCACAATTTTAATGCCGTACAAAATTCCTGAACGAAATATCAGGGCAATGTTAGATGCCGCTTATGAGTTTGGGCAATTTTAAATAAACTATTCAAGGTATGTTAATCATGACTTATAGAACACGGATGACACAGATCAGCGACCGATTTAAACGGATTTTAAAACGCAGCGCCATGTTGTTATGCGCTTTTAAATCAGTGTTTATTCGTCTAATCGGCGTCATCCGTGTTCCATATTTCCCTTTATGCTAAATGGTTACACATACAATCAATGTCACCATCAACACTAAGCTTGGTCGGCTGCGGTATTTTGCAAAAAGAAGTAGGCTATTTAATTGCAAAAAACCACTGGTCATTGACAACGGATTTTTTGCCGTCTTCGTTGCATATTGATTTCAAACGCTTGGCTTGTGCTTTACAGGCAGGTTTGTCACGACATTCGAATGAACAAACTATTGTTTTTTACGGCGCTTGCCATCCCAGAATGGATAGTATGCTGCATGAGGCTCATACTCTGCGAACGTTGGGACAAAATTGTATTGAAATGCTGCTGGGTGCGGAAGAATTTAATCGAGAGCTGGCTCAAGGTGCGTACTTTTTACTGGATGATTGGGCGCACAATTGGGATGCCGTTATCGCTAAAACCTTTGGATCGAATATTGCCGTGATTCGCGATATTTTTCACGATCAGCACCGTTATCTGTTATGCCTGCGCACACCGCAATCCGGCGATTTTAGCCAAGAAGCTGCGCACATCAGCGCTATGCTGGATTTACCTGTGCAATGGCGCGATGTGACTTTAGATCATCTCGAAAGCGTCTTGCAAACCGCCATCAAGCGTAAATCGGATAGCCAGCATGTCCGATGAGCTAATAACCATTCCCGTTGCTGAATGGAATAAACTCAAACAACGCGCTACTAAACTCGCCTTGGATAAATCCTATCAACAACTGGTGATGCAGTTGATGAGTAAGATGAGCGAAGCCTCAGGATTAGACAATGTCATTGACGCTATGTTGCGATCTATTGTCGATGTCATCGGCGGGGCTAACCTCATTTTGTATTACAAAATTGATGCGGATATTTTCTATGCAGATGTGTATGGTCTGAAAAAACACCTGCAACAACTGGATGATGAAGGCGTTATCAGCGCCTTCGCCACTGGTCGAGCCAGCGAATATGAACATGATTTTAGCGATACCCGCATGTTAACCGCTGCGTTCACTAATGCGTACACCTGGATTTATCCGCTCAAAGTCGGTTCGACCGTAATCGGCGTGTTTAAAATGGAAAGCCTGCATATCGCTATGCGCGATTTGTATAATCAGTTACCGCTATTTTTTAATTACGCAGCGTTAGTATTAAAAAATGAAATCCTCGGATATACCCGTTTACAGGACATTAATAACTTATTGCAGCAAGAAATTATTATTCGCAAGCAAACTGAGCAGAAATTAGTAGCGGCAAAAGACGAAGCGGAAGCGGCGAATCGAGCTAAAAGTATATTCTTGGCTAACATGAGTCATGAATTACGCACGCCCATGAATGCCGTTTTAGGATTTTCGCAGTTAATGCAAAGAGATACTGACCTTAGTCCAGAACAACGTGAAACCCTGAACATTATCAACAACAGTGGCAGGCACTTATTGGAACTGATTAACGATGTGTTGGATATGGCGAAAATTGAAGCGGGGCGCGTGGTCATTGAAAACGGTAATTTTGATTTAGGCGCGTTAGTTCTTAACACCATAGGGATGATGCACGAGCGCGCTGAAGCTAAGGGTTTGGAATTGTTATTGGATCAATCGTCCAATTTTCCGCGTTTTGTCAATAGCGATGAAGCGAAATTGCGGCAAATTTTGCTGAACTTGATCGGCAATGCCATTAAATATACGCAAAAAGGCCGTATTATTGTGCGTTTAACGGCTAAAGATTTACCCGATATTCGGCGCTGCTCATTAATTTTCGAGATTAAAGATACCGGTATAGGCATTGCCAAGCAGGATTTGCCGTTCATTTTCGATACCTTTGTACAGGTCGGCAGGGAATCCGATCAACAGGGCAGCGGCTTAGGGTTGAGAATTACCAAGCAATATGCAGAGTTAATGGGCGGACAAGTTACTGTTACCAGTGAACTGGATAAGGGATCATCTTTTACCTTAACCTTAACCGTTACTAAGGTTGATCAATCAGAAATTATCAATAAATTAGCTCTTGATGGTAAGCGAGTGCTGGGATTGGCGGCAGGACAGCCGGTCTATCGTGTCTTGATTGTTGAAGATCAACTAGAAAATCGATTGTTGTTAAAAAAATTGATGGAATTCGTCGGATTTAAAGTATTCGAAGCGGTTAATGGGAAGCAAGGCGTAGAACAGTTTATACACTGGCAACCGCATTTTATTTGGATGGATAGGCGCATGCCTATTATGGACGGCATTACGGCCACGCAAAAAATTCGCACATTACCCAATGGCGATAAAGTGAAAATTATTGCGGTTACTGCATCGGTTTTTACAGAGCAACGGCAAGAGTTTTTAAACGCAGGCGCTGATGATATTGTCGGAAAACCTTATCGAGATGACGAAATTTTTGCGTGCATGACAAAACATTTAGGGGTACGTTTTATTTACGATGAACCGGTTAATGAGAAAAACGTTACCGGGCAACTGCTTAATGAGCCGCGTTTAAAGCAGCTGCCCGAAGAGCTATTGTCTGAATTACAGCAAGCCGTAATGAGTTTGGATGTAGAGCAAAGCCTGATGGTGATTGAGAAGATTAGAGCAATTGATGCGCCTTTAGCCGATGTGTTGGCAGATCGCGTCACGCAATTCGATTTTGAAGCGATTACTAAATTGCTAGACTGGCATTAGAGTTAAGTTTTTTAATTACGCTAGCTCAAACTGTATTGCTCCCAGCGTTTTGCTTAGATTGTTTATTTTAAGGCGCGGGACACGCTTGTAAGGCTGGGCCTTAAATGTCCCGTGTAGTGGTGAAATAAGCGCCCTGACTTAAGTGGTAGATCTGCATAGCTTAAAAGCTAATGCTTATAGGCGTCAGGCATTGCATCCCAGCCCATTTTAATTTCTATCATCAAACTGGAAACTTCATCCAAAATGCTCTCATCATTTTGGCTATTGGCGACCAGTAAACGATTTATCATATAGTCATAAAGATTATTTAGATTTTCTGCAATCTCGCCACCTGCCTCCTTATTTAAAGACCCTTGCAATCCACCCACAATATTAATGGCCCTACCAATATTTTGGCCTTTCATAGCGATTTCATTGCGCTTCATACTTTCTTTTGCAAGTGCAATCCGTTCTAATGCGCCTTCCATCAACATTTGCACAAGACGATGAGGCGAGGCACCCATTACAGAACTATTAACGCTCACTTGCTGATATTGTTTTATGGCTGATACAGCGTTCATTTGTCTATCCTCATTTATCGTTACGTTGCGTCCCACTGCTTGGAACACCTAACTAGATGTAGCGACAGTTTTAACAAAAACTTTACCTTTTTCACAAAAAAACAGTTAATTGTTTTTCGCTTGATAATAGTGGTGTATTGATATTATGTCTTTATAAATCAACGGATTTTGTATATTAATAGCTGTGGGGAATGAGCGGTTTTTTCTCCTTTTATAGCCTGAAGGTTACAAGTGTCATCGAGTATATATTTGATAGCAATCATCTTGATCTGTTGATTTATCGTGGGGTATTTTCATTGAACACAAGTAGTGAAAATTATGTGATCGCTATATACTTTGGACGGCCACTATTTTTGTTTTTGGCTATCGACTTAAGCTGGTACAGATAACATCCCTTTGAGGGATGTTATCTGTACAGTCGTCCCGGCTTAAATTGGAAGCTTCGTTTTTAAAAGCCATCACTCCAATCTATTCTGAATTATCAGCCTCTATTCGGTAAGCCTTGTCGCTTTCACGAGCATGCCGTAAATGACGCAATTCCTTTGCGGCCTGATCGCGCTGTTCAATGATCAAATTGGTAATGGCTTTGTCAATTAGCTGGATCTCTTTGATCACAGTGGTCAGATATAATTTAGCCGATTCATCAATGGCTTGGCTACTGAAAACCATTTCAAGAATGGCGCTACGCTGTTGCTCCAGCAGCTCAAAAGCATCCCAATCATCCGCTGTTGCCGTTGTTAACATAGCCTGGGTTAAATCAAGCAACTGATCTGCTTGAGTCTGTATGTCCAGTATCGACTCGCTTTCATTAATATCCTTTGAGCTAGTACCTTGATTAAAGTCCATAACGCGGTCTCTTCAATTAATTTGTGGACGTCGTCGAGCTAAATTGTTTCGCTAGATAGCTACTGGTGGCTTGCATTTGTCCAACTAAGCTATCCATCTTGTTAAAACGGGCAAGCAGGCTTGTTTGGAGTGAATCCATTCGTTTAGCAAGCGTTGTACGATCTTTGGTGATTTTAGCTAGACCCGTCTGCAAATCGTTGGTGCGATTAGTGAAAGAGCCTGTGGTTTTATTGAGTACATTGGACATTACACGATCCAACTTTTCAATTAATCCTCGTGAAAAATCTACCGTACCTTTAGCGCCAATAACATCGTCGCCGATTATGAGCTTTAATCCTTGCGCGTCACCGCTCGTTGATGTTAGTTCACGGCCTTTGCCAGTGGCGGCCAGTCCGCCGATAGTGCCGGCGACATCTTGTCCGGTAGTACCCGTAGCGACGCTTAACCCTAGTGTATTAGTGGTATTGGCATTAATCTCAACCTGAGAAGCTGCGCCATAACTTTTGGATGTGAAAACCATGCGGGTTCCGTCATATGTGACGCCAATAGATACACCCGATGCCTTTATTGCGCTGTCACCGTTGATACGAGACTGCATTTCCGTAGCTAAATCGGCATAGTTGGCATAGGTTTTTTGGGTTAAGGCGATAGTATCGGATTGAATGCCGTCCACCTTAATGGCGAATGTATCATTTCCTGCGCCTACTGTCAGGGACGTAGGGGCTGCACCTTTTAGAACACCCTGGGTAGCAATTTGGGTAATGTTGATTGCATATTGACCCGCTTGGGTTGCGCTAGTGCTGGATGTAAAAGAAACATTGGAATTAGAGGGGCGACCCAACACAGCAAACACTGCTGTTACGCCTGAGCGATTGGAGCTTAGTTGACTGGTTAGTTTAGCGCTGTTCAGAGTCAGTGTGCCGTCTTTTTGGGTGTTTACGCCAATATCCGATAGCGATTTAATGGAACCGGTCAAACCATTGCCCATGCTGCCTAGTTCCGAGCGCAACTGTGCCATGGCGCTACGTAGTGTCGCGTCACTCTGTAACACACCGCCTTTTTGCGTGGTTTTATCGTAACTGGTCAGAGGACTTACGGTAGTCACCAATTCATTAAAACTTTTAACGAAGCCTTCGACGGCCTTGGTAATATCATCGTTATTCTGGCTGACGCCGACAGTGACAATTTTGCCTGGCTGAGCCTGTTGAAGATTAAGCGAGAGTCCTTTTAATGCCGTGTTAACGGTGTTGGATGAACTTGTTATGTCCAGTCCGTTAATGGCAAGCTTCGCATCTTGAGCCGTTTGGTGTTGCCCCATATTGTGAGCAGTCGCATTAAAGGCCATGGCCGAGAGACCTGATGCGTCGGTATTGTTGTTATCGCCGGTATCGGTGACGCTGATCTCCATGCTGTTACTTGCGCCGCTCTCGGTCGAGTTTAAAACCAAGCGAGACCCACTATTATCCGTGACCACTGATGCTGTTACACCGGCTTTGGCTTTATTAATGGCCTCGCTTAGTCCGGCCAAGGTGTTATTGCTGGGGTCAATGTTCAGCGTCAATGCGGCTTTATTGCCGTCTTGAGTAAAACCGTTGGGGACGTTGGTGGGAAGACCGGTTGTAGCGTCGGGAACATAACTGGTCGTACCGAATTTAATGGTTAGCGTGCCGGTACCTAAGGCGGCGGTGGCGGACGACACTGGCGAAGTGGACAGCGTTTGGCTTTTGGCTAGCTGTTTGACTTCCAAGTTGTAAGTGGCAGGGTCGGCGTTACTAAATGTTGAGGCAGTTATGATGCTCGTATCGCTGGAAACGGCGGTGAGCTTCTGGAAAGCGCTGAGGCTTTTTAGGCCGGAAAGGCTGCCCTGAAAGGTTGACATTGCGCTTTTGAGATTGCCGTAAGCAGAAATCTGAGCTGTTAATTTGGCTTCCTGAGTGTCCAGTCGTTTGGTGGCGGGAGTCTGTTCCGCTGTAACCAAACTGGACACCAAACTTTTAATATCCAGGCCGGAGCCGAGTCCTGTTGAAGTAATACCCGCCATTGTTCAATCCTCCACAATCTTAATGGTATGGACAAAATACCCGAGCATTAAGAAATGAAATTTGCATTTTTGTCAGTTGTATTTAAGCATCGTTGCTTAAGCCTGAGCTTTAAATAAAATGCCGTTTAAATCATCCAGTCGTTTAGCAAGCTTAAGCACTTCTTCTCCAGGTATCTGGCGTATCAGTTCATTGGTTTTAGTGTCCCTAATCTGCATAACCATTTTTCCTGAAACTTCATCTACAGTGAATCCCAAAGAATGTTGCGCCATCTGAAAAAAATTATTGATGTCTTCAACTGCGTTGGAGATTTTTTGCTTGTGTTCCTCCTGACTTTTTGGGTCAGATAATTCGACCGGCATTGTCTCTGTTGTTTCTGCTACTGCTGCTGTTGTTGTGGTGGCTACAGCACTAACAGATTCGCCCGAGTCTCCGTTTTTTTTAGGCGGCGCTTGTGCTGCCCCTGAGTTTTGAATCGGGTGTACCGAAACCGCTTTTAAAGTGTCCATAAAGCCTCCTTAATAGTAAGGCCAAAAAGGGCGGAGGCCATAGGCCACCGCCCTGTTTTCAGTTGATTAATTAACGTAACAAAGAAAGTACGCCTTGACTCGATTGGTTCGCTTGTGCCAGCATCGCAGTGCCGGCTTGTTGCAAGATCGAGGTGCGACTTAACTCTGCCGTTTCCGCTGCGAAGTCGGTATCTTGTATACGGCTACGTGCAGCGGTTAGGTTTTCAGACGTGGTTTGCAGGGACGAAATGGTTGAAGTAAAACGGTTTTGTACCGCACCCAAGGTTCCTCGGCTACTGTTGACCGAAGCCAATGCATTATCAATAGCTGTTAGTGCCGCAGTAGCTCCTGCTGCCGTGCCTATATTAATCGTATTCAAAGACTGCCCGGTCTTTCCTGTACCGTAAGAGCCTACTTCCAAACCTAAAGTTGTTGTCACATCGTTGGCCGTGGTGCCTCTTTCAATAGTAAAAGCTTTGCCCGATGAAAGGGTTATTGATCCGGTTATAGGGCCGCCTGTTTTTGTAACAGGATCGAAGGGAGTAGTATTGGTGTCATCATGTATCCCTGCTTCAGCAGCAGTCATGGTGCCGCCAAATGGACCGATATCAATATTTCGCCCGTCTGCAGCTTGCAGCTGTACACCTTTACCTGCCGCAGTATCATGAGTATCAACCGCCGTTACGCCAGTTTGGCCTGATATGTCGTTAATAGCTTTGACAACTGCAGCCCTGTTGGATGCCGCGTCAGTAGTGGAGGTTATACTGGCGCTCGCAACACCATTAATGGTGATGGTTCCGGTTAAGCCGCCTGCATTAGTCTGAGCTACCGTAGAACTGGCTACGGTAGCATTAACCGTTGCGCTAACGCCGGTTTGCCCCGTAAGCGCATTGATTGCCGCTGCTTTGGAAATAGCGCTTATATTACCGTTAACACTGGAGGCTTTATCAGAACTTGCTAAGGTTTGGCCGATCAGTACGCCGTTGATCTTGAAGTCGCCAGCTGCAAAGCCGGTGTTGGCAGGCACCCCTGCATTCTGTAGTGACTTAGTGGAGGCATAAGCTTGTTGAGGTCCGTATGTTCCCGCTTGTAAACCTGCATTTCCGATGTTACCTGTGCCTTCTTCAGCCTTGATGTCAGCCGAAGAGGATAAAGTGTAAGTGCCCATAAAAACATTGTAGCCCGCATCACTATTACTCGTTGCAGTGGCAACGTTGGTTGCACCAGCATTTAACCCGGTAGAGGCCGCAGTCAACGTAGCCGTGCCACCGCCCGCATCAAAACCTACGGAGATATTGCGACCATCAATCGCCGATAACTTAACGCCACCCGCATCCGTTTCACTGTCGACAGCCGTTACGCCGGTGCGATCAGAAATGGCATTAATAGCGGAAACAACGGCTTTCCGGGTAGCTGAAGTATCGGTCGTAGTGAAAACGGCTGAAGTCTGAACGCCATTGATGTCAATGACACCATCAGTTGCAGCCGCCGTCATGCTCACACCTTCCACGGTGGTCTCATTAACTGTGGCAGTGACGCCTGTTTGACTAGATACTGCATTAAAGGCGGCAGCCTTGGCAATTGAACTGCCTGAATTAGCCGCGAAAGACTTATTATCGGCAGACGCAACTGAGGCGCCGATAGCAATCCCATTAAGAATGACATCACCCGCAGCCAGCGAAGGAACCGAGCCGGGTGTTCCTGAGGCTAAAAGCAATCCTGCACCGGTTATTTTGTCGTTTGCACGCGCAGTGAGTGCGGAAGCATCGCCGGTACCCAGCGCTTTGGTGCTGGCAGCATTCACAGTTACGCTAAGCTGTTGGCCAGCGTTGGCGCCGATTTGGAAGCTCTTAGCTTTAAAACTACCATCCAGCAGTTTAGTGCCGTTAAACTCAGTTTGAGTGGCAACACGGTCAATTTCACTCAATAACTGTGAAGCTTCTTCTTGAAGCGAGGCCCGGTCTGAAGCGGTATTAGTGGCGTTAGCAGACTGTACTGCTAACTCACGCAGACGTTGTAAACTGTTGCCAACTTCACCCAACGCCCCTTCAGCTGTTTGTGCTAAGGTAATACCATCATTGGCATTACGACTCGCCTGATTTAAACCTTTAATTTGCGAAGTCATACGGTCAGCGATAGCCAAGCCCGCCGCATCGTCTTTCGCGCTATTGATACGCAAACCCGAAGACAACCGCTGCATGGCCGTCGAATTGGCCATTTGTGATTTATTTAAATTACGTTGTCCGGTCAACGCACTCATATTGGTATTTATAAATTGTGGCATGACGCTTCTCCTGATAAATTTTATTTGGGTTTAGTGTGTAGAGACGTTTTGCATCCCTTGCAACCTAGCTTTGCTATCGGCGTAGTTCTAGGAAACTTTAATTCTTTTTACTTGATTAGCCGGTTTTTTATTTTTGCTTCAGCATTGGCTTTTTGTAACCCATAGGAGGTTTAACCCGATATAATTGTATAAAATTATGCAAATTTTATAACTATTCAACTGGCCTTTTATTTTTGCTGCCGAATAGCTGCAAATTTTTTTGCATTAATCGCAGGGCAACGGATCAAACCGACCCGATTATAACCCTTGACTATTTCTCTGGAAACCATTAATGCGGCGATATAAATAATGACTGATAACCTGCAATTAAATGCGGAAGGCAAGCTTAAACATTTTTTGACCATTGAAGGGCTCGATAAGAGTTTGTTGACGGAAATTCTCGATACCGCTGAATCTTTCGCCGGTGTGTCCGAGCATCAAGTTAAAAAAGTGCCATTGTTGCGCGGCAAGACCATCGTCAATCTGTTTTTTGAAAACAGCACCCGTACCCGCACGACCTTTGAGCTGGCTGCTACGCGCCTGTCCGCTGATGTGATCAATATGAATATCGCGACCTCGGCAACATCAAAAGGTGAAAGCCTGCTCGATACCATACGCAATCTGGAAGCCATGTTCGTTGATATGTTTGTGGTTCGTCATGCGCTCAGCGGTGCGGCGCACTTTATCGCCCAACAGACCGCGCCGCATATCAGCGTCATCAACGCCGGCGACGGCCAGCACGCCCATCCGACCCAGGCCATGCTGGACATGTTTACGATACGCCAGATCAAGCCGGATTTTGCCAGCCTGAGGGTCGCCATTATCGGCGACATCTTGCATTCCAGGGTGGCGCGTTCGGAAATCCAGGCCCTAAACACTTTGGGCGCGGCCGAAGTTAGGGTGATTGCGCCCAAAACCCTATTGCCAGCGCATGTAGAAAGCTTAGGCGTGACGGTGTCGCATAATTTGACCGAAGGGCTTAAAGATATTGATGTGGTAATGATGTTGCGCTTGCAGAAAGAACGCATGAGCTCGGCGTTACTGCCCAGCGAGAGCGAATATTTCAAATGTTTCGGGCTCACCGAAGAAAAACTGAAGATTGCCAAACCCGATGCAATAGTCATGCATCCCGGCCCAATCAATCGGGGGGTAGAAATCGATTCCAAAGTCGCGGACGGTCCGCAATCGGTGATACTCAAGCAAGTCAGCAACGGCATCGCCGTGCGCATGGCGGTCATGGCGATGGCGATGCAAAAGCAGGGAGTGACAGCATGATGTTGCGCATAGATCAGGGAAGAATCATCGACCCTGCAAATAACATAGACCGCATCGGTTCTGTTTATATCGAAGGCGGTAAGATTGTTTCGGTGACTGAGGAACCGGTTGGTTTTAAACCGGATACCGTTATTGATGCCAGTCATCAAATCGTATGCCCAGGCTTTATCGATTTAAGCGCCCGCTTGCGGGATATGGGACACAGCCGCAAAGCGACATTTAAAAGCGAAGTGCTTGCCGCCGCTACGGCCGGAGTAACTACTCTGTGCTTACAGCCGGATACCGTACCTGTTATTGATACGCCTGCCGTTGTTGAGCTG
Organism: Methylobacter sp.; assembly: GCA_004299305.1. Classification (GTDB taxonomy): domain Bacteria; phylum Pseudomonadota; class Gammaproteobacteria; order Methylococcales; family Methylomonadaceae; genus Methylobacter_A. The sequence goes on from SCPZ01000040.1 coordinate 46,133, forward strand.
ATCAAAGAACTGGCGGAAAAAGCCGGTTACCCTCAAATCTATGCGGTCGGTGCGCTCACACAAAAACTGGAAGGTACGGAACTCAGTTCCATGTTGTCACTTAAACAGGCAGGCTGCATAGCAGTCGGTAACGCCAATCAACCGGTGAAAAACCTGTTGATATTAAGACGAGCGATGGAATATGCAGCCAGTCATGATTTATTGTTGATGTTCCGATCCAATGACTTTTGGCTGGGTAATAACGGTTGCGCTCATGAAGGTGCAGTTGCTACCCGCTACGGTTTGCCGAGCATACCTGAAGCCGCCGAAACCATAGCCCTGGCGCAATGCCTGGAATTGGCCGAGCTGACCGGCTGTCGCGTGCATTTCGGTCAGTTAAGCTGCAAGCGTTCGGTGATTAAAATCCATCAGGCGAAAAAATATGGATTGAAAGTCAGCGCCGATGTCGCGATTCACCAGCTGCATCTGACCGAAAACGACATGACGCCTTTTGACAGCGCCTATCATGTATTGCCGCCATTACGTACCGAAGAGGATAAGCGGTATTTAAGAAAAGGCCTGGCCGACAGTACCCTTAACAGCATTTGTTCCGATCATCAGCCTCATGACCTGGATGCCAAATTAGGGGCGTTCCCGGAGACCGAACCGGGCATGTCCGCCCTGGAAACCCTGTTGCCGTTAATGCTTAAATTGGTAACGCAACACGCGATAACGCTGGAACAGGGTATCGCTTGCTTAAGCGCAAATCCGGCGCGGGTGTTGCGCTTGCAGAGCGGCGCATTAACGCCGGGTTTTTCAGCCGATGTGTGTGTGTTTGACCCGGAACTCGACTGGCAGGTTAATGCGGAAAATTGGAAAAGCCAGGGCGTTAATACGCCGTTTTGGGGGCAAACCCTGAAAGGGCGGGTGACCCATACCTTGCAGGCCGGTAAAATCATTCACCGGCTCTAATGGAACACGGATGATACAGATGATACGGATTTAAACGAATTTTTTAATCAGTGTTTATCAGTCTAATCCGTGTCATCCGTGTTCCATTTTTCAACGTCCCAAATAATTGTCGCATTCTTTAAATAACGGAAATCCACAAACATGATGCAAAAAAGAACAGCTCACCAGATCGCCGATGTGTTGATTGAGGCTCTGCCCTATATTCAACGCTTTAAAGGCAAAACCATCGTGGTTAAATTCGGCGGTAACGCGATGGTTGATGAAGAACTCAAACACAGCTTCGCACGGGACATCGTGCTGATGAAGCTGGTCGGCCTAAACCCTATCGTGGTTCACGGCGGCGGTCCGCAGATCGGACAACTGCTGGAAAAACTAGGCAAAACCACCGGATTTGTCGACGGTATGCGCATCACCGACAGCGAAACTATGGATGTGGTTGAGATGGTGTTGGGCGGACTGGTAAACAAGGAGATCGTTAATTTAATCAATATGCATGGCGGCAAAGCGGTCGGTCTGACCGGTAAAGACGGCAATTTTATCCGGGCTAAAAAACTGCACCTTACCCCGCGCGACACGCTTCCCCCGGAGATTATCGATCTTGGTCATGTTGGCGAGGTCAGCAGTATAGATCCGGCGGTTCTGGATATGCTCGGCGGCAGCGATTTTATACCGGTTATTGCACCGATCGGGGTCGGCGATGATGGGCGTTCCTATAACATTAATGCCGACTTGGTGGCCGGAAAAATTGCCGAACAGTTAAAAGCCGAGAAGTTGATTTTATTGACCAATATACCGGGCATACTGGATAAACAAGGCGCGTTGTTGACCGGTTTATCGATCAAAAAGACCGAGGAACTTATAGCTGACGGCACTATTTCCGGCGGTATGATTCCCAAAACCCGTTGCGCTACCGACGCGATAAAAGGTGGAGTCACTAGCGTACATATCATTGATGGTCGCGTCGATCATGCAGTGCTGTTGGAGCTATTTACCGATCAGGGGGTCGGGACTTTACTGCTTAATGGGTAGGATGAGTCTTTGTGCGTACCTTTCGGCATTCAAAGGTACGCGCTCGGAGTCTAAAAACTATAGAAGTATGCTACTGCTCATGGGCCATAATAGATCTGTATAGCCACTTAAGAACCATAACTATCTACACAGCTTTTTTACATTATAAATACAATGGGTTGCAAGTTGACCTGGCTCCCTCTCCTGTTGGAGAGGGTTGGGGTGAGGAGAATAAAAACAAGCATTTATATCCCCCTCATCCCAACCTTCTCCC
>SCPZ01000041.1 GCA_004299305.1 Methylobacter sp.
GTTCAAGGTTCAAGGTTCAAGGTTCAAGGTTCAAGGTTCAAGGTTCAAGGTTCAAGGTTCAAGGTTCAAGGTTCAAGGTTCAAGGTTCAAGGTTCAAGGTTCAAGGTTCAAGGTTCAAGGCGGCGTAATTTGAACACTGGTTTTTTCGCCTTGTACCTTGAACCTTTCACCTGATCTTACGTATTTTTATTTACAAAATAAGGATAAAAACATGAAAGCAATAATGATGACGGCAATCGGCAATCCCGATGTCCTGGAATTACGCGATATTGACGAGCCGCAAATATCCACGCCAACCCAGATCAAAGTCAGGCTCAAAGCCGCAGGCGTCAATCCTGTCGATACTAAAATCAGGCGTAACGGCTTGCTTTACGATAAGCCCTTGCCGACAGTATTAGGCTGCGACGGGGCAGGGGAGGTCATCGAAACAGGCGGCGCAGTCAGCCGGTTTAAACCGGGCGATAAAGTCTGGTTTTGTCATGGCGGACTGGGCCGTGAACAAGGTAATTACGCCGAATACACGGTGATCGATCAACGTTGGGCCGGGCTGATGCCTAAAACCAGTTCCTTTATCGAAGCTGCCGCATTGCCGCTGGTATTAATTACCGCATGGGGCGGCCTGTTCGATCGCGGCGGATTGCAAGCCGGGCAAACCGTACTGATCCATGCCGGAGCAGGAGGCGTAGGGCATGTGGCGATACAGTTGGCGAAATTAAAAGGAGCCAGGGTGATTACTACCGTGAGTTCCGGGCAAAAAGCCGAATTTGTCAAAGCGATGGGCGCCGACGAAGCGATTCTTTATACGGAAAACGGTTTTGCCGATGCGGTCAACAAACTGACCGACGGTAAAGGCGCAGACTTGGTTTTCGATACCGTGGGTGCTGAAGTATTTAAAGAGAGCATCGCAGCGACAGCGCATTTTGGCCGTCTGGTAACCTTGCTCGACCCTGGCGAATTGAGTCTGGCTGAAGCCCGGATGCGTAACCTGTTAATAGGCTTTGAGTTGATGTTAACGCCGATGCTCAGGGATTTGCCCGAGGCAAGAGACAAGCATGTTGAAATTTTAAAGCAATGCGCGCAATGGCTAGACCAAGGGCTGTTAAAAACCCATGTTAGCAAACAGTTACCGCTGGCAGAGGCTGCAACGGCGCATGAAATGATAGAAACCGGGCATAGCGTTGGCAAAATTGTGCTGGCTGTGTAAGGCTTGGCGTGATCGGCAATGGGGTTTCTTTGGCTGGCTCAGGGCAGGTTGCCCCGCTTGGAGCTTAAGCCACGTGCAATTCCTCATGCAGCACTTTGCGCAACATCTCAACGGTGAGCGGTGCAGACTCAGGGGAAAGTCCGGCACGCAAAGCCTCGTTAATCAGGGTTTGATAACCCTTACCGCTTTGCGCCGCCTGCTCCCGGAAAGTCGCCAGAATATCGTCATCTAAAAAAATGGTGATGCAGGTTTTTCCAGTGGAATCGACTACTGCGCCGCGTGTAGCGTTCGAAAAATCGTATTCGTCTTTCATTATTCAACCCTCTTGATAAGCACGCTGTTCGTTAGAGCCAGCCAAGCGTGCGGAAATAACCCTGATTTCATCTTCGCCGCGATAATGATAGGCCACAACCAGCAAGCGACCAAGACCATCCATGCCCAACGTTACAAAACGTTCTTCGGCATGGTCGCGGTCTTCGACGGTAATATCCATCTATTTAATTTTAACTCGCCATCAATACGCTCAAAGCGCACATTCATTTCTGCTTTAATTTCATTTTTGACTTCGGTTAAATCATGTTTTGTGACCAGTCGGTCTTGAGCTTCGGCAATCACGCGCGCAACAGCCTCGGCTTGCGCTTGCGGGATGTCGGGCAATTAACTAATTCAAGAATATCAAAAGTAATGGTTGTCGTGGCCGCCCCCTATAGTTTTAGGCAAGTGTAGCAGTGAACTCAACCTGCGCGACTATCTTATGTATAATAGCCGCGTTAACAAAATGATGTTGTAAGAGGTTATGGCAGAAAAAACAAAAAAGCGCGGTTCCGGCAGATACGACAGCAAAAAAACGCCGCCTAAACAATCCGGCTCTCATTGGCTCAGGAATTTGATGCTGGTTTCCATGCTCGGATTCGCGGCTGTATTGGCGGGTTATCTGGGCTACCTGGATCACAACGTGCGCACCCAATTCGAGGGTAAGCGCTGGGCTATTCCGGCACGGGTTTATGCCAGTCCGGTAGAACTCTATGCCGGATATAACCTGACCGCCGCTAAGTTTGAAGAGTTATTGCAGACGCTGCATTACCGGCTGGATGTTCACTTATCTTCGGAAGGCACCTATTTTAAAAACGGCTCGCAAGTCAGCATAAAAACCAGGGAGTTTACGTTCTGGGATCAAGCGCAACCCAGCAGCGTTATACGGGTGAATTTTAACGCGACAGGCATTGCTAATATCGTCGATGCGACGCAAACCAAAGACCTTGCCATTGTGCGCCTGGACCCCGTGCAAATCGGCAGTTTATATCCCACTATAAAAGAAGACCGGATTTTAATTAAACTGGAAGAAGCGCCGGATGCGCTGATTAAGGGTTTGTTGGCTTCCGAAGACCGAGATTTTTACCAGCATATCGGTATTTCATTTAAGGGCATTGCCAGGGCGATGTGGATGAATGTGCTGGCCGGTCATATGGTGCAAGGCGGCAGTACGATTACCCAACAGTTGGTTAAGAACTTTTATTTGACCTCCGAGCGCAGTTTGTCGCGCAAGGTAAAAGAAGCTTTGATGGCGCTGATTTTGGAATATCGCTACAGCAAAGACGAAATCCTTGAAGCGTATTTGAATGAAATCTATCTGGGCCAGGATGGCGCCAGCGCTGTGCATGGTTTCGGTTTGGCCAGCGAGTTTTATTTCGGCAGTTCGTTAAAGGATCTGCCCTTGGAACATATAGCTTCGTTGATTGCATTGGTTCGCGGACCGTCAGAGTATGATCCGAGGCGTTATGCCGATCGTTCCCTGCAACGGCGCAACCTGGTGCTGGAAGAGATGGAAGCGGAAGGCTATATCACTAAACAGCAAGCGCTTATAGCAACAGCAAAGCCTTTAAATGTGATCGCCAATACCCACCGGTCGACCAATCGCTATCCCGGCTTTCTTGATCTGGTCAAACGACAATTAAGACAGGAATATAAGGAGGAAGATTTAACCTCCCAAGGGCTGAGAATTTTTACTACGCTGGATACGCGGGTTCAGGATGCGCTGGAGGAGACGGCTTCTAAAAAGCTGGCTCAGCTGGAAAAGTTGCCCAAGGCTAACGATCTTGAAGTGGCTGCGATAGTCACGCGTAGGGATAGCGGCGAAATAGCCGCCTTGATGAGCGGTCGTGAAGTCGCCAGCGCAGGCTTTAATCGCGCCCTGGATGCGGTCAGGTCGATAGGCTCATTAATAAAGCCGGTCGTGTATTTGACCGCGCTGGAATATCCGAATAAATACACGATTACCACGCCGGTCAGCGATACCGATATTTTGGTTAAGGGGGCGAATGGCAATGACTGGAGTCCTAAAAATTATGATCACGTAGAACATGGGGTGATCGGTTTTCATACCGCGTTGGCGCATTCTTACAATTTGGCGACGGTTCGGATAGGGATGGACATTGGTGTCGCCAGGATCGCTAAAACATTAAGAAGCATGGGCATAACTAGGCCGCTCGAACTGTTTCCGTCGTTCCTGTTGGGAGCCGCGCAATTGACGCCGATGGAAGTTACCCAGATTTATCAAACCTTGGCCGGGGATGGTTTTGCAACGCCGTTAAAAGGCATCAGGGCGGTGGTTGCCGCCGACGGCGCACGCTTACAAAGTTACCCGTTTACGGTCAGGCAGGTGCTTGATCCGTCGGTAACTTATATCGTTAATACTATTTTGCAGGAAGTGATGCATGAAGGTACGGGGCGCTCGGCGTATTCATCTTTTCCATGGGATTACGGCTTGGTCGGCAAAACCGGTACCACCAATGACGCAAAAGACAGCTGGTTTGCCGGTTACACCGGTGATTATTTATCGGTGGTCTGGATAGGCCGGGACGATAACAAACCGGCCGGTTTGACTGGAGCCAGCGGCGCTTTGCAGGTTTGGACTTCGTTAATGAAGCAGATTTCAATTCAGCCGGTGACCTTGATTCAGCCTGATAATGTCAAAATGGCCTGGATCGATCCGGCTAACGGTTTGCTGGCGAATGAAAATTGCGAGGGAGCTAAGGCCTATCCCTTTGTTGCCGGTTCTGCTCCGGAAGAATCTTCGCCGTGTGTAGATTCGCCGGTTAATGCAGTTGAAACATTGATTAATGATTTGTTACCGAATAATTAAGCTTGATATTGTTTTAAGCCAATATTATTTGTAACTACCTGGCATCGCTAAATTTTATTATTTTTCTTAGGAGTTATGACGATGTTGAAAAGTTATGAGGCAATTTACGATCAGGGTCGTATCGAATGGTTGGGGGTAAACCCGAATTTTGGGCGAACCCGTGTAGTAGTAGTTTTCCCTGATGCCGATGAAGTAACTCCCGAACCCAACGGTAAACGCTTTGTGGAAGTAGCAAAGAAATTGGCTGAAACGGGTTTTGCCGGTAAATTTGGCGATCCCGTGGCATGGCAAAGAGAGCAGCGTAAGGATCGTCCGTTATCAGGACGAGAAGATGAGTCATGATTTTACTGGATAGTAATATCGTGATTTATTCAACTAAATCCAACCACCCTGAATTATGGGATTTGTTGTCTAAACACGCATTAGCTATTTCGGAGATTACTCGCGTTGAGGTGCTTGGCTACCACCGCATCAGCGTCCAGGAAAAATGGTTGGTGACAGACTTTTTGGCAATACCGACGCGTTTTGCGATTAATGAACCCATTATTGAATGGGCAATTCAACTTCGGCAGCAGCGAAATATTGGCTTGGGTGATGCCGTTATTGCAGCTACGGCCTTACTTCATCAATTACCGCTGGTGACGCATAACACCCGTGATTTTCAATGGATTGCTGGATTGGAGTTAATCGATCCATTAGCTGAATCTAATCCACGAATTTAAAATCTAACTAAACCTGCTTATAGGCAGGTTTGAGTATGTTTGGAAGAAGAATACTTATGAAAAAAATTACAATTTTCGCCGGTTTGATCGCAATGTTGCTTGTTAATGCGTCCGGCTATGCAGAAGATAAACCTGTCCGTCAATTGAAAGCATTTTTAAAAAATACAAAATCGCTGACTGCCGATTTTAAGCAGGTCTTGATTAATGAAGCGGGCAATCCTACTCAAACCAGTTACGGCGTTTTTTATCTGCAACGGCCTGGGAAATTTCGTTGGGATTATTTAAAACCCTTTCAGCAACAGATTGTCTCTACAGAAGGGAAAGTCTGGTTTTATGATACCGACTTGGAACAGGTTACCGTTAAAAAGCTTGATGAGTCAGTGGGTTCGACGCCGGCATTGCTGTTAAGCGGCGATATATCGCTGGATGATAATTTCACTATGGAACAGCAGGGCGTCGATGGTGATTTGATGTGGATAAAATTATTGCCCAAGAATCAGGAAAGCAGCTTTAAGTATGTGCTGATCGGTTTGAATAACGATTCGTTGGGCGGCATGGAGTTGAGCGATAATTTCGGCCAGCTGACGCGTATTTATTTTTCCAATGTTGTTTTGAATCCGCCGTTAAAGCAGACTTTATTTGAGTTTAATGCGCCTAAGGGTGTTGATGTTTTTTCTGATTGAGGATAGGCAAAGGGCGGAAGCAGCAGTCTTCGCTTGTCATCTTGCAACTATTCAGCGTATGCACAATAGAACACGGATGACACCGATTAAACGGATAAACACTGATTTAAGAGTGCAAACAAACTGGGGGCGAACTAAAAATCCGTGTAAATCAGTCCTATCCGT
>SCPZ01000042.1 GCA_004299305.1 Methylobacter sp.
GACTGGTCTTTTTGCCCGTCTGCTGCGTTGTAAAAATAGTTGCATAGCTCGCTATGCGCCCATTTTTACGCCTTGCAGACGAACAAAAATCCTGCGCCATTTGGGTATATTTATTCTTGGCAATCGCCTTAATTCAGCAACGGCGTAATAACCTCCATTATTTGCTCTTTGGAAAACTCCCCAGGATGCCGATGTATGATGTGTCCCTGCCGATCAACGACAATCGTATAGGGAACCGCATCGACATTATTGCCCAGTTGATGAGCCAAGGCGATGCCGTTATCGCCGCCCAATAAAGCCGGATAATTGATTTTGGTTGCGGCGGCATACTCAGCGACCGCTTCTTTGTCCTCTAAAGAGATGCCGATAAACTGCACGTCTTGTGCCGCATAGCGCTCCTGCAAGGCGATAAAGTCGGGAATTTCCTTCAGACAGGGCGGACACCAAGTCGCCCAGAAATTAATCACCAATAGCTTGCCTTGCCATTCGGAAATATTGTGTTGCTGGCCTGCCAGGTCCGGCAGGTTGAACGCGGGTAAAGCGCTGGGTTCGGTATTTGCTGCGGGTGAAAAAATATGGCGGGCGGTTATGCCAAAACCTAAGGCTATAATCGCGGCAATAATAATCAGGACTGTTTGTTTCATGGTTTAATGCGCTGCAATGATTTAATAAAGGTTTCGGTATCCTGATAACCGATGACCCGGTTGGCGGTTTTTTCCTGATTGTCCGAGCCGAAAAACACAATGGCCGGCGGTCCGATCAGCTTGAATTTTGCCAGCAGGGCCTTGTCGTCATCCGAATTATTCGTGACATCGGCTTGCAGCAGTACAAAACCGGCGAGCGCCTGTTTAACGCGCGGGTCAGCAAAAGTATAAGTTTCCATTTCCTTGCATGAGATACACCAGTCGGCGTAAAAATCCAGCATGACCGGTTGATTATTGGCGGCAGCTTGCTTAATTCGGGTTTCCAGCGCCGCTATCGAGCTGACTCGTTCAAACTTGATGGCCGGTTCGGCGGCGGTTTGCGCAGTATTCAAGCCCAGTCCGTGTAGAGGCTTTAACGGATTGCTGTTACCCAGGCTAAAGCCGATCAGCAATAGCAGGCCATAAGCCAGCATCATTAAGCCGACGCCTTTCCACAGCTTGCGCCAACCTGAACTGTTTTCCGGCAGCGGGTCAACGGCGTTGAGATAAATGGCCGGAAGTATAAGCAGCATAGCCCAGAGCATCATGATCACGTTACCCGGCAGAATACGGCTGAGCATCCATACCGCAACCGCCAGCATGATCACGCCGAATACGGCTTTGGTCGCGTTAAGCCAGCTTCCGGCCTTGGGCAATAGTTTTCCTGCGGATGCGCCCAGCAGCAGCAGCGGCACACCCATGCCTAAACCCAAGACGAAAAGGGCGCTGCCGCCTAACACCGTATCGCCGGTTTGGCCGATATAAATCAGGGCGCCTGCCAACGGCGCTGCGACACAGGGGCCGACGATCAAGGAGGACAGTGCGCCCATGATTGCAGCGCCCCAGAGCGAACCGTCACGGTGTATTTCACTGGAATTATGCAGTTTGGCCTGAAATGATTTGGGCAGCTCCAGGTGATAAAAGCCGAACATCGACAGGGACAGCAACACAAAAACAGCGCTGAACAGGCCGATAATCCAAGGCTGCTGAAAAGTGGTTTGCAGGTTGCTGCCGAATAATGCGGCGAGTATGCCAAACAGCGTGTAGGTCAGCGCCGAGGCAAACACATAACTGAGCGACAGCAAAAAGGCGCGACCGGTGCTGATTCGGTTGCCGTGGCCTACGATAATGCCGGACAGGATAGGGATCATCGGGAAAATGCACGGGGTCAGCGATAGCAACAAGCCGAAGCCGAAAAAGCTGAGCAAGGTTATCGCCAGGCTGTCCTGATGTAAGGATTGCACGATTTGATCCTGTTCGGAAAGCTCGGGCGCGGTCGGTTGCTGCACTGTCGGTTGCTGTGCTAGCGGTAGAGCCAAGTCGATGTTTTTGCTCATCGGCGGATAGCAAACGCCACGGTCGGCACAGCCTTGGTATTTTGCCTGTAAAGTAATGGTTTGAGCCGATAGATTGGAACGGATAAGCGGCAGGTCGAAATCGAGTTCATTATGGAAGGTTTCAACCTGGCCGAAGGCTTCATCCTGTTTTGGCGCGCCCCTGGGGATGTCGTAGATGCCCAGTTTTACGCCGTCGGCATTAATCAATTCCAGCTGGACTTTTTCCCGGTAAAGATAATAACCGTCTGCAATATGCCAGTTGACATGCAGGGTGTGCTCATCTTTGATTGATGCGAAAAATTCAAAAGCCTGGTCCGGCTGTAGCAGCGCATCTTCAAACAAGTTAAGTTTTAAGCTTTGATTTCCTTTTATCAGCTGCTGAATCGGATCGGCTTTGACAATAGGCGCGGGCAGCTTCAGGTCGAAAGTGGCTTTCTGCGGCGGATAGCAAATGCCCCGGTCGGCACAACCATGATATTGCACCAACAGTTGCAGCGAAGATGCGCCGTTTTCGACCGCTAAGGCAATTGGGATGGTTAGGCTATTGCGGTAAATAACCACATCGCCAAAGTTTTCGTCATGCTTGGTTTGGCCAGTCGGAAATGCAGGATCGCCTAAGCGGATTTGTCCGGTTTTTGACTCAAAATGCATTTTATTGCGGTAAAGATAATAACCTTCGGCTATGTCCCAGGAAATTTCAACCTGATCGGCAGCCGATATTTTTGCGGAAACCCTAAAGGCTTGATCGGACGGCAAAGGTTCATCTGCACCCAGAGCAAAGACCGATCGGCTAAGCAACGCCAGCAAACAGAAAAAAATTATTTTAAAGAGTGGCATGAATCTATCCAATGCAGGTATTCAGGTAAGCCGCGTTCGATCGGCACGGCAATAATTTCGGGCAGTTCGTAGGGGTGGTGGTCGCGCAAGGTTATTTCAATAGCTTGGTAATGGTCTTTATGCGCCTTAATCAACAGCAGGTGTTCCTGGGCGGATTCAATCCGCCCCTTCCATGCGTAGATAGAGGTGATGCCGGGCAAAATGTTTACACAGGCGGCCTCATTATTCATGACCAGCAGGCGGGCTATTTTTTCCGCCGTGTCTTTATCAGGGCAAGTACAGAAGATTATTTGATGGTTTGCAGGCATGTTACACGTTATAAAAGCGGGAGCGACGGATATTATCCTAGAAATTAACCGGAATTGTCTTTATATTGTAACGACGATGATTATAACAAGAGTACTTTAGATGAAAATTTTTCAAACACTATTTCTGGTCGTGCTGATTATCCCTTTTGCAGAGATTTATTTGCTGATACAGGTGGGTGGAATTATTGGTGCATTCCCGACCATTTTACTGGTGGTGTTTACCGCAGTGTTGGGCGCTTGGCTATTAAAACAGCAAGGTTTTGCAACGTTTCAGCGTTTTCAGGAGAGTTTGGCGCAAGGCGTGATCCCCGCTTATGAAATGGTGGAAGGACCCATTATTCTGGTCGGGGGGGCATTATTGCTAACGCCGGGTTTTATTACCGATATAATCGGCTTTGCCTGTTTAATCCCGCAGTCCCGCCGGGCAATTGCCCAATTTGTGATTGAACATTATCTGGTTCAGGCCGGAGCGCATTTTCAGCAGGCAAGAGAGGCTGAAAATAACGTGTTGGAAGGTGAGTTTCGTAAAGAAGAATAAATGCTAAGAAGGCACAAGGCTGATTTTTGTCTTGTGCCTTTATAGCTTAACCTTCTGAAGAGTCGCTTTCTGTTGGAGCGCTTTCAGTAGAGTCGCCTACAGCTTCGCAGGTGTTTTTGTTAAGCCCTGAGTATGCCGGGCACCAACCAAAATAGCCTGTTGCCACAAGAACCATACCCACTAATAACAAAAGAACCTCACCGCCAGGGATGAACAGTGAAATAACCAGAAGCGCCGCGCCCCCGTATAAGCGGTATTTTTTTTCCTTCTCACCAACATTGTGTTCAAATTTAAGCATACGTTTAAAATCAAAATTCATCTTAAAATCCTCTGTGTGTAGTTATTATTATCTCTAACAAAGCAATGGTTCAGTTTGTCATTATTGAACCTGATGCAATATACACAGCTACAAAAAATGTGCAAGCGAAAAAATCATAATGGATGTCACTTCAATAATAGATCCCTTAAATGACGCGCAGCGTCAGGCAGTTACCGCGCCATCACAAGCCATGCTGGTTTTGGCCGGCGCAGGTAGCGGAAAAACCCGCGTTTTAGTACATCGCATCGCCTGGCAGATCCAGGTGGAAGGCGTATCGGCGCACAGTATTCTGGCGGTAACCTTTACCAATAAGGCAGCCAAAGAAATGCGCGGCAGGATTGAGGAACTACTCAATATGTCTGCGCAATCCATGTGGATAGGGACTTTTCACGGTATCGCGCACCGCTTGCTAAGACGCCATGCCAAGCAGGCTAAATTGCCGGAAACCTTTCAGGTGATGGACTCCGGCGACCAACTGCGGTTGATCAAGCGATTGCTGGCGACGCTTAATCTCGATGCCGACAAGTGGCCGCCGCGCCAAGTGCAGTGGTATATCAACGCGCAAAAAGACGAGGGCATTAGGGCGCGGCACATGATGGAGACCCATGATCTCTACCAACGGCAAATGCTGACCCTATACAAAGCATACGAGGAGCTGTGCGACCGCTCAGGCCTAGTGGATTTTGCCGAGTTATTGCTGAGGGCGCATGAATTGCTGCGCGATAACGACGATGTGCTGGAGTTTTATCAGCAGCGCTTCAGACAGGTTCATGTCGACGAATTCCAGGATACCAACACCATACAATATGCCTGGTTACGGCTGTTGACCGAGGGTAAGGATAATATTTTCGTGGTGGGCGATGACGATCAGTCCATTTACGGTTGGCGCGGAGCGAAAATCGAGAATATCTACAGCTTCCAAAGACATTACCCGAATCATCAAGTCATAAAACTGGAACAAAATTACCGCTCCACCGGCAATATCCTGAAAGCCGCAAACAAGGTGATCAGCGTCAATGACGGCCGGATGGGCAAGGAGTTGTGGACCGATGCCGGAGACGGCGACTTGATTTCCCTGTACGCGGCCTTTAACGAACAGGACGAAGCCCATTTCGTGGTCGAGCGGATCAGGGCTTGGGTTAATGAGGGCGGCATGCGCAATGATGTCGCGATTCTGTATCGGTCCAATGCCCAATCCCGCCAGTTTGAAGAAAGATTAATGACCACCGGTACGCCTTATCGGGTTTACGGCGGCTTGCGCTTTTTTGAGCGGGCGGAAATTAAAAATGCACTGGCTTATTTACGGCTAATGTCCAATCGCGATGATGACGCCTCGTTTGAGCGGGTGATCAACACCCCGACGCGCGGCATAGGTCCTAAAACTATCGACGATATTCGGATCATAGCCCGCGATCAAAGCCTTTCGTTATGGGCTGCGGCGATCATGTTGATTAACCGGCGAACCTTGTCGGCAAGAGCGACCAATGCCCTGATAGGCTTTTTGGAATTGATCAAACAATTTGCCGCACAAACAGAAGGCCTGGAGCTTTATGAAAAGGTCAAACTGGTGGTCGAAAAAAGCGGCCTGATTGAACTCTATAAAAAGGACAAGACCGACAAAGATGAAGAAAAAGTAGAAAACCTCGAAGAGCTGGTTAACGCGGCCCGACTTTTTGACGCCGCCACAATCGGCGATATTGCCATGGAGGGTGTGTATGCCGCAGGTCAGCCGGGAGTAGACGCGGCACAGGAAGATGAAGAGAGTCTGGGCGAGTTGGATATGTTCCTGGCTCATGCCGCATTGGAAGCCGGTGATATGCAGGGCGATGATTTTGACGATTGTGTGCAGTTGATGACCTTGCACTCGGCCAAAGGCTTGGAGTTTAAGCTGGTGTTCTTGGTCGGCATGGAAGAAGGTCTATTTCCGTCGCAACAGTCTGTCGATGATGTCTTGCGATTGGAAGAAGAGCGCAGGCTTTGCTATGTCGGCATTACCCGCGCCATGCAGCAATTATATTTAACCTATGCCGAATCCCGGCGCTTATACGGCAGGGAAACTTATCCCAGGCCGTCGCGTTTCCTGCGCGAGATTCCGGCGGAACATATACAGGAAGTCAGGATGCGGGCTACCGTAAGTCGCCCTGTAACTGCCGTAAAACCGAAAGCGCAGTCTTTGCAAACGGAAGGAAAATACAAACTGGGCCAACGCGTCAGTCATGCCAAATTCGGCGAAGGCGTGGTGTTGCAAATGGAAGGCAGCGGCGCACAGGAAAGAGTGCAGATCAATTTCAAACAAGCCGGTCTCAAATGGCTGATGCTGGCTTATGCGCAACTGGATGTGTTGTAGGAGGGGGTACGAGCCTTTTGGGATAGAGCCCGTAGTTTTATTGTCCAGCTGTTTTTATTGCGAGCGTCAAAATAAAATCGGTTTCAATTTCCAGTTCGACAACATCTTTAATGGCTTGTTGAACAGCCTCATTGGCCCGCCAGGCAAAAGGCGTCATTTGTAACAGGGCGATTCTTTGCTGGGGATTCGGGGCGATTTTATAACTGATGCGTTGTGTATCGATACGAGTAAAGCCCGGCGGCACTACACTTTCTAATGAATGATCTTTTACTTCGGCATAGATAAATTGTTTTAATTGCCATAGATGTCTGGGGCCTGGCGTCACGGTTAATAAAAATCCTGACGGCTTCAGCACTCGCCCCAGTTCATCATCATTTGACGGGGCAAATACTCTCAGCACAAAATCGAAATACTGATTCGCATAAGGCAATCGGTTTGAGCTTGCGACTATAAATCGGGCATTGGCTTGTTTTTTGGCGGCAGCGGCTATGGCAAATTTGGCAATGTCGACGCCGTGCAAGCTTACTTTGTTTGAGCAGTAGGTTTCAATTTTTCGGCTGTAATAGCCCTCGCCGCACCCCAAATCCAGCAAATGTGCGGGTTGGTTTGCATCAATCATCATCGCTACCGCTTTGGCCATCGGTTCATAAAAACCCGCTTCCAAAAACTCGCGTCGGGCCTGCATCATTTGTTTGTTATCACCGGGTTCTGAGGAGTGTTTGAATTGCACCGGCAACAGATTTAAATAACCTTCCTTGGCAAGATCAAAATGATGGTTGTTCTCGCAAACATAACTTTTAGCTGATGGTGCCAGCAGTAGCGAGGCCGCGCAAATCGGGCATAAATAACAGGGAGTTGGTTGTTGAGGTTGATGCATGAGAGCAGGGGGCTTTTACGCGGCTGGCCGGGTAAAAGTTGTAGAAGGGTTGAACGGTCGTTTTTAAAGGAAGACAGGATCAACTTAAGTTAATCCTGTCCCAATTAAAAGTCGGATCTAATGATTAGATTGACTTATAAAAGCCTAATGCTTTGTTTAATTCGGCAATAGCTTTTGGCTCATCTGCACTTTTACCGATTATTTGCGCTTTGATAAGGCTTGCAAGTCCTTCTTTTACAGCAGCTTCGTTGCCTACGATTTCATCAGAAGCATTACGAGCTGCTTTTTCATGTAAATAGGCGGCATTGAAATCGTGTTTGTTGATTTCAGCTATAGCTGCTTCAATATGTGCAATAACTTCAGTGGCTTTTGCATCTTCAGCGAAAGCTATGTTACTTGCACCAAAAGAGATAGCCATAATAGAAGTAAGTACTGCTTTTTTGATTAAATTCATCATATACCTATGAGGTGTTTTGGTGTGATTCCCAGGCAATGCCTGAAAATAAATGATTGGAAAGACAATGGCCTTCCAGACACTATGATATACGATAAATCTTAAATTCCTCTGAAAATAAATTCAGCCGACAAAGAACCGGCAGGTAATGCTAAAACCATTTGTCATACTGTCCTCGGCTAGGGCGTCAAAAGGCTAGTAATCAGTCAATATTGATATGTCGTGTAAAAACCGTTTAGCTCAGCGTAAATCAGCTCATCCCACTCGACAAGCTCATGACGAACGGATTTATTTTTATCCGTCAAAATAGGATTGACTGAGTGCTAGGCGCCGACTGCAAACCAGAAAGGGCGAGTGAGGTTTGGAGGAGGGCGGCTATGTATGCTGAAAGGTACGGACAATGTGTCTTACGATATTTAGGAATGAGCACGAAATAACTTAGGCAAGTTGCCAATAGTCGGAGTGCAGGCTTTGCCTGCATGCGCAAGCACCAACAGTGGGCGCTTTAGGCGAAGCTTGCGCTCCTGCCGCACACAGTTGTCCACTTTATTTCATGCTCGTTCCTTAACAATAAATTTGATTTATCTATTATGGGATCAATAAGCCGAAGGCAACGGCTCCTACTAAGGTGCTCCCGACTCTGAGCGCCAAGCCCGCACTGCCAATAACCCATGAAAAAATACTTTTAATACCTGAATTAACGGATGCCGCAATAAGAATTGCCTTGGCGGCGACGCTGACGTTCAATCCAGCATTGCTCATTTGCGACATCGAAAGCGTAATGGGATCAACATCCGCCAAACCGGCGGTTGCAGCTAGAAAATAAGTGCCCATATCACCGAAATAAACTTTTAGTAGTTTGGATAGCAACATGATGACGACTAAAAATGCGCCAAATTTTAACGCCATTCCTAGCTGGAAAGGGTTTTCCAGTGTTATCTCTTCGATGGCCCGAAATCCTCGTTCGCTTTGCCATAACAAAAAAGCAACCAGATAAGTAAAAATGGACATGACCATCAGGGCAGGAAGCAGCGCCAGGAATAAGGTCGGATTCATAACTGAGGTTAGCAAAAGAGTGCGTGCAAACATGGTGGCGCAGGCTGTTAAAATGCCCGCAGCCAGCACATTTTCCATGTTTGGGCATTGTGTTGATAACTTTGATAGATTAAGCGTAACGGCTGTAGACGATACCAATCCTCCCAAGGCTCCCGTTAAAACCGGTCCATGCTGATTACCGACAATCTTCATGGCAAAATAGCCCAGATAGGAAATGCCGGCAATCAGTACAACCATCCACCAAATATGATAGGGATTAAACGTGGCCCAGACGCCATAATCCTGGTCCGGCAATATCGGTAGTATTACGACAGAGATCAGTAATAGTTTCAGCGTTGCATGCAATTCGTGCTGCTCCAGTTTATTCACCCAACCGTGTAGCAAGGGCTTAAAACCGAGCAGCGATGTAATAACCACGGCGCTTGCAGCGGCAAGCGTAATATGACCGTAAACAGTTAACGCGCCCAAAGTAAAGGTAATTAGCGAGGCAATGGTGCCGGTGATACTGAAATCTTTGAATTTATCGAGACTTTTACTATAAGCAAGCAGCAAGACGGATGTCAGGCCCAGGAAAACAAATCCCATAAAATAAGTGTCTACTTGTTGGGCCAGGATGCCCGACAATCCGCCCAGCAAGCTAATCATTCCGTAGGTACGCAGCCCGGCAACCCGCATCCCCTCATTCAGGTCACGGGTACGCCAGCCTCGCTCCAGGCCGATGAGTAATCCTATTGCTAATGCAATGCCCAAAAGCTTAAAGTTTTCCAGTTCAATCATGCGTGTAAGTCCGTAGCATCGGCAATAATCCTGTTAATTGGCGTTTAATATCAATGTTAGTTTTAGCTGTTTTCATACAAGTAAAGCATAAAAACAATGTAATAATTATTGTAACTATTCAGCGTATGCTAAAAATGATTAATGGAACACGGATGCCAAAAGTAGGCGCTTCTAGGCGACACTGATTAACCTGGCAACCCGAATTGAATGGTGCATTGGAAAAATGGGCAATCAAGCAGGAATGTTAAAATCGGATTTGTGCGCTTCTGTTCCCCCGATTGCAATGTTATAGTCAGAAAAAACTTATACGGTACTTCGTCATGATCGGATTCATTCTTTGCAGTTTGTCGCTGGCAGTTCTCGTGCAGAACCAAAATGAATTTCTACCGCTACTCGCCACGCCTGTCGCTTTAGGCATTGGCCTTACGATCACTGTCGCCAGCTTGCTGGCCGGGTATTTGAAAAAAGTCCCCACCGTTAGTTGGCACGACGGCTTTGCGACCGGTTGCCTGTTGGTCTGGTATGCCTACTGGGAACCTCAGTTCAACGACGATGCGCCGATGTTCTTTTACTTCCCGTTGTATTACGCACTGTTGACTTCTATCGTGACGATAACCTTGATCAACAAAAGCGAATATTTCGATCATGAATCTATCGTGCATTTGCGTTATCTGGAAAAAAACACTCGCTTTAACATCGGCGGGATTGCGGCGTTTGTGCTGATTAGCCTGCTTATCACCCGTCATTACGCGCTTTATCCGATAGCGATGAGTTTTTTCATTATCCGCCATACGATGGTTGCTTGTCTTGAAATTATCGACAGCTGAGTAATACCATTCGGTAAAGCGAGGAATTTGATGGAACATTGAAACTTAAATGGCTTGCAAGTTGACCTGGCTCCCTCTCCTGTTGGAGAGGGTTGGGGTGAGGAGAATAAAAACAAGCATTTATATCCCCTCAGCTCCATAGGGTTGGCTTAGCCATTAAACGGTCGTTTAGAGTTTTATGGCTAGATTAGCCTATTGAAAAATATATTGTTACGCTAAGACCTTCCAGGTTTTAAAAACCTGGAAGGTCTAAATACGGTCGGGGTCTGAATAGTTACCTTGTTTTTATTGCCATGAAGTCATGTAATTAAGACGACCTGTTTTGTTAAATCCAATAACTTAAAATCCATAGGCTTATCAATGAAAAACAATTCTATTTTTCGCGCCGGTCTTATAACCGGCCTATTGGCAACTAGCGCCTTTAGTTATGCCGACGTTTGGCAAAACCCCGGACTGGCGCCTAATAGCGGCAATAATATCCATAACGATTCATACATGAGCGACAACTATACGGTACCGGGACCTACTGCCGCTACCGGCGTCGATGTAAAACAGGTCAATTTTTTCCTGTCCCTCGATGCAAACACTAAAAGTATGCTTGTACACGGCCTGGGTGAATGCGCCGCGCATACATTTGATGCGGAAGGTAATTTGTATACCGTCTGTGCAGGCATTCCGATGAACGGAATTCCTGCTAAAAAATTGTTAATGGCGTTTAATACGAAATTGCAGCCTCTGGCTTGGCAAGAACTACCTGCCAGCAGTTCGACCAGCCTGACTGATTTTGGCGGCGGCGGTTATTTTTATTTGGATGACCAGTATCGCCCTGTAGTGGTTCAGACGGACGGTCATTTGGTGACCTATCAAGCGACCCTCGGCACATCGCTCAGTCTCGGCAGCTTTACCGCTGTACGCGATATTGATTTGAGCCCTTACCTGCCGTCGGGCGATAAATTATATTCATCGATGCCTGACAAATCCGGCATTATCTGGTGGGTCAGCAGTAATGGGATAGTCGGCACGATTGCGCCGGATGATACTGTGCATGCCTATGATTTAAACGATCCCGACGGTGACGGCATACGCGTTGCCAGCGATTCGCAACAGTACCAACAGATAGCCAATTCGCTGGCCGTCGATGAAGGCGACACAGATACCGGTTCCAGTGGTGTATACATTGTTTCCACGCACAAACTGTATCGCTTTGCCGCCAAAACCGATGGCACGCCCGGTAAAAAATGGTCGACATCTTATCAACGCGGTAAAACTATCAAGCCGGGCCAAGTCAGTCAGGGTTCTGGTTCAACGCCAACCGTCTTTACTATGGCAAATCGCCGCTATGTTGCCATTACTGACAATGCAACGCCGATGCATGTCAACATTTACCGCACAGAACTCAAGCTGGGCCAGGATGAGGCACGCCTGTTTGCGCAGGCGGTACCGTTCGACAAGGACAAGAGCGCTGATGAAAACAGCCTGATCGCTTATCCGACAGAAACAGGCGTGGCGTTGTTTGCAGAAAATAACTGGGGATATTCCTCGCCGCAAGCGGTAGGCGGAACCAATACGACAGAACCGGGATTTGCACGAATTGATGTGACGCCGGACGGCGCTAAAGTAACCAGTGTCAACAACAGTATTTCTATTCCTTCAGTGGTCTCGAAAAGCAACTCAGCCAGCGCCGTCGTCTATGTTTATGAAAAACGTACCGACGGCTATTGGTATCTGACCGGCTTGTCGCCTAGCGATGTCAATCAGGTACTGTTTTCCGTTAAAATCGGCAATCGTAGCGAGGATGTGCTTGAACAGCTTTACAATAACCACTATGCCTCATTAAGTATGGGTGTTGATGGTTCGCTGTATACCGGCACATTATTCGGCATTACCCAGATGAAACTTTATTGAGCATCTGTACTCCTTGATTCCTTAGTGCGGGCTTTGTATCAGCCGCGCACTTCGGTCAGTAGAGTTTAAGTGGTTTTATTTGCAACCCCCCGCTACAATGAAAAATCATCCATCATTTATTTGGAGTTATCACCATGAAAAAATCAGTCTATTTCTTGTTATGGTTCACCGGCCTGCTCGTTAGCTCGGTGCTTTATGCTAAACCGGCGCCGGTCGTCGAAACGCGCCACGCGGTAGAAATATCTATTGGCGGTATCGGGCCTGGCGTTGATGTCGTTGCTTATAAACAATTGCGGCGCGTGATCGGCAATGCCGTTGCTAATAGTGTCATTGATAAGTTTGTAATTTACGGCTACGGACGCGAAGGCGGTTTTTCCGCTTGCGTTGAAGATAGGCCGAGCGATCAGCCGCCCAGTAAAGCGTTTGAAAAATTTGTCAAACAATTGAACGGCATCAAGCCCGATCCCAGCACTTCGTTTTACAGCATTAATCGTGTGCTGACATGTCCGCCCTTGACGATTCAACCCGATACCGTGCGTATTGCTAAGCCTGACGGTAGTTTGCAGTGTGAAAACAATGGCATTACCTTGGCCGATATGCAGCAACAATTAGGCGGCATTAGCGTTTATGCGGCGGCAAAAGAAAGCGATGGCCTGATAAGACCTGCTGTGTGCGGCGCTGATACCGGTATTTTTAATGTTTATGACATCGCTGCTGTCGATTTGCAACAGGCGCTTGATTTGGGTTTTATCGAGTGGAGTACGCTTAATGTCCCCTAACGCTGTCTACAAAACAGTAAGGGTTGTTCCCGGTCACTAAAACACGCACTTAGGTGATTACCACGAAGACACGAAGTTTTATTTTTTCGTGTTTTCGTGGTAAATAAAATTTTGTTTAATTCGGACGGGTAATCATTCGATAATTTCCCGCAATACCGACGTCGCGTAGCTCCCAGCTGCTAAGGTAAAACTAAGCGCCAGCGTCGTGTCATCAATAAATTGCCAATGTAAATCCTGCACATTAACCCTTAATGCGCGTCTATCACGATCTACGGCGCTCGTTATTAAACCCTGAGCCAGTAACTCATGCGCGTCGATAACCACTTGCTCAATATCGAGTGCGTCGGCTGACACATCGGCATGTCCCTTGCCCCATAATGCGCCGGTAGGATGAATTTCTTTTGCCGCCAGTCGTCGGATGATTTCAGCATCCGGCTGATCCGATTGAAAGCAACTGTGTGACAGGTCGAATTGGTAGGTGTCGCCTAGCAGCGCTTGATTCCAGTTATTTTGCGTTATCCGCTTAGCCAAAATCAGGTTGAACAGGTATGACCGGGCTGCCGACAAATAAATGCTGCGTTGCTCGCGGCCCACTTTCGCGCCATTAAACATTGCCAAGGCCTTGTTGACATTTTGGCCTTCGTTGCCAAAGCGCTGCGATCCGAAATAATTAGCGATACCGTCGGTTTTAATCTGCTCCAGTTGCTGACAGGTTTTCGCTTGATCACCCTGCCAATCGCGAATTGTCAGTTTAAAACTGTTGCCCGACAGCACGCCGCGCTTGAGTTTTCTCGCATGACGCACGGAATGCAACACCTTGATATTGTCCGATTCAAATTGCGTCCAGTCGGGATCGGTTTTGCCCGGCAACCAGACGCTAAACCATTGGGTTGTGACGGCATAGCGGTCTTTCAGGCCGGCGTAACTGACATCGCGTTGCCTGACGTTGGCGAATCTGGACAGTTGTCTGGCGACATACTCGGTATTTTCGCCCTTCTTTTCTATTTGCAAAAAGGCATGTTCGCCAGTCCCTGACGGTTCAAAGGACAGGTTTTCTTTAACGATAAAGTCTTCGGGTAGGCTGCGGATTTTACCTGAGCCGGAAGGTCCTCCGTAAACGTAAGGCCAGATGGGAATTTCAATATTTTGCATAAAAAACTAGGTTACGTTTATCCTAAAAAAAATCAGTTAGCCACAGATTTACACAGGTAATTACTGATAAAACACTTGGTTATGCAATATGAGTATTTCACCCAATGGGGTGTCTCAAAGAATTAACGTAATCCATTGGTAACTGTTCAGTGTATGCTAAAAATGATTAATGGAACACGGATGATACTGATTAAAAGCACAGAATATTTTAAAAAATCCGTGTAAATCCGTGTAAATCCGTCCTATCCGTGTCATCCGTGTTCCATTTCTTTTTTCGCTGAATAGTTACATCCATTGTTTATCTGTTTAAATCTGTGTCCATCCGTGGCTCAACTGCTCTTTTCAGGTTTATTGCAGGATGGGTTAACCGGGCAAAATTGCTTATGGCCCGGTAAGAAAGTCAGATTACGACAAAATTTGCATAGGTCAACGCCAAGTTCACGCCTAATACCGCAATTTGTACGCCTACGCCGACATCGGCGCCATCCGCATCATAAGTCAATGCGCCGGTTGCCGGGTTATAGATTAGATAATCATTAATATCACTTGGAGCCTCGGCTTTTACAAAATTATCGGCATTTAATAGGCCTGCCGCGCCAAGTTTGGTAAAAATCGCATTCTCTAACTGAATCGTGTCGTCGATTACGGAAAAGTCCGTAATCGTATCGGTATTCGCAGTCAATGCGCTGTCGAATTTAAATATATCTTCACCCGCTCCTCCACTCAACGTGTCATTGCCTGAGCCTCCTAATAACACATCGTTTCCCATA
Organism: Methylobacter sp.; assembly: GCA_004299305.1. Classification (GTDB taxonomy): domain Bacteria; phylum Pseudomonadota; class Gammaproteobacteria; order Methylococcales; family Methylomonadaceae; genus Methylobacter_A. The sequence goes on from SCPZ01000042.1 coordinate 14,967, forward strand.
TCACCCAATAACAAATCGCGTCCTGCCGCACCGCTTAATAGGTTATCGCCGCCATTACCCGTTAGGGTGTTATTAGCTGAATTCCCGATGAGATTGCCGGCTAGCGTGCTTTCGGTAAGCGCGCCTTTTTCGATGCCCGTCGGCAGGGTGTAGCGGGTCAATTGGTATGGAACGATAACTGTGTCAATGTCAGTGCTTAGACCTTTTTCAGTAATGACATCTTTAGCGTCGTAGCCCAAGTAATAAGTGTCATTGCCTGCGCCGCCAATCAGGGTATCGGCGCCTGCGCCTCCATCCAGCGTGTCATTTCCTGTGCCGCCATCCATGTAATCATTGTCTTGTTCGCCGTACAGTTTATCGTCACCCTCTTCGCCGAACAGTAAATCATTGCCATAACCGCCATAAACTTGGTCATTACCCAGTCTGCCGGACAAATCATCCCCTAAATCTCTGCCATAGATTTTGTCACCGCCTGTTGTACCGGTAATAACATCGTTTTGTTGGCCATCGACATCGCCGTAAATCGTTTGACCGGGTACGTCATTATCGATATTAGTTAAGAGAATCGGGGAAATAGTCAAGCCGTTGTATTTCACATCCATCGTGTTGATGCTGCCGGTTACTTGATAAGCGATATTGCCGTCAGCAGGCGTATCATCTTTGCCGACCACGGTAAAAGTTTGCGCGGTCGACCAATCGACCGAAGTAAAGGTTAGGGTAGACGTGGTGACGGTGCCTTCGGTCGCGTCGCTGCTGGTGAATGTCATAGATACATCGCGTGTTGGCGCAGCATTCAATTTGACGCTGAACACGGCGGTATCGCCTGCCTCGCTGGTAACAAAGTCGCTCCCGATAATGCTTACGCCGGCCTGTTCTATATTAATCACGGTCGCTGTAGCCGCACTGATTACGCTTTCAGCGGTACCTGAAGAATCGGTGTATTTAGCGGTGGCGGTAATGGTTTTGCCAATGTCATTGTTGGTCAAAGTGTAACTGTCACCTTGACCTATGTTGACGCCGTTTGCTCGCCATTGGTAGCTAATCGCTCCCAATCCATCGGCATCGGCTAAGGTATTTGACGCAGTGAGGGTTTGCCCTTTGACGGCATTACCGTTAATAAATACCTCGCCACTGGGAGCGTGGTTGACTTTACCACTAGCATTAAAGCTATTGTCTAATGAGCCGTCAGCGTTATAACGCACCAGGGCAAAGTTGCCATCGGACGTGCCTGCCAGCAAAATCTTGCCATCGTTTTGTACGGTGACACTGGTAGCCGTTTCGATGCCGCCTAAATCGGTGGTGACTTTGCCGTCATCATCAAAACTGGTATCCAAAGAAGCGTCGTCATTAAAGCGCATTAGCAATAAATCATTATTGCCATCCGTTCCGGCGGAGAGGAATTTACCATCGCTTAATCCGATGACGCTATTCACAGTTACCGTAGGGGTTTGTCCGTCAACCCATTTACCATCATCGTAAAAACTGGTATCGAGACTGCCATCAGCGTTATAACGAGTAAAAGCAAAGTAGCCATTGCTGGCACCGAATGCCAGGATTTTGCCTGAACCTAACACCGAAACCGTTTTGATAATATCCGTACCGCCTAAGTCGGTGATAATACTTCCAGCTGACATTTCGAACCCCTATGGTAAAAATTGATAGTTAAAATAAGTATAATAATCGCATTGTTACGACTTTACCATCAGGTTGAATGATAACTGCGAGGGTGGCTTAGGCGACTCCGATTACCTGTTAAATTGAGTAACCACTTAAGCCGGAACAGATAACATCCCGCAAAGGACGTTATCTGTAAGTTCGCCCCGCTTTAGCTTGGTAGTCTTAAATTTCCTTGGGCTTTGTCAATCTGTTGATATACTGGACCTGGTTTCGGCAGGGGGATGTCTGTGACCCGGATTGCTTATTTAATAAAGATCACGAAGCTTTATCCTGTTCCTCCCACCCTTCGTGGTAAATATTTTTTCTTATCCGCAATACTGCTCAGCGAATGGATGACACATATGCGCAAAAAAACCGTTAAACCTTCCACGTATTTGACCGAAGTCAAAACGCTATCGGATCGAATCGTCAAGGCGCAACAACCTATCCGCATACTCGACGCGATTAAATGGGATGATAATATCAAACAGGCTTTTTTCGATGGCAACTGCAAAAGATCGCCGCTAGTCACGCCGGATTATTATCAAAAACGCCCCTTGGGTTTTGACCCGAACGAGAAGAAACACGAGTTTTACCAAATTGAACGCGATTTAAAACGCAAACTCGGTCAACTCAATCCGCTCAGTGTGATCATGCGCCGCATTTGCAAGGAATACCTGGATGTAGTGCGTATGCTGGAGGCCAGGGGAAAGCCGACCTTCTCCAATATTTCCCAGGAATTATACGGCTCATCCCAAGATGTTTTTCATGTCGGCGATCCGACCATTGCCGATTTGGGCAGCATGATGGAAGCAACCCTGTCGCAACTGTTGAAACTGGATTTTCTGAACGAAGAACCCAAAACCATCAACGCGACGGATGCTGTCGCCATCCTTAACGAGAAGATAGAAGCCGTATTTCCCGGCGAAGGCCTGCGCGCCATGCTCAGCGACGGTATCGTCGCCGATGCCGCCGCCGGTACCGATTACATAAAATTGCGCGCCGATGCGCTGTTCAACATGCGCGATTTGCGAGTGCTTGAAGTTCATGAAATATGGGTGCATTTGGGCACCACCCTGAACGGCTTGGCCCAGCCTTATTGCACCTTTCTCGGCAAAGGGCCGCCGTCCGCGACCATAACCCAGGAAGGGCTGGCGGTATTGATGGAAATATTAACCTTCAGTTCCACGCCCACCCGGTTGATGCGCCTGATCAACCGGGTGCGCGCCATCACGCTTGCCGAGGAAGGCGCTGATTTTATGGACATATTTTATTTCTTTAAGGAGAAAGGACTGGATAGGGAAGAAAGCTATATGCTTGGCAGCAGGGTGTTTAGAGGCAGCAGTTCTGAGGGGATGCCGTTTACCAAAGACCTGACTTATATCAAAGGTTTTGTGCTGACTTACAATTTCATGCGCTTGGCGGTCAGCAAGGGCAAGCCGGATCGAATTCCTTTACTGTTTTGCGGCAAAACCATGATAGAAGATATGAAAGTGTTGGTCGACTTGGTTGAAGAAGGCACGGTGATAGCGCCGCTCTTCCTGCCGCCGCAGTTTAAGGACCTGATGGGGCTGTCGTCCTGGCTAAGTTTCAGCCGCTTTATGTCGTCAATGAATTTTAAGCAGCTGGAACAGGATTATGCCAATGTTTTATGATGAAAGCGTTGTTTATGAATATAATTAGTCGTGTAGGATGCAGGTTCTACATTTAAGCGTGATTATTCCTTCTCCAGAGGGAGTGTGGCTTACACTGATTACAACAAAAATGTAACTGCTCAGCAGCAAAAATAAAACGCCACAGATGCACGGATTAAACTTATGAAATATTCGGAAGTAGGCAAAAGAGTCATTTTTATAATTTGTGAATCTGCGGCAACAAAACACCAACTGAGTAGTCATACAAAAATAATAATTAAAAGGTAAATCTATGAAAACACCAAAACTACTCCCCCTCTTTTTTATGTTTTCTTGCTTGAATATCGGCACTGGCTATGCCGCTGAACATCATAGCGGACACAATATGGCTGCCGGTGGCGGCGCCGGCGAAAACGGCTGTTTAAAACCGCAGCTGACTAAATTCCTACCGGCTAATTTAGCCACCGTTGCGCCGGGTTCAGCATTTTCCTTTTGGGCTTTTAATGTAGAGAAGCCCGGACAAATTAAAGTCACCGTAAAAAACATTCCTGTTGAAGTGACTACCGAAGATAAAGAGGCTTTTTTTCTGGTAAAAGGGAAGTTACCCGCCGATTTAGTGAATACAGCGGCAAGAATCAACATCAAAGTTAACGCCAAAATTCCAAGATGTAATGGTGAAAATGGCTGGCTGGTAAAAATTGCAGAGCAATAGTTATTCTTTTGTAGGGCGCGCCTTACGTGTCAAAGGATAGCCGATTTATCTACGCATCAAGGCGCGCATCCGGGAGTACATTATGTCTGAAAATCAATCCATTAAAAAATGTGTGGCCTATTGTCTGGCGCAACGTTTTGACATCAGCGCATTGGCAAAATTGTTGTCGGACTCAATGCTGATAAGAATCATCAAAGGCGCATTACTGATAGAGGATGATCAATGCTGGTCGGTTATCTTTGCTTATGGCGCCGTGGTGCATTGGAATGTCAGCTCGGAACAGCAAGCTAAACTCCATCAGTTATTGTTGGATCATGCAGCTTATCCGCTAGTCAGCATAGAAGAAGACAACTTCACGTTTGCTCTCGACTGTCCAAGCACCCGGATTATTGAAGATCATATTGAAATCGAATCTTCGGACCCTATCCTGATATTTTCATTATCCCAAGGCATGGCGCAATCGATTAAGCTGGCCTCTTTTGAAACCAATGCGATAACCACCATTAACAACACCAGCTACATTCCCAAATCATTAGCCGAGAACGGCAGAATCAAGCTAAGCCGTCATAAAATCGCGAAAATCCGAGGGCAGCTGTTTTTAACCAAAAGCGATATTATTTTGAATTACGACTTGCTCGATACGCCCGATTTCTTTTGGGAATACCCGGAATACGAGGCCTTCTACGGGATCACCGCAAAATACCTGGAAATAACCCAGCGCACCGAAGTGTTGTCAAAAAAGCTGGAGACCATCCATGAGTTATTTGAAATGCTGGCGGATGAACAAAAACACCGGCATTCATCGATATTGGAATGGATCATTATTTGGCTGATTGCTTTTGAAATAGGCATGACGATATTCGACAAAGTACTCTAAAAAATTAACCCTATCATGCTCAGCTATAGACACTCCTTTCATGCAGGCAATTTTGCCGATGTGTTAAAACACATCATCCTGATCCAAAACCTTGAATACTTAACAAAGAAAGACAAGCCCTTCTGCTGTATCGATACCCATGCAGGCCCCGGCAAATATGAGCTAGACGGCGACTATGCGTTAAAAAACCGGGAATTTGACAACGGCATCGGCAAGCTATGGCAACGCCATGATTTGCCGGAATGCGTTGCCCATTATGTCAACCTTATCAAGCGCTTTAACGGTCCCGGCAAACTAAGCCGCTATCCCGGCTCGCCGTTAATCGCCAAACAATTACTGCGCGACAAAGACCGGCTGTGTTTATTTGAGCTGCATAATACCGAAATTAAGCTGTTAACCGCCGAAGCCAACAAAGACAAGCGCATCAGCGTATTTCATGGCGACGGATTAACAAACTGTTTAAAGTTATTACCGCCGTTCGAGCGCCGTGGCTTGGTGCTGATCGATCCTTCTTATGAAATGAAAACAGATTACCAACAGGTTGTGGAAACGTTGGCCGTCATGCACAAACGCTTCGCCACCGGCACTTATGCGCTGTGGTATCCGGTCATTGAGCGCAAGCGTAACCAGAAACTGGAGCGCGCCATCTGCGCCTGCGGCATCAACAATGTGCAATTATTTGAATTGGGCATACGCGCAGACAGCGACGAACACGGCATGACTGCTAGCGGCATGATCGTGATCAATCCGCCGTGGACTTTAGCGGCTGAAATGCAACAGGTTTTGCCTTGGCTGGCGGATATTCTAGGGCATAACGACGAAGGTTTTTACCGGATACAGACGCTGGTTGATGAATAATTTATTCAAAATTAATTCGAAAAATAGCGTGATGAAAGACCTACCCATTGGCTACTTTCAATAGGGACTCATGTCTGGACATCTCCTGCCTAATGCCCCTCGGATTCATCCAAGCATGTTGCTGATTTAAGGATGATGGAGACACCGGATAGAGATATTTGGATGTGGGCTAAGCAGAGTAAAAGCATCATTATCAGTAAAAATGAAGACTTTACGCACATTTTTATTCCATAGCAGAAGTATTCAAATCATCGAATTCCATGATTCCATGAGCTTTACTGCCCCAATCAACAGAGTAAACACCCTGTTTAACCCAGCGGTGAAAAGTGGAATAAAGCCAGTCCTGCACCGATTCCACGTATCCATGTTTAACCGGGTTGTAATGGATATAATCGAAATGTCGGGCATAATCGTTTTCGTCTCGCAGGGCATGTTCCCAATATCGGCGTTGTAAAACTCCGCGCCGCCTTTGCCTAATTCGTGAATTGCTACGCGCTTGTTCTTTGCCGCCAGCAGCAAGGTATGCCTTGGTAAATTCTTTTTTGATCCATCCCAAACGCGCAGAGTAGCGTGTGTCGCCTTCCGGCATTGTCAAAATG
>SCPZ01000043.1 GCA_004299305.1 Methylobacter sp.
CTGGGCCGAAGCTCCGCCACCAGCCTCCGCCGCTGCCAGTAACGATCTGGCCCAATGGTGGAGAGGCTTCAACGACGACAGGCTGAACCGGCTGGTCGAACGGGCGCTGCAAGGCAACCTCGACCTCAAGGCGGCAGGCGCGCGCATTCAGGCCGCCAGGGCCCAACGCGACGCGACCGACGCGGAACGCTGGCCCAGCGTCAACGCCTCCAGCGCCTTTCAACGTCAACGGATCAGCCCCAATGCGCTATTGGGCACCTTGGGTTCGATGCAGGGCGGGGGCCAAAATAAAAGCGGCCTGCTCTCGTCGCTAGGACTTCTCGGTACGCCGTTTAACCTGTTCCAGGCCGGCTTCGACAGCTCCTGGGAGCTGGACCTGTTTGGCGGCATCCGTCGCCAACAGGAAGCGGCCAAAGCTAACGCCGAGGCCATAACCGAGAGTCTGCGCGACGTTCAGGTCAGTCTTGCCGCCGAAGTGGCACGAACTTACCTTGAACTGACCGCACTGAATTCCCGGCTGGCCATCGCCGAAGACAATGTGAAAAACCAACGCGAAGTGTTGCGTCTGGCCGAAGCCGGTTTCCAGGAAGGCATGGCGACAAGGCATGGCGACGGCGCTGGACATGAAACGGGCGAAAGCGGAACTGGAAACGGCCGAGAGCACCGTCGCGCCTATAGCCGCGCAGATCAATAATGCCCGGCATGCCTTGGCGCTGTTGGCCAGCTTGCCGCCGACCGGATTGAATGCCGAACTGGCCGAGGTTCCGGCAACGATTCCCCAGCCGCCAGCCGTTCAGCCGGGTATGCCCTCCGATTTGCTGCGGCGCCGTCCCGATATTCGCCAGGCTGAACTCACGGTGGCATCCGCCACCGCCTCGATAGGCGCGGCGGAATTGTTCCCAAAACTATCCCTGACCGGGGCGGTCGGCTTTCAAAGCCAGGATTTGAGCAGCTTCACCAGCCTCTCCAGCGGTTTCTACGGTTTCGGCCCGCGCCTCTCGCTGCCCATTTTCCAGGCCGGACGCCTGCTGGCGAACATCGACGCTCAAGAAGCCCGCCATCAGGAAGCCCTGTTGGCCTACGAGAAATCGGTCTTGTCGGCGTTGCGGGAAGTTGAAGACAGTCTCGCCTTGATGCAGGGCGAACAAAGCCGGCGTTTATCCTTGGAAAATGCCGAACAGTCGGCCCGCAAGGCCGCGGAAACCGCCGAGGACTATTACGCCGAAGGCGAGACCGATCTCTCAAGCGTGCTGGATAGCCGCCGGGCCTGGCATAACGCCCGCGAGCAACTGGCGCAAAGCCGCTTGGCTTGGGCAACGACGCATGTTGCCTTATACAAGGCCTTGGGCGGGGGATGGTGATTATGCCGATTAAGTCGGCAATCACCATGAAAAATTCGATGGCAGCGGTTACTATTCAGGCCTGAAAGCGCAGGAAATTCCCCAGGCTGCACGTATTTTTGCCATCGTTGATGTCTTCGATGCCTTAACGTCGGCGCGCCCTTACAAATTGCCGTTCAGCTACCAAGAATCGATAGATTACCTACAACGAGAGGCAGGCAAGCATTTCGACCCGGAGTTGTTGGATATTTTCGTTGGTATTGCCGAGCCTTTGTATCAGCGATTTGCACAACATGAAGAATATGCCAGAAACGAATTGGCCGAAATTATTCAACAATACTTTAGATGCGATATTTCTGATTTATTTGACGAAAATCTTTAACTTATTGTCATTGCCCAGCACCAGGCAGCGGTGATTCGTGGTGCATGGAGATACTTTAAAAACTTATACGGACTCCAACTCTATTTTTACCTTTTTCCCAAGAGCGGCGGCGCTGACTAAGGTTGTAAGGGTTAAACGGTAGCGGAAACCCGGCCGGACACCTTAATGACCAATGCCGCCGTGACCAAAGCTGTAGCCATTCTCAGTTAATGTGGTCCCGAAAAACAGATGTAATCGGGTCCTGTGATTTATATTATCGGACCGCTACAGGTAGGGATGGTTAGCTCTGATGTCGCATAATGCTACTATAAATTTATCACGCTTTTAATCGCATCGACAGGTCGCGCCGACAAGCTTCGGACCGGCTTGGCTGGTCTTATTCGGGCTTGCTCTATTTCTTTTTGAAATAAAAAATTTGTTTATTGGATTCTTTTATCAATTGAATGATTTGATGTCCTGTCTGGTCGGAATAAACGCCAAAATCCAGGTGTGCGGCAGGATCGGTTGCAATCACTTTGACGACATCGCCGCTGGACATATCCATCAAGGCTTTTTTCAGGCGCAATAAGGGTAAGGGGCAGTTCAAACCGCTAGCATCTACTTCCAGGTTAAATTCGATCATGATTTTTTAAGTTTTCTCAACTAAGTTTGGTGTGCTTATAATACCATTCTCTTTTAAATCGCAAGAATCATCGTAACTAAATGGATTATTTCCCCGTATTTTTAAAGCTTAAAAATCAGCCTTGCCTAGTTGTTGGTGCAGGCGAAATCGCCGCCAGAAAAATTGAATTGTTGGCTCGGGCCGAAGCAAAAATTACCGTGCTCGCCAAGGAGATGAGTCCGGCAGTATTGAGCCTACAGGCAATTTTCAACTTAACGCTGCTGCAAAAGTCTTTCTCCCCGGCTGATCTTGGCGAATTCAGGTTAGTGGTATCGGCGACTGATAATGCAAAAACCAACCGCCTTGTTGCCCTTACGGCGGAAGAACAGAACATTCCGGTTAATGTGGTTGATAATCCCGAGCTTTGCAGTTTCATTTTTCCTGCGATTATCGACCGGTCACCGATTATTGCCGCAGTATCTTCCGGCGGTGCTGCGCCGGTATTGGCGCGATTGCTCAGGGCTAAAATAGAAACAGTGATTCCACCCGCCTATGGTCAACTGGCTGGTCTGGCTGATAAGTTTAGGGATAAGGTCAAGCAGCATATTAAAAAGCCCGCACAACGCAGGATTTTCTGGGAAAGCATATTGCAGGGCTCGGTCGCTGAGCTAATCTTTTCTGGACGAGGGCAGGAAGCCGAACAGCAATTAGAGCAAACCCTGCTCAAGCAAACGGATAATACTAACCTAGGCGAAGTCTATCTGGTTGGCGCAGGCCCAGGCGCACCCGACCTGTTAACTTTCCGTGCGCTACGTTTGATGCAACAGGCAGACGTGGTCGTTTATGACCGACTGGTTTCGCCGGAGATTCTCGATTTGACACGCCGGGATGCAGAAAAGATTTATGTCGGGAAGCAGCGTCAATATCATGCGCTACCGCAAGAATCGATCAATACCCTGCTAGCCGACCTGGCTAAAGCGGGAAAACGGGTGGTGCGCTTAAAAGGCGGCGATCCGTTCATATTTGGTCGAGGTGGTGAAGAAATTGAAACCTTGATGCAGCAGGGTATTAATTTTCAGGTAGTTCCCGGTATTACTGCGGCTTCCGGTTGTGCAAGCTATTCGGGTATTCCGCTAACCCATCGGGATCATGCGCAATCCTGTACCTTTGTCACCGGACACCTAAAGGATAATTCCGTCAATTTAAACTGGACGCAACTTGCAGCGCCGAATCAAACCATCGTCATCTATATGGGATTGGCCGGCTTGGAAAAAATTTGTCAGTCCTTAATTGCGCACGGCAGTCCCAAAGATTTACCTATTGCCATTGTTCAGCAAGGCACCACGTCCAACCAACGAGTGATTACCGGTACTTTGGAAACATTGCCAGGCAAGGTCGCGGGGCAAGACATCAAACCACCTACCCTGACCATTATCGGCACGGTGGTAACGCTACATGACAGACTGAGTTGGTTTCAGGTCAATAGGCCGGAATAAGTCCGATCAAGCAACAGCGAAAATTAGCTTACGCTTTCCGCTATCATTCATAGCTATTGTTGGTAATGTTAATAAGGGAAAATAAATAAATAAAACATTTGAATTTTCTCGTCAAATTCCCTATCCTTTCCGGGTTTAGCTTTTAATCGAACTGTTATTTTCTTCAAAAATAAACAACAGTTCTTTTTTTTACCAAGAGGAGAGATCAACATGAAAAAAACATTAGGTACATTAGCAGGTATCGCTTTAATCACTTTAAGCGGACAAGTGTTTGCTGACGAAGCTGGTGATGTCGGTAAGAAAATTTACGAACGCGCTTTCGGTCGCGGTTGCGGCACTTGCCACGATATCGCTTCAAATCCACAGTTATCTGCTTTAATTAAAGCAGGCCAGTTGGACAGAGCGAAATTCGAAAACGTTTTGAAAGAAGGCAAAGGCGGTATGCCGAAAGCTATCGCTGAGATCATGAAAAATCCAGCCGTTACTAAAGCTGGATACGGCGAAGATCAAGCTGTCGATGCTTTGTACAAATACCTGGGCGGCAACTAAAACCTGGATTGCCGGACATAAAAAAGCCGCTCCAATTATAAGCTTGGGGCGGCTTTTTTTATGATTAAAAACCGGAAATTAATCTTTAGTCAAATAGCTTATTTTAGTTTCCCGATAAGGCAAGCGGTTGCGATTTTTAATCCAGATTCCTGCAACCGCTGCCAACATCAAACCACAAGAAGCAATGGTCAAATAAATCAGGCGCTTTAATTGGGACATTTCCTGTATAAGCTGCTCATTAGAAACAACCGGCTTGCCTTTATTGGCAGGTTCTGAATAGGCGCGGAGCACTTTAAGATCATTTTTCAAATCTTCTATAGTGCCTATGGAGCTGGAAACGGAGCCAACCCGGATGCTCTCTTCCAATGCGTTCAATTTACTTTCGATTGAGCCGCTGACCAAGCCGACCAATTGTCCTTTTAGGGCGTTAACTTCAGCAGACAGCGCCGGATTCATCTCGTTCGCATAAGTCTCGGTAGCCGTAGCGCTTTTATAGCGATTTAAAAAGCTGTCGGTTGGGAGTAATAGAAAACCGGCTATCAAAACGACAACCATCAAGGCACAGATTACCGTCAGTAACAATCTGTTAACTTTCATTAATGCATGATGCGAATGTATTTTTTGCAGAACCATAGAGGTACTGACTGGCAATCCTCCTGCTACTGAATTTATCTTATCTATATCGCTCATTAATTACTTCCTCTCGAACCAGGAACCTATGGTAATCATCCTGACCGAACAATTATTATTTTTATAACAAACCATGTCGGCAGTAGTGCTACCTAACTCGCGATTATACAAGTTTAATGTACAAATTCTGCATTTTATTTAAATACATCCTGCATACAAAACAGGCAAGATAGCCTGAATAGGCGGCATAAAATATACCGCCACAGCAAATTAGCGGGGTCGCTTGGCAGCGGCTATTCTCATTCTCAGCGCGTTTAACTTGATAAAGCCTTCGGCATCCTTTTGATTATAGGCGCCGGCATCATCTTCAAAGGTCGCAATACTTTCATCAAACAAGCTATCGGTATCGGAAGCGCGCCCGACCACAATCACATTGCCCTTATAAAGCTTGAGCCTGACTTTGCCGTTAACATTCGATTGAGATGCATCGATCATGGTTTGCATCATTTTCCGCTCAGGACTCCACCAGTAACCGTTATAAACCAAAGAAGCATAGCGAGGCATTAATTCATCCTTTAAATGCGCCACTTCCCTGTCCAGGGTTAAGGATTCAATCGCACGATGCGCTTTGAGCATTACCGTACCGGCCGGCGTTTCGTAGCAGCCGCGCGATTTCATGCCGACATAACGATTTTCTACTATATCCAATCGACCGATACCATTAGCGCCCGCAATCTTGTTTAATTGCTCCATGACTGTCGCAGGCGAACAAGGCACGTTATCAATCGCGACAATATCGCCCTGACGGTAAGTCAGCTCAATATACGTCGCTTGATCGGGTGCGGATTCAGGCGAAACCGTCCAACGCCACATATCCTCTTCAGGTTCCGCCCAAGGATCTTCCAGAACCCGGCCTTCATAAGAAATATGCAGTAAATTGGCGTCCATCGAATAAGGCGAGGTTTTGCCTTTTTTCATTTCCACCGGGATATTATGCTTTTCAGCATAAGCCAGCAACGTTTGACGAGAGGTTAAATCCCATTCCCGCCAAGGTGCAATAATCTTTATATCAGGCCGCAAGGCGTAAGCGCCCAGCTCAAAACGCACTTGGTCATTACCTTTGCCTGTTGCGCCGTGAGAAATAGCATTTGCACCGGTTTCATTGGCGATGTCAATGAGCCGTTTGGCGATTAAAGGACGGGCAATCGATGTACCCAGCAAATATTCGCCTTCATAAATCGTATTGGCGCGAAACATCGGAAAAACATAGTCGCGCGCAAAATCTTCACGCAAATCTTCAATATAAATATCCTTAATGCCCATAGCTTGGGCTTTGGCGCGCGCTGGTTCTACTTCTTCGCCTTGCCCTAAATCAGCCGTAAAGGTAACGACTTCGCAGTCATAAACATCCTGCAACCATTTAAGAATAACGGAAGTATCCAGACCTCCAGAATAAGCCAATACCACTTTATTGATTTCCGACATAACACCTAAATACCTTGAGTTAAAATTGCCGCAAATTATACCGGAAAATACCAGTTTCGACAGCAACGAAGTCCGTAGGCTGGGCTAAACAACATGCGAGCCATCGTTCGCGATTGATACGCTTGTTTCGTATATTCTGCGGGATAAAGACAAGTGGGGGGGGCAAAATAAGGCCGCCCACGCGTCGGCTGTCAATCAAGTTAATACGTATTGACAAAGTTAATACGCTAAATTAATCTTCATTGCATGGATATTCACTTTGAGAAAAATGGCGTTAGCTTTGTTTGGAATCCGCGCAAGGCGGCTAACCGCATTTTAGCGAACGCTACGTACATAATGACGAATCATTTGTGCGTCAATACGGTCATTTTTGGCGTATACCCCCCATGGAATTAGCGTAATCTCTGACTCGCTTTTCATTAACGACTGCAACAGCGATTTCTTTCGATTGTAGAAAGTTGACCAGTTTTCTTTCGTAAGGGGTGATGCCTTTTTCAAAATACCTTTTTTGGCGAGATGGTAATATCCCACCATTTCAAGGCCGTTGAACATTGCAATCTTGCCTCAAGTTGGCGCACATACAAGTCGCTCCAGAGCAACTGCTTGGTCAGGCCTTTTTTCTTCAACTCCATATGCACATCTGCCCATATCGGCTCTTGGAATTTGGCTGAAGACTGGGCATCCGAACGGGGGATAAAACTTCAAGACTAAGGTTTGATCATCCCAATCCTCCAATAACGACCAGGTTATTTTCAGCTACGACCAGCTTTAAGATGTTTTAAATGCTACCGACACTGATCTTGGTGCTGGCGCTGATTTTTCGGATGCTTAATCCGACGCTGTAGCTGAGTCTGAGTACTTCTCGTAATTTTCGCATTGCGGTTCTCTTTGCCGACATAATCTTTCCATAAAAGGCCGAAAGGATAGTCTGGTTAGATAAACAATACGTTAGGCGGGATTCTGGTAACTTGAACACCGATTCTGGAAAAATCCAAAAAAGTGTTCAGTTTGAAACCAGAATCGGTGTTCAGATTGGGCCATAATATGCAATCTTGAACTCCACACAGAAAAACTGAGATAACGCCATTCAGCTGGTGTGCGAAAGAGTCCCTCCTGCTTTAGATTAAGGTATTACCTCTCTGGACGACGGAGACCGCTTTAAATGCTAACCAGAGCCCAAGCATTTTTGACTATGCACTTAAAATTTCATTAAAAAAAAACCCTCGCTACCTAGGGTAACGAGGGTCTCAATTCCTTAACTAATAACCGAAATTATTAGCTAATTATCTCATCATTAGATGAAAGATGGAATTAATGGAGCATCTACCATAACCATTTGACGGTTGCCAGCTTCATCAAAGAAGAACAACAGACCAGCAAAACGGCTGTCTGGATCATAGATCAAGTCAGCTAAACGGTAAACTTCCCAAGCAGCGTCAGAAGCAGTAACTTGTACAGTTCTTGAAGTACCTGGAGCGATTGGGCTGTTATCGCTAACAGTCAAACCTTCTTCAGCCAACAAGTCATCTGGATAGCCTGTTTCATCAGTGTGAACTTTAGGATCTAAGAATCTAACACCAGCAGTGTTGAACTCACCCAAACGTACTGAAGAATCACCGTTGTTAGTGATAGTCAGTGTCATTTGCATTGCACGACCTGGTACGCGGTAAGTTGCATCTTCAACTTTAACGTTAACAGTTCTTGCAGGAAGTTCAATTGGCTTCATACCGCGCAACAAACCAGCTTGCAAAGGAGTAGTAACAGGATACGCTGCGTTTGTGCTGCTCATACCGAAAGCAACGATAGCAATTGTACCAACTGCAAAACCCAAAGCAACTTTCTTGTCAGTAGCAGTAATCAAAGAATCTGCTTTTCCTGCTTCAACAGCAATGTGACGTGGAACAAATATGGGTTTACGAGCCCAATATGCCAACCAAGCCAAACCTAAAGCATACCAGAAAGCGTGCCAGAAGTAAGTGTTGCTCAGATTGTACGTTTCCAGGTTGATAGTATCACCTAATAACGTAGTAACTGGGTTAACAAATGATCCCATAGTACCAGTAACAGTTACCCATTTACCTGGACCGATGATTGGACCACCGCCTTTAACGTTCATCATAGTGTGTACGTGCCAGTCACCTGGACGACGTGCTTTTAACAATACTTTAAACTCATAAGTTTCACCCAGTTCCAGAGTAACTGAACGAGGAACTAATTGACCACCGATCCATGAACCTTGACGAATAAATACAGGTCCTGGAATACCGATGTTCAAGAATGATATTTCTGGTTTATCAACAGTTTCAGGCCATCCCGCGAAAACGTGGAATTTACCGGAAATTGTCATAGTATCGTTTACAGGCACTGTATCTTTTGACCAGTTCAGGTCAAACCAGTGAATTGTACGCATACGCATAAATGCAGCTTGCGACTTTTCACCATGAGCAGATGCAGTTGGTGCGTAAAACATCGCTGCTGTAACAGTTACCAGCAGTGCGACAAAGGATAATTTAGCAACCTTGTCTTTTATTAATTTCATATATCCTCCTCTATAATAGAGAATCTATAGTTTTCAGAGTATCTAGTGTCAGCAGCATAATTTTTCGCTAACACCAGTCTTTTTGTGTGATTTCCTACAACCAAGCTCTTAAGAACTTTGGGTGAATGAAGTACCACCGAACCATTTACCAAAGAAATGCCACAAGAAGTAAATCAAGATACTCACGAAAGCAGAGAAGAATGCTGATACTGGAGCAACGTCTTTACCGAAAGTTCTTAATGTACCTTTTTCAACCATTCTGATATATTCAGGTGTACCAGTTCTTACGTAGTGGTAACCTTGTAAATCAGCTAGTGTCATCATCATGCCATTGTATTCAACAGGAACATGTAATGGAGCCATTACTGGCCAGTTGCCTGGATAGAACAACAGACCCCATGCCATACCACCGATTACGGCAGTAATTGTCATGCTGTTTGTCATCATTAACACGACATCAAGAACAATAGCACCTGGCATCAGGTTTGAAGGGAAGCAGAAGTTTACTGGGAAATAAGTCCAACCCCAGAAATTCATATATCTGTTGATCCACTCACCTAGAAGAAGACCTAAGATACAAACTACCGCACCGAAAGGCAAACGGTAACGCCACCACAACACAGCTTGAACAGCTGCTGGGAAAGTAATTGAAACGATCGGAGCTACGGTTACCCATAGACGTCTATCTTTCCAGTCAGTCCAGAAATCCCAGTCACCACCAGTTAACATGTAGTGAATGTGATAACCACCAAGTACAACGAAGAACAATGTAAACAGAATTAGCCAGTCGAACGTACGTGAAACTTTAACTGCTTCAGCGCGTGAACGTACAGCTGATTGAGATGCGCTCATTAGCTTACCTCCTAAAGGATTTAAATTATTTTTATTAATGACCATCTTAACTTTAGTTGTTTCGCCCTGAAAAAAAGCGAAACAACCAGAAGGAGATAGTAATTACAACCAAAGACTTATATTAAGCTAAGTCTTTTTTCAGAAGTTTAGCTATAGCTATAACTTCTGTGTTCACAACACCCATTACACCTAAAGCAGCCCATCCGAAGAATACGAAGCCATAATGTAAAGGCGCAACAAACAGCTCTTCCATAAACCAGAAAGTGTGACCCCATTCGTTCAAACCAACATTTGGCAGAATCATGAAAGGACCAACAACTGCAACCATATATTGAAGGTGCAGACCTTGCTGATAAGTAGGAAGTCTTGTTTTTGCATACAAGAAACAAGCACCACCAGTGATGATGTAGATAGGGTAGCTCAAATAGAATTCAATGATATGACTTGGTGTAAAGTCGGTATCACGAACGATAGTTTGATGCCAAGTTCCATCTTGCTCTGTAAAGTAGCTAGCGCCATAATAGATAGCGAAAGCATACATCACCAACCAAGTCCAATGAGTAAAATGTCTTCTTAACTCTTCTCTTGGTGTGATTGACATCACTTTACGATCACGAGTTTTCCAGATATAACCCCACAGAATACCTGCAGTTGAAACTTCCAAAACAAACTCAATATAAAGAAAGTTCATCCAATATGTTTCGAATTCAGGTGCGAATGAATCCAGACCAGCTGACCAGCCATAGATACCTTCATACCAACGAACCCAAGCATAGAACACTACATACAGCAGTGATCCCAGGATCATATTTTTCTTATTTAACAGCGGTGCTTCCGCAGCATCAGCTCTCACTGATTCAGTTGTAGCTGCCATTTCTACCTCCAAAAATTATCAAATCCCCAACTTGTTATGGCCAGGGGCTATAGTTACAACTCCATTTTCCCACTCGTACTTACATAAAAATTAAGAACCAAGTGCCACCAAGTCAATTCAGTGAGCCGTCAGTCTACCAGTTCAATTAGCCTTGTCAAGTCAAAAACGAACACCTAATACATTTCCTTGCGCCCAAGCCTTACCGGTTAAATTCCTATACACTTAAAATATTGATTCCTGTTAGAATTAATTCCAATTATTTTTTAACTCAGCCATCTTAAATCCATGAAGAAATACTCCATCTTAATTTTTATCGTCGGCCTAATAACCTTACTTTTAATTCAAAAAAAACTCATCATGCCTTTCGTTTATAAGGTAGTCCAGTCAGATTTATTTCTTGTCGACAGCAAAGACCAAGGAGGCCAATCCCCTATTTCCACTCCACTAACCGGACTCGCCTATACCCACTGCAATAGCCACATCAAATCTAAATTTGGACACGACACATCTATTAACTTCCCGAACCAGCCTCTTAACGCATGGAGCCTGGGGAATTATCAATATGTTATTAACGGCGAGTTTGACATCACCAGCGTCAACGCAAACACAATCACAAAAAAATATGTCTGCCGCATTAATTACAAAAACGGCGACAATGACGAAGGTTCCCTTGACCCTGCCAACTGGTCCATTGAAGGATTATCCGGCTTAGATTCTAATTAACCCCGCCACAAAACAAAAAAGCCAGTACAGCTACTGTACTGGCTTTTTTGTTTTATGGGTCCGTGTAAAATAAAAAATAACTAACAGACCCCTCCGCTTACATACACACAAGTGCAACTAAACAACTCTAATCCTTTTATTTGCCACATACTTCTGCATAACCACCTTTCTTTGCGATCGCGCCTGAACTCACTATCCAAGCAAAAAAATCACAAAAATTTATTTACCGTATTTTTTACGGAATTTATCAACGCGACCTGCCGTATCAACAACACGCTGTTTTCCCGTATAGAAAGGATGGCATGAAGAACAAACCTCAACTT
Source organism: Methylobacter sp. (assembly GCA_004299305.1). GTDB lineage: Bacteria > Pseudomonadota > Gammaproteobacteria > Methylococcales > Methylomonadaceae > Methylobacter_A. The sequence goes on from SCPZ01000043.1 coordinate 11,795, forward strand.
GCAAATCCTTACCCAATACAGAACCGGTCTCAAATTTATTACCGCAACCACAAGTCACTGTAATTTGCTTATATTCTGGATGAATTTCTGGTTTCATATCACTTTCACATTACCCACAAACGGGCTATATACTTATTAAAGAACCCCATATAATACGTATTTCACTAAAAGTTCGCAACTCAATTTATATTTATGCGCCTTATTACCACGGGAGTCGCGTAACATTTATTCGGGAGACAGTACCCCCAATAAAATCCAAACCTAAAAATACCTAAGTAATGATCCAAAAGTCTTTTAACACTTTTTAATATGACAGAGCTCTTGTAGCAAGCTGGGTATAAGAAGCTAGCCGCTTTTCATCTTGTTAAAAAACTTTTGATCACTCACTTATTGCCCCCCCCTAAGGGCGTGACTTGTGTTTGCGGATCCCATTAATATGGATTTTTCCATCAAAGGTATCCGCAATCAGTGCGCTGATTTCACGTTTTTTAAGACCTAATTCGGCGCCACCCTTTGGGTGAATAACTTTAAGCAGCAATACCTGGCTTAGCTCCCGTAATTTGGACACTCCCAATATAATCGCTAGTTCAACTGATTTCTTTAGGATCATTAGCCCTTACAACCCGCAAAGTCAGCATAGGCTCAACATTCGGGCTTCCAATTTAAAACGGGACGATTTTACAGATAACATCCCTTGAAGGAATATCTGCCCCGGCTTAAGTTGGTAATAGCCCCTTGTGCGCTCCATAAAAGAGCATTCTCGTTTTATTTACGCTTTAACCAAGCCCCGGGCCAGTGAGTAATATTCTGCTCCAAATCGCTCTCATTGAAAGGCCAAGCTGGCTGTTCGATAACAAATTCCGGATGCTTTGCTACAAAATCCCGTGCCGCAAAAGTCGGATTATCTGTAACCCAGCCTGGAACACCACGAGGCACATCCGCCAAGTCGAACATAATTCCGTCAGTGGCCACGATATAAGAACCCGGTGTCACCAACTCAGCATAAGCTTCGAGCTCATCATAAACGTGGGCATAGGTATGATTCGAGTCGAGGATGACCAGTACTATTTCCCCCGGCTTTACCAAAGACTTCACCTGCGCCACGATGTCAGTGGCGGTGGAACTGCCTTCGATCAGCGTGATGCGGTCATTAAGCGGATGAGCTTCGATGGCGGCACGGTTGTGGGGGCGAATCTCGATGTCTATACCTATAATACGTCCCTTTTCCATTGCTTTACACAGGCTGGAATAGAAGATCAGAGAACCACCGTGCGCCACACCAGTTTCAATGATCACATCCGGCTTCACCTGAAAAATCACCTCCTGCATCCGAATCATGTCTTCCGGTAACTGAATCACCGGGCGGCCCATCCAGCTAAAGGTGTACTGATATTTCTGGTTCCAACCTATACGTACCCAGTGACGGGAAATTGCCTCGAAAGCATCTGTGGAATACAGCTCTAGGGTCTTTATTTGCCCGGCATCATCCAAGGTTAGGGTATTAGCTTCTGTGTCCAGAGTAAGTTTCATTATTCGCTCCAATCAATCAAATCGAGTTCGATGCCAGCCTCGGCCAACAATCGCAGGTTTTCTTCACGGTAATTCGGGTTCATCAATACCGCATTTTTAACACCGCGCCGGGGAAGATCGGCCGGGGCGATAATCGGGTGGCCAGTGCCTGGAATATAGCGGCCCTGCTTGTTTGGGTTCAGGTCAACCAGGCAGTCAATAAGCGTACAATTCGGATCAACCAGATTGGCGAAAGTGGCCCCCTTGGCCCCTGCGCCCCACAAAGCCAATTTTCCTTGCACCTTAAGTGCGAGTAGTCTGGACAGCCATTTCTGCCGCAGGATTTCTTCACCCGCCTCGTAATCTCGTGCCAACGCCGCGATTTCCGAGCAACGTTGCCCCGTGGGTAAAACCGTATCAGTCACGCGCGCTTCCAACCACAGATACTGGCCGCCGAAGATATGCTCAACGCGTTCCACGGTAAACCCTGCACGTTGGAATGCCAAATTTAGCGAGGCAGCGGTAAATAGTGAGCAATGTTCGTAGAAGAAATCCCATACTACCCGGTTGCGCAGAATCCACTCCACACACGGCGTCTCAAAGAACACCCTGGCTTTGGGGGAATGCGCCAACGCTGCTCGCACCGAACGAAGCAATGTCATCGGTTGAGCTACATGCTCGATCACATGGCGGCACACCACCACGTCAGCAGCGACATCGGTACAGGTATCATCGTAGTAGCAACGGCGAAACGCCAGTTGCCCATCCAAATCGGTATCCGCCCCGACATAGCTTGGATCGAATCCAAAACCTTTGTTGCCGCCGCCGGGGAAGTTAACCAGCTTGCGTAGAAATTGCCCCTTGCCGCAACCTACTTCGACAATGGTGCAATCACGTACGCCTTGCCGTTCTACTAGGTCTTTGACCAATCCATCCAGATAGGCATCGAAATACGCCGAGCAGGACTGAGTGTTATCATAGTCTTCGCCATAGGCAAGCCGAGACAAGTCAAAACCACGGTTAAAGACAAAACCGCAATCCTCACACACCACTAGATCAAGATCGCCCCGCGTCACCGATCGTGCAGTTTCCTGACTGGTAACGACAAGATTCTGATGTACGGGAACCTGCTTACGCAGAAGGAAGGGAGTCAGCCGAAGACTCTCACATACCGGACACTGATGAACAATCATCGTTGAGCCTCCCTGACAGTGCGCTCCAATCCCTGCAACAAGGAAAACATCGGCCGCCAGCCCAGTGTTTTGAGCTTGAGATTCTCTCCCACCAGCAAAACTGGCTCCCCCGAACGCTCAACAGTCAAATCGAGCACAGGTTGCGGATCGGCATTCAGTAATTGCGCTAGCTCCTGCACAACATCCCCCAACCGAACAGGCTGGCCGGAACTAATATTATAGACACCGCTTTCACCATTTTTCAGCAAAGTAACGAAACCTTCCGCCACGTCCGACGCGTGCAGAAAATCCCGGTACGCAAGTGTATTCACCCCGAAAGGCGGACGCTTACCCCGGAATGTCTCGATCAAGGAGGGAATCAACCGCTGCTCGGATTCACCCGTTCCAAAAGGTAGAAACACTCGCCCCCAAGCACACGCTACCTGCTGTTGGGCGCATACCGCCATCACCAATCGGCGCGTTGCATCCTTGGCCGTGCCGTAGAGCGTGGCCGGATTTAGTGGTGTACTGTTTTCACGGCAGTAGCCGTGCGACCAGTCGTATTCGGCGCAAGTGCCGGCAACCACCACCCGTTGTCCGCCCGCATCGCAAAACGCCTCAATCAATCGGGTCGTGGCCTCTAGCCAACGCAGATTCTGCGGTGATGTCCAGTATTTGCCGTGTTCAGCATACCACGCCAGGTGCAACAGATGAGTTGCCCCAGACTCTTTAACTATCGAAACAAAATTCGGGATAACCAACAAATCCGCCTCGATAAAGTCCGTAACGGCATTATCGGGCATGTGCCGGCCAAGCGTGACCGCTTCAATACCTTGCTGATGCAGGCATTCCAACACATAGCGCCCTAAAAAACCGCTCGCGCCGGTTAGCAGCACTCTCATGCGGACACTTTTCCAGTCACTGCAAGTGTGGGCACGGCTGTTACAAACTGACCTCCCCATTCTTGCACATAGTCCAGTTGAGCCATCACTTCCGTGCTCAGATTCCACGGCAGGATAAGAATCCGATCCGGCTTGTGGGCTTGCAGGTACGCTTCATTGACTATCGGTATACGACTGCCCGGCATGAACTTACCTTGTTTGGCAGGGTTTTTGTCAACCACATAGGGCAATAAATCCGGACGCACCCCGGCAAAATTAAGCAGGGTATTACCCTTGGCGGCAGCACCGTATGCGCCGACTTTTAAGCCTCGGCGCTTGGCGTCAATCAGGAAAGTCAACAGGTCATCCTTGACTTGCTCAGTCTTTGCTTGGAAGTCGCTGTAGAAATCAGCATCGGTCATCCCAGCGTCAACTTCAATCTTACGCAAAGTCGACACGTTGAGCGAGATGTCATGAAGCCCGCTGTCGCTACGTTGGGCAAAGATGCGCAAACTGCCGCCGTGAGTAGGCAGTTCTTCCACGTCAAAAACGGTCAGGCCATTGCGGGCAAAAATACGCTCAACCGCTGCCAGCGACAGATAAGAATAATGCTCGTGATAAGCCGTGTCGAACTGGTTCTCCTGCACCATACGTAGCAGGTGAGGAAATTCAAAGGTCGCTACGCCGTCGGGTTTGAGCAGATGGGTGAAACCGGTCACGAAGTCGTTGATATCCGGCACATGGGCCAGTACATTGTTAGCGGCAATCAAATCGGCCTGCTGACCGACACCGACAAGCTCATCGGCTAGTTCCACACCAAAAAAGCGCTCGACGATTTCAATACCCTTGGCTCGAGCGGCAGCAGCCGTGCCGGCGGTGGGCTCTACCCCATAACAGGGAATGTCGGCAGCTTGCACATACTGGAGCAAATAGCCGTCATTGGCGGCAATTTCGACGACACGGCTGGCCGTATTCAGGCCAAAACGCTCAATCATCGTCCGCACATATCGCTCGGCATGGGTCAACCAGGAACTCGAAAACGAACTGAAATAGGCGTAATCTTCGGTAAACAGCGCTTCACGTCCAGCATGATCCTCGGTCTGCACTAACCAGCAAGATTCGCACACGAGAAGGCGTAGCGGGAACCAAGTTTCCGGAGCGCGCAAGCCTGACTCAGTCAAATAGGCATTCGAGGGCGGCGCACAGCCCAGATCAAGAAATGGCAAATGCAATTCGCTACCGCAATGACGACACTTCAAAAACGTACTCCTTCAAATCCAGTTTCAATCAGCGGATGGCCTGCATCCCGGGCCGAAAGCTCAGTAATCGATTGCGGCCAAGCAATAGCCAGATGCTCATCCAGGGGATTAAGCCCTCCTTCGGCACTGGAGCTATAGGCGGCAGAGTGGCAATACAGCAATTCCACATCGTCCGTCAGCGCCTGAAACCCATGAGCAAAGCCTTCTGGGATCATTAGCGCCCGACCGTTTTCTGCCGACAGGCGTTCCGCGTGCCAACGCAAAAAGGTCTGAGAGCCAACTCGCACGTCCACCGCCACATCCCATACTTCGCCCGCAATGCAGCTTACCAACTTCATTTCTGTATGCGGAGGATGCTGAAAATGCATCCCACGCACCGTACCCTGCCTAGCCGTATAAGTATGGTTGATTTGGGCAATAGGCTTTATCCAACCGGCCGCGTCCAGCTCTTCAGCACAAAACAGGCGAGACAAAAAACCACGGCTGTCTCCCAAACGTTGGCGTTCGACGAGCTTTAGTCCAGATAATGGCAGGTCAGTCACCGTAAAACGATTCATGGCTGCGCCTCATAAGCCGCAATTTCAGTCTCACACAAATTCCGCACATCAGCCCCCTCATGCTGCGCCCGATACCAAGCCATCGTACGATTTACCGTTTCGACCAATCCCCATTTAGGACTAATACCCAACACTGCCCTGGCCTTAGCTGTCTCCAGAGCTAGGCACCCGGCTTCATGTGGGCCTTCATTATCGTCGCCGAAGGACACCGCGCCATCGCCGTAGGCCATACAGGCCAGCTCTACCACTTGACGCACGGTTGCGGCTCCATAGGTTTCCGGTCCGAAGTTGTAAGCACCGGCCAATTCGGGGTGCTCCCATAACTTCTGTGCTAATGTCAGATAACCGGCCAATGGCTCCAACACATGCTGCCATGGACGAATCGCCTGCGGGCGTCGGATTTCCAACGGTTGGCCGGATTGCCACGCTCGTACCGCGTCGGGAATCAAGCGGTCATCTGACCAATCACCACCGCCGATCACATTACCGGCACGCGCACTGGCCACAGCGACACCTTGCGCAGCGAGAAAGGCGCCGCGGTAGCTGGCAATGACTATTTCACTCGCCGCCTTGCTGGCGCTATAAGGGTCGTGGCCGCCGAGGGTGTCGTCTTCGCGATAGGGATAGGCCCATTCGTTGTTGCGATAGACCTTGTCGGTGGTCACCATCACCGTCACGCGAACACTATCCAAACCACGCAGGGCGTCCAATAGATGAGCAGTACCCATCACGTTGGTTGCAAATGTTTCCAAAGGGTCCCGGTAACTGGCGCGTACAAGCGGTTGCGCCGACAAATGAAACACAATCTCCGGTTGAACATTGCGAACAATACGCCCCAGCGCTTCAGCATCCCGGATGTCACAAAAATGACTGTCCACGCCGGAACCCACATCGGCAAGCTCAAACAGACTGGGCGAAGTATTCGGAGGCAATGCTACACCACTAACACTCACACCAAGTCGCCTTAACCACAGGGCCAACCAACTCCCCTTGAAACCAGTGTGCCCGGTCAAAAGCACGCGCTTGCCAAGCCAGAATTCTGAGCTCGGAACCATTACCAGACCTTCCAGGGCGCCTTGCCGGAATCCCACAACTCTTCCAGTAGATTCTTCTCCCGTAAAGTATCCATTGGCTGCCAAAAGCCGGAGTGCTCAAAGGCGCGCAACTGGTCTTTTGCCGCCAACCTAGCCATCGGAGCCAACTCCCAACTGGTTTCGTCACCCTCAATCATATCGATTACTTGCGGCGAGAGAACAAAGAATCCGCCATTGATCCAGCCGCCATCACCATGCGGCTTCTCCACAAAACCGCGTACTGCATCGCCATCCAGCGCCAACGATCCAAACCGCCCAGGCGGCTGAACAGCAGTGACCGTAGCCAGCCTGCCATGCGTCTTGTGGAAAGCAATAGAAGCGGCAATATCCACATCCGCCACACCATCCCCATAGGTAAAGCAGAAGGATTCTTCGTCTTTCAAATACTCGGCAACCCGCTTTAAGCGCCCACCAGTCATGGTGTCCTCACCAGTATCCACCAATGTCACCCTCCACGGCTCGGCCTTCTGCTCATGCACTTCCATGCGGTTATGGGCCATATCGAAAGTAATATCCGACATATGCAGGAAGTAGTTAGCAAAATACTCCTTGATCAGATAGCCCTTATAACCACAGCAAATCACAAAATCATTAACACCATGAGCGGAATACATCTTGAGAATGTGCCACAAAATGGGCTTGCCGCCGATCTCGATCATCGGCTTCGGATTGAGGTGAGTCTCTTCGGAAATTCGAGTGCCAAGCCCCCCTGCCAATATAACCGCCTTCACGAAAGCATCCCTACTGCATTTTTTTGTCCATCCGCCAACTGCATATTCATTGTATATGGAAACTCGATATTCAAGCACGGCCTGATAATCTGAAAATTATCGGTTAAATGCAAATAAAAAGCCTCTTTGTAGAGGCCTATTTGCGCAAAAAAATGATCGCACGCTTTAGCGAACAAGCAAGGATAAATAAGGCTATCTATAAAACAAATTGGATCTTCCAAAACTTTACTGACACTGATCTTTTGATATTGAACGACAGCGGACATACCGCCTTTGCGGTATCGTCTATAGCAGTTAAGAACCATTTCACCCTTAACCATTAAAGACTGGCCCACGCCTAATAAATAAACAGTCTTGATATGGCCTACATAGACTTTATTGTTGGACACCCGATGATCAAATGCTTTCGGGTTCGTAAAATGGTGATGTGCGAACATAAAAAGATTATAAAGTATTCACCCTATTAGTGCCATTACAATCCAAATTTTTAATTCATAAAGAGCCTATTTCATTCACTGGTATTCAGTCAACTTAGTATTTCTGGGGCAATAAAAACCCACAAGGCTTTTATTACCCGGAGGTCCTGTAATGCGCTAAAAACCTTACTCAACAAAACAAAAATGACGATTACCCCCCATCTGATTGACAAATCGCATACACTTGTAAAACTCGGTAGACCTTGATTTTCAAGGCATTCCGTTATTTCAAAGCGGTACGTTTTCAAGGTAAAACGGGAGCAGGATAACGGCTTTTCCCCTTCATCTCAGTTAATGCAACTCACAATATCTCTGCCACATTTCCCGATACGCCTCCTCCACGCCACGGGCGAATCCCACTCCATCCATTACCGGGGAATTCTGCATCCGCTCCCGCATACCGGAACGCAGCTTGATAAGAAGCCTGGAATCATCCGCAAAAACACAGGCTTTCGCTAGATACTCGTCCTCACTCTGAGCCACCCATTCCGGCAGACCCAAATTCATCATCAGGCTGGTACCGATCCGACCGAGCGGAGGCCGACTAGCCAGAGTCAGTACAGGCACCCCCATCCATAAGGCGTCAAACAGCATAGTGCCTCCACTGTGTGGAAAACAATCCAACAGAATGTCGATATCATTCAAGCCCTCATAGATATTGGCACTCTTCCTCATACTGACGCGCTGAATGTCCACGCCATACTCACTCATAAACTGACGATAGTACGCCTGAGTTTGGGGATCGGCAAAGGGACCGAAGTCCAGAATCAACCGAGCGTCGGGGATTTGCTTGAGGATTTCACCCCACACACGGAAGGTGCGATGGTTCAACCGTTCAGTACGCCCCGAATAACCAAAGGTGAGATAGCCGTTCTTCACGCAAGGCGGCGGCACTATATCCGCAGTTTCTTCCCGCGAACGATAGGCTACGAAAAAGTGGGGCAGCCTAACGATAGTTTCTCTCGATAGCGTACCTTCCGGCGCCAGATAGGGATCAAAGAATACATAGTCCACCGTCTTGAGCCCTGTCGTCCAGGCCGCCCCTAACCAGGTGACCTGTATCGGCGCCGGCTTCAAAGTAAATACGCCTAGGCGTTCGTCACGCATGTGATTGCAACAATCCACCAGAATATCCACCTTATCCTGGCGGATCATCTGCGCTACGTCCTGATCAGTTACTCCCCGGATATTTCGCCAATGGTCAAACAGCCCCTTGAATTGCTCAGTAAGATCATCTTCCTTCTTAACGTTGGAGTAGGCGTATAACTCGACAACGGCATGATCGTGATTGGCAAACAGCGGCCAGAAATAAAAATGTGAGGTATGCCGCCGGAAATCAGGCGAAACATACCCAACCCGCAGACGGCGACGAGGCGTGCGATCATGATTTGAAAAATCCACCACTGGATCAGGAAAACGATCTCCCCAGCGAACAAATTCTGCATAAATAGCTTCAGCGGATAGATCTGGATGATAAGATAAGGCGTAGAGGCGCTGCCCCCAAGTTACCTCAGCCACAGGCTCAATCTGTAACGCCTTATCGCTCTCCGCCACAACCCGACGGTAGTCAGAAAGGTGTGCCCACAAAGTAGATAAACTCTGATGCGCTCCGGCAAAATCCGGCTTGATTTCCAATGCCCGTCGATAACCGGCTTCAGCTTCCGCAAGTCGACCTTGCTCCTTAAGAGTACTCCCTAAATTGCTATGTGCTTCAGCAAAATCAGATTTGATCTCTATAGCCTGTCGATAACTGGCTTCTGCTTCCATGAGTCGACCTTGCTCCTGAAGAATAGCACCTAAATTGCTAAGTGCCTCAGCGAAGGACGGATTAATCTCCAACGCCCGTCGACAATGGGCCTCTGCGTCCGTAAGTCGCCCCTGTTCCCGGAGGGTGTTACCCAAATTACTATACGCCTCAGCAAAGTTTGGCTTGATCTCCAATGCTCGTCGATAGCAAGCTTCAGCATCTGTGAATTGACCTTGCTCCTTAAGAGCAGCACCGAAATTACTATGCGCTTCAGCGTCTCTCGGTAACAACTCCGCTGCTTTACGCAGAGGCTCCAACGCTTCCACTCCCTGTAACTTGAGCACGCCACCCAGCACCTTCCAGCCAAACCCGTGCAGAGGAAAACGCTCAGTCATCGCGCGCGCGATAATTTCACTTTCAACGTAGTTACCTTGATTGAACACAGCAAGCAGCTCTTCCATTTCAACGGCATTAGGCCCTGATTGCACCAACTGCTCGCCCACCCGTACAGATGCAACCGCCCGCTCCCAAATATCGGCAATGACCGCCTCAAAATCCCGAGCAAACCGAACGTAATCACATAGCGCCGAACTCAGCAACCTTGCTCGCAAGGACTGGCGCAAGTCGGCAAGGCCCTGTAGCCCCCCCGCTATGCGCCGGGCATGGTCTACATATTCACCCTCAGTATCGACCACCCATTCATCCAGGCCAACTGCGCCCAATATCACATCTCCAAAACGCCCCAACGACGGACGATCGCGTAAGCTGATAACAGGAACCCCCATAGCCAAGGATTCAATCGTCGTGGTGCCGGCATTATGCGGAAAGGGATCTAGCGAAATATCAATATCGTGATAAGCCTGCCAATGGGGAATCGAATTACGCAGAATAACCCGCTCCGACTCAACACCCTGTTGCTGAAACAAGCTATGAAAATGTGCGCAAACCTCGTCATCCTCAAACGGCTTACTATCCAGAACCAGCCTGGACTGCGGAATTTGCAGCAATATTTCCGCCCAGAGTTTGATGACCCGATGATTCAGACGGACTGTCCGACTCAAACAACCAAAGGTCACCCCTCCCCTACTTAGGGCCGGCAAGACATTAACCTCCGGCGCATCCGAAATTCCATCGAAGCAGAAAGGAACGCAAGGTAAATTAAATATTTTTTCGCTGAAAAACGCCGCACATCCGGATGGAGTGAACCGTGGAGCGCCTAGAAACCAATCAATCGACCGAAGCCCAGTTGTATACCCATAACCCAACCAGGAAATTTGAACTGCCGCAGGCTTTTGCGCCATTGCCACCAATCGACTGCCATTCGTCCATCCGGCGACATCAATCAGGACATCAATATTCTCTTGTTGCACGCAATCAATAAATTCCGCATCGTTCATCTCATACACATTGATCCACTGTGCGCACTGCTGAAACTTCCCGGAGACAGCATCCATTCGCGCCTGGTTAGCCAATATGACAAATTCAGTTTTGTCCGATTTAAAATACTGAAAAAGTGGTAACAAAAATTTACTCGCTGCATGAGCACGGAAATCCGCGCCAACAAAGCCCACCCGCAATTTCGCTTTTCGCTGCGGCTTCGCCGATACCATCCTGGGCAACGCATTAATCTTTTGACACGTCGTCTCATAGACCGCATACAGTTCCTGAGCCGACAGATCGGGATGATAGTTGGCAGTAAAAAGCAGCGGGTGGTTAATCAGCGTATTCTCCAGCACCACCCGACTCTGAATTGCCATAGCCTCATCAATCAGCGCAAGTTTGCGATAAACCATGCCCAAATTGGCATTGGCCGACAAGTAGTTCGGCTCCAATTCAAGGCATCGCTCCAGTAAGCGCTTAGCCTCAAATAACCGATCGCCACGCTCCATCAAAGAGCCCAGGTTATTCAAATAAGACGCCTTGTCTGGGCAAAGCGCCAGCGCTGACCTGAAGCATTTCAATGCCTCATTGCCGCGCTGCGCCTCTTTATAAATCATGCCCAGATTGTTCCATGCTTCGTGATGATTGGCATCCAGGGATAACACCGTCAGATACGATTTCTCCGCGTTATCGAAACGCTTGAATGCCTGCTGCGTCGCCCCCAGATTGTACCAGCCGGATACATAGCCTGGATCAGTCTCGACTGCTTTCTCGAAACAGGCCAAGCCTTCTTTATCTTGGCCTCCGTAGCGTAAACACGCTCCCAGATTCAGCCAAGTTCTCGGCTCTTTGGAATTGAATTTCAGAATGTATTCGAAAAAAAACTTGGCCGTCTCAAGCTCATGCTTCTTCAAATGGGTCGTCCCAGCCGCCAATCGGACATTAACCCAAGCTGTATCCCGTTCAATCGGCTGAATGTCAAAATCCGACTCAGGCGCATCGCTGCAATACCGCTGCCAAGCCATACGCAAAGCGGCCTGCAGATGCAGCGCAAAACCCTTTCCGTCCATCAACGGCGAAAACTGAACTCGTTCTCGCAAATGCGAACGTAACAGCGCCAACTTTTCTAAATCGCCCGCCTGCTCAACTGCCTTGTTAATGTAACTTTCCACATCATGAGCCACCCAATCGCTCAACCCGACTGCATTCAAAATAGTGTCACCAAATCGACCCAGCGACGGCCTGCCACTGAGCGTCAATACCGGAACCCCCTTCCACAAAGCCTCAATCGTAGTGGTCCCTGCATTGTGCGGAAAAGGATCCAAAGCAATATCGATTTCATCATAAGCCTGCCAGTGAGGTTTTGTTGACAGCAGATCAATGCGAGCAAGATCAATCCCACCTTCCTGAAACTGCTGTTCCAACAAAACGCGTGTCTCAGGATCAATGACCTGAGGATGATCCAGACGCAAACGCGCCTCGGGCAGCCGCTGTAAAATACCTATCCAGGCGGCAATTACCAGCCGATTCAAACGCACCATGCGCGACATACAGCCAAAGGTAACAAACCCGTTACGACCTGCCGGTAATTCGGCCACTGAAAGCGTAGGATATTCCGGTTGAAATACAAACGGAGAAATCGGCAGACGAATAATCCGTTCTGTAAACAAGCCACTAGCTTCCGGCGGCACAAAACGCGGATCAGCCAGGAAATAATCAATCATGCTCAGACCGGTGGTATAGCCGGTGCCTAGCATCGCTATCTGCACAGGAGCCGGCTTAGCGGCAAACACAAACAACTTATGACCCGCGGTGTGCCCGGACAGATCAATTAATATATCAATCCCGTCACTTTGAATAGTCGCCAGCACCTCCTGATCCGACTTCCAGCGAATATCGCGCCAACAATCCGCTTTCTGCTTAAAACTTTCCGTCTCGGCATCTTCTTTATTGGTATTTGAATAGAGCGTCCAATGAAAATTTTCCCGGTCTGCAACATCGAGCCAAGGATGCACAAAAAAACGAATAGCATGACGGAAGAAATCTGCCGATACCACCCCAATGCGCAACTTGCGTGCAGGGTCTTTATCGAGTTTTTCCGGGGATGAAATCGCCTTTATTTTTGCCTCGGTACGCCCCCCCCAGTCGCGGTAGCGCGTAGCGATCTCCTCCGCCGACAAATACGGATCGTAATTCAAGGCAAAAAAATAGTTTGTCCAGATTGCGTCATCAGCGCTGGAAGTTCGACGCAATCCCTCTTCATAGACTTCTCGGGCTTCCGGGTACAGAGCCCTATCTTTGATAATACTGCCAAGGCAAGTACGGGCGTCGACATTATTAGGATTCAAATCCAGTACGCGTCGATAGGCATTGGCAGCGTCAGTGCTCTTGTCAAGACCGCGTAGCGCATTACCCAGATTTTGCCAGGCATCGGCAAAATCAGGATCTAAGCGAATCGCTTCGCGGGCAGCAAGTTCAGCACCGACGTTATCATCTTGATGACGCAATGCCCAACTTAACAGACTATGCGCCTCCGCCGATGCCACATGCAACTTAACTGCGGTTCTGAGGGCCTGTATCCCATCAGAATAATTTCCGGTCAATATGTAGACACGCGCCAGATTCATCAGAGTCGGTAAAAAATCTGGTTTTAAGGCAAGTGAATGACAATAGGCATCGATTGCCTCCGCATAACGACCGAGCTGCCGAAGTGCAATACCTTTACCTAGGGACGCGCGGTGATCGTCGGGGTAGGCAACTGCGAAATTATCGGCATAACCTAGTGCAAGCTCGGCCTGGTTGACCAACAAAACGCGCTCAAGACTGGCGGCAAGCTGGTCGGGAGTTGCCGAAGTGTCTACATCAGTAGCAGCATCCCTGTTCGCATCCACTACTGTAGCGGTTTGCACCCACATATCAGAATAGGCGGACTCCATTGCACGGCATAACCCGGATTCATCCATTAATGGTGAGTTTTCCAGGGCGCTTCGAAGTGATGCACGAATCTGTTGCAGGTAGTCGCGGTTGGAAGCAAGATCGACCGCCGCAGCCACATAAGCGTCAAGATCATCCGCGACCCATTCAGGCCGACCGATAGCATGGAGGATCATATCGCCGTAACGGCCCATACTTGAACTCGCACGCAAGGAAATAACCGGAACCCCCATCCAGAGCGCCTCAAACGTAGTTGTTCCGGCATTATGGGGAAATGGATCCAGGGCGATATCGATTTCTTGCTGGTACGCGCCCCAATGCGGGCGACACCAGCCCAGGACAAGACGCTCGGAGGGAATACCCAAGGCAATCAAACGCTGAGTTAGCAAATCGCGCACCCCGTCTTGCTCCAAGATCGGCTGGTCAAGATACAACCGACTATTGGGCACCCGATTCAGGATTGCGGCCCAGCTATTAATCACTTGGTCATTAAGGCGAATAAGACGAGAAAGACATCCAAAACTAATAATGCCTCGGGTCAAACACGGCAGAGGCGTTACCAAAGGCCTAAGAGGAGGACGGTAAGCCAAAGATGGTCTGGGCAAACGATAAAGACATTCGGTAAATAGCGGCTGCACATCAGTCGGAGTTAAGTAATCGTCACCGATGAAATAATCGATCTCACTCACTCCAGTAGTACACCCGTAGCCTAGCCAGGATACCTGGACGGTCGCCGGACGATAGGCGAACACACGCAGACGATTACCGGCCGTATGACCGGCCAAGTCAACCAGCACATCGATTCCATCGCGGCGAATGATGAGCGCGACCTCCTCATCGGAAAGCCTGGCAATGTCCCTCCAGGTGTCAACCTTGCCTCTGAACAGCGGAGTAATCTCGTCTTCAACCAAGACATTTGAATAGGCAAAGATTTCATAACGGTTATGATCGTGGTGATCCAGAACAGGTTCCAAAAAATAGCGCACCGCATGATTACAAAAATCCCCGGAAATATAGCCGATTTTTAGTCGCAAAGGCCTAGCCTTTGGCGCCGCAGGCGGGAGCCTTTTATCACCCACAACAGCATGACGAGCGCCCCAGTCGGCATAGGCAACACGCAAAGCCGACAGAGAAATAGAAGGGTCGTAGTTCTTGACAAAGAGAATATTGCTATGTTCTTCAGGTTTTAATTCATCGACGTTTAAATCACACAGAAGTTTGGCGGCACGGTCGACCTCGCCTACAGTGGCCTGCAACATCGCGAAGGTTACCCGAAGACGTTCGTGCTTAGGTTTTTTTGAGTAGGCCGACTCCAAAAGCGGCAATGCCCGCGCAAACTCTTTTCGATTCATCAGCAAATTGCCCAGATTCGCTTGAGCGTCTGCATGGTCCGGCACGGAACGCAACGCACTCTCGAAAGCCGCTTGCGCTTGTTCATTTTGTTCCAAGTCACCGTACACAAGACCCAGGTTATTCCAGGCATCCGCGTAGCTGGGTACGAGGCGTAAGGCCCGCTGCAGGGCGTCAACAGCAGACTCGAAGCGTCGCTGGCGGGACAAAGCGGAACCTAGGTTATACCACCCCAGAGCGCTGCTTGGATTAAGATTCGTAGCCTCTTCGTAGGCGGCCACAGCCTCCGCGTCATCCCCTTCTATGGATGCACAATTGCCAAGATTATTATGGGCATCGGCGTAATTAGGATTGAGGGCAAGCGCCCGAGCAAAGCATTCACGCGCCTCTTTGATGCGCGACGTTTTGCGCAACACTTCGCCCAGATTATTCCAATACGGCGCCGCCTTTGCATTACGGGCAATAGCAGCCCTGATTAACGGCTCTGCGACAGTAAAATCGCCTTCCTGCAAATGGACTACACCGAGAAGGTGTAAACACTCGGGATCATCGGGCCGATCAACCAGAAGCCTGCTATAGCCGGATTTGGCTACGGCAAGATCCCCGCGTTGGTGTAAACGAAGTATTTCTGAAAAATCGGCCACATAGGATGCGGTTCTGGCTTTTTTATGCTTAATTATTTTACGACGCATGGTATAGGCTATTACGATTATAATTTGAAAAGAGCTATAGCTAGACCGACATTCAGCTTCCACCGAGACATTGCCGTTAAAACAAGCTTCTTTTGCAGAGAGTCAATGTAGATCATAGTGGATTGCCGACACATGACATCTTCGGCAACACAGCTACAAGTTATTGATTTTTTATGATTTACTTATGCCGGAATCAAGTATTCAGTCATTTTTTGATAAGTACAACCTCAGCATAACTCCTGCATTTCATCACTCAGACGCTTGTCCAATACCTGTATGCCTTCGCGCAACTCAATGTCTAAATAGGCAAAATGGGCAGTTTGCGCCTTGGCCGCCAAAATCATCATTTTCTCAGGCGCAATACTTTGCCCGTTGGCAACTATTCCATTACTTTTTACGCTTGATTGTCTAGTACTCAGTCAATCCTATTTTAACGGGTAAAAGTAAATCCGTTCGTCTGAGCCTGTCGAAAGATGAGCGGGTTTACGCTGAGCTAAACGATTTTTACACGACATATTAATATTGACTGACTAGCCACTGCTCAAAAAACTTATCATCAAACATAGTTCAACTGTCATTCATCAATTCGATCCCATTTTAACACAGCGCATAAAAAAACCGCCCCGGTTTCCCAAAAGCGGTTCGGTTAATCAAACATCAATTTACCGTAAAAAAATGGACAGAAAAGCGTTCCCCCTCGGCTACAGGAATTTAATCGTTGCTATCACCATCCCCCCAACAGTGAGCGTGGTTGCAAATGACCAAACCATAAAATGATCAATGCGCGTGGTAAGTTGATCAAAGCGTTTTGTCGTTTCTACGTGCATCTGCTCAAAACGCTTATCCACCTGCTCAAAGCGCTTATTCATATCCAACTGCATCTGCTCAAAACGCTTGTCCACCTGCTCAAAGCGCTTATTCACATCCAACTGCATCTGCTCAAAACGCTTGTCCACCTGTTCAAAGCGCTTATCCACCTGCTCAAAGCGTTTATCCACCTGCTCAAAACGCTTGTCCATCTGCTCAAAACGCTTGTCCATCTGCTTGAAGCCTTCCAACATCAGCTCCCGCTGATGTTTCAGCTCCTCTTCCACGCGGATAGTCCTTTCCCGCAGATCCAATTCATAACGCACATTAGCGTTTAACGTCTCCGGTGTTTCGGATAACGTTTTCTTGATGAGCAACTGAATTTGCTCAATATCTTCTTGCGCCAAAGCCATTTTTATCGACCTTTTCTGCCTGTTTTATGATGCTTTGAACTATATCATACAAAGCATAAATATTGCATTGTCACAGGATCTCGATTTTTACATAACCGGAATTATGAGAGGAATGAGTAAAAGGATTCCCCACAAAACCATCGGGCATAAAAAAACCGCCCCCAGTTTCCCGAGGGCGGGTCCTTCAATCAATGTTTAGCGGGCTGCAACCCGCCAAACGCCCAACCGATTACTTAAAGTCAGCAATGGTCAAGTTATCAACAGCAACACCGTTGTAGATACCAATCAACGTAAGTTCACTGGCTTGAATACCCGTATCCAACGCGCCTTCTTGGTACTGGAACAACGCAACGCCATTTGCCGTAGCATTGTTGTCGGTATCGACCGTAACACCGATAACCACATTGGTGTTGGCAACCGCAGTTCCTGCAACGCCATTGCCCGTCAAATAGGTCACGGCTGCACTCACAGCGCCCTGCGCAGTTGCAGCAGACGCGCCACCGGTAAAACCAGCACCCGCGTTACTATCGAAAGCGGCAACGTTATCAAGCAAGATAACATAGGCACTACCAACACTACCCGAATTGAAGGCCTGCAATTGGGCCAACGAAGTTGCCTCGTAGACGTCGGAAGCGGTATTCAGGTCATCAAGACCGGTAGACAATACAACTTGACCGCCGCCACCTGATGCCAACGTACCACCTACAAACTCGATAAAGTCTCTGTCGTCCTGGAAGTTATTGACGGTATCGGCAGAAGCCACCGTAGTACCTGAAGCCAATTCGGAACCCAAGTTAACACGAAGAGTATCAGCACTGATAGTCGTCGCAGATCCGGCAGCAGCCGACAATGTGATCGTATCGGCACCTGCCCCACCCTGAACAAAATCATTATCTGATGCCGCATTCTGTACACCCAAACTGTTGCTCAGATCGATGGTGTCATTTCCAGCGCCGCCGAAGATATTGAAGCCTGTATCGTCGCTTGCACCACCACCCGCAGCCACCGAAATATTGACCGCAGTGGTGTTGTATCCGCCCGCATTGATCGTCAAGGCATTGTCGCCTACGCCCGAAGCAACCACGGTAGTAATACCCGCTTCCAGAGCTTGAGCGCCCAGCACGATCGATGTAGTAGCGGTTACGGATGCCAACGTAAGCTTTTCAATGCCGGTGACGTTAGTGAACAGAGTATCCGCCACATCAGCCATGCCTGTTAGCGCAATAACGTCAAGCGACCCCGTTCCACCGGTAATAATGTCGGAAGATGCCAAACTAGCCACTGCGATATTGAAGGTGTCGTTTCCTGCACCACCATCAACACTGTCAGCAATCGAACTCAGCGTGAACACGTCATCGGCCGCACCACCCGTGATAGAGACAGTCTCACTCGCATTATTGAGACTGGTATCTACCGTCAGCACTTCGCCTGCATCCAACGCCGAACCATCGATAGTCAGACCCGAAGTTTGTGCATAACCAGCAACGAACGATACTGTAGCATCACCGGCTGCGTTATCGGTCGCGATGTCATTGATCACGATCTGCTCGACACCAGACACCAGACCAGCGCCAACCGTCATGGTTACTGCGTTACCTGTGCCATCAGTGCCTGAATCGTTGTCCAGACGAATTTTATCGGTACCTGTACCGCCCGCAATAGAATCGTTAGTAGTCAGTGTCGTATCAAGCGCCGTTGCCGCATTCGCCACCATGGTATCGTTACCCGCACCACCGGTAATCGAATTGTTTCCAGAGCCTGTC
>SCPZ01000044.1 GCA_004299305.1 Methylobacter sp.
ATTGCCGGGATCCAGAAGCCATGGATGGCATACTGAAGTAGGCAACAAGTCTCGCCACAGGAATTGCTCAATGAAATCAAGCATTCACATCCCTGTGCTCTGGATCCCGGCAATCCCTGCTGGGATGACGGTGTCTCCCAGACACTTGTGTATAACGATGAGCGCAGCGTGTGGGAACGAGAGAAAGGACATGGTTTATCTTAAAATCGGCAATCCTGATTGCACGTTGATGTTCTGCGCCCGATGCCGCAACAAATGATCCATAATCACTATCGCCATCATCGCCTCGGCAATCGGTGTTGCGCGTATGCCCACGCAGGGATCGTGGCGCCCTTCGGTGACCACTTCAATTGCTTCGCCTTGCAGGTTGATGCTTCTGCCCGGCAGTCGCAGGCTGGAAGTCGGTTTCAAGGCGATACTGGCAGTAACATTCTGGCCGCTGGAGATACCGCCCAAAATGCCGCCGGCATGATTGCTTAAAAATCCGTCTGGGGTGATTTCGTCGCGAAACTGGGTGCCTTTACTGTCGATGCAAGCAAAACCGTCGCCGATTTCCACGCCTTTGACCGCATTGATGCTCATCAACGCATGAGCCAGGTCGGCATCGAGCCGGTCGAAAACAGGCTCGCCCAAACCCGGCGGCACGTTGGTTGCGACCACTTCGATTCTCGCACCGATGGATTCGCCTTCCTTCCGCAACGCATCCATATAAGCTTCCATTTCCGCAACCTTATCCGCATCGGGGCAGAAAAAAGGATTGCTGTCGATAACGGCCCAATCGACTTTTTCGATTTTTATCGGCCCCAGCTGCGACAGGTAGCCGCGTATTTCTATACCTGCCTGTTCCTTCAGGTATTTCTTGGCGATGCCGCCCGCCGCAACACGCATGGCCGTTTCACGAGCCGATGAGCGCCCTCCTCCCCGATAATCCCGGATGCCGTATTTGTGCTGGTAGGTATAGTCCGCATGACCGGGCCTGAAGGTATCGGCAATCTTGGAATAATCCTTGGACCGTTGATCGGTATTTTCGATTAATAAGCCGATCGGCGTGCCGGTGGTTTTGCCTTCAAACACGCCGGACAGGATTTTGACCTCGTCGGCTTCGCGGCGTTGGGTGGTGTGCCGCGAGGTGCCGGGTTTCCGACGATCCAGGTCTTCCTGCAAATCGGCTTCGGTCAAAGCCATGCCCGGAGGGCAGCCATCGACGATGCAGCCTATCGCAGGGCCGTGGCTTTCGCCGAATGAGGTGACGGTAAATAATTTTCCTATTGAGTTTCCAGACATAGTTATAAAGCCGCTAAAAATAATTCGTTATATTGACTGACTTGTTCAGCCGTCAGCAAAAACACGCCATCGCCGCCGCGTTCAAAGTTCAGCCAGTAAAAAGGCACATCGGGGAAGGCGGTCTGCAATGTTTCCGCGCTGCTGCCCACTTCCACAATCAAAATGCCTTGTTCGGCCAGATACCGGTCGGCATCGACCAGAATGCGTAAAACAATGTCCAATCCTGATATGCCGCCTTTAAAACCCATATCCGGTTCGGCATGAAATTCTGCGGGTAACTGCTCCCATTCTTCAAGGCACACATACGGCGGATTGCTGACGATGACATCATAGCGAACATCGTCGGGCAGTTCTTTAAACAGGTCGGATTGGTAAAGGGTGACGACATCATCTAATTGATGTTTGGCGACATTCAGCTTGGCGACGGCCAGCGCATCGTCCGATAAATCCACCGCATCGACGTAAGCATCGGCAAATGCATAAGCGCAGGCTATGGCGATGCAGGCGCTGCCGGTGCATAAATCCAGGATGCGGACAACCTGTTCTTCATCCACCCAAGGCGAAAAGCGTTGTTCGATTAACTCGGCAATCGGCGATCTCGGCACCAGCACCCGTTCGTCGACATAAAATGACAAACCGGCAAAAACGGCTTCATGGGTCAGGTAAGCGGCAGGGATGCGTTCGTTGATGCGCCTGTCGATCATGTCGATCACCGCTTGGCGTTCAGTCAGCGTTAACACGCTTTGCAGGTAGGTATCGGCCAAATTATAGGGTTGATGAACGGTATGTAAAACCAGGGCGGCGGCTTCATCCAGCGCAGTTGGGGAACCATGGCCGAAACACAGCTCGGCCTCGGCAAAACGGCTGGCGGCCCAGCGGATGTAGTCACGAAGGGTAGTTAAAACTTCAGATGGCGTTGTTTTCATTGCTGGACAAAGTAAGATAGCTGCAATACGGTTCGACGAAGGGGGGAATTTTAAACTAAACTTTGCGGGCTTGTTTGAATATGTAACTATTCAGCCACAGATTGCCAAAAGTAGGCGCCTACTTTTGGTATCCGTGTTCTATTTTCTATCTGCTGAGTAGTTACAAATAGCCCTGAGTAGCTATATTAAATAAACACAACATGAGCCAACCTAATAACAACCTTCGCAATACCGCCGCAAGTTTGGCTAAAAACAAACTGCTAATAGATTGTTATCGGCATATGCAATCTGACGATTTGGCATTGCCCACTATCCCGGATGTGTCTTTCAAGATTCGCCGTGCTATTAATGACGATAAATCCAGTATTTCTTCAATAGCGCGCGTAGTCCAAATCGATCCGTCAATCACCGCCAGACTGATACAAATCGCTAACAGCCCTTTATACTTGGGCCGGAAAAAAATTGAAAGCTGCCCCGAAGCATTGACCCGACTGGGCTTGAAAGCGGCCCAGGACATTATTACTTCGTTTTCAATGAAGTCGGTGTTTAACGCCAAGTCCCCGGTTATTCGACAAAGAATGGCGGAGTTATGGACACATAGCAGTTATATTGCGTCGATCAGCGCCGTGTTCGCCCATAAAATTCCAGGTTTTGACCCGGATCGGGCCATGCTGGCCGGATTGATTCATGATATTGGTATCGTGCCTATTTTGACGTATGCCGATAATCATCCCGATATTATTGCCAATCCTAGAGACCTTGTCGAAACAGTAAAGGAATTACGCGCCGATATTGGCGTGCAAATTATCCGCCGCTGGGATTTTCCCGAGGATTTTGAAGATGTAGTGATTAATGCCGAAAATTGGTATCGAAAGGATAATAATCCATCCAGCTACACGGATATTGTAATGATCTCGCAGTTGCACAGTTTTATCGGCAAAATCGATATAAAAAAAATACCTAAATTGGATGACTTGCCCGCCTATAAGAAATTAGCCGAACATTTGAATGCGCACGACAGCATTAATATACTGGATACAGCCAAAGATGAGATCGAGCATATTCGCCTTATGTTGGCTTAAGGTGATTGCCAAGAATAAATATACCCAAATGGCGCAGGATTTTTGTTCGTCTGCAAGGCGTAAAAATGGGCGCATAGCGAGCTATGCAACCATTTTTACAACGCAGGAGACGGGTAAAAAGACCAGTCAGGTGGGTATATTTTTCGCCGGAAATCGCCTAAGGGTTTTCTAAATGGATATTAGCTCGCTAATAAGCCCTCAGACCCTGTTGTCTTCTAACAGGTTGGTGGAAAATGTTTTAAATTTGAAAGTCGGGCAACAGCTTGATGTAAAAGTGATCGGAGCGGAGATACAGGCAATAAAAAATGCCATAGCCTTAACATTAGGCGGCAAGGACATCACCGTTCAAAGCAATCAATTGCTTACCTTAAATCCTGGGCAGGATTTAAAAATTCAAGTCACCCAAATCGCCCCGGTCATAGAATTTAAAATTCTCGATTCATCACCCGAACTGAAAAACCAAATAACACAAAGCCAAGACCCCAAAAATCCAGCAGCTGAACTGCGTTTAAAACTAATTTCGACCGCCAGGGATGGTGGGAGTGCCGTAAGCGGTAGGGAACCGCTACGGCCGACCGCTAAAGATGACGGGAGTAGCACAATCGTTCGACCGACAGATAATACAAAACAGGAGGGCGCGGCTCCCGTATTGACAGCAAAACAAGCATTGGATGCAAAGATAATCGGCATTATCGGCAATAAAATCCAATTACAGATTTTTG
Organism: Methylobacter sp.; assembly: GCA_004299305.1. Lineage (GTDB taxonomy): Bacteria > Pseudomonadota > Gammaproteobacteria > Methylococcales > Methylomonadaceae > Methylobacter_A. The sequence goes on from SCPZ01000044.1 coordinate 4,015, forward strand.
CCCCTACGACCCAAGCGACAACAGAGTCGGGCAATAAACACGTTATCACTATTGATCGGAGCCAACTGGCTAATGCTTCGGCGAATTTAAAAGTCGGGCAAAGCCTGAACCTGGAGGTTATCAAACCAGGGGGCATGGCTGAATTTAAGATTATTCCTGCCGTCAATGATGGCGGACAGGCATTGGCGGCGAAAATAACCGGCATTAACGGCAATAAAATCCAGTTACAAGTTTTTACACCTTCGACAACGGAGGCGGGCGATACACAAGTCATCACTATCGACCGGAGTCAACTAACTAATGCTTCGTCGAATTTAAAAGTCGGGCAAAGCCTGAATCTGGAGCTTATCAAACCAGGAGGCATGGCTGAATTTAAGGTTGTTCCTGCCGTCAGTGAGGGTGGGCAGGCGGTGGCGGCGAAAATAACCGGTATCAGTGGCGATAAAATCCAGTTACAGGTGCTTAGCCCTACGACAACGGAGACTGGCAATAAACAAGCTTCCGTTATTAATATTGATCGGACTCAACTGACTAATGCGCCTTCGAATTTAAAAGTCGGACAAAGCCTGAGTCTGGAGCTTATCAAACCAGGAGGCATGGCAGAATTTAAGGTTATTCCTGCCGTCAATGATAGCGGACAGGCGTTGGCGGCGAAAATAACCGGCATTAACGGCAATAAAATCCAGTTACAAGTTTTTACACCTTCGACAACGGAGGCGGGCGATACACAAGTTATCACTATCGACCGGAGTCAACTGACTAATGTGCCTTCGAATTTAAAAGTCGGCCAAAGCTTGAACCTGGAAGTCATCAAACCAAAAGGCATAGCTGAATTTAAGGTTATTCCTATCGGCAATGATAGTGGACAGGCGTTGGCGGCGAAAATAACCGGCATTAACGGCAATAAAGTCCAGTTACAGCTTGTTTCCCAGACAACAACGGAGGCGGGCGATACTCAAGTCATTACTATTGACCGGACTCAACTGAGCAATGCCCCTCAAAGTTTAAAAATCGGACAAAGCCTGAATCTGGAGCTTATCAAACCAAAAGGTATGGCTGAATTTAAGGTTGTTCCTGCCGTCAGTGAGGGTGGGCAGGCGTTGGCGGCGAAAATAACCGGTATCAGCGGCGATAAAGTCCAGTTACAGGTGCTTAGCCCTACGACAAAGGAGGCGGGCAATAAACAAGCTTCCGTTATTACTATTGACCGGATTCAATTGGGCAATGCACCGGCGAATTTAAAAGTCGGACAAAGCCTGAACCTGGAGCTGATCAAACCAGCAGCTCTGGCAGAATTTAAGGTTATTCCAGCCGTCAACGATGGCGGACAGGCATTGGCGGCGAAAATAACCGGCATTAACGGCGATAAAATTCAGTTACAGGTGCTTAGCCCTACGACAACGGAGGCGGGCGATACACAAGTTATCACTATCGACCGGAGTCAACTAACTAATGCTTCGTCGAATTTAAAAGTCGGACAAAGCCTGAACCTGGAGCTGATCAAACCAGCAGCTCTGGCAGAATTTAAGGTTATTCCAGCCATCAACGATGGCGGACAGGCATTGGCGGCGAAAATAACCGGTATCAGCGGCGATAAAATCCAGTTACAGGTGCTTAGCCCTACGACAACGGAGACTGGCGATACTCAAGTCATTACTATTGATCGGACTCAACTGAGTAATGCCCCTCAAGGTTTAAAAGTCGGGCAAAGCTTGAATCTGGAGCTTATCAAGCCGACAGCGATGGCTGAATTTAAGGTTATTCCTGCCGTCAATGATGGCGTACAGGCGTTGGCGGCAAAAATAACCGGCATCACCGGCAATAACATCCAGTTACAGGTTTCTAGCCCTACGACAACGGAAGCGGGCGCTACGAAAGTCATTACTATTGACCGAACTCAACTGACTAACGCACCGGCAGATTTAAAAGTCGGACAAAAGCTGAATCTGGAGACCATCAAACCGGAAATTCTAGCTGAGTTTAAGGTTATTCCTGCCGTCAATGATGGCGTACAGGCGTTGGCGGCGAAAGTAACCGGCATTAGCGGTAATAACATACAGTTACAGCTTGTCACCCCTACAACGGAAGCGGGCGATACTCAAGTCATCACTATTGACCGGACTCAACTGACTAATGCGCCTTCGAATTTAAAAGTCGGACAAAGCTTGAATCTGGAGGTTATCAAGCCGACAGCAATGGCTGAACTTAAGGTCTTTTCTGGCAATGCGGGTGGACAGGCGTTGGCAGCGAAAGTAACCGGCATTAGCGGTAATAAAATACAGTTACAGCTTGTCACCCCTTCAACAACGGAAGCGGGCGATACACAAGTTATCACTATCGACCGGACTCAATTGACTAATGCGCCTTCGAATTTAAAAGTCGGCCAAAGCTTGAATTTGGAGGTTATCAAGCCGACAGCAATGGCTGAATTTAAGGTTATTCCTGCCGTCAATAATGGCGAACAGGCGTTGGCAGCGAAAGTAACCGGCATTAGCGGTAATAAAATACAGTTACAGCTTGTCACCCCTTCAACAACGGAAGCGGGCGATACTCAAGTCATCACTATTGACCGGACTCAATTGACTAATGCGCCGACGGATTTAAAAGTCGGGCAAAAGCTAAACCTGGACATCGTCAAACCGGAAACGTTAGCTGAACTTAAGGTCCTTCCTGGCAATGCGGGTGGACAGGCGTTGGCGGCGAAAGTAACCGGCATTACCGGTAATAACATACAGTTACAGCTTGTCACCCCTACAACGGAAGTGGGCGATACTCAAGTCATCACTATTGACCGGACTCAATTGGCTAATGCCCCGGCGGATTTAAAAGTCGGGCAAAAGCTAAATCTGGACATCATCAAACCGGAAACTCTAGTTGAGTTTAAGGTTATTCCTACTGTTAATGAGGGAGGCCAGACATTGGCGGCGAAAATAACCGGCATCACCGGCAATAACATCCAGTTACAGGTCTTTACTCCTACGACAACGGAAGCGGGCAATACGAAAGACATTACTATTGACCGGACTCAATTGACTAATGCGCCGACGGATTTAAAAGTCGGACAAAAACTAAACCTGGCAATCATCAAACCGGAAACGCTAGCTGAGTTTAAGGTTATTCCTGCCAATGAGGGCGGCCAAGTGTTGGCGGCTAAAATAACCGGCATCACCGGCAATAACATCCAGTTGCAGGTTTTTAGCCCTACGGCAACGGAAGCGGGCGATACGCAAGTCATCACTATTGACCGGACGCAATTGACTAATGCACCGGCGGATTTAAAAGTCGGACAAAACCTGAACTTGGCAGTCATAAAACCGGAAACTGCACCTGAGTTTAAGATTATTCCTGTCGCCAATAACATTCCCGAAGCGAAAATAACCGAGTTTATAAAGCAGTTTCTACCGAGACATGAAGCTTCGCCAATCTTTTTAAATCAGTTAATAAAAGATTTGCCGCAGTTAATGAAAAATAAAATGGTGCCGCAGACCCTAAAGGATATTGCCGCAAAAATAATCGGAAACCTGCCGCCAAAAGAGCAGTTGATCACTAGTCAAGGTCTTAAACAGGCCATTGCCAATTCGGGCTTGTTTCTTGAAGCCAAGTTGCCGCTTGCAATGCCCCAGGCGGAATTAATCAAAGCGTTACCCCAGCTGATTAAAAATGAAAGCGTGCCTAAATCATTGCAACGTATTGCCGTTGAAATATTACAGAATCTGACGCAAAAAGAACCCGTGCCTAACCCACTTGTTCTTGAACAAACTATTACTAAGTCAGCGTTGATTCCTGAAGCCGAATTAGCATCCTTAAAGTTAAACCTGACTGACGTAGAGGGCGCTGGTGTTTCACAAGTAGGCGCTTTAGCCGGTAATGCGCTGCAAGTTGACGATTTTAAAGAGAATTTACTTAAATTTATTCATGCCTTAAAGCAGGAGATTAGCCTGCAAAGTGAGCAGCAACACAATCAAGTCGATCTTGATCTGCTTAAGAACCTGCAAAATAAAACCGAAAACACCGTTGCCAAGATAGTGTTGGATCAATTAATGTCCCTGCCTAAGGACGATAACCCTAAACAACTATGGATCGTCGATATTCCATTTATTGACAGGCAGCAGGCGGAAACGGTCAAGATTGAAATACAGCAGGACAAGGAAAACAGACAGCAATTCGAAAGTAACAACTGGTCGGTTAATATCACCATTACACCGCCGGAATTGGGTACGATTCATTGCATAGTGTCCTACCGAAATAATGTTATCAATACCTATTTCAAGACCCTGAGCACTCAAACGACTGAGCTTATCAAAAGCAATCTTGATTACTTAAAAAAACAACTTGAAGAATCAGGTTTAACAACGGGACACATGGACGCTCACGCAGGATCTCAAAAAACGCAAGTACCTCATCAATTGACAGGGCAAAAACTATTCGATGAGAATGCATAGGAGGAATTGTAAAATTTTAATTTTTGGGGTTTTGTAAAAAAAAGCGTAACTATTCAGCGCGATGCGTAAAAGCCCTCTCCAGAGGGACGACTTGCAGGGATGCAGGAGGTAGAGCACCAAAAGTAGGCGCTTTAGGCGATGCAGGAGCAATTGTCGAGAGGGTTGGGTGACGACTGCATCCATGCAGCCGTTGCAGACGAACAACAATCCTGCGTCATTGGGGTATATTTATTCTTGGCAATCGCCTAAGTTATTCGATGCACGTTCTTAAGTTTGATGCAAATATCCGCTAAGAGTTGCAATTGGCGCTGACGATTTTATTTAGCAGTCAGCGCCACACCGTTAAAACGAATGCCATCCCAGCCGTATTGCATGAAATTCCTGATATTCTGATGACCTGTACCGTGCGGGTCATTTAAAACATCCAAGCGGTAATAGTCGCCAAACAGGTTTAATGTTTGTTGTTGGTCTAGCCGGTTGAGTTGGGCGAAGGCGAAAATTTTGCAGGAACCTTCGTTTGTACCGGCTTGATTAACTAGCAATTGCTCATTCAGGCCGTTACAAAATTCGGTGGCTTGGTAAGCGTAGTTTTCAGTAATGACGGCGATGGTTTCATCAAAGCTGACATTCTCGTTATTTTTTACTTTCTCAATAAATGTTGCGAGCGACATGGGTTAGGTTCAAGGTTCAATGGTTAGCGGAGCAAGCCGGAAATCTTTTTAAATTCAGGGTGAGTGGAATCCCTGACCCATTCGAATAATACCGATTCATAATTGGTAATGGTAGCGCCCTGTTGTTGCATACGCTGCAAAGCATAGAATTTATGTTCGGCCTTGCGGGAACAAATCGCGTCTTCGACGACATGCACCTGATAACCTAAATGTATCAACTCCAAGGCGGTCTGCAATACGCAAACATGCGTTTCCTGGCCGACCAGTATGATTTGTTGGCGATCGGTATTGGCTACAGTGTCGGTAAAACCCTCGGCCGCGCAGCAGGAAAAACCGGTCTTGTCAAAAATCAGGGTATCTTCCGACAATAGGTCGGTGATGGTCGCGTCGGTAGGACCTAAGCCTTTGGGATATTGCTCGGTTAGCAGCACCGGAATGCTTAATAGTCCGGCGGCTTCAACCAGGCTACAGGCGTTGGACCTCATCAGTTCCGCTTCGGTTTCAAGCATGGCTGAGGATAATTTTGTTTGCAAATCGACGACGATCAGCAGGCTGTTTGGTATCGATAGGATGTTAGGGTGTGTGGGCATATTAGGTTCAAGGTTCAAGGTTCAAGGTTCAAGGTTCAAGGTTCAAGGTTCAAGGGGCAAGGTTCAAGGTTCAAGGGGCAAGGTGAAAGTTCAAAAACACATCCTTGAACCTTGAACCTTGAACCTCACCCCTTCTTCATAATTCGCGCTTTTTCACGTTGCCAATCGCGGTCTTTTGAAGTCGCGCGCTTGTCGTGCAATTGCTTACCTTTTGCCAGACCGATTTCCAGCTTGGCCCTGCCGTTTTTCCAGTACATTTTCAATGGAATCAAGGTGTAGCCTTTGCGTTCGACCGAGCCGATCAGCTTGTTGAGCTCATTCCGATGCAGCAACAATTTTTTGGCGCGGATAGAATCGGGATTAACATGGGTCGATGCCGATAAAAGAGGTGAAATATGCGCACCGGACAACCAAGCTTCGCCCCGTTTTATCGCCACGTAACTCTCTTTAAGTTGTACGCGTCCATCCCTCAGGCTTTTAACTTCCCAGCCTTCCAAAACAACCCCGGCTTCAAACCGCTCCTCAATCGAATATTCAAAAGTAGCCTGACGATTAACGGCAATGGTGGCATTTTGCTGCTTGGTGTTTTTCTTGGACTTTTTATCGGCCATAAGTGCGGGTTAGGATTTTTAAACTGACGTAAAGGAATAATTTTGTTATTTTACTCGATATTACTAACTAGATGTTATGCAATAAACGGAAAAGTTCACCACGAAAGATACATTCGTGGATATTTTATAATGATTGAGTTTTTACAGGCACACCAATGACGGATACAAAAAAATCAATTCATGGCGAATGGTCGTCACGTTTCGCATTTATTCTGGCTGCGACAGGTTCCGCAGTCGGCCTGGGTAATATTTGGAAGTTTCCGTATATTACCGGAGAAAATGGCGGCGGGGCATTTGTGATCGTTTATTTGCTGTGTGTATTATTAATAGGCGTCCCTATCATGATGGCGGAAACCATGTTGGGGCGGCGCAGCAGACAGAACCCCATCAACACCATGATAACCCTGGCCGATGAAGCCGGGGCCGATAAAAACTGGCATTATTTAGGTTGGATGGGCCTTATTGCCGGTTTTTTAATACTGTCTTATTACAGCGTCATCGCAGGCTGGGCTTCGGCTTACGTATTAAAAGCCTTAACCGGCAGTTTTTTCGGCGCCGATGCTATAACAATCAAAGCGCTTTTTGATGATTTTATGGCCAGTCCGATGCAGTTAGCTTTCTGGCATAGCCTGTTCATGCTGGCGACCATGCTGGTTGTGGTTCGCGGCGTTAATACCGGCCTGGAGAAAGCCGTTCGTTTTTTAATGCCCAGTTTGTTTATATTACTGATATTAATGGTCGCTTATGCAATGACCTTCGATGACTATTATGACCGAGGCATCAAATTCTTATTCACGCCCGATTTTAGCAAACTGACCGGCAACGGCGTATTGACCGCCATGGGACATGCTTTCTTTACCCTGAGTTTAGGCATGGGCGCAATCATGATTTACGGCTCGTACTTGCCGAAAAATGTGTCTATTGCCAAAACCGTCTATTTGATTGCGGGCACCGATACAGTGGTCGCCTTATTAGCAGGCATAGCGATTTTCCCGATTGTTTTTGCCGCCGGACTGGAACCTGCGGCCGGCCCTGGGTTGATCTTTCAAACCTTACCGATTGCATTCGGCAACATGACCGGCGGCTGGTTATTCGGCATATTGTTTTTTGTGATGCTGGTATTCGCCGCCTTATCGTCTTCCATCTCCTTGATTGAACCGGCTGTCGCATGGTTAGTTGAGAATAAAGATATGAGTAGAAAACAAGCTTGTATCTGGTCGGGATCTATAACTTGGTTGCTAGGCTTTGGCACCATTTTTTCATTCAACCTCTGGTCGGAATTCAAGATTTTCGACAAGACCGTTTTTCAATTGCTGGATTATCTAACCGCCAATTTGATGTTGCCTATCGGCGGTTTCTGCATCGCGGTGTTCGCCGGTTGGATCATGAAGCAGCAACACACCGAGCATGAACTGGACATGCCTAACGCGCTCAGCTATCAAATATGGCAGATTTTAATTCGCTACGTAGCTCCCTCCGCCGTATTTTTAGTATTTCTGCATGTGGTCGGAGTCCTTTAAGCATGACCGTTGTTCAAAAAAGCGCTTTAGTCAAATTTTCAGCACAGCAGATGTTTGACCTGGTCAACGACATTGAAGCCTATCCGAAGTTTTTGCCTTGGTGCAGCGGCAGTCGAATCATCCTGCGTGAGGATCACCTGGTTGAGGCTGAGTTAGTGATTTCAAAAGGCGGTTTTAATAAATCTTTTTCGACCCGGAACAAGATTGAACCGGGCCGCAGGATGACGGTTTCCTTAGTGGACGGCCCGTTTTCCTCCTTGGAAGGCGCCTGGGAATTTGCAGTGTTACGTGAAGATGCCAGCAAAATTTCCCTAAACCTGGAATTTGAAATGTCGGGAAAACTAGCAAGTCTGGCTTTCGGCGCAGTCTTTAACCAGATTTGCAATACCATGGTGAGTTCCTTTACCGCACGGGCTAAAGCCATTTATGGTTAATGTCGAAGTAGCTTATGCCAACCCCGAACAGCAGGTGATAGTCGCGTTGACAATGGAGGAAGGCGCGACTATTGACGCTGCGATCTTAACATCCGGCTTGCTGGAGCGTTTTCCTGAGCTGGCCTTGTCCGAGCTTAATGCGGGCATTTTTGGCGTAGCTTGCAAACTGGATCAACTTGTTAGTGAGGGCGACAGAATAGAGATTTATCGGCCTTTGCTTCATGATCCTAAAGAGGCTAGACGGCAAAGGGCTTTGAAGAGTTTTTGAGGTTATCATCCTATAACACCAACTGCTATGAGCATAAGTATCTACACAAGTACCGGCTCCTTCTCCCTTGAGGGAGAAGGTTGATGAGGGGGATATAAATGCTTGTTTTTATTCTCCTCACCCCAACCCTCTCCAGCAGGAGAGGGAGCCAGATTAACTTGCAGCTCATTGTATTTATGATGTAAAAAAGTTGTGTAGATAGGAGAAGTAACTACCAAAGTTAAACCACTACCTGATGCAATTGTTAAGCATGACTGCCGTATAGATTTTTAACTACCGAATTAGGATCAGCTTGCACTAGCCTTAATAAAACCTTAGCTGGGCCAGTTGGATGACGATGACCTTGCTCCCAATTTTGAAGTGTCCTAATATTTACGCCAATTAGGGCAGCAAACTTTGATTGGGAGAAACCAATGCTTTCGCGAATAGCTTTAATGTTAGGCTCTGGAAATTCGTGTATGCGGGAGGCTTCTATTTCACCTCGCTTTATTTTGCCAGCTTCTTTGATGCTAGCTATTAATTCATTGAAATGCTCATCTTTCATTTTTAAACTCCGAGACAACAACTTCCCTAAGCATCGACAACTGATCTTTCGTTAAATCATCACATTCATTTTTTGCGTAAGCGTAAAGCATGAAAATTTGGTCGTTATTGGTTGCCCAATAATAGGCTGGATGCGTGATTGCAAGCCCCCTTTTGTTCTCTTGACTGACTTGTTGGGTTTAACAGCAACCACCAAGGCAGACAGAAAACACCCCATGCAACTAAGCGTTTGACATCAAAAAATCACGCAATACCTCTGGATGCTTGGCAACGATTTTTAGCAATGTTTCAGCAGCACCGGAGGGATGACGGCGCCCCTGCTCCCACTGCTGTAAAGTACGGGATGATATGTGCAATGCTTTTGCAAACTGAGTTTGGGACAAGCCGCATTTTACTCGCGTGGCAACTATTTCATTAGGTTCAATGGTATAGGTTGCACCGTGGCGGCCTGATTTAACATCCCGAATGGCGGCAAGCAGTTCCTCGCCAATGTTTCGCTTGGCATCACGTTCCAACAGTTCTGTTTCGTTAAGGGACATTTCCCATTTCCTCGGCAATTTGTTTGAGTAAGTGGGCTGGAATATTCTCTTTTGCACTTTTGGCATAAATAACCAGCAAAACCAATGCGCCGCTTTCAAGGCGAGCGGTATAAATGACCCTTACGCCCCCACGTTTTCCAGAACCATAACATGACCAACGAATTTTCCGGCAGCCACCCGAACTTGGAATAACATCTCCAGCTTCTGGGTTCGCAGCAAGAAACGCCGTGAATTTTGTGTGCTCTTCATCTGACCAGTAATCAGGCCAGAGCTTTGTGAACAAGGGGGATTCGATAATTGTCAGCATTTTTGAATCATACGCCAATGAGGTATAAGTCGCAAATGCTCAATTGGACTGCCTAACCCATCATGATTGCGGACAACTCGCCCCCGACCATGAAAGCCGAATAGGCCATAATAAGAGAGTGGAAGAAGTTGGGGCAGAGGTCGTTTTACGAATGGTGGCTTCGACCCCGATGCCTAACCTGACTCACTTGGACTGGCCCGTACCCCAGATTGTATCGCTTGTTTTACAAGTCATGTAGGGTACGCTGTGCGTACCTTATCAATCGCCACGAATTAAAATAAGGGTACGCGCAGCGTACCCTACACGGCTACAAATGCTCAAGGATTTGTGGGAACTCAGCAAAGCCTGCTGCACTATTGAAATGCCCAGCACTCGGAACGTCGATTGTTTCCGCCCCAATTGTTGATGCGAAGGATATGAGCACCCCAGTAGGGAGATAAGGATCAGAGCTAGATAAAAAGCTAACTGCCTTTTTGCAATACTTGTTCGTAGCTTTGAGATCCTGTTCGGTGACAAAGAATTCTGAATTGATTCTGTCGAAGTCCTCATTTCCGGAAAAGAACTGGTTGAATCCCGATACGGTGATGAGCTTGCTAATTCCGACTTGTCGGGACGTAAGATACTTGACTGCAAAAACAGCGGAGGAACTATGCGTGACAAGAGTAGATTCTTCGTTTAGCAAGCCATTATTGCGGTATGCATCTACAATGCGCGCCCAGGATTCAAATGTCTGACCTACCGGTGTCGGAAAGGGAGGGGCAAAGCACGTGTCACCGCGAGACGCTAGAACTCCATGTAACCAAGGAAACCAGTTCTCATAGGGGGAGCCAAAGGAACCGTGAAAAACAAATGTTGTATTGCTCATATTTCATTACCTCAGAGGAAAAAGTTAAGCCGGATGTCTCTTGTAAGCGCAGTAAATCGGGTAGTCGTGTGCCCAAGCATAAGGTGCGTAAGAAATCGTATAGCTAGAGAAGAATCGGTTAAGTAGGTCTTCCCAATGCTGAATCGGCATTACGTGGAACTGAATCTTTCCCCCTTTGTGCCAACCGAGTTCAAGATATCGCTCGTAGGTCTTGGTCGATACGACACCATCCTCATGGGCTTGTCGAACCAACTTAAACATTTCCCCGAATTCCAGCATATGAGTCTTCGGATCCATGGCGGCCAAAGTTAGCTGATAGGCCAAGTATGGAAACGGGTCTTCGTGCCTGAAGCAGTTCTCGAACCTATGGAAGGCAGCTAGGAGCGGCCCTTGCCGAGACTGATCAAAAAAGAAACTCTTGGTGATAAATGTGCCGCTAGGGCGAAGGCTCTTGTGAACGTTATCTACAAAATCAGCAACTCGCTCAGGGGCGACGTTTCCAACAACAAGATCGCCAACGACCATGTCGAACTCACAATCAAAGTTCATGTCCTCCCAGGCAACGACATAAACGATTTCGTGCGAATTCTTGTAGCGCCTGTCTTCTGAAATGGCTTCGTGAAACGCCTTGCTATTGTCGGCAACAACAATTTCGCATCGTTCCTCGAATCCAAGATCACGATACTCATTTGTTGATCCCAATACCAATAGCCTTGGTGCACGATCGCCGACCGCTTCTCTGATCTTGTGAAGCTCACTCTTGCAAAGATCGAGTTCAAACCTGCTGGGTCTGCACGGAGGAACATATGAGCGCCAATATTCTACTAAACGTGAGTCCCACATACTCGATTAGTCCTTCGTTGCCGAGGCACAGTACGCGATCAATTGAGGTACGGTGCAGAATTGTCGGGGGGAAAGTCGATGATGACCTTCAATTTCCTCAAGGCAGTTTTGCAAATATCCAAGAAGGTCGTTCCTGATATTGAGCGGCACAAGCGTTTCCGAAAGCGTATAAGATCGACCTAGACGTAACACTACCGACGCAACCAGTGCAGAGGCTAGTGACTCATTCGCGGATTCTTCGGACAGAAAGTTTGGATCATTCGAAAGCCACTCATCTCTTCTTGCAAGAACGTGACCAACAACTGCATCGATAATTGGACGATAGGTTTTGCGCCGATCCGAAATTAGGAATGCCTCTAGGCACAGAGCGGTACATTCCCAATTGGAAACCCAAAGGCCGACGCCACTTCGCCAAAACCCTTCTGGGTCGAGTCTTGTGACGAGCGATTTCAATCCAGAGTCGATAACTTCGTCGATGCCTGTCACATCAGGTCTATCGCTTAGGTCAGCCAATCCAAGGCTGACAAGAATACGCGCAGTAACCCAAGGAACACGGTATGGATGCCAGCCCCCGGCTGAGTCGGTTGTTGTCGGATTTCGCCCGTAGATCAGGTGCTGAATTGTTGAGTCACGAATGGTGCGCATAAGTCTGGAGTTATGTCTGGACGCAATTCCTAGTGCTACGCCATACAGGTAGTTTCTATGCATAAGCGCCATATTTACGCTGCTTGCTCGCGTCTTCTGAGTTGCGGTGAAATACGGATCGCTTCTATCTTCTTCTTCCATTGCTACTCTGATGTGCTGATTCTCTTCAGGCGTTACTAACACTTTGTCATCAAGGAGATCAATCGTGTCATTGTGCTTGAAGCGGAAGTGAGACAAGAAATTATCAAGCAACAGCCCATATTCATCAGTATCCGTAAGGCGTAGATCATGGGCTAGCGCGACGAGGAAGTACATAGATGAGAGAGCCTTGACCCACTCCTCATCATTTAGTCCATGCTTTGCAATTTGCTTTCGGCAATGCGCTTGAATCCGATCCTCTGTTGATTGCATTTGGCTACCAAGAAAATCGGGCGGCACAAAGCTATTTCTAATGACGCCCTTGGGAAGCTGCGCAAAGCATGCCCCTCGTTCAACAAGAACAACATTGGGCCGAGTATCTACAGTTCTCGGTGTTGCCGGCCTTCGATTTATCGTGTCAACGTCGACGATGAAGAAATCGTCTTTAGGCCCTAAGTTGACTAGTGGCTGCGGTACCATCTCGGGGGTGCCAAGTTGGCTGGCGAGTTGGTCTGTGTAGAGCATATCCGTCAATCCAAAGAGCGCTGATCGTCCGTCTGCACCACCCTCAAGAACGTTGTTTGCGTAGAAAACGTAAACCCCGTGGGCATGGTCTTCAACATCAATGTCAATTCGCTTGTAGTACTTGCGGGAATCTCTCTGAAAGGAAATTACAAACAGCGCATCCAACTCGCCCAAGGGGAGGAGGCTCTTAACGTCGTCTTTCAGGTAATCGGAGCAAATCAATACTCCGAATGTTCCGATTGGTGTGTTGGTGAATTTCGTGACTATCTTGCCCGAAATTAGACCATCGCCCTTCTGTGGGGAGACTTCCGCCGGTGCGGGATGTATTTTCTCGACGTAGTGTTGCTTCCCAGACGAAATGATTGGTGAGCGCGAAATATAGCCAGATGATGTTTGAACGTAATGACTTCCACCGATGACGAGGGCGTTTGTCTGACTACTCCAGGCCACGATTATTGGTATCAGTGATTCAGGTACCGAAAGCTCTGGAAGAACAACGATGTTGCATTTTGTTTCTCGTGCTTTTTCCAGGAAGCTGTTTAGCCACGCCGTTGCACGATCTATGTTTGCCAGACCATAGAGCTGGTTTGGTTGATCCCAATCAGATGCTTCCCAAGCTGGTTGTCCAACCAGTACGCGAACAGTCGTATGCGTTTCGGATTCAAGCGAAACAGTTTGTGGGCTTAGACTATCCATATGCATAGCGATCAGTGTTGATGGGGGACTCTAACGTAGAGCTAACCGGGCGCGGCCCAGAAAGCTGAAAAAACAAAACCGCATTATAACCGCGCTCCGGTTGAGCGCCATGTTAGGCTTGGGTGTTGTTAAATAAACATACGGCGCAATACGCAGGCTGCTACCTATAAAAGCTAATGGGTGGATTGCTTTGATTAATCCACCTTAGACGTTGTTATTGCACGAGCAATGGCGCTTTATTCATCGATGATTCTAAGGCATCAACTACGCCTTGAACTTTCTCAGGTTTATCATAACCAAGAGTGTCTTTTGGAATACATGCAGCGCTATAAAGCTCAATATTAATGGTGTTGCCACGGGTAGCAGACGAATTGTTTGTTTGCTCTGCATGTCCCTTGATTTCGGCGGTTACAACATCTGCGGGTGGTTTTATTGTAGTATCGAGTACAAGTTTGCCACCTTGATCTGCATTAGCGGTGACATTTAAAGTGGTTGTAACCTTACACGGCCAAAGCCCCAGCTTATTTCCGTCAAGTGCTGTTTTCATTTTTTGAAAGCCCAGGCCGATTGACTCCATAGCTTGATCAACAGTAAGTTTGCTCGGATTGGCTATCTCGTTTGGTGAAAATGCCGCACAAGCTGTGAGCGAAGAGATTGCAAAAGAAAGTAAAAATGAATGAAAAATACGCACTGTTTTCCCCTTATTATGGATTGAGCCTAACGTAAAGCTAACCGGGCGCGGCCCGGAAAACTGAAAAATAAAACCGCATTATGACCGCGCTCCGGTTGAGCGCCATGTTAGGCACGCAAGCATGTAAGCATAATACGAACCGGCTATTGCCCTCCATACGGATTGTGCTTTACCGTGTTCTTTTACGGTCTCCAGCATTCGAATATATATCTTGTCTGGATTTTACCTAGATCAACTATCCGTGTTTCAGAGTCTTTTTGCTTTCCTCTGGAACAGCCTGCTGGACATGGGTTTCCAACAGCGTTACCAGCTGTAATCCAATCAGTCTGATGGTCACCACAACTTTGTGTTTCACCATAAATAACACTAGTTGGCTTGTTACCACAATATTTTTTCAAGTCATCTAAATTTTGATCGTCATAACATCTTTGTCGTGCCGATTCCAATGCTTCGGCCTCAGAGTATCCGTAACCTTGATATTGCTTATTAGTATATCCAAAATTCCAAGCAGCTCTTACTGTTATTATTTTTGTATCCATTGGCCATATATCGGTATTTGCAGATTTTACAGATCCCGTGGATTTCGCAGATGTTTCACATCCAGTTGTGTTCGTAGTCGTTGCACATCCAAAAATAGGTAAAAACACCGTTATAGCTATCAAAAGAGATTTATGATTTTTCATTGTTATTTTTTCCTATGGCTGAGGGACATTCGACTTCATTACTGTTCTACTTCGTGATAAGGGTATGGAAAATATCCATTTCCAACAGACCGACCAATAACGTTCAGTAACTTCAATAGATTCTGCCATCATTGTCTCCAAAAGAATTGCCTAACGTTACGGTAAGGGGCGCGCCGCTAGCGGAAGCTAAACGAAGCCACCGAACCTTGATAAAAAACCAAACTTCAAAATCGCCAACGGGCGGCGCGTCCCTTTGACCGACTTGTTAGACTGATGGATGAAACCACTTTAATTAACTTTAATTTGCATTAAGACCATGTTTCCGTGAAAGAAGTATGCTTTTCCAGTGTGACTCCCTACGTAAAATATCTTCTATGCTGGCATGTGTATCGGCTATTTCCAAGATAGAGTAGCGAAAGTGTTTTGCTCTTTCAGGGCCTGAATTATTTAATAGTTTTCGTAGCTCTATGTTTCCGCCGTGTCCATTTGATACATAGCTTTCCCACCGTTGCCAAATGCCACCTTCACCAGACGCACTACCAACATAAAGCTGACCAGTGGCCGTGTCAGAAATTAAGTATACGCCAGCAACATTTGATAATGCAGCTCGCCAAGATTCCAATGATTGTTTAAATATTAAGTCAAGCTCTGCTTTAGTGAGGTTTACAGCTTTGAAGCCAGGAAATTCACTAATTGAAATACGCTCAGAGAAAATTTCACTTAACATCAAATTATTTAACCATTTGTCGGCCTTAAGGTATGACTGCCGACCAGGACGAGAAAAAGACACAACTATTCGACCGTTCATTTCTGAACACATTTGATCTTCAATTAATTCATAGTACCAATATTCATACTCTTCATGCCACTTTGGTGTTACAGAAATATAGACGCCAGCAAAAAGCCAGCGATTAGAACCTGGGAGACTTATTAATGAAACTACAAATTTTCGCTCGAAATTTTTTCGTGATTGCCAACGTTGCCATTCATCAAATTCACCAGCAAGATAAACATCTATTGGATTTTCCTTACCATTCCATGTTGCAAGATGTATTTTTGATTCTTCTGGTGTAACTGTTGGGTTCAAAATTCTGATTAAATCGAATACGAGCATGGGCTAATGTCTAACGTTACGGTAAGGGGCGCACCGCTCGCAGGACTTAAACGAAGCCGCCGAACCTTGATAAAAAACCGGACTTCAAAATCGCCAACGGGCGGCGCGTCCCTTTGACTGGCTTGTTAGGCCAAACAGCAACTCGGCGATCAAAATAGACCGAATTGCTTATTTCTTACTGGTTGTTATTGATTTTTTCTTACTACACTTGCATTCGGATGCAACAATTTTAAGCTCTTCAATATATTCCTTGGTTGCCTTCGCGTAAATTGGCTGTACTTCCTTTTGGAAATGTTCAGTGAACTGAACCATTGTTAGCTTTGTAGCAGCAACATCTTTTTTGCCAAGTTCAGATGTATAAAACTCAATCAGTTTGTCCAATTCTTCTTCAGTAAAATTCGGGCCATAATACTTAGCCCACACTTCCACTATTTCCTGAGGAGACCAAGGTGCCACTACTTTTTTCATGTAGCTTTTATATGCATCGGAGAATCGTTTTTTGAACTCTTCGTTTGGATTCAATTGTGACATCATTTGATCTAGGGTTTGCTGCCCCATTTTTTCACTTTGGACTTTCCCTGATGCAATTTGGGTACTCCACATATCAAGGAGTCCGAGTACCTCCATCAAGACCTTAACTTTCCCCGTATTTGTTTCTGCGAACACTGAGAAAGGCATTAATGCCACAAGAAAAATTGCTAGCTGTCGTTTCAATGTTGTCTCCTTATGAGCCTAACGTAGAGCTAAGGGGCGTGCCGCTCACGGACGCTAAACGAAACCCCAAAGCTTGATAAATTACAAAACTTTAAAACCGCCATGAGGCGGCACGTCCCTTTGAGCGCCATGTTAGGCCAAGAATCCCGATGAAAAAGCCAAACCACCTTGGACAAAAAGCCTGGACAACGCACTGTAGGCTAAACCAACACAGGACTCGCGGCTTGCCCCGTGCATGACGCAAACGCATGGCTGACAATAGCAGAACCGCTCACAAACGAAACCTTACCGTAACCACCGAGGCTGATGAAAGCAAGCCAAAGCCAACACATTCATTCCAGAATGCCTAACGTAATGTATACGACAACTCTGTCGGGTTTCCCCATCTTCTATGTCGTACAATAAATTTTTAATTCAAAAAAAATCTTGTAAATTCAGTTGCTTTTATAACACAACGCGACAAGCAGCACAAATAAAAGCGACAGATTTCAAAAACTAAACTCGGCTTGCTGAATCAAAGTCGGCTAGAGTGTCGTATAATCCTATTTTGTTTAAATTAACCCTTGTTAATTAAGACTATTTATTTATCAAGGCGACACCCATGCCGTTAAATACGACAGAGCCACAACCGGAAAAGCCCGGTAGGGGCGCATCGCGGCCCATTTCGAAATCTAACTGCGCTGGGTGATCTTTGAAATGGCTCGTACGTTGAAATATTTAAAATAACCGGGTCATTTTGGTATTTATAACAACGGGAGCTCCAGCTTGGGAGTTAGTGCAAAAAGGGGGCTTCATTTTCCATCATCGCCAAACCCCAACGCACTAAGCAATTCCGCAGGTAGGCTGCCGCTTTCCAATAGGGCTTGGGCTTCTTCTTCCGAGATATGTTCCAGTTTGTCTAACCATTGCGCTAATTGCTCTTCGCCGCTTTGTTCTAGCTGTTTTTGCAGCAACGCTTCGCTTAATTCGGCAATGGTCGGCGCGGTAAAAAACAGTACCAGCTCCACGCCTACTTTGAAGGACTGCTGAAGCCGCGTTACCAGTTGTGTGGCGAGCAGGGAATGACCGCCCAGGTCGAAAAAATTATCGTGAATACCGATTTTGTCGATGCCCAAAAATTCCTGCCACAATTCCGCCAGAATGGCTTCGTCCTCGTTGCGGGGCGCTTCGTAAGGGTTGGACAGGTCGGGGCGTTCGTGGCGTCTGCCGACAGCAGGCGTGTCGATTTGGTCTTCCTGTGACCGGCTAAGCGCCTTCCTGCGGAATCGAGGATCGCTGGTGGCAATGATGATGCAGGTTGCTTCGCCCAAAGCCATCAGGCGTTGGAAGGCGTTGGCGCCTTCTTTTGGGCTCATTGCGATTTCGGCCAGGGCTGAGTTTATACCGGACTGTTCGCCTTCTTCCTGCCATACGTCCCAGTGTACGACGATCCAGGGATATGCGCCGGTTTGATTGTGTTGCAGGGCAAACGCTTCCATATAGACGCAGGCGGTAGCATGGGCGGCTTGGCCTATGCCGCCGACTTCTGCTGCCAACGAGGACATCAGCAGGCAAAATTCGATATTGCGTTGTTCAAGACACTGTTCAAGGGCGTGAAGGCTTTGTTGTTGCGCTTGCCAGTATGTGTCCCGCTCGCTCTTTGGAAGATCCTGCATCAGGCCGAACAGGCGCGGATTACTCATGTCGGCGGCATGAATCACGCCGTCAATATGGCCGAAGCGGTTTTCTGCGTGGTTCAATACGGTGTTGAGGTGATGGCTATCGTAGTGAGCAAGTTGGATTGGCAGCACTTCGCAACCCAGCGTCTCCAGCTCTTGAAGTTGTTGATCGACATGGGTATCTGAGGCGGATTCCAGCAGGTTTGTGGTGGTCAATACCAGTTTGGCTTGAACCATTGTCGCCACTTGCCGGGCAAACAATAGCCCGATGCCGTCCAGGCCGCCGGTAATTACATACACTCCGCCGTTGCGAAGCAGGCACGAGGCCGCTTCGCGCGGGTTAGCCGGACGCACGGCTTCCAAGCTGGGAATCCAACGGTAGTTGCTGCGCAGGATAACCAGCGGCTCTTGCGCCGGTACGCTCAACTCGTGAGTCAAGCGGGAGGCGAGGCTGTGCAGTTGCCGTTCCGTTGTCGGTATCGCGATGTCAATAGCGCGGCTGATGAGCTTGGGATATTCCCAGGGCAAGGTGCGCAGTAGCCCGAGTAGCGCCGCTTTGCTTGGATCGATAGGCTGGTCTCCGCCGACATCCTGCATGTTGTTGCCAATTACGCTGAGTTCGACAGACTGACCGTGTACTTGTCGGCCCAGCGCCTGGATTAGGGCCAGTAGGCCGTCACAGTAGCGGTTTAAATCTTTTGCGGCGTGCTCGCTATTGCTGAATGCCGATAAATAGACGATTTGTTGCGGCAGCGCATTTTGTTCTCGTAGCGCTTCCAACAGCGCATCGAAGTCGGCAGGTTGAGCCGGGTTTACGCTATATATACGATCATGTTGCTGTGCAAAGTTGGGGCCGGGGCGTACTTTGAGCACGGCGCGACCGCTATGCTCCAGTTCCGTAGCCAGTATGTCGGCTAAGCCGAGTTCATCGGTAAATACCAGCCATGCCGGAGCCGATTCTGCCGCCGGTTGCGGTGTCGGGGGGAGGGTGGTTGTCCATGAGGGGAGGTAAAACCAGTCGATTGGGTTGGCTTGCCGAGCGCCTGTTGCCGTTTTTGCTGCGGCCGGTTTGCCCGGCTCTATCCAATAGCGGCGACGCTGAAAAGGGTAGGTCGGCAGCGGCACACGCAAGCGCCGCTCATATCGGTAGAAACCGCTCCAATCAATGCCGATACCGGCCAGCCAAGCATCGGCCAAACTGCGCAGTAGGAAACTTTGCGCTCCGCGATTTTCCTGGGCCTGAGGCAGGCTGGATAGACATAAAGGCGGTGTTTGCGTTGATTTGATAAGGCCCGCCAGACCGCTTAGGGTTCGTCCCGGTCCGACTTCCAGCAGCAAGGTCGATTCGCCTGCCTCCAGCAAATGTTCGAGTCCTGAGCCAAAGCGCACCGTATGGCGCAGGTGTTGGAGCCAATAGTCAGGGTTGGTGGCTTCCGCTTCGTTGATCCAGGTTCCGGTCAGGTTGGAGATATAGGGGATTTGCGGCGGCTTGAATTCAATGCGCCGGAGCAAGGCCGCGAATGGCGCGAGGACAGGTTCCATCATCGCCGAATGGAAGGCATGAGAGGTGTGCAGCAATCTGGGGGCCAAGCCCAGCTCGCTGAGTTGTTGTTGCAGCGCATCAATCGCCGCTAGCGGGCCTGAAACCACGCATAGCTCGGGACCGTTTACTGCGGCAAGATCGAGAGGCAGCGCTATTTCGTCCAATAGTGCGAGCAGTGTCGGTTCGTCCATAGCAACGGCCAGCATAGCGCCGACCGGCATGGACTGCATCAGTCGGCTGCGGGTGGCGACCAGCGTTAGGGCGTCTTGCAGCGACAGCACTCCGGCCAGGCAGGCGGCGACGTACTCGCCGAGGCTGTGCCCGATCATGGCGCGCGGCTGTAAGCCCCAGCTTAGCCATAATTGGGCCAGCGCGTATTCGATAGTAAACAACGCCGGTTGCGCCAGCGCGGTTTGTTTTAATTGCTCAGCCACTGCTTCGCTTGCATTCTCAGCCGGAAACAGCAGAGTGCGGATATCCACGCCCAATTCCGGCGCCAGGATTTTTGCGCATAGATCCACCTGTTTTTGGAACACCGCTTCGTGCCGGTAGAGTTCCTCTCCCATGCCGGGATATTGACTGCCTTGGCCGGGGAACATGAATACCAAGCCGCGATCGGTTTGGCTATCGATGTGGGAGTGAGAGGAAGTCCGTAGCGCATTTACCGCTTCTGTCGCTGTTGTGCAGGTAAAGGCCAGCCGGTGGGCAAATGCCCGGCGTCCTTTTTGCAGGGTATGGCAGGCATCGGCCAGGTTTATATGGGCTTCCCGTTCCATGAAGGTCGCCAGATTTTCTGCGGCGGCCGACAGGGCGGCTTCGGTTTTTGCGGAAATCACGACGATCTGTACCGGGCGTGACGGCGAACCGGGTTCCGGCAGCGGGGCTTCTTCGATGATGGCGTGGGCATTGGTCCCGCCCACCCCAAACGAGCTGATGCCTGCACGGCGCGGCGCTTGCGGATTGCGCGGCCAGGGTTGCAGGCGGTCTACCACGTAAAAAGGGCTGTCCGGCAGGTTCAGCTTGGGGTTAGGCTGTTTAAAATGCAGGTTGGGCGGAATCATGCCGTGGTTAAGCGCCAGCGTGGTTTTGATCAGGCCTGCCAGCCCTGCGGCCTTATCGACATGGCCGATATTGGATTTGACCGAGCCTATCCCGCAGTAGCCTTTTTTGTCGGTGCCTGCGCGAAAAGCCTGGGTGAGGGCGGCCACTTCAATCGGGTCTCCCAACGGCGTCGCCGTGCCGTGGGTTTCGACATAACTGATGGTTTCGGGACTGACTCCCGCGATGGCTTGCGCTTCGACGATGACCTCGGCCTGACCGGTGATGCTGGGCGCGGAATAGCCGACCTTCGATGCGCCGTCGTTATTAATAGCGGTGCCCTTGATGACCGCATAAATCCGGTCGCCATCGTCCAGCGCGTCGCTGAGCCGCTTGAGGACTACCGTAGCAACGCCATTGCCGTCGATCAAGCCGCTGGGGCTGGCGTCGAAAGGACGGCAGTGGCTGTCGGGAGAATAGGCCGTGCCTTCTTCGTATAAATGTCCCATTTTTTGCGGCAAATGTATGGTGATGCCGCCGACCAGGGTCATATCGGATTGATAGGTGATCAGGTGCTGGCAGGCGAAATGTACGCTGACCAACGATGAGGAGCAGGCGGTGCCGATGTCGACCGCAGGCCCCTTGAGATCCATGCTGTAGGCAATCCGGCTGGGGACGAAGTCTTTATCGTTATAAATGGACAGCTGGAAACCGCCGACCTGTTCCAGCAATCCGGGATTGGACAGGATATTGAAGGGCAGGTAAGTGTTCATGCCCGCGCTGGTAAACACCGCAATGCGGCCTTCGTAGGTTTCCGAATCGTAACCGGCATGTTCCAAGACTTCCCAGGCCGATTCCATCAGCAAGCGGTGCTGCGGGTCCATCAGTTCGGCTTCCCGTGGGGAAATGCCGAAGAACGACGCATCGAACATGTCCACATCGTCCAAAATCGCTTTGGCCGGGACGAACAGCGGGTGGCGGATGGTCTCCAAATCCAGGCCCGAAGCCAGCATCTCTTCTTCGGAGAATAGCGAAACCGCTTCGACGCCGTCGCGCAGGTTTTGCCAAAAGGCTTCCAGGTTAGGTGCGCCGGGCATGCGCACGGCGATGCCGACGATGGCGATATTTTCTTGGTCTTCGCGTATTTCTTCGTGACTCATAGCAACTATTTCCTATACCTTTACATGAGGGGTTTTGCGCCGACGGGCTTGGTTGCCGATGGCGGCTTTTTGCCGACTGGCGCGGTCTTTAATGTCTGCGTAATCGGGCTGAATCGCTGCCGTGTCGCTGCTCAGAAAAGCAGCTAAGGCGCTGATTGTCGGGTATTTAAATAACTCGATGACCAGGCAATCGTTAGGCAACAGCGCTTGCAGTTTTTTATAGGCTTGTAGTATCAGCAGGGAGTTTCCGCCTATATCGAAAAAATTGTCGCGAATGCCTACTTTGTCCAAGCCGAGAACATCCTGCCAGACGGCGGCGATTTGGTGCTCAATGTCGTTGCCGGGCGGCGTGTAGTCGCCGACCTGATCGCTGCGTGATTGATCGGGGGCGGGCAGGGCCTCGCGATCGACTTTGCCGTGACTGGTCAGCGGCATGTCTGTCAGCGCGATGATAAGCGATGGAACCATATAGTCAGGCAGCAACAGCTTGAGTTCTCGGTGTAAGCGGTCGGTATCCAGCGGATGATCCTGGGCCGGACTCACATAGGCGACCAGCCGTGGGTTGCCGGGTTGATCTTCGCGTAGTAACACCACGGCTTCGCGCACGCCGGGCCGGTCTGCCAGGACGGCTTCGATTTCCCCCAGTTCGATACGATAGCCGTGCAGCTTGATTTGATGATCGATGCGTCCGAGGAATATCAGTGTGCCGTCGGCCAAGTAGCGGGCGCGGTCGCCGGTTTTGTACAAGCGGGCGCCCGGTTCGTCGACATCGCTGCTAAAGGGATCGGGTACGAAGGACGCCGCAGTCTGGCCCGGCCTGTCGAGATAACCGCGGGCCAATCCGGTCCCGCCGATGTAGAGTTCGCCGGGAACGCCCGGCGGAACCGCTTGCAGGTCTCGGTCCAGTACATACAGACGGGTGCCGCGAATCGGGCGGCCAATGGGCACTGAACCGGCGATGGGACTATTGGCTTCAAAGGTGCAGCAGCCGACGACGGTTTCGGTCGGGCCGTATTCATTGACCGCCAAGGTATCGGTGTGCCTGAACCAGGGATCGAGTGCGGCTCCCGGCAACGCTTCGCCGCCCAGAACCAAGTAACGGGTCAGATGGGCATCGGCGGATGGGTCGCCTGCGCGTAGGGTATTCAGTATTTCCAAGTGGGCCGGTGTCAGCTTGATAAAGCTAAATCGGTACGGCGAACGGTGCAACGCGGCCATGGCTTCGAATTCCTCGCCGTCCGGCAGCAAGACCACCCGGCGTCCGGCCAGCAACGGCACGAACAGGCTGGTTATGGTCGCGTCGAAGCCGATAGAACCCAGCACCGGAGCGCCGTCTCCTTGTGCTACGTCGTAGGCGTGCACCGCCCATTGCAGGTAGTTGGTCAAGCCTTGATGGGAAATCATCGCACCTTTGGGTTTGCCGGTGGAACCCGAGGTGTAGATGACGTAGGCCAGGTTAGTGGGAGCCACGTTAAGGGCGAGATTGCTGTCCGCTTCACGATTGATGGCGTCGCTGTCCTGATCCAGGCAACAGACCTGAGCGGGCAGTCCGGTCAGCCTATCCAGCAGGTATTTCTGGGTCAGCAATACCGCAACTTGAGCGTCGCTTTGCAACAAGGCCAGCCTAGCGACCGGATAGCTTGGGTCCATAGGCACGTAAGCGCCGCCGGACTTGAGGCTCGCCAACAGCGCGACCAGCAGTTGCCAGGAACGGTCCAGACAAATGCCTAGCCGTTGGTCCGGGCCGACGCCCAGACGGCGTAGGTAGCGGGCCAGACGGTTAGCGCGCCGGTTAAGGTCGTCGTAGGTAAAGGTCCTGCCTTCCGGGCCTTCCTCTACCAACGCGATGCGGTCCGGGTGCTCTGCTACCTGAGCTTCCCACAAGGTGTGAAAACAAGTCGGTTGGGCTGCCGCTTCGGTTTTGTTCCATTGCAGGATTTGCATCAGCCGTTCCGACTCGCTTAATAGCGGCAGACGGTTCAAACTTTGTTCCGGCTGACTGACTACTGCTTCAAGCAGGGTTTGATACTGGCCGAGCAGGCGTTGAATCGTCGCCGCCTCGAAAAGGTCGGTGTTGTAATCGCATTCCAGCAGCACTCTGTCATCGCGCAGGTTCGCGGTCAGGGTCAGGTCGACGCGGGTGTAAGTGACCGGTTGCGGATAAACCTGTACCTGTAAACCTGCGGCTTCGTGCATATCCGGCTGGCGTTCAAGGTTAAAAATGGTACTGAGCAAGGGTGAGCGGCTGTTGTCGCGCTTAAGATTGAGTTTGTCGAGCAGTCGGGCAAACGGATAATCCTGGTGCTGGTAAGCATTCAGCAGGGTATTGCGGATGTGGTGCAGGTGCTGGTCGAAACGCTCGGTCTCGTCAATCTCGCTGACGATAGGCAGCAGGTGTACGCAGTAGCCGACCAGCGCATTGCCGCCTTCCAGGCCTCGCCCGGTGTAGGGTGCACCGATCACCAGCCGATCTTGGCCGCTGAGCCGGTGCAGCAGCACCGAGTACACCGCCAGTAACACCATGTATAAGGTGCTGCCATGCTTGCCGCCCAGATTTTTTAGGGCTTGCAGCAGACCGGGTTCGATTTCGGACCATGCCCTGGCGCCGTTATAGGTTTTGATCGAGGGACGCTGGTAGTCGCCCGGCAAATCCAGGGCGGGAATGGGATTGGCGAATTGTTGCAGCCAATAGGCCTCGTGAGCCGCCATCGCTGCGCTGTCCATCTGCGTTTGTTGCCAGCGGACGAAGTCGCGATATTGAATCGGCGTAGCCAGTTTGGCGGCCTCGCCACGGTAAGCGGCTTCGTACAAGGCCATAATTTCATTAAGCACCGTGCCCATGGAGGGGCCGTCGCCGATGATGTGATGCGCCGACAGCGCCAGCAGATGGCGTTCGGCGCCGAGTTTGAGCAGGGTGGCGTAGAACAGCGGTCCCTGAGTAAAGTCGAATAACTGCCGGGTTTTCTCCAACAGCCAGTGTTGGAGCGCGGTTTCGGGATTTTCCTCGCCCGATAAATCAATACAGGGCAAATTTACCGCTTGGGCCGGTTGGACCCATTGCCGCTCGCCTGAGGCGTCGAGATGGGTGCGCAAGGATTCGTGGCGGGCAATCGCCTGCTCCAACGCGAATCTCAATGCCTCCTGATTCAGCGGTCCTTGCAACAAAAGCGCCGCCGGGTCGTTGTAGGAGCGATTACCGTCTTCGTCGAGCTGGGCCAGAACCCACAATTGTTTTTGTGCTTCACTCAAAGGAAAACCTGCGTCGTCGCCGGAATCGGTCACGGTGTATTTTTCCTTGAGCCGACTGATTTGCGGCAGGTTGGCGATGACCGACGCCGGTGCGACGCCGAAGTCGACAAAGCAGGCTAGTTCATCGACGCCGATGCTGATCAGGCGTTCCACAATCGGCGCGCAGCTTTCCGGTGAGCCGATTAAGGCGCTGGTTGCGACATATTTTTCATAGGCCTTGCCGACGATGTAGGCTTTGTCCTCCGGGCTTACTCGCTCTAAATCCGAGGACGGCCCCACATCTTGAGCCATCTTTTGAAATAGTTCGATGCTGGACAGAAGATAGTCGCACATCGGCTGGCGCGCTTCGTGTATGGCTTGCTCGGCGTCGGCGCATAGGTAGGTATGGATCAAGACCGTGACATTGCCTGCGTCCGGGGCGTGTCCATGTTCAGCCAAGGCTTGCCGGTAGATGGCAATATTGTCTGCCAAGTCTTCCATCGACTGGCCCATCAGGTTGGTCAGCACGCCCAGGCCCATTTCACCGGCTTTCCGGTAGGTGTCGGGATTGTTGACGATAGTTAGCCAGGCGGGCAGTGTGGCTTGTTTCGGCCTAGGATAAATATTCAGCTCCACGTTGCTGTCGTTGCCGCCGCGTAGGGTGATGCTGTTCCCGCCCCACAAGTGGCGGATGGTGTCGATGCCTTCGAAGGTTAACTCTCGGTGTTTTCCGTAGGAATCGGGCGCGAATACGAAGTCGTTGGGATGCCAGCCCGAAGCAAAACCGATGCCGACGCGACCGTTGGATAGGTTGTCCACCAGCGCCCACTCTTCGGCGACCCGGATTGGGTTATGCAGAGGCAACACCACGCTGCCTGCACGCAATTGCACATGCTGGGTTTCTCTAGCCAAGGCGGCGGCCAGCACCGAAGGATTAGGCGAAAAGCCGCCGAATTCGCTGAAGTGCCGTTCGGGAATCCACACCGCGCGAAAGCCTTCTCGGTCCGCATAACGCGCGCCTTCCAGCAGCAGATCGTATTTGCCGGTGGAAAATGCGGCATCGTAATTACCGAAATAGAACAAGCCAAAACCTAGTCCGCGATTGCTCGCTGCCGCCTTTGCCGTGAAAGCAGTTTCGCGGTGGCTCAGTTTGGAATGGTGCCGGAACCAGGTTCGGTCTGTGGCGTCTACTGAATTTTTGGTTGAGGGAATGGCGACGTTGCTTGTTGCCGAGGCTTGACTGCGTTCAGGGAAGAAGCCGCCTTGGCGTAATTCTTCAACGCTTTCTTTGACCGCCTTAACGACCAAATCGATGTCGTCTTCGGTATGGGCGGTAGACAGGAAACAGGCTCGCCATTCCCAGATGTAGACGCCTTTTTCCAACAAGTGGTAATAAAACATCTCCAGGTTGCCGGGGAACTTGAAGTGGAAAGTCGAGGCAAAATGGCAAACCCGGATCGCCAATTCCTCTGCTTCGAAATAGTCGTTGAGGGTCTTGGCTAAGGCGGCGGTGCGTTGGTTGAGGCGCTCTTGCAGCGCCGGTCCTTCCGCTTTGAGATGGCGGAGCGCGGCCAGACAGGCGGCCATAGAAAAAGGATGCTGGCAGAAAGTGCCGCCGAAATAAGTGCGCGTGGCGCTTGGGTAAGATGCATCGCCGTATTGCCATGTACCGCCGTCGATGCCGTCGAGGAAGCGCGCATCTCCGGCAACCGCGCCGATGGGCATTCCGCCGCCGATGATTTTGCCGTAGGCGGCGATGTCGGCTTTGATGCCGAACAGACCCTGCACACCGGCGGGATGGGCGCGGAAACCGCTGATCATTTCGTCGAAAATCAGGGCGGTGCCGGTTTCCTCGGTCAGGCTGCGCAATGCGCGTAGGAACTCGACCGGTTGGAAATCCAGGCGTCGGCTTTGCACCGGTTCTACCAGCACAGCGGCCAACTCGTGGGCGTGTTCGCGGATGATGTCCAGGGTTTCCTGGGTGCCGTATTCGAGTACCAGAATATCTTTGGCCAGATTCGGCGGAACGCCGGGCGACACCGGTTCGGAGCGAAGCTCTCCGTTAACGCGGATGGTTTTGGCTAAGGTGCCGTCGGAATGGCCGTGGTAAGAGCCTTCGAAGATTACGATTTTATGCCGACCTGTGGTGGTGCGGGCCAGGCGCAAGGCGATCATGATCGCTTCAGTACCGGAGTTGGTGAAGGCAACGCGCTGGTGGCCGGTCATTTCGGTGAACAGCTCGGTGATTTCGCGCATGTGTTCGGAGCGCGGGCCGAGCTGGAAGCCGTGCTGGATTTCGGTTTCCAGCACGCCTTGCATAAATTCGGGACGGCTGCCGAATAACAGTACGCCAAAACCCATGGTCAGGTCGACGTAGGTGTTGCCGTCAATATCGCGCAGCCGGGAACCCATAGATTCGACGCCGGTGATGGGATAAAGGATTTCTTTGGTCGAAAAGCGA
Organism: Methylobacter sp.; assembly: GCA_004299305.1. Classification (GTDB taxonomy): domain Bacteria; phylum Pseudomonadota; class Gammaproteobacteria; order Methylococcales; family Methylomonadaceae; genus Methylobacter_A. The sequence goes on from SCPZ01000044.1 coordinate 31,942, forward strand.
AAGCCGATGCTGGCCCGGCTGTCGGCTAATCCTGAACGGCAGGCTTGGGCCAGCTCTTTGGATTTTGGCGTTTTTTTCTGGTAACGCTCGATTAGTGCCGCCAGGTGCCTGCTTTGTTGCAGGCTCAAGCCGTTGGCGCTGGGTACGATAGGATTATTCAGCGCGCGTAGCGGCGAGGAGCGGTCTTCCGAGCCCTGTTGCGCTTGCGTGGTATTGACGCGTTGGGTAATGACTTGCGGCTGAGACGGGCGGGGTGCTTCCTGTTGAGCAGGGATAGCGGCTCCGGCAGCGGCACAGCCGGTTTCGGTTGTAGCAGGCATACCTTGCAATAAGGCCAGTTGCTGGGCCATCAGTTGGGTCTGGGCGATGATGATTTGTTGTAAAGCCGTGCCGTCGGTGATGCCTACGACCGGCAGCGCAGCTGGTTGATAGACTGGTGCAGAATTCGGCTGGGGATTATTGCCGGAAACCCCAGTTCCCGCTATCGCTCGAACCGACTCATCCCGGCCTACAGGGCTTGGTGTTGGCGCAGCCTGTAGCGGCGCCGATTGAGGCTCCGGCACTACAATTGCCGGGCTAGTCGTTCGATCCGCCAAGTAGTCGGCAATCGCGTTTATCGTCGTAATCTCTTCGAAAAACTGGCGGATTTCGAGTTTAATTCCAAAGTTATCTTCGACGATACGCACTCCCTCAACCAATACCAGCGAATCGGCGCCCATTTCCAGGAATTGTGCGTGGACGTCTATGTCGGGAGGCGCTGTTCGGAGCAGCCCGGAAAAGAGCTGGAGTAGACGGGCAAGGATTGCTTTGCGCCGGGTTGTGCGGTCATCTTGAGTGGGCTGCGACGTAGCTAGTTGTGGATTTGTCATGGTCGGTTCCTTGGGGGCGATCCAATAAGATTTGCGTTGAAAGGCATAAGTGGGGACACAAATACGGTTGCGGGAAAAAGCCGCATCGAAGCCGGACCAGTCGATGTCCGCACCCTGGGTGTAAGCCTCGGCCAAGCTGGCGGATACGACGGACCAGTCGGTTTTTTGTTGCAGTAGCGATGGCAGCCAGGTTGCCGATGAGGTCAGGCGTTTACCCAGATTGGTTAGCACTTGGCCGGGGCCTATTTCCAGGAATAGTTCGAAATTTCGGCCAAAAGCTGTTGCAACTTTGCCCCCCTCTCCCTCTGGTAGAGGGCTGGGGGGAAGGATTAAGCTGTTTAAGCCTTCGGCAAATCGCACCGGCTGACGGCAATGACGACGCCAATAACCGGCATCGGGAACTTCTCCCTTACCCAGTGCCAGTCCAGTCAGGTCGGAGATAAAGGGCAGTTCCGGCGTATGAAAATCGATTCGGCGGGCAAAGCGTTCGAAATCGTCCAGAATAGGTTCCATTAACGGTGAATGGAAGGCATGGGTTACCTGCAATGGATAGGTTTCGATGCCCGCTTCGCAAAATTGTTCGAGCACTTGGCTTAGCGTGGCGCTACGGCCGGAGATGACTATGTTCTGCGGGCCGTTGATCGCAGCAATGCTGAGTTCGTGTCGGTAGGGAGCGATGGCTTTTTGCACCTGCGCTTCATCGGCGAAAATCGCAGCCATTGCACCGTTCTCGCTTAACGTTTGCATCAGTCGGCCGCGTTCGGCGACCAATTTCAGGCCGTCTTCAAGGCTGAATACACCGGCGATGCAGGCTGCGGCGTATTCGCCGATGCTGTGGCCGAATACGGCGGCGGGTTCCAGACCGAAAGACCGCCATAGACAGGCAAGTGCGTATTGCAGTGAAAACAGCGCGGGTTGGGCGTAGTCGGCTTGATTAAGTAAGCTTTCCTGTTCGCCAAGGTAAGCATCGGGATAAAGGACGGACAGTAGCGGTTTGTCCAATAGCGGTTCGAGGATTGCTGAACAGCTATCCATAGCTTGGCGAAAACCGGGATGGAGCGCGTATAAGTCGCGGCCCATGCCGGGATAAACGGAACCCTGTCCGCTAAACAGAAATACCGGTCGTAGCGGTTTAGCGGGTGGCGTAGCGCCGACAAAAAGCCCTGCTGCGGGTTGTTTTGCGCCGAAAGCGGCAAGTCGTTCCTGCATCTGGGGCAAGTCTTCGGCGCATACGGCGATGCGCTGCTTGAAATGGTTACGTCCGGTGTTGGCGCTGAAGCAAGCGTCAGCCAGCGACGGCGACGCTTGGGCAAAAAACCGTTGGTAGGATTCCGCCAAGGCTTTTAGCGCCGGTTCGGTTTTGGCTGATAGCGCCAGTACATGAACCGGGCGGTCTTGTTCCGGGTAAAGTGTTTTTGTTGCCGGGGCTTCTTCGAGAATGAGATGGGCGTTACTGCCGCTCGCACCGAACGCACTGAGTCCGGCTAAACGGCGTTTTTCGCCCCTAGGCCATGGAGTCAGCTCAGTGATCGGGCGTATATTCAGCTCTTTCCAGTCGATGTGTAAATTAGGCTGCTTAATATGCAGGGTCGGCGGTAGTTCGCCGTGGCGGAGGGCTTGTACCAGCTTGATCAGGCCGACGACGCCGGCTGCCGATTCCAAATGACCGATATTGGATTTTACCGAGCCTACCAGCAGCGGGCGTTCCCGGCCTTGAGCCTGGCCTAGGGCGGCGCCCAGGGCTTGGGCCTCGATGGGATCGCCGAGTGAGGTGCCGGTCCCGTGTGCTTCGATGTAGTCGATTTCGTGCGCTGCAAGCTGCGCTTTGGCCAGGGTTTGGCGTATCAGTTTTTGTTGCGCCACACCGTTGGGTACGGTGAATCCGCTGCTGGCGCCGTCTTGATTAACCCCGGAGCCGCGAATCAATGCGAGTACCCGGTCGCCTGCGGCCACCGCATCGGAGTAACGTTTGAGTACGACGATGCCGCAGCCTTCGCCACGGACGTAACCATCGGCCGCATCGTCGAAGGTTTTGCAACGTCCGTCCGGCGCCATCATCCCGGCGGCGGATAAGGTGATATTTAACAATGGCGCAAGCGTGAGATTGACGCCGCCGCTAAGTACCAGGTTGCACTCTTTTGCGCGTAGCGCGGTACATGCCAAGTGAATGGCGGACAGCGACGAAGAACAGGCAGTGTCAATCGACATGCAGGGCCCCTGTAAGCCCAGCACATAAGACAGCCTGCCGGCGCAGGCATTTAACGGTGTGCCGGTATTGAAATAGGGATTCACCTCGCCTTGATCCGCACGTTCCGCTTGGAGTAGGCCGTAATCGCTGGCTGTGACGCCGACAAACACTCCGGTGGCGCTGCCTACCAGCCGGGAAGGCGCCAAGCCTGCGTGTTCCAGCGCTTCCCAGGCGACTTCCAACAGCAGGCGTTGCTGCGGATCCATGCTTTCGGCTTCCCGCGCGGAAATACCGAAAAAGGCTGCGTCAAATTGGTCCGCTTGTTCAATAAATCCGCCATAACGCGTGTAAGCCTTGCCGGGGCGGCCCGGCTCCGGGTCGTAATAGGCAGCGGCATCCCAGCGTTCCAGCGGGATTTCACGGATTGCGTCCCGGCCATTGCGAATCAGTTCCCAAAAAGATTCGGGGTCGTTAGCGCCGGGAGTGCGGCAGCCCATGCCGATAATTGCGATGGCTTCGCTTCCAGCCTGTTCTAGGCGCTCGACTTTTCCGCGCAGTTGCTGGATAGCCGCATAGGCTTTTTGTAAGGGGGTTAGTTCATCTGGTTGTTTCATCTGCTTCAACTTTTATATGTGAACATGTTTATTTTTGAGTGTTGCTTTTCATTAAATTAGGGATGAAAACTAAATAACTCATACAGCCGATTTACAGATAACATCCATGTGTTCTCGGCAATTGCTCCATGCATCGCCTACTGTTGGTGCTCTACCTCCTGCATCCTTGTCGTGGATACCGGCACAGTCCATGCCGGTATGACGTGCTATTTAAACCAAGTGATAGGTGGCAAGCTGTTCAAGTTATTTAGTTTTCATTCCTTAGGTTTTGCAATCTGCAACTGGAATCTGTTTGGATATATTACTAGCTATCGATGTTTCCACAAGTCGCGAAGTTGCATAACTAAGAGTCACGGACTTTTTTAAAAACACTTTGCTCGAAACTCATCAGGCACATCCAAACTAAAGGTCTCATCCTGTATGCGGGCCATATAGAACCCAGCCGCTAATACCCGCTTTTTCAGTGCTTCGCTTATATCCACCGCTGCAATAATGCCGTAGAGTTTTTTGTCCTTATGTTCGGGAAACAGCGTTTTAAAATTTGCCATCAAACTGTCGAGTTGGGTAATTGCTTCTTCGCGTAAATGGCTTTTGACTTCTACAACATACACCTCATTGATGGCGCTGTTGGCGTAGGCCAACACATCAATCTCGGCATCAATACCGTTTTTACTGACCCGAACACTAGGGCTGATAACTTCCATCTTAAACCGCTCGCGCAGGATTTTGGTCATAGAAGGCAGCGCGAGTCCTTCGGTAAAGCTGCCGAACTTTTTACCCAAGCCACCGATTTGTTTGCCCAATTCTTTGAGTTGATTATTGGTTTCTTTTGTCATTTTTTTAAATTTTTTATCGTTTTCTTTTTGGGCAATTGCCAAGCCGGCAACCAGTTGTTTCAATTCGTCGTCAGTCATGGTGATATTTCCTTGTTATTTTGCGTTAGATAATAAAGGTGCGGGCAAACCCTTGTGGTTACCCTTTTGTTACAAACATTTAGCAGGTACAAGGTTATTGAACCTATGGCTTGCCTATTCAATTGTGTTAAATGATAACTACCACCGCCACTATCCGACCCTGATCAATTTGGGAGCGGTCTTCGGCATCAGCGAATCCTATTGTCATAAGATTTATACCCGTACCGCAAGACTGTTGGCCAAAGTTGAAAAGCTGCTCAACCGTAAGATTCTGTTGGAAGACCCGGAGGCAACGTTGGCTATTGATGTCTCGGAGCAGTCTATCGAACGACCGGTCAAGAACCAGAAAGCTAGGGGCTAAACCCCGCCACATTTGGCAAGATGCTGTAATTCGATGGGCCAAAGAACAGAGCCACAAAAATAGCATAAAAACCGATGTTGAGCCATTGCGCTGGTTGGATGATCATTTGCACGATAAGTATCTTGATGAAATTGATGTCAATATAGTTCAGCGAGTTCAGGATGCAACGCGTGTGACCGGCGTTAAAAATGGCACTGTAAACCGTGTCATGGCATTGTTAAGGGAATGGCAATGGCTGGATAAATCGCCTTATGTGCGCATGTTACCAACAGCCGAAAAGCGTATTTGTTGGCTCACACAGGGCGAAGCGGAAAAACTGCTTAAAGAATTGCCGTCACATCTTGAGACAATGGCAAGGTTCAGTTTAGCTACCGGGTTGCGCGAGGCTAATGTAGTCGGTCTTGAATGGAGTCAGATCGATATGCAGCGGCGCTGTGCCTGGATACATCCAGAACAAGCAAAAGCTAAAAAAGCAATTGCCGTGCCACTGAATGATAACACGCTTGCAGTTATTCACGGGCAAATCGGCAAACATATCACCCACGTTTTTACATATACGAGGGTGAATAATCACGCATGGCGCAAGGCACTAAAACGGGCCGGGATCACTGACTTTCGTTGGCACGATCTTAGGCACACATGGGCATCTTGGCACATCCAGAACGGTACGCCGTTGCATGTGCTTCAAGAGTTGGGTGGTTGGGCTGATTCTTCGATGGTTTTGAGGTATGCGCATTTATCAAGTGAGCATCTTCAAAGTTACGCGGGAAATGCTGGAGTTGTGACAAATTTACTACATTCACAATAAACAGCTAAACGACAAGCATAAAAAACAGGCTAAGTGCTTGTTATTTATAGTCTTTGTGGTGGGTAGTGCGCGATTCGAACGCGCGACCATCGCATTAAAAGTGCAGTAATTACAGCAATAATACTTATAATACAACAATATATACCCAATTGATTGCGTGACTTTGCAGGACGGAGCATAACGAATCACGACTCAAACCCGCAAAATTCACGCAAGTTCCTGCGCTCAATATGCTGAGTTATTGGTGGGTAGATGCTGCCGGTTTAGTTTGGCGCGTTTATCGACTGAAAACGGCCTTTTGTGTTGCGGTTTGTTATGGTTTTTTATTTTGAATGTCCCCGTGAGTTTCCCACGGGCATAAAAAAACCAGCTCTAAGGCTGGCCTTTTTACTAAATTACCTATGTAATTCAAATGCTTTGGTGGTGGGTCGTGCGCGATTCGAACGCGCGACCATCGCATTAAAAGTGCGGTGCTCTACCGGCTGAGCTAACGACCCAACAAAGAATGCCTATTATACTGATTAATTCGATTTGTGCAACTTTTTTTATATTATTTGATATTGTGTTGGATCTTTTATTCCTGCTTCTATAAAGCCGGCCTTTCTTAAACGGCAAGCATCACAGACTTGGCAGGCACGGCCCTGTTCATCTGCTGAATAGCAGGAAACTGTCCGTCGATAATCTACGCCTAATTCAATACCTTGTTTAATGATTTCCGACTTACTGAGCGCGATCAGCGGGGTGTGTATAGTAAAATGCTGGCCTTCTATACCGGCTTTTGTGGCAAGGTTCGCTAATTGCTGAAATGCTTTGATAAATTCAGGTCGACAGTCCGGGTAGCCGGAATAATCTACGGCATTCACACCAATAAAAATATCGGTTAGGTTTAAAACCTCCGCCCAGCCCAAGGCAAAGGACAGAAAAATCGTATTTCGTGCCGGCACATAGGTTACCGGTATGCCGTCTTGTGGTGTGTTAGGTACGGCAATATGTTCATCGGTTAGTGCGGAGCCGCCAATTGAGCTTAAACCCAGTTTGATAATTTTATGATCTTCGACTTGATAATCTGCGGCTATCTGTGCAGCCGCTACGAGTTCGGCATTATGCCTCTGGCCGTAATCAAAGCTTAATGCATAACATTTGAATCCTTGCTTTTTGGCAAGGGCGAGTACGGTAATTGAATCCAATCCGCCGGAGAGCAGGACTATGGCTTTTTTTTGCATGTCGGTTTATTTACCTTGGGCATCATCCCAAAGTATTTTGTGTAGTTGAAGTTGAAAACGAACAGGTAATCTGTCTTTAAGGATTTTTTCGGCAAGTTCGGTTGGGTTTTGTTGTCCCATCACCGGCGAAAATAATATTTCACAACGGTTAGGCAAATCATGTTCGCTTAAAAGCGCTTTTGACCAGTCATAGTCCTCATCGTTACCGATAACAAATTTAACTTGGTCTTTTGGGGTCAGGTATTCGATATTTTGATAACGGTTTTTGCTTAATTCACCTGAGCCGGGTGTTTTTAGATCCATGACTTTAATAACGCGCGGATCGACCTCCGATATATCCAGCGCACCGCTGGTTTCAAGCGAGACAATATAGCCTTTATCGAGCAAGGTGGTCATTAACTCAAGACAGCCTGGCTGTGCCAGCGGCTCGCCGCCAGTTACGGTAATATATTGGGTTTCGTACTGTTCGGCCTGTGCAATAATGACATCAATCGCTAGTTTTTTACCGCCGCTAAAAGCGTAGGCCGTATCGCAATAGACACATCTTAACGGACAGCCGGTGAGTCGAATAAACACGGTAGGCAGACCTACCGTATTCGATTCGCCTTGCAACGAATAAAAAATTTCAGTTATGCGTAATAAACTCACAGTTATTGTTTAACGTCATCAAGCAAAAGTAACTTCTTTGCGGCTAAACGGGCTGCTGTAGAGCTGGGAAAATCCGCAGTAACGCGTGTTAAATATTCGCGCGCTTTTACTGCATTTTTCTGCTCAACTTCGATATAACCCAGTTTCAATAAAGCATCCGGCACTTTTGAGCTGCCTGGATAGTTCTCGATTACGCTATTAAAGGCTTTACGCGCCGAATCGATGTCCTGATTAACCCTATAGGCTTCACCTAGCCAATATTGGGCGTTATTCGCAAACTCGCTATTTGGATTTTTACCCAGCAAGGCATTAAATTCAGCAATAGCTTGGGCAGTATGTCCATTTCTAAGTGCTTCGTAAGCCTGTTGATATTGCTGCTTTTCATCGCCCGCAGGAGATGGGTGAGGGGCGTTGGCAGGCGCGGAAGCTTCACCAGGGGCTTGCACAGCAGCCTGCTTTTGGGCAGACGCCTGCTTAGCTTCCGGCGCTGCCACCGCAGCCGCAGCCGGGGGTTCAGTCGCTTTAGCTTCGGATTCAACTGGAGTTTCTTGCGCTTGGCTATTTTCAGCCGCCGTCGGCTTAATACCTTCGGCCTTTTTCTCTATACTTTGTATTCGATCATCAAAATCGGAGTACATGGCGACTTGAGTCTTTTTCATCTCGGCAATAAGATTTGCCTGCTCTTCTACCTTACCGGTCAGTTGCTGAACTTCAGCCTGTAGTTGCTCCAGTCGCCCCATCATCTCAAATAACGCATTGGGCGATGAAGGTCTTACTGCACTGACCTCGCCAGCTGGATACATTGAATTATCAACAACCGGGGCTAACGATTCTGCATGGACAGCGCTGCAAATACAGAGCAGCGTGAAAAAGCTTATTTTCATTGTGCGCCTTGGTAAACTAATTCAACGCGACGATTAAGTTCCCAGGACGCTTCGTCATGCCCAAATGATGCAGGTTTTTCTTCGCCATAACTGACAACTTGTAATTGGCTTTCAGACACGCCTTGAACTTTCATCATGCTGGCTACGGATTTTGCACGTTGTTCGCCCAGTGCAATGTTGTACTCACGGGAACCGCGTTCATCGCCATGACCTTCCATCACAATGCGTTGACCGGGATGCGCCACCAGATATTGTGCATGAGCTGCGATTACCGGAACAAAATCGTTCTGAACTTGGCTGCTATCCAACATAAAGTAGATAGTGCTTTTTGACAGCGGGTTGTTCGGATCACTGAATTCAGGACCTATACCGGCATTAGGATACATTCCCGAAGCATTCATTTCCGAGCCGGATAACCCTGAGCCATTATTTAAACCACTGGTTGATGCATCGTTGATACCGCTGGCGGCATTTTGCGTGCCGTCAGTGAGACTTGCATCTTTTTCATCTTCACTACAAGCCGTTAGGATTAATGCGCTTATTGCCAATGCCAATACTGTTTTATTCAATTTCATTTTTAATTTCCAAAAAGTGATCTATTGATTTAATTTTACAAAAATCGTGTTGTATCCAACCGAACTAGGGAGACCATGCCGGTTCGCGAATTTCACTGCCGTCAAACACCAGTTTCTGCTGCATTTTACCATCCAATGAAACGGCCGATAAGTAACCCGCATTGCCTTTTCGTGAAGCATATAAAATCATGCTGCCATTCGGCGCAAAACTGGGTGATTCATCTGATCGACCATCGGTTATTACATTGACTGACTTGGTTGCCAAATCCATAACGGCAATACGATAATCGCTGCCGTTTCCATGCACCATAGCTATGCTTCTGCCATCCGGTGAAAAACTGCCCCTGGCATTATAACTGCCTGAGAATGTCAGTCTTTTTTCTTCTCCGCCTTGGCTTGACATAATATATAGCTGTGGTTTTCCACCCCGATCCGAGGTAAAAACAATACTACTGCCGTCTGGAGACCAAGTTGGCTCGGTATCGATAGCAAAGCTTTTAGTTAATTTAGTTAAAGAACGCGTTACCAGATTTAAGATGTAGATATCGGGACTGCCATCTTTGGATAAAGTCAAAGCCAACTTTGCCCCATCGGGCGACCATGAAGGGGCGCCATTGATTCCGGGGAATTCTGCAACTCTTACTCTTTCACCGGTAGCTAAGGTTTGAATATAAATTGCTGCTGATTTTTTCTCGAACGATACGTAGGCTATTTTTCGACCATCGGGAGACCAAGCAGGAGACATCAATGGCTCCATAGACGAGGCTATGGTTTGCGCATTAAATCCATCCGCATCTGAAACTTGCAGTTTATGGGTGCTTTGTCTGCCTTGCCTGCTGCTGGTGATGTAGGCAATCCGGCCGCTAAACACACCTTTTTTACCGGTTAATTTCTCAAAGATAAGGTCGCTGATATGATGGGCTGTTCTGCGCAATTCGCCTGCTGACGATGTCATTCGGTAACCCATTAATTGTTGCCCTTTATAGACATCAAATAATTGAAACTGAACATTGTATTGACCATGGTCTTCAATCACCTGGCCGATGACCAGGTAATTTTGGCCTAAAGCCTGCCAATCTTTAAACTGAACCGCTTCGGCAGTGCTGGGTCGCCCCGGCATACTTTGTTTATCCAGCGTTTTAAAATATCCGCTACGCCCTAAATCCGCATCAACAACAAAACTAACATCAACAGGAACCCCCGATGCGCCTTGCATAGCAAAAGGAACGATTGAAATAGGCAGGGCGCTTTCAATGCCTTCGGTAATTTCGATTGTCATCTCTGCATGGCTATTCGGTATATAGAAACTAACCAGGCCAACCAACAAAATTCTTCTAAAAAAGCTCACTTGTTTACCTCAGTAACTTAACTGAAAAAGACCATTAAATAATTGATACCAATACTCACCAACGACATCATCCGGGATGATGACCGAATTCCAAATCATCTGGAACGATCCGGATTAAACAAAAACTTAAATGACTTAAATTCTTTGGCTGCTAATTCTTTGTCTTTAGGCACCGGGAGTGGCGATGCTTTATGAACGGCGCTTTCCGCTGAACGATCAAAAATTTCATCGCCGCTGGACGTAACAACCACGGCATCGATTACTGTACCGTCAGACATCAATCTGACCTGAATTGTACACTTTAAACCTTCTGTAGCGGAAACCGGGCGAATCCAGCTCCGGGTTACTTTTTGATTAATCGCTACGATGGCGGATTTGATCGCCAGTTGATCTTGTTCCGCATCCATTCGCGCCTGTTCTGCTTCCATCCTTGCGGCTTCTGCTCTTTCCGCTTCGGCTTTCGCTTTGGCTTCTGCTTCGGCCTTGGCTTGTGCGGCGGCCTCGGCTTTGGCTTTTTCTGCTGCGGCTTTCGCTTTGGCTTCTGCTTCAGCCTTGGCTTGTGCGGCGGCTTCGGCTTTAGCTTTTTCTGCTGCGGCTTTCGCTTTGGCGTCCGCTTCAGCCTTGGCTTGTGCGGCGGCTTCGGCTTTGGCTTTTTCTGCTGCTGCCTTCGCTTTGGCATCCGCTTCGGCTTTGGCCTGCGCGGCAGCTTCTGCTTTCGCTTCAGCCTTGGCTTGCTCTACGGCCTCGGCTTTTGCTTTAGCAGCTTCGGCCTGTTTTGCTTCGGCTTTGGCTTGTGCGACGGCTTCTGCTTTCGTTTTAGCCCTGGCTTGCTCTGCGGCCTCGGCTTTTGCCTTGGCAACTTCGGCCTGTTTTGCTTCGGCTTTGGCCTGCGCGACGGCTTCTGCTTTCGCTTTAGCCGCTTCAGCCCTGGCTTGCTCTGCGGCCTCGGCTTTTGCCTTGGCAACTTCGGCCTGTTTTGCTTCGGCTTTGGCCTGCGCGGCAACTTCTGCCTTTGCTTTCGCGTCTGCTTCAGCCTTGGCTTGTGCAGCGGCCTCGGCTTTTGCCTTGGCAGCTTCGGCCTGTTTTGCTTCGGCTTTGGCCTGCGCGGCAATTTCTGCCTTTGCTTTCGCGTCTGCTTCAGCTTTAGCTTGTGCAGCGGCCTCGGCTTTTGCTTTGGCGGCTTCGGCCTGTTTTGCTTCGGCTTTGGCCTGCGCGGCAATTTCTGCCTTTGCTTTCGCGTCTGCTTCAGCTTTAGCTTGTGCAGCGGCCTCGGCTTTTGCTTTGGCAACTTCGGCCTGTTTTGCTTCGGCTTTGGCCTGCGCGGCAATTTCTGCTTTTGCTTTCGCGTCTGCTTCAGCCTTGGCTTGTGCAGCGGCCTCTGCTTTTTCCGCATCCGCCCGCTGCACTGCCTGTTCGGCTTCCAGATTGGTTTCTGTTTCTTGCTTTACCGGCTCTGCACTAGCCTCGACCGGATTATTAACCTTAGCTTCATCGACAATTTCAGCGTGAATAATTTCCGGTTCAGGCTTAGGCTCGATCTTATCAGGCTTTAATAGAGCGCTTAAGGCAAACAAGCCTAGAATCGTAACATGTAAAGCCAAGGCCAAAATAATTGGCCATGAAAACCTCCTTTTGCTATTCATCGAGCTATTGTTCGTCCGATTTGGTCATTAAACCTACGCTGGATACACCGGCATTTTTTAATCCCGCCATCAGCGTAACCACGACACCATATTCAATCCCTTTGTAAGCCCCTATCAGGACCTGTGTTTTCGGCTTCTTGTTTAATACTTCCATCACGCGAGCCTCCACCTCTTCACGCTGTATCTGCTCAGGTTCTTGATCGTCAACAGTAATATAATATTGGCTTTGATCATTGATCGATATAACAACAGGTAAATTATCGCTTTCAGATTCAACAGTTGCAGATTCAGCTTGTGGAAGCTCAACTTCCACGCCTGTTTGCAACATCGGCGTTGTTATCATAAAAATAATCAACAGCACTAAAGTCACATCAATGTACGGAACTACGTTAATTTCCGCCATGGGCTTCCTGCGCCCATTTTTTCTACCCATTTGTGGCGCGCTCATTTTTGGTGTGCCTGCCTTTGCAATAGTACGACAAATTCTTCAACAAACAGTTCATACCGACCGGTTAACCTGTCCAAGCGAGTAGAAAAGCGGTTGTAAGCAATAACAGCGGGAATCGCGGCAAACAGGCCTATCGCGGTTGCAATCAAGGCTTCGGCAATACCCGGAGCGACTTGCGCCAAAGTCGCCTGCTTAACATTACCCAGTGACATAAAGGAGTTCATGATGCCCCATACTGTGCCGAATAAACCGATGTAAGGACTGATCGAACCGACAGTGGCAAGAAACGCCAAATGCTCATCCAGCCGTTCCAATTCTCGTGATAATTCAATACGCATGACTCGCTGCGCACTTTCCACCTGCACGACGGGTTCTACATTGCCTGCTTGCCTCATACGGGAAAATTCTTTATAACCGGCCAGAAATATTTTCTCTATGCCTTCCGGCTCAAAATCCTTTGCCGCCAATTTTCTATAAAGATCGGCTAATACGACACCGGACCAAAATTGTTCTTCAAATTCGTCGGTAATTTCAATTGCCCGATTGAGCTCTTTGCGCTTGGTAAAAATAAATGTCCAAGATGATACCGATGCGGTTAGCAATATCAGCATCACAAATTGAACAACAAAGCTGGCTTCTTTAACTAAATGGAAAATCGATAAATCAGTATTCATTTATTATATGCTCTAAGTGCTCTAAATAAGGTTTCGGGAATAGCTTTAGGACGCATGGTTTGTGCATCCAAACAAGCGCAACGAACACTGCCCTTGCATAAGACATCGCCGTTTCGGGTAATATCTTGTTCAAAAGTGAGACTGGCTTTTTTGGCCAGACTTACCTCGACGCTGGTTTGTAGTTGTTCATTAAAACGGGCCGGGCTCAAATAATCGACTTGTACGGAACGCACCACAAAAATAATGCCTTCGGTAGCGCGTAGTTCGTCCTGTTCATATCCCATTGCCCTGAGCATCTCAGTTCTGGCCCGCTCGAAAAATTTCAGGTAGTTGGCGTAAAACACCACGCCGCCTGCATCGGTGTCTTCGTAGTAAACGCGTATCGGCCAGGTAAATTTTTTCATATACTGTATTTTTAGGTAATACAGCGCATCCTACGCCTGATTATTCAAATAAATCCTCGGACATTCCCAAATGCTTTGGAGGTTGCAGGCCAAAATGCAAATAAGCGTTCTGGGTGACCACTCGGCCGCGGGGCGTACGCATAATAAAGCCCTGTTGCAGCAAATACGGTTCCACGACATCTTCAATGGTGCCCCGCTCTTCGCTGATTGCAGCGGCCAGCGTATCCAGTCCTACCGGCCCGCCGGCAAAACCTTCAATCATCGCCATCAGCAGTTTACGATCTAAAGAATCGAATCCGTTATTGTCCACTTTCAACATTTCCAAAGCTTGAAAAGACAGTTCTTCTGTGATCGTGCCATTGCCTTTTACTTCTGCATAATCCCGCACCCGGCGCAACAATCTGTTGGCAATTCGTGGTGTGCCGCGAGAACGCCGGGCTATTTCATAAGCGCCGCGCGGTTCCATCGTAATGCCCAGCACCTTGGCTGAACGCGCTACGATATTCGACAGCTCATCAACCGTGTAAAACTCCAAGCGCTGAACAATGCCAAAGCGATCACGCAGCGGCGAAGTCAGCAAACCGGCACGGGTGGTCGCCCCAACCAGCGTAAAGGGCGGTAAATCCAGCTTGATCGAGCGTGCGGCAGGGCCTTCGCCGATCATCAGATCCAGCTGATAATCTTCCATAGCTGGATATAAAATTTCTTCAACCGCAGGGCTCAGGCGATGTATTTCATCGATAAACAATACATCATGAGCTTCCAGGTTGGTCAATAATGCCGCAAGATCACCGGCTTTATCGAGCACAGGCCCGGATGTTTGGCGAATTTTAACACACATTTCGGCGGCTATAATATTAGCCAATGTCGTTTTGCCTAAACCGGGAGGGCCGAAAATCAACACATGATCCAAGGCTTCTTTTCGTGCTGTCGCCGCCTGAATAAAGATATCCATTTGTTCGCGCAATTCTTTTTGACCGATATAATCGGCCAATCGTTTGGGCCGAATAGCCCGATCTTGGCGCTCTTCATCCGAATGACTGTGAGCGGTTACCATGCGATCGCTTTCGATCATCTTACCGAGCCTTGTAATGCCAGCCGGATAATATCTTCGCAGCTTTTACCTTCGGTGCTGATATTTTGCACCATTTTACCGGCATCCAATGGCTTATAACCTAATGAGCACAGGGCGCTGATCGCTTCCTGTTTCGGATTGTTGACAGGCTGAGTTTTATCAACGCCGGGCGCGGATGGATCGACTGAATTGCCCAAGTCCGGCAGTCTGTCGCGCATTTCGATAACCAGTCGTTCGGCGGTCTTTTTGCCTACGCCCGGCAAACGCACCAATGTCTGGGTATCGTTATTATGGATACAGCGGTGGAACTCTTCGGCACTCTGTCCCGATAAAATTGTCAACGCCAGCTTAGGCCCGACACCGTTAACCTTGATCAGGGTTCTGAACATCGCCCGATCCGCTTCGGTCGAAAATCCGAACAAGATATGCGCATCTTCCCTAACCACCAAATGGGTGTGCAGCATGGTCTCTGATCCGATGGCGGGCAGGTCATAAAAAGTCGTCATCGGCGCTTCGATTTCATAGCCGACGCCGTTCACATCAAGCACTAACAACGGCGGCGCTTTCAGCGCCAGTTTGCCGCGCAAAAAACCGATCATCGCAATAAACCCTGCTGCAAACGCTGTGCAGTCTGCTGATAATGGGCATGGCAAATACTGATACCCAAGGCATCGCCGGCATCGATTTGCAACTCGCCTTGAATATTTAACAGAATTTTCACCATGTGTTGGACTTGAGTTTTTTCGGCGCTGCCTTTACCCACGATGGCCTGCTTGACTTGCCGGGCCGCATATTCGAACACCGGCAAGCCGGTAGTCTGGACCGCGCAAATTGCCGCCCCCCGAGCCTGGCCCAACTTAAGCGCAGAGTCTGCATTTTTATGCATAAAAACCTGTTCTATGGCCATTTGTTCAGGATGATAGCGCTCGACAACTTCCACAATGCCGTCAAAGATTTGTTTGAGCCGATCGGGAAAATAGTCGGCTTTGATATGAATACTGCCGCTGGCTATGTATTTATAGCCGTTCGATGAGTCTTCTATAATGCCGTAACCGGTTATTCTCGATCCGGGATCTATCCCTAAAATTCGCATCAGCTACAGTGAACTATCAATCTAGTCCTTCCATAATCTCGTCACTGATATCCGCGTTAGAATAAACATTCTGCACATCATCCAAGTCTTCCAGTCTATCTATTAAGCGCATCATTTTTGCCGCGTCTTCAGCATCAAGTTCAGCCAAGGTTGCCGCTTGCATAGTGATTTCAGCATTATCCGGCTCGAAACCTGCGGCAATCAGTGCATCTTTGACTTCCAGATAAGTTTCCGGCGTGGTCATTACATCGACCGAGCCGTCATCATGGGTGGTCACATCTTCGGCTCCGGCTTCCAAAGCGGCTTCCATCAGCGCATCTTCATCAACCGAAGGCGCATAACTGAGGATGCCAATCTTGCTGAACATATACGCTACAGAACCGTCGGTGCCCAGATTACCGCCCGCTTTGGAAAAGGCATGGCGAACTTCGCCAACGGTGCGGTTACGATTATCGGTCAGGCAATCGACCATAACCGCAGTGCCGCCGGGACCGTAGCCTTCATAGCGCACGACTTCGTAATTAACGCCTTCCAATGCGCCGGACGCTTTTTTGATAGCGGTGTCAATGGTGTCGCGACGCATATTTGCACCTAAGGCTTTATCCACCGCAGTGCGTAGGGCAGGGTTGCTCGCTGTATCCGGCCCACTGGTTTTTACCGCTACGGTAATTTCCCGCAGCATTTTAGTGAATATTTTGCCGCGCTTAGCATCCTGGCCTGCCTTACGATGCTTGATGTTAGCCCATTTACTATGCCCTGCCATTGCCTCTCTCTCTTAAAGTACAGTTAAATGTGTATTCGCAATTACTCAGTAACAAAAGAATAGAACTCGGATGACAAGGATTCGATTAATAACCACAGATAAAGCAAAAGGTGTTTTCGCCTTTGCCTTTTTAATCCGTGTGAATCCGTCTAATCTGTGTCATCCGTGTTCCATCATTAAACATGCGCCAAACTTATAAAATATACGCCAAAACAGAAACCAAGCTCGGCTCGGCGCAATAAAAATCGGCTTGTTCACGGACAACCGGCCGATCGACCACGCCGCCAAAACCGATTACAACGGCTCCGGCCTGTTTGGCTTCCATGTCGGTTTTCCCGTCGCCTATCATAACCAGAGAACCTTGCGAGTTAAGCAGGCGCCTGCAAATCTCGGCTTTTCCGCCGGATCTGGCCAGCGGCGAATTCCGGTCATAATCTCGATAACTGCCGTCTTCATTGAAATAAATATCGACCGCATGAACCTGGTTTTCAGGTAAGCCCAAATATCTTGCCAACGGCAAAATCGCTTGCCGCAGCCCGCCGCTGATAATATGTAATTCCTTGTCCGGCGAGGTTAAAGTTGCAAACACTTCTCTAACGCCATCGACTATCTGGGCAATATACAAATCGGCCAACCACTCTATGCTGTCCCTATCGGGCCTAATCAACGACAAGCGTTGCTCATAAACCGCTTCCAGCAACACTTCGCCATTCATCGCAGCATCGGTCAGCTTGGCCATGGACTCGCCCAAGCCGACACGATCGGCAAGTTCGTCTATGCCTTCTATCTTGCTTAAGGTGCTGTCGCAATCAAAGCAAATAACATCAAAACTCATAAGTTGATCTGGATGGCCTTATATACGGCAGGGATATGACAAAGTTGCTGCAACAAATCATCCGTCAACGGTTCGGATACACTGATAACCGCCATTGCCCGTTGTTGCTCATCCGCCGTACCCACCTGCATCCGGGTAATATTGATGTTCGCGTTACCCAGTACGCTGCTGATTGCCGATATAACGCCCGGTTTGTCATCATGCTGGGTCACCAATAATGTCCCTTCGGGCACTACTTCAATATCAAACTGGTCGATGCAAACCAGGCGGGGGTGGCAGCCGCCCAACAAGGTTCCCGCCAAGGTAATGGTGCGATCCGTACAATGCCCGGTAACCTTAATCAGCGACAAATAATCTTGGGTTTCTTCGGTTTTCGATTCAACCAGGGTGATGCCTTGGCGTTTGGCAATATTCTCGGCATTAACCCGATTCACTGGTGTGGAAAATTGCCCGCTTAACACGCCGATCAGGGCGGCGACTGAAACCGGTCGCACTTCAACCTCTGCGGCCCGGCCCATTAACGCGACTTCTATTTTTTCTATTGGTTTGGTCGCCAAGCCAACCAATACTTTGCCAAGAATGTTGGCTAGCGTCATGAATTCGTGAGATTTCTTGAGTTCTTCTGCGGATACTCTGGGCAAGTTTAACGCATTAACCGCTTCGCCGGTCTTTAAAAACGTGACTGCTTGGCGGGCAATTTCGACGCTCACAGCTACCTGCGCTTCACTGGTCGATGCGCCCAAATGCGGTGTGAAAACGATATTATCCAGCTCCAGCAACGGCGAATTGGCAGGCGGTTCATTTTCGTAAACATCGAGCGCCGCACCGGCTAATCGACCGCTTTTCAATGCCTCGTACAGCGCCGTTTCGTCAATCAGGCCGCCCCTGGCGCAGTTGATAATCATCGCCCCTTTTTTCATGGCCGCCAGTTGAGCGCTGCCGATAACATTGCGGGTTTTTTCAATCAACGGACAATGCAGAGTTAAATAATCCGCGCGGGTCACCAGTTCGTCCAGGCTGACCGATTCAACGCCCAGATCTTCGAATATTTCAGGCGCAACAAACGGGTCATAGGCAATCACCTGCATTTTCAGGCCCAGGCCGCGCTGTGAAACAATACGCCCGATGGTGCCGAAGCCGAGTATTGCCAAGGTTTTATGGGCAATTTCCGAGCCCATCAACTTGGAGCGTTCCCATTTTCCGGCGCGAACCGAGCGGTCTGCGGTCGGCAAATGCCGACTCAGTGACATCATGTGCGCAATGGCTAATTCGGCTGTCGTTGTCGCATTGGCATCCGGCGTGTTCATGACAATGATTCCCAGCTCGGTTGCTGCGGGAATGTCGACATTGTCGACTCCGATACCGGCTCGGCCTATCAGTTTGAGGTTTTTTGCCGCCTGCAAAACTTTTTTGGTCACCTGGGTGTCGCTACGAATCAATAGCGCATCGTAATCCCCGATGATATTGCAAAGTTGCTCCTCGTTGAGTCCAGTCTCGATATGTATTTGTATGCCGGACTGGTCATTTAAATAATTGATGCCGGCTTCTGCTAATTTGTCGGAAATAAGGATTTTTTTCAAAGGAATGTACCGGAAAAGGGCTATGCGTTAAAAGCGGTAGTTTAACAGATTTGTACGCAGGGCAGTTGCGCCCTGCGGTTATTAAGGCGTTTTATGTCTTAATTGCCGTGATAATAGCCATCTGGAGAGGCTTTGCGTACCGGCTTTAGTGTTGATACCGGTATTGTGGCTTGTGTCGGCATAGAAGAGGCTGATGCTTGATCGGTTTGTGCATTGCCTCCTGCATCCTTGTATTCGTCTAGGGGAGGTAAGCGTTCATAGATTGCTATAGGCTCACCGCTTTGGTTTTTAAGTGCCAAATTTAATGCTTTTTGATCAAAATCAGGCATTTCTTGGTTATTAGCTTTTTGAATTAGCCTTAACGCCACAGCAAAGCGCTGGTCCAGTGTTGTTTCTTCACCCTCCAGATCAGGATGCGCTTCTACATAAAGAACATTGTCCAGCCAGCCAACCTTGATGGGCTGTTTAACAATATAAACCGGCGTTCCGACTGAAACTCTATCGTATAACTCTTCGACATCTTCAGGGTACATACGCACGCAACCATGCGTGATCTGCATGCCTATGCCATTAATTTTATCAATATCGGTGCCGTGTATCCGGTACTCCCCGGGCAGCGCCAGATATAGTGCGCGTGAGCCAAGAGGATTGTGCGGTCCTGGCGGTACAACAAGCGGCAATGGGTCGCCGTTTGCTGCATGTTCGCGCCGTATTGATTCAGGCGGATTCCAGGAAGGATTCATGATTTTTCGTGCAATTTTGGTTTGCCCCAACGGTGTTTTCCAATCCTGCCTGCCGACACCATGTGCATAAGACATGACTTGGCGAGGTGTTTCGCCTTTTTTAGTCGGTGGATAATAATACATGCGGTATTCGGAGATATTTAAGGTAATTCCGTTATGAGGCGAATCCGGCAAAATGCGTTTATTGGATAAACGGACAATCTCACCTTTTTTAACCAGCCAGCGATCAACATCAGGGTTCAGCCTGACTATTTCCGTTTGCCCTAAAAGAAAGCGGCGCGCCACATCTAATAAAGTTTCGTTCTGGTCTGCGCGGGTTAACGGCACGCCATCAGGATATTGGATGATTACGCTATCATTATTGTTTTCCGGCATTGCATAAGTCGTAGCATTTGCATGACCGCCAATGACCAGCAATAAGGGAGTAAAAGCAAGTAATGCGCGAATATTCATAGCGATAATTTTCTCAGAAACACAATATAAAAATAATAACAGCTCTTTAGTAGCCAGCTTTGTTTTACTGGTCATTAAGTGCGGATTAAGTCCACACCTATAGGTAATCCCTAGCTAAGCACTCAAGATCTACCTGTCTAAAAAAACCGCACATAGTATCATGTAAGACTAATATATGCATGACTTTTGATTGCTTTCAAGGTTATCTTATCGCTTTGCAAGGCTCTGGCAAAGATAGATTATTTTGGGAATAGCGCATTGATACGGCGCGGTCGATTCGTTAGAGCGAACCCTGCCTGAGCATAGTTAAAGCGGCAATCAGGACAAGGCATTCCAGTTGGTCATCATTCGAATGATTAAGTCGAGACACGAAACCCAATAATAGATGGCTTTGATGATTGGATTTCGTCCTCGGTCTACAGACTATTTAATCTTAATCAGTTCCTTGCCTTCGCTGGAAAAGTGACACTTGCCTACAGCAAAGTTATCGCAGTCTTTCGACTCGTCAATTTTCGCGCCATTCGGGGTAAGGTGGATTTTTAGCTCGCAGAAACTGGCTTCGCTTTCGGAATGTTTTTTTAGAATCAATTCGTTTTCGCCCGTGCTTTTGGCTTTGCCGGAAATAGTCTCAGAACATTGAGTGCTACCTGCTTGATTGGCAGTAGCGTCAAAGTCTACATCAACGCTGGCAGTGTAGTCGTCGTTGATTTTGGTGACTTTTAAGTGACGAACATAGTCGCCATCGCGTAATACATAATGATCGGTAGCGGCGCTTACATTGCCTGAGGTCAGTAGCGCAATAGTCAAAAACAAACTTTTTTTCATGATGTTACCTATTTTTTGATTTAAATTTGATCAACCTGGCAGCAGGCGATAGCGGATTGCTGCTCATGCCGTGTTTGGATGTACTTAGCACAACTCCGAATTATTGTACCTCAGTGCAAGCCCTTACTAAAAGGCGATGTAATGATGATTTAATAGTGAGCGGCAGGCAAACAATGAACCGCTATCTTGTTTATGACTCGTACATTAAGCATATTATGCGACAATTGCATCGTTCCAGCGCCGTAGCATGGGAATGATAAATAGTTTTAAGCTGGACTTTAGGTGATTTCCTGCGAAAAATATACCCAACTGACTGGTCTTTTTGCCCGTCTCCTGCGTTGCAAAAATGGTTGCATAGCTCGCTATGCGCCCATTTTTACGCCTTGTAGACGAACAAAAA
>SCPZ01000045.1 GCA_004299305.1 Methylobacter sp.
ATTCAGCGTATGCTAAAAATGATTAATGGAACACGGATGACACTGATTAAACGGATAATCACCGATTAAAAACCCAGAATATTTTGAAAAAAATCTGTGTAAATCCGTCCTATCCGTGTCATCCGTGTTCTATTTCTTTTTTCGCAGAATAGTTACTGATTTTTAGAGACGTAAACTTAGTCAACTGTTAATGCGCTTGCCCTGAATTCCCGTCCAACTTATCCAGGACATGCCGGGCAATGTAATAGACAGCAACGCCGCCAAACCGTAACCACACGCCCAACGCCACCAAAACCATCAATATCCCAGGGTAGCGGTGTTGAAAAAACTTTCGATAAAACCGCATCATCCCTTTGTGCTTGTGCCATTCCACAAAAATACGGCGGTTTCGGCCGCACCTACCTAAGGCATGAATGATTCTTGCGCCGGGTACAAACATAATTGTCCAACCCTTTTGCCGAAAACGCATACACCAATCCAGGTCTTCGCAATGCAAAAAATAGCCTTCGTCCCATAACCCAACATCATCAATTGCGGCACGCTTAACCAGCATACAGGCGCCTGAAATAGCTTCTACCTCAATAGGTTGAGCGGGCAACGGCTGCTTATGCAAATAAAAGTCAAAAAACAAGCGAGGCCAGCGATTACCAAGCCTGCTCAAACCAAATGCCCGGACAAAAGACCGCCAAGGCGTCGGCACTGCGCGCCTCCCACCCGCTTGTTCAGTGCCATCAGGGTTAACCAGCAGGCCTCCAACCATGCCGACCTGTTCGTGTGCCTGTAGGCAGCTTAGCATTTGCTTAACAGCGCCGGAATCGAATGAACAATCAGGATTTAAAAACAATAAATAATCGGCGCTCGCGAGCTTTAGCCCCTTATTGCATCCTGCCGAAAAACCTATATTGACATGATTTCGAATGATTGTTGCCTCAGTAAAATCATCCAGCGCATCAAGACTGCCATCGGAAGATGCATTATCAACAACGATAATTTCAATCTTCACTGGGCAATTCAATAACGATTTAATGCATTCAAGCAACAGCTCGCCCGCGTTGTAATTGACAATAATTGCCGAAATTACAGCATTCATAAATGACTACCCAGAGATATAGAATATGGCGAATTATTCACAGACATAGCTTTCATTTGCTTTTGCGTAGCGGCTAAATTCACAGTCAATGCTTTTAATTTATACTGCACAGGCTTGCTTTTTACGATTTTTTTAAAATATTTTCCGATATTGGTTTCTGACATTTACTTTATCCGCGCCTATAACCGCAGCAGTATATTATTTATCGCCTTTTGATCCTAACTCTAAAGTCACACTATAGCGTTTAGGCTGGAATTACAGGCGATACAGGTCATTAGCCATCGTCGGCTATAACCAAGACGGTTTCACTTAGATTGTTGTTATACCAAAAGACGCAAGCAGTGAATGGAATGGCGAACAGCTAATAAATGTAATCATTGCCGAGCAAAAAACAGGCTGATTAAAAAATGCTGTAAAATGATCGGACAGGCATCAATTAATCACGCTTGCTCTCGACTACAGCCTTTAACCGATAGTTAATTTTCATCTTTGGAAAGCTTGTTACTGAGCACTACGGCTTTGCCGGGCATTTTCCAAATGCGGCTTGACCTTCATAGCACAAAGCAGGATAGCAAAAACCGGATTGAGCACGATTGTATGATGGGTTATGCAAGAGTAGTGTTATTTGGTGTTTTTTTTAATCGCAATGGTTTGATACAAAATGAATGAAGAATATGAATACGATGATGAAGAAGTTGAATATTACGCGGTCAGGCCTAACAAAACGCAAATAAAGAAAGATATGGCGGCTCTTTTTGTCGTCAGCGAAGAAATGTCCGAGTTATCGATGGGGCAATTAAAAACTCTTGATCTTCCTGAAGTCATCAATAAAGCCGTTGTGGAAGTTTCTGGAATGCCGCACAAAGGCGCAAGAAAGCGGCTGCTGAAATTTATTGCCGGCCAGCTCAATAAGATAGAGCTAGATCCTATCTTAGAGAAACTGGCGCGCATCAAAAATAAAAGCGCTCATGCGGTTAGGGAGCATCACATTGCTGAGCGTTGGCGGGATCGGCTGATTAGCGATGGCAATGGCGCCTTGACGGAATTACTGGATGAGCAGCCTCATGCCGATCGGCAGTTATTAAGGCAATTATTGCGCAATGCTCAAAAAGAAGCTGAAGCCGGTAAGCCGCCAAAATCGTCCCGTTTGTTATATCGCCAACTGAAAACATTATTTCAGGTTGACGGCGAGTCGGATGATGAGCCGGAGATTGGGGACGAAAATGAAGAGGAAATTGATTAACTAAAAACCTTATTAGCCGCAGATAAGCACGGATTAAAAGCAAGGTTGGCGGTTCTTCCGAGTTGTGCTGCAAAGAACTGATGTAATCCGTTGTTCATCCGTGGCCCAACTGCTTTTTCTAGGTTAACCGTTCATCCTTCCATTATCACTAACAATCGCCAAATAAATCCATCTGCCGAAAATGAGCCTGCCCGGACTTGTTTTCCAGTGATGACAGCGTAATTCCCAGCAAGCGGACATTACGCCTGCCTATGTCGGTGTTTTTCAATAAGTCTTCAAGAATAGCGCGTATCGGCGCTACGGCTGTAAGCGCATACGGCAGTGTCCGGCTGCGGGTAATTTGAACAAAATCATGATATTTAATTTTTACGGTCAGGGTGCGGGCGACCAATTGCTTTTCGGCGACATTGCTTAACGCCTTTTCCAGCAGTTTTTGTAACTGCGTAATGACATCTTGTTTAAGTTTAATATCCTGTTGAAAAGTAACTTCCACGCCCACCGATTTTCTGATGCGGTAGTTGTTGACGGGCCGGTTGTCTATGCCCCTGGAAATGCTGTAATAATGCAGCCCGGACTTGCCGAAATAGTGCAACAGCATTTCCAGGGGCAGTTCCTTCAAATCCTTGCCGGTCTTGATGCCCAGCGAGTGCATTTTCATCAAAGTTGCCTTGCCTACGCCATGAAACCTTTCGACCGGAAGTTGTTCGGCAAAGTCGGCGCCCTGTTCAGGGGTGATTAAATAAAGCCCGTCCGGTTTATTGATGTCCGATGCGATCTTAGCAAGGAATTTGTTGTAAGAAACGCCAGCCGAAGCAATCAACTGGGTCTCCTGCTTAATCGCAGCCTTGATGGCTTTGGCGATTAATGTCGCGGAGCCTTGATGCAGGCTTGTGTTGCTGACATCCAGATAGGCTTCGTCCAGGGAAAGAGGCTCAAAAAGATCGGTGTACTCGGCAAAGATTTTTCGGATGGCGATTGAAGCTTGCTGATAAGCGTCGAAGCGGGGTTTTACAAAAATAGCTTGCGGACATAAACGGTAAGCATGAGCTGAAGGCATCGCCGAATGGATGCCGTATTGTCTTGCTTCATAGCTACAGGTCGCGACAACGCCGCGAGAGTTGGGAGCGCCGCCGACGATCAGGGGTTTATTACGGTATTGCGGGAAATCGCGCTGCTCTATGGCCGCAAAAAAAGCATCCATGTCAATATGAATGATTTTGCGGATAGCGTTCATCGTGCGTAGCTAGTCAACAAGCGCTAAAAGCGCTAATTTAATGGAACACGGATGACACTGATTTGACTGATAAACACTGATAAAATCATTAAGATAATAAATGTATAGGGAACCTGGCCTTGTCTTTCTTAAAAATCCGTTTAAACCCGTCTAATCAGTGTCATCCGTGTTCTATTTTTTAGCCACTGGATTATTTTGTCGAGTTTTTCGCTTCCGGCAATTGCAGTTCTGCGGTCATATTCCAGTCGGAAAAAGGAAAGGGCAGGGTTTCGGTGTTAAAGGTCAGGAATAGTAAAATATGGTAGGTATAAGTGGAAAGACTACGTCCGAAATTAAGAATGTTGACATTGGGTTTTCCGGTTAGCAGCGTTGATGCGACCTGCAAGATGATAACAGCCCAAAGCAGCATTCTGACCAGACTGCCGATAGCGGCAAAAATCAGCATAAAGAAAATTCTTTTCCAGGTGCTAAGTTGCGTTAAGTTGTAGTTGATTTGTTCGTCCATCGTAATTAACCTCGGTTCATAATGTCGCGTAAATCAAGAGCCGCAGCGTTGCAGCGAGCTATGTAGTTTGCCATAGACAAGGAGTAGTTGGCGAAAAGTCCGTAGCCGCTACCGTTTAAAATCATCGGGCTCAGAATGGGGGTTAGGGCGTTTTCCAAGGCTTTAATCATGATGTCAACGGTACGCATAGCCCGTTTATCCAATAAAATATCTTCAAAGTCATGTTTGATAGCCCGAAGTATATGCAATAACGCCCAGCTTGCACCGCGCGCTTCATAGAAAACGTCGTCAATCTCCAGCCAGGTTACTTTAGCGACGGTTGTGCCTTTTTCATCGGCGGCTTCCCGCTCAAGTTCTGTTAATCCGGGGCCATAGTTGCCGCTGGCGCTGTTTGCGGTTAAGCGGGTGGAAAGTCCGCCCAAACGTTTGATTACAACTTCAGTGTATTGCCACAGATTGTCGGCGCGTGAATAAAACTGCGCTTGTTTTACCGGACCGCCGTATTTTTGCAGACGCTCCATGTATTTATGCAGCGCCTCAATGCCTTTCTGATATTCGGCTTCCGTCGACGGCAGCGCCCATGAATCGTTTTCGTAGTAGAAATAAGGTTCGGCTATCGCCAGATCCGGATCTTCGGCAGATTGGGACTGATCTCTGGCAAAGTGATTTCTTAATGCCGATGTGGCGTCGCGCAGCATGACCAATGCGCCATATTCCCAGTTGGAAATGTTATCCAGGAGTACGCCGGGAGGTGCGACATCGTTAGTAATATAGCCGCCGCTTTTATGCAATAGAGTCTCGGCAATGTGAGCCAGCGTGTTGGTATAGACATAGCCGACAGGCATACTGTCAGTGGAGTGCGTTTCTTCGGCGCGTCTTACGGCTTCGTCCTGAACATTAAACTGCCCCGGCTCCCTCCCCCACCAAGCGCCTAGGAAAATCAGGATGACCACTACAATAAGGATAAAAACGCCAAAGCCCCAAAGTATTCCTTTAGATTTTATATCGTTCAGTGTTTCGTTTGCCGCCATTTTAGATGTCCCGTAAAGAGGTTTTGCAGGGTCGAAAAATATTTCACCCTTACTGTTTTTTATATAAAAAAATTAGCTACATGGTAGCAGGTTTTTTAGCTATTTGCTTATGGCGCAAACCGTTATAACGATTTTTTTTTAGCTCTTGGGTGTGCTTTATCATAGATTTCAGCCAGATGCTGAAAGTCCAGATGGGTGTATATTTGGGTGGTACTGATATTGCTATGTCCGAGCAGTTCTTGAACGGCTCTTAAGTCTTGACTGGATTCAAGCAAATGACTGGCGAAGGAGTGTCTGAGCATGTGTGGATAGATATGTTCGGCTATGCCTTTTTTTATGCACCACTGTTCCAACCTTAATTCAATGTTGCGCTGGCCGAGCCGGTTTCCGCGCGTTGAAACGAATACCGCAGACTCAATAGCGGGAATTTTTACGGCTCGCTGCTGTAACCAGTTGTCAATGGCTTTAACTGCTTTGCTGCCTACCGGTAATACTCTTGATTTGCCGCCTTTGCCTATGCGGACAGTCAATGTGCCGTCCGGCAAGTCCAGGTCGGTTAAATCAAGCGCCGACAACTCACTCAGCCGCAGGCCGGATGAATAAAATAATTCGAACATGGCGAGGTCGCGGATTTCAAGCAGCGAACTGGTACCGGCTTCCAGCAAGCCGGTTAGCTGATCGACATCCAGGGTTTTAGGCAGCTTTCTGGCTTGTTTCGGCGCTTGGATATGCTGGGCCGGATTAATGCTGGCCTGACCTTGTTTTAACAGGTAATTATAAAAACTGCGGATCGCAGACAATTCGCGTTGCAGGCTTTTACTGCTCAGTCCTTTCCGATGTCGCCCGGCTATGTAGGAGCGAATATCGGTGTGTTGGAGGTCAGCCCACTGGGCTATGGCTTTGTCTGTGCAATAGAGGCACAGATGCCTAAGGTCCCGTTGATAACTTTTTACGGTGTGTTCCGAGGCGCGAACCTCAACGGTGAGCTGCGTAAAAAAATCAGCCAGCATAAGCGCTGCATCAGGATGCATGTTACTGCTGCAACAAGGTGATCAACCGGGTGCCGATGATTTCGCTCATTTGGTTCAAAAATAGATTACCCATACTGTAATGAAAGCGGCCTTCTTCGCGGCTGCCGATGGCTAAAATACCTTCCAGTTCGGTAAAAGCCAGTGGAATAATCGCGCAGGATTTTACTTCAAACGCTAACTCGCCGAATAATACTCTTGCTTGGGCTATCGTTGGACGACCGCATTTGGGCTGGCCGTTGGCCAATTCATTGGCAAACGGCTCCAGGTCTTTGCTGTCCGGCTCGATAAACAGGTTGCTGATAGGGGGGGCCGAATGGTGTTTGATGATGCGCACAGCAACAAAATCAATCAAAAAATATTCCGATAATACTACATCAAGGTTGGCAACCGCCTCTTCCAGCGTATTTGCATCCAACAGCGCCAAGGTGAGCTTGTGCATACGGTTCAAAGAGGTATCGTTATCCCTGGCTATTTCTATCAGCGCAGTGAGCTGGTTTTCCATGTCATGATGCCGACTCCTAAACAGTTCCAGCTGCTTTGAAATAAGGGAAACTGCACTGCCGCTGGGATGAGGGATGCTCATGTGTTCCAGCAAATTCAAGTGCTCATGAAAGAACTCGGGGTGTTTTCGCAGATATTCTTCAACTTGGTTGGAGGTGAGTTCCGACGACTGCATGTCCGCGATAGGGGCAATTACCGGGGGTTGTTCGTTCATAGCGTTATTTGTCCTTCAAAAACAGAAATGGCAGGCCCCGTCATTAAAACCGGCTTTTTGCGACCAGGCCAGTTGATGGTTAATGTTCCGCCGGGCAGGTCAACACTAACCGTATGATCCAGCAGGTTATGTTCAATGCCGATAACCACGGCCGCACAAGCGCCGCTGCCGCAAGCCAGGGTTTCGGCGGCGCCGCGTTCAAACACGCGCAGCTTGATGTGTTGGCGATCTAAAACCTGCATAAATCCGACATTAACCCGTTCCGGGAAAAAAGCATGGCTCTCCAAGGCTTTTCCCAATTCAGCTACTGGCGCGGTTTTAACATCAGTGACTTGAATAACCGCGTGCGGATTGCCCATTGAAACGGCTCCGAAGGCTTTTTCAGTATCGTTAACCAGCACGGTATAAAATTTGGATTCTTCTTCTGCCAGTAGGGGGATTTCAGCGGGCGCATGCATTGGAATGCCCATGTTGACAGTGATCAGGTTGTCATCATCAAAACGCAGCAATAACTGGCCCGCGTTCGTATCGACACGGATTTCATCTTTGTCCGATAGCTTTTTATCGCGCACAAAACGGGCAAAACAGCGTGCGCCGTTACCGCATTGAGAAACTTCTCCGCCGTCTGCGTTAAAAATCCGGTATTTGAAATCGGCATTGGCGTTTACCGCTTTTTCAACCAGTAGCAATTGATCAAAACCTATGCCAAAGTGCCGGTCTGACAGCAGCCGGATTTGCTCGGGCGTTAAGCTTATATGCTGGTTGATCGCGTCAATGACTATAAAATCATTGCCGAGGCCGTGCATTTTAGTGAAGTTGATCATTTAGTCGGTGCCTGCCTAGGAATTGGGGCTACTCAGCCGATAGAAAAATACGACTGCATGGCGCAGGAGGTAGAGCAATGCAGGAGCAATTGCCGAGGCGATACGGATTTAACTGATAAGCGCGGGTAAAAAATAGTTTTTTCATAGCGATATTAATTTCTTACAGTGTATTTTATATAAGGCCGGGGCGGATTATTTCAAAAAAATCCGTTTAAACCTGTCTAATCCGTGTTCCATTATAATAATCAGCATCTACTCTAAGGCAACAAATGTTCGCCCGCCCAAAGTTGCTCAATAGTTTCTCTTTCCCTGATCACATGCAGCTTGCTTCCATCAACGATCAGCTCAGCCAGGCGCGGTCTGGAATTATAGTTCGAACTCATGGTAAAGCCATAGGCGCCGGACGAACGTATCGCTAATAAGTCGCCCTGAGCAATTTTAAGTAGCCGTTCTTTACCTAAAAAATCGCCGGTTTCACAGACCGGACCGACTATATCCCAGGTCGTTTCTTCTGCGTTGCTTTGCAGGTTGACCGGAATAATATTCTGCCAGGATTTATATAAAGAAGGACGCACCAGATCATTCATGGCCGCATCGACAATGGCAAAATTCTTATGATCAGTCGGTTTAAGATATTCAACCTGGGTCACTAGAATACCGGCATTGCCGACGATAGCGCGGCCCGGTTCCAGTAAAATCTCAAAATCGGTCCATTCGACAGACTCAGGACAGGTTTTGCTAAGGCGCGCCAAAATAGCCTGAATATATTCGGCAGGTTCCGGCGGTTGCTCATCTTTATAACAAATGCCTAAGCCCCCGCCCAGATCCAGGTGATGTAGGTTAATGCCTTCGGCTTTAAGCGCCGCAACCAAGTCAAGAATTTTATCCAGTGCATCCAGAAATGGCCGGGTTTCGGTCAGTTGCGAGCCGATGTGGCAATCTATGCCGATCACGTTGATATGGGGCATGGCCACAGCACGGCGATATTCAGTCAAAGCCTGCTGAATGTCTATACCGAACTTATTTTCCTTTAGCCCGGTAGAAATATAAGGGTGGGTTTTGGCGTCGACATCTGGATTTACCCGAAAAGACACCGGCGCGATAACGCCCAATTGCCCGGCTAACCGGTTAATCCGGTCCAGTTCGCCGCTGACTTCAATGTTAAAACAGCGTATGCCGATTTTTAATGCCGCCAATATTTCATCTTCGCGTTTGCCGACACCGGAAAACACGATTTTTTTAGGGTCGCCGCCGGCGGTAAGCACGCGTTCCAATTCACCCAAGGAGACAATGTCGAAGCCTGAACCCAAACGAGCCAGCAGATTGAGTATCGCAATATTGGAATTGGCCTTTACCGCATAACAAATTAAATGCGCTTGTTCGCCGAAAGCCCGGTCAAACGCTTTCCAGTGCCGCTCCAGCGTAGCTCTTGAATAGATGTAGCAAGGGCTGCCGTATTTGTAGACGATGTCGGAAACAGCAATATCTTCGGCAAAAAGTTCGTCGTTCCGGTAATTAAAATAATCCATGGTTATTTGTTTTTTCTTCATGCATAGCAATCCCTGCCATGCCCCCTTCGGGTAAATGCAAATCCGCTTCCAGCAGATTAGTCGGGCTTGGTTTTTGGTTTTGGCGCGAGTTCCGGTTCTACATGAATCGGCGCAGCTTGGCCCGGTAAATAAAGCGGGCCTGGTTGTCCGCAGCTTGCTAGACTCGCGTTTAATAGCAAAAGCAGTAATAATTTATAGGATTTCATGGTGCGTTCATAAATCATTGTTGGCAATAATGACCGATATAATAAGCCCAATTGCAGGAAAAGGCATTAGAAAGGCGGTGCAGCGAGCCTTGAACAGACAAATAAACGAACTCCGTTGTCTGTCAAATTAAACAAACTTGAAAGCCGGGTTACATGAGCGGAAGGATCTGGTTAAGGATTTTTCCGTTTGTTACCAGAATTTGTTTTGGAAAAAGTCCGTTATTGCCTTGAAAATCTGTAACCGTAGCACCGGCTTCGCGGGCAATCAATGCACCGGCCGCAATGTCATACAAGTTTAACTCCTGCTCCCAAAAAGCATCTACTTGGCCGTCCGCAACCAGGCATAGATCGACTGCCGCAGAGCCAAAACGGCGCTGCCCTGTTGTTACCTCGGCGATTTTGCAAAACCGTTGGAGATTGTTTTCTTTTAAATAAGAGCGTAAGCAGGCAAACCCGGTCGCTATCATTGCGTCGGCAAGCTTATTTTCATTAGAGACCGTAATGGCTTGGCCGTTTTTCCAGGCTCCCTCCCCTTTTTTTGCAGCATAATAATCATCCAATGCGGGCGCGTAGACTGCTCCAACTATAAGCTCCTGGTCAATCTCCAGGGCGACGCTGATAGCCCAAAAATACTGGCCTCTCGAAAATGAGTGCGTTCCATCAATCGGGTCGACAATCCAGCGGCTGGATTGATTTGCACTTTGTCCGCTTTCTTCGCCCCAAAAACCAAATTGGGGGTAATGTCTGGCAAGGGCTTCTTGTAAAAAAGCTTCAACGGCCACATCGGCATCGGTGACTAGGTCTCGAGGGCTCTTTTTAGTGACCGCTAGATTGCCCAGATCCCTAAAATGAGTCAGGGCAATCGATCCGGCTTCACGAAGCACATTTTCAAGAACGGCAAGCGAAATAGGCATTTATAGTAACCTTATAGGTAAGAGGGTGGAAGGAAAGCGCTGTGGATAAGAAATTTCAGTGGGTGTTTTATTTTTGCTGCTGAATAGTTGTGCGAATTTTACAGTGAATTCTACTGTCCGAACAAAATATAGGGCGACAACTCTTAAAAAATAGACCTCTTCGCCTGTTATAATGCGCAACTTTTTAAACGCATTAAAACAAAGGTTAGTTTTTATGAATTGGGCATATACTTTTTCCGGTCTTTCTGTAGGGGTGTTGGTGGGTTTGACCGGCGTAGGCGGCGGTTCGCTGATGACGCCATTATTGGTTTTCCTGTTCGGGTTTAAACCTGCCGTCGCGGTAGGTACAGACCTGCTATTTGCCGCGATCACCAAAACCGGCGGCGTGTGGGTGCATCACAACAAGCATAGTTCGGTAGATTGGAAAATTGTCGGTTGGCTGGCGTTAGGCAGCATACCTTTTGCTCTAGCCACCTTGTTCGTACTTAAACATTTAAGCTCAATCGGCAAGGAAACCACCGGGGCTATTACGTTTACGCTGGGGGTCGCGCTACTGTTGACCGCCTTCTCGCTGATAGTGCGTAGTATATTATTGAGCAGGGCGGCAAAGCTTAACCCTATCGATGACGAGCATAGCACTCCCGAGAATGCCGGACGCTTCAAGCATCTGCAAATACCGGCCACCGTACTGATCGGCGCTGTATTGGGCATATTGGTGACACTGTCGTCAGTGGGCGCTGGCGCGTTGGGCACTGTCGCGTTGTTATTTCTTTATCCTAGAATGACTACATTGAAAATTGTCGGCACTGATTTGGCTCACGCCATTCCACTCACGGCAGTCGCAGGCTTAGGCCACCTCAGTCTGGGTAATGTGGACGTGATTTTATTGGGTAGTCTGCTGATCGGTTCTTTGCCCGGCATCTGGATTGGCAGCCACCTGAGCGCAAGGATTCCCGAGAAAATTTTACGACCGATTTTGGCTTCTATCCTTATGCTGATAGGGCTTAAATTTGTATTGCAATAAAAAAAGAACTCAGCAAATAGAAAATGGAACACGGATAAAACCAATGAATGGGCTGTCCATCAACTCTTAAAATCCGTTTAAATCCATCTAATTAGGTGTCGGTTGATTTGTCTGAAATAAGGCGTATAAAAAGGGGGAGACAACAGATGTTCAAGGTTGTCATAACCGAAAAAAATCAATAGGCAGGTGTATTATGAATGATGATTCGACTAATCAAATTGATGCTGAAAGATTGTACTCATTAAAAAAGTGGGCAACAGCTGTGTATCTGTGTCAGGTGCTGGCTTTCGCCTTTGCCGGACTGCCGCTGTTGGTAGGCGTTGCCATTAACTTTATGAAGCAGGATGAGGTCCAAGGAACCTGGCTGGAATCCCACTTTGACTGGCAGATAAAGACGGTTTGGATGGCCCTGGTCGGCCTGGCATTATCCGGCTTGACTTTTGCGTTCGGTGTCGGCTTTTTTATCCTAATTGCAACCGTAGTAGCGCTGGTATACAGAATCGTAATCGGCTGGAATGCGTTGAATTCTGACCAGCCGGTTCATGAGTGATCCTAAAAACCGCAGTTTATCCACGAAAAGCACGAAAGACACTAAATAAAACAATATATTGTATTGATTTAGTAACTCACCCTTTGGGTAACGGCCTACGGTTTGATAACCTTTTGAAATTTTTCGTGCTTTTCGTGGACGAAATGATTTTTCTAGGGTGATCGTACTTCCGGTTTCGTACCCATCCAATATAGAACACGGATGCCGAAAATAGGCGTCCGTGTTCCGTTTCTGCTGAATAATCTCTAACGCTATCTACTAACAATTCCCCTACAATTGCTTGACTGTTACAGCAAAGAGGTTAGCAATTCTTCTTTGGAGTTTTGGCGCTCCAGTCATCCTGATTATTCTAGGTAAAATAAAACATCTGCTAAAATGGCGGAAGGAGGAATTTTAATGTTGAAAAAAACTTTACGCTGGCTGCTGACCTTGATTTATAAGGTTGAAATCAAGGGCTTGGACAACTATAAAAAGGCCGGGAAACGTGTCCTGATTATATCCAATCACACGTCCTTTCTGGATCCGGTACTGCTGGGTGTATTTTTACCCGATGACATCACTTTTGCGATCAACACCCAAATGTCCCAACGCTGGTGGGTAAAGCCTTTTCTGGGTTTATCCCGCGTATTCCCGATGGACCCGACCCATCCTATATCGCTGAAAGATTTAATTCATCATTTACAGCAAGATACGCGCACCGTTATTTTTCCTGAAGGCCGCATTACTGTGACCGGCTCGTTGATGAAAATTTACGACGGCACCGGCATGGTCGCCGATAAATCCGAAGCGGCCATATTGCCGGTACGGATTGACGGCGCCGAATACACGCACTTTTCAAGAATGCGCAATATCGTCCGTTTGCGTTTATTCCCCAAAATCACTATCCAGATTTTGCCCCATACTTTCATTTCGCCTCCTCAAGGGTTAAGCGGTAAATGCCGACGCAAATACAGCGGACATATTTTGGCGGATATTATGACTGAAATGATGTTTGCGACCAGTCATTACCGGCAAACCGTTTTCGCCAGCTTGCTTGAAGCGCGCAAAATACACGGCGGTAAACATACTGTCGCCAGCGACCTGGATCGTATTCCCTTATCCTATGACAATTTAATTACCCGCACTATTGCGATCGGCAACGCCTTAAAACAGATTACCGTCGAGGGGGAAAATGTCGGGGTGTTTTTACCCAATTCGACCAAAACCCTGGCGGTCATTCTAGGCTTGCAACTTTATGGCCGGGTGCCGGCCATGTTGAATTATTCAACCGGGTCAGCCGGTATGGTTTCCGCTTGTAATACGGCGCAAGTCAAAACCGTTTTAACTTCCCGTCGCTTTATAGAATTGGGCAAGTTAACCGAGGACGCCGAGCATTTGAGCGAACAGGTTAAACTGGTCTACCTGGAAGACTTGGCAGGGAGCCTGTCGGCTGTAGATAAACTCCAGGCATTGCTGCAATGCAAAACCGCCAATATCTGGTACAAACACACCCAATACAATCCCGACAGTCCGGCCGTGGTTTTGTTTACCTCAGGTTCCGAAGGTGAGCCAAAAGGCGTGGTGCTGTCCCACGCGAACATCCTGTCCAACCTCAAACAATTGGAAGCCCGGATCAATTTTACTGCACAAGATGTAGTGCTCAATTTTCTGCCGATGTTTCATTCCTTCGGTTTTACTGTCGGCACTATGCTGCCGATCCTGCACGGCATGACCACCTTCTTTTATCCGACGCCTTTGCATTTCTCCGTCATTCCTGAAATCGCTTATGAAATCAGCGCCACGATTATGTTCGGCACCAATACCTTTTTAGCCGGATATGCTAAAAAAGCCCACGCATACGATTTCTTCAATATGCGTTATGTGGTTGCCGGTGCGGAAAAATTGCAGGAAACGACTCGCCAGCTTTGGGCCGATAAATTCGGCATTCGCATCCTGGAAGGTTATGGCGCCACCGAAACCACGCCTATTGCTTCCGTCAATACCCCGATGGATTTTAAAGCCGGCACGGTAGGCAGGTTTATGCCGTCCATGGATTACAAACTGGAACCTGTCGAAGGCATTGAAGATGCGGGTAGGCTGCACGTCAGCGGCCCCAATATCATGTTGGGTTATCTGCTGGCCGACAATCCAGGCAAACTGGTCACGCCCGAATCAATCTATGGCAAAGGTTGGTATGACACCGGCGATATTGTGCATGTCGATGATGAGGGCTTTATCAGCATTCGCGGTCGCAGCAAACGTTTTGCCAAAATCAGCGGCGAAATGGTCTCGTTAACCGCCGTAGAGCAGATGGCCGCCAATGCCTGGCCGGACGCGCAGCACGCCGTCATCAGCCTGCCGGATGCAAAAAAAGGCGAGCAGATTATTTTAGTCACTACCCAGAAACAGGCGACAGTTAATGATTTGGCGGCGGCGTCTAAAGGTGTATCCCTTATCTGCCTACCCAAGAAAATATTGATAGTTGATGCTGTTCCGGTGATGGCGACCGGTAAGACCAATTACATAGCGGTTACAGAACTGGCAGCTGGAAAAATCACTTAAAGGAAATGGAACACGGCGCCTACTTTTGGCATCCGTGTTCTATATTTTAACCCGGCATCTGCCGAGTACTTACCCGTCCCCAAATACTGTATGAACAAACAAATCTACCCATTACTGATCGCCCAGTTCTTATCCGCATTTGCCGATAACGCTATTTTATTCACCGTGATTGCGATGGTAATGCAATCTACGCAGCTTGCAAGCTGGTACGTTCCGGCCTTGCAAAGCGTGTTTCTGGTTGCCTTTGTCGTGCTTGCGCCGTGGGTGGGCGGATTTGCCGATAATCATCCTAAATCCAGGGTATTGATTATTGCCAACCTGATTAAAGCGGTCGGCGCAGGACTATTGTTGTGCAACGTAGAGCCGCTTATTGCTTATTGCGTAGTCGGTGTAGGCGCGGCTATTTACAGTCCGGCAAAATACGGCATTTTGCCCGAATTAGCCGGGCATGAATTTTTGGTTAAAGCGAACAGCTGGATTGAAGGTTCGACTATCTTGGCTATTTTATTGGGCATGACTATAGGCGCTAAGGTGGCCGATTATTCGATAGCTTGGGCGCTGACCGGGACCATTATCATCTTTATAGCCTCGGCTTTGATTACCATGGCGTTACCGGTCCGCATCCTGAAACATGAGACTGCCTCCGGTTCCAAGATTATTGCGTTCCAGCGGCAAATAGCTTCGTTTTTCAGCACGCCACGCTCGCGTTTTGCGATTCTGGGCGGCTCATTATTCTGGGCTGCTGCGGCAACCTTACGAGTGATTATCGTGGTTTGGGCGCCGCTGGTTTTACTGTCTAAAAATGCTACCGAAATTGCTGAACTGACGTTGTTTCTCGCCATCGGCATTATTGCCGGATCGGCCTTGGTGCCCCGTTTGATTCCGCTGGAGCATTTGCGCCGCGCCCGAATTCCGGCTTATTTAATGGCAATTTTCATTATTGTGCTGAGCCTGACAGGCAGCGTCTGGCCTGCCCGTTTCGCCCTGTTGTTGATCGGCATGATGGGCGGCATGTTTATCGTGCCTGTCAATGCGGCGCTACAGGAACTAGGTCAGCAAAGTATCGGTAGCGGCAGTGCAGTGGCCCTGCAAGGTTTTTTTCAAAATTTTGCTATGCTATTGGCGGTTGGCAGCTATACTTTCGCCGCTGCCCACAATATAACCCCTGTATTTGCAATGTTTATGCTGGGCTTGTCGGTATTTTGCGCCACTTTCCTGGTGTCATTGCATCTGCCTGATAACAAATAAAAAGGCTTCCAATTTAAAGCGGGACGATTATTACAGATAATATCCCTTGAAGGATGTTATCTGTCCCGGCTTAAGTTGGTAGCCAATAAAAACCATACCGATGTGTATTGATGCGCTAAACAATTAACTACTAAAAGTAAGCTTTGGATTACAATAATATTAAGGTGCTACACGATGAAACTGTTTGAACTTGGAAAAATCACCATGACTCCATCGGCTATCTCAATCATAGCTACTTTTAAGGTCGCCATTGGCGATTTGCTGGACAGGCATGAAAGAGGCGACTATGGGGAGGTATCAGAGGTGGATTGGCGTGAAAACACCCTCGCGCTATTGCCTGAATCGGTGGAAAGGGTCATGTCTGTTTATACTGTCGGCACCAAAAAGCTATGGATTATCACAGACCCGGACAGGCAAGTAACAACGCTATTAACAGAGGAAGACTTTTAACGGTTCGTTTTGCCTGCATGGATGCGGCTAAGGGGCGTGAGCAGGGAGCGAAAGCATTGCTTATTGCCAATATTTACTAAGATGAGTTGGCGAAAGACACCCATCATTTGCGATTGATGCGCCCGTCGACAAGCACAGGACAAACTTCACTGCGTTCAGCGCATCCACGAGCAGCAAAGTAACAAAAATATATTTAACCGCAAAATAATGCTAAGGAATATGTACGAAACTACTTTTGCAGACTCATTCTTCGACAAGGCCTTTAGCCCTTGGGGGCAGCCGAAAGTCCGGGGCTATAAGGATCTTCCGCGCTTAACTTTGCGTAACTCTGCGGTTATATAGCTTTAAAACGGGGTACAAGACTGAATGTTTGCATGGTTTAATGATTTACTGGTCAGCACCAGCCATTTTATGCCCCACGGCGCTTGTTACCTATGGCTACCGTCAATCTTGTGGTTACATATTATCAGCGATAGCATTATTACGCTGGCCTACTATTCCATTCCGTTCGCATTATTCTATTTTGTCAAAAAACGCACCGATTTGGCTTATCGCTGGGTGTTTGTGCTGTTTGGGGTTTTTATTTGTTTGTGCGGCACCACCCATTTAATCAGTATCTGGACGATTTGGTATCCCGATTATTGGCTTGACGGCCTGATAAAACTGGCTACGGCGCTGGTTTCGATAGTTACGGCCTTGCTGATTTGGCCGTTGATTCCAAAACTATTACAACTGCCCAGCCCTGAAGCGCTACAAACCAGCGAAACCTACCTGCGCGCTATCTTCGATGCCACGCCGGACGCGATGTTGATCAGCAATGAACAAGGCATTATTACCATGGCCAACCAGCAGACCGTGTTTTTGCTGGGCTATTCAATCAACGAACTGCTTGGCCAGCCGATTGAACTCTTGGTGCCGGAACGCTTTCGCGCAGCACATCCGGCACTGCGGGCGCAATTTGCCGCCTTGGCTGTCGCCCGGCCTATGGGAGTCGGACGAGCGGTAAAGGCGCTACGAAAAGACGGCAGTGAATTGGATGTGGAAATCAGTCTAAGCCCGATTCAAACCGAACAAGGCCTATTTTTCGCCAGCGCCTTGCGCGACATCACTGAACGTAAGCAAGCCGAAGCTACGCTACGGGCAAGCGAGCAGCGTTTTCGCAGGATGGCCGACAGCTCCCCGATCATGATTTGGATTACCAATGCCGATGGCGAGCCTA
Organism: Methylobacter sp.; assembly: GCA_004299305.1. Classification (GTDB taxonomy): domain Bacteria; phylum Pseudomonadota; class Gammaproteobacteria; order Methylococcales; family Methylomonadaceae; genus Methylobacter_A. The sequence goes on from SCPZ01000045.1 coordinate 17,376, forward strand.
CTTTTGTCAATCAATCCTGGCTTGATTTCGCTGGTTTTGATTCGGTACAGTCTATGACGTATGAAGGATGGATCAACACCATTCATCCCGATGACAGGCAAACTGCATTCCTGGCTTATTATCAAAATACCGAAGTTCACGAAGCGATTACCACAGAATACCGTCTACGCAACGCGAACGGCGAGTGGCGCTGGATTTTAGATAAAGGTATGCCGCTTTATGATGAAAACGACGTGTTTAGCGGTTACATCGGTTCGGCAATCGACATTACCGAACGTAAGCAAGTGCAGCAGCTGTTACAAGACAAAGAGCAGATGCTGTCCGAATCGCAGCGTATCGCTCATGTCGGCAGTTGGTCTGTGGAACTGGCGACCGGTTGCATTAGCTGGTCGGACGAAATGTATCGAATTTTTGGCGTGACCCAGCAGAGCTTCGGACACTCCTTGAAAACGTTTCTCAACCTGATCCATCCCAATGATCGCGCTACGATGAGAAGGTGGCTCAGCGACTGTCGAGCGGGGAAGAAGGGAGAAATCGATTTCTGTATTATGCTGCCGGATGATAGCGTTCGTTTTATCCGAGGCAGTGGCGGCTTGCAATACGATGAAATGAAAAAACCGTTACGCATGGTGGGTAGTGCGCAGGATATTACCGAACGTAAGCAGGCCGAGCGGGTATTAAATCAAATCAAGGCGATGATTGATCTATCTTTGGACGGTTTTTGGATAGTCGACTTGATGGGAAATTTGTTGCAAGCTAACGAGGCTTATGCAGAAATAAGCGGCTATTCGATTGATGAATTGGTGAATATGCACATCAGTCAATTGGAAGCTATAGAAGGAACGGAGCAAATTAAAGCACATATTGCAAAAATTATTACTCAGGGTTACGACCAATTCGAAACCCGTCACCGTCATAAAGACGGACATAGCATTGATATTGACGTATCTGCCGCCTTCCTGCCTGAGTTCCAGCAATTTTGTGTGTTTTGCCGCGACATCACCGAGCGCAAACGCATCGAGCTGGACCTACGCATCGCCGCCATTGCGTTCGAATCCCAAGAAGCCATGGTTATCACTGATACCGAGAGCGTCATTCTACGGATCAACAAAGCCTTCACCGAATCTACCGGCTACACGGAACAGGAGGCTTTGGGCCAAAAAATAAGCCTACTTAAATCCGGGCGTCATGATGCGGCTTTTTATGCGGCTATGTGGGAGAGTATTCTAAGTGTCGGCGCCTGGCAGGGAGAAATCTGGGACCGCCGCAAAAATGGCGAAATCTATCCCAAATGGTTATCCATTACTGCGGTAAAAGGCGGCGATGACGTAGTGACTCATTATGTCGGCACCCATACGGACATCACCGAGCGCAAGGTTGCTGAGGACCAAATCAAACAACTGGCCTTTTATGACCCGCTTACCCAGCTGCCCAACCGCCGATTGTTGCAGGAGCGACTAAAACACGGCATTAATATGGAGCGTCGTGAAGGCAAGCAACTGGGCTTATTAATGCTGGATCTGGATCGCTTTAAAGCGGTTAACGACAGCCTGGGGCATCTGGCGGGCGACGAATTATTGCAACAAGTCGCGGTGCGCATTACCGCAAGATTGCGTGATGTGGACATGGTAGCCCGTTTGGGAGGGGACGAGTTTATCGTGTTGCTGGAAGATATTGCACAGCCGGAAGATGCGGCGCGGGTGGCTAAAGAAATTATCACCGATTTAACTAAACCTTTTTTCCTGGCCCAGGGCAACAACGTTCAGATTGGCGCCAGCATCGGCATTAGCCTGTATCCGCAGCACGGCGAGACGCCAGAGCTACTGATGGATCATGCCGATGCCGCGTTGTACCAGGCCAAAGACGCCGGTCGCGGCTACTTTGCCTATTTTTCAGAAGACCTGACGCTTGCCGCCCGAGAGCGCATAGCTTTGGAAACGCGGCTGCGCTATGCGATTGGACAGCAGGAACTGCGCGTTTTTTACCAGCCACAGGTGGATCTTGCCGACGGTCGCATCGTCGGCGCCGAGGCATTGGTGCGTTGGCAAGACCCGGTCGATGGGCTGGTTCCACCGCTACGCTTTATCCCCATTGCGGAAGAAACCGGCCTGATTATGGAGATCGGCGGCTGGGTGTTACGCGAAACCTGTAGGCAAGGCCGCCTTTGGCTGGATGCGGGCTTGCCACCGATAACCTTAGCGGTTAATGTGTCCCCTCACCAATTCCGTCGTGGCGATATTTGTGCGTTAGTGGCTACGGTGCTAAGCGACACCGGTTTTCCAGCCAATCAACTGGAATTGGAAATAACCGAAACCGGGTTGATGGAAAACCAGGATAACGCAGCGGCTATTCTTAATAATCTTCGCGCTCAAGGCGTTCGTCTTGCCATTGATGATTTTGGCACCGGTTATTCATCCTTGGCTTATCTTAAACATTTTCCACTGGATGTATTAAAAATTGACAAGAGCTTTATCGACGATATTCCCTTTCATCAAGATGATATGGAAATCGCCGCTACCATCGTTGCGATGGGGCATATCCTGGGCTTTAAGGTCTTGGCCGAAGGCGTGGAAACTGTCGAGCAACTGGCTTTTTTGCAGGAAAAAGGCTGTGATATGTATCAGGGCTATATCAAAAGTAAACCGGTGCCGACCGACGAGTTTGCAGAGTTATTGCGTAACCAAGGCAACTCGCGATAAATAAAATACCGTGTTAAATACAATAGAACACGGATGCCAAAAGTAGGCGCCTACTTTTGGCATCCGTGTTCCATTTTTCTAGCTGCCAAGGTGTCAAGATTATTAGGATGCGGTAGTTTATTTTCTGCGCGTTACCCAACAGTATTTGTAGGTTAAGGTTCCCATGGCGGAGCTTGGAAACGCTGCCAAACAAAATCGTAGCAAGGAAAAATAATAATGATAAATTTCCAGCAACTCGTAGGGGCGGGCAGCCTATTCCCCCTGCTAAAGCAACTTGGCTTAGCCGCACTTTATACGCTGCTAGGTTCAATTGTTCTGTCCTGTTGTTCCGGCAACGGTATTATCAGCGTCATCTGGCTGCCGGCTGGACTGGCCTTGTCGGCTTTATCAATAGGCGGAAACCGGTACGCTTGCGGGATATTTTTCGGGGCGCTGCTGGTTAACGTCATAGCAATCAACGCCTTTTGGCCGGCCTTAGCCATTGCGATGGGCAATACGCTGGAAGCGCTTTTCGGCGCCTGGCTATTAAGGCGCAACAACATTTTTAACCGGCCCGTCTTATCCACACGCAACTACCTGCTGCTGCTCATCGTCGGAGGCTTTGCCAGTGTTATAGCCGCGCTGGCAGGAGCCGCAAGCTTGTTTTTTTTCGGGATCCCGGCTGGAAAAACTTTTTTTCTAAACCTGAATTATTGGTGGATGGGTGATGCCTTGGGCATCGCCCTGATTACCCCGTTGATCCTGGTTTGGCGACGAGCGCCTGATGGCGGGTTCAAGCCGAAGCAGCTGGCTGAGTTCATCTTGTTGTTTGGTTTTGCCTTCCTGCTTTGCCAAATGATTTTTATGGGTTGGCTGCACAACTCGGTAGGCCATATCGCCAAAGGTTATTGGATGTTCCTGGTTGTAACGTGGGCTGCGGTGCGTCTGGAAGTTCATGGCGTAGTGGTCATACTGCTCATGTCGGCAGTTATTGGGCTGCTGGGGGCGCAGCAGGGAATCGGTTACTTCGCAACGGACATTATCCAAACCTATTTGGCCAATTACTGGTTTTTTATGATGATACTGTCGGTGACAGGAATGACCTTGGCTACCTATTTCGTCGCACGCAGGCGAGCCGAACAAACCCTGACAGCCAGTGAAGGCTATCAACGCGCCATCTTCAATGCCACACCGGATGCCATGCTGATTAGCGACAAACAGGGCATCATTACCCAGGTCAACCAGCAAGCCGAGTTACTGCTGGGTTATAAGCTTGGAGAACTGATCGGGCAACCGATTGAAATCTTGGTGCCGGAAAGCTTTCGTGCAAAACATCCTGAAAAACACGCCAAATTTGTTGCCGACCCTGTCACCAGACCCTTGAGAACAGGGCGAACACTACAGGCGCGACGAAAAGACGGCAGCAGTTTTGATGTAGACATCAGTGTAAGCCCGATTAAAACGGAACAAGGCCTGTTTTTTGCCAGCGCCTTACGCGATGTGACACGGTACAGACAAGCGGAGGCTCATCTTCGCGTTGCCGCGATCGCTTTCGAATCTAATGAGCCGATGGTCATTACCGATGCCGAAAGCCTTATCTTACAAGTTAACCGGGCCTTTACCGAATCTACCGGCTACACCAAAGAAGAGGTTATTGGACAACATATAAACTTGCTCAAATCCGGGCGTCATGACGAAGACTTTTATGCAGAAATGTGGGCAAGCATCCATCGCGACGGCACATGGCAGGGAGAAATTTGGGATAAACGCAAAAATGGCGAAATTTATCCCAAGTGGCTGATCATCTCGGTGGTGAAAGGGGATGACGGCGTGGTTAGCCATTATGTCGGCACCCATATCGACATCACCGAGCGTAAAGCCGCTGAGGAACAGATCAAACAGCTGGCCTTTTATGATTCACTTACCCAACTGCCCAACCGCCGACTGCTGCAAGAGCGGCTGAAACACGGTATTGATGTAGAACGACGCGATGGCAAACAGTTAGCATTGCTGATGCTCGATTTGGATCGATTCAAGGCGGTTAACGACAGTCTTGGGCATCTGGCAGGCGATGAATTACTGCAACAAGTTGCCGCAAGAATTACCAAGCGGTTGCGTGAAGTGGACATGGTAGCCCGTTTGGGCGGTGACGAATTTATCGTGTTACTGGAAGACATTAGCCACCCTGAAGATGCGGCGCGCGTGGCCGAAGACATCATCGCCGACTTAAGTAAACTTTTTTGCGTCGCTCAGGGCGAGGAAGTGCAGATTAGCGCCAGCATTGGTATTAGCCTGTATCCGCAACACGGCGACAGTCCTGAGGCGCTCATGGATCATGCCGATGCCGCGTTGTATCAAGCCAAAGATGCCGGGCGCGGCTGTTTTGCGTATTTCTCGGAAGACCTGACGGTTGCGGCCCGTGAACGCATAGCGCTGGAATCGCGTCTGCGCCGGGCGATTGAGCAACAGGAGCTGCGCGTTTTTTACCAGCCGCAGGTGGATATTGCCAGCGCCCGCATTGTTGGCGCCGAGGCATTGGTGCGCTGGCAAGACCCTGTAGAAGGGCTGATTCCGCCCTTTAGATTTATTCCTATTGCCGAAGAAACCGGCCTGATTATTCCGATAGGCGAATGGGTGTTGCGGGAAACCTGTCGGCAAGGTCGGCAGTGGCTGGATGCGGGGTTGCCGCCATTAACCCTGGCGGTCAATGTATCCCCGCACCAGTTTCGCCGTAGCGACATTTGCGATGTGGTGGCCGCCGTGTTAAATGAAACCGGTTTCCCGGCCAAACAACTGGAATTGGAAATAACCGAAAGCGGCTTAATGGAGAACCAGGAAAACGCAACCGATATTCTCAACTGCTTGCGCGGCCAAGGCATCCGGCTGGCGATTGACGATTTCGGCACCGGCTATTCGTCATTAGCTTATCTCAAACACTTTCCGCTGGACCTGTTAAAAATCGATAAGAGTTTTATTGATGATATTCCCCATCTGCAATACGACATGGAAATTGCCGCCACTATTATTGCCATGGGCCATATTTTGGGCTTTAAAGTCTTGGCCGAAGGCGTGGAAACACTTGAGCAACTGGCATTTTTGCGGGAAAAAGGTTGTGATATGTATCAGGGCTATATCAAAAGCCGCCCCATACCGGCGGAAGAATTTGCCGAGTTGTTGCGTAATCAACAGCGAGAATGAATGACGGCGTATAAGTTTATCCTAAAAAATCAGTCAGCCACGGATTTACACAGATAAACGCTGATAAAACATTCTGTTACTCAGGATGAAATAACTTATTAATTTGTAACTACTCGCCCCTTTTTAAGCGCAAAGCCGATTCTTACTGTCCAAAGCCAGCTTTGGACTCCAGAAAATGCGCTATAGGAGTTCAAAGCTGGCTTTGAACATGACAGGAGCCAGCATTAGCATAGGGTGTAGTTACATTAATTTTACGTAACATCTATCCCTTAGGCAGGGTAAAACTGAACACACTACCCTGACCGGCCGTGCTTTCCAGGGAAATAGTCCCGCCCAGTCGTTTAATTGCAGATTTGACGTAATTCAGCCCTACGCCCTCGCCTTCTACAGTATGATTATTGCCGCGACGAAACATCTCAAACACTTTTTTTTGATCTTGTTCTGAAATACCCAAGCCATTATCTTTAACGAAAAATCGGAACTGATCGTTCTGCTCATCAGCCCATATTTCAATTGTTCCAGGGCGTTTTGGATCTAAGTATTTGACGGCATTCGATAATAAGTTAGCAATTATTTGCGCCAACAAATAAGCGTCTGTCTCAATTTGCGGCAAAGGCTGAACCTGAAACTTGGCCCTGGCCTGGTCGCTCTGATATTTTATTGACTCAATGTTATCGTTTACTAAGCGTTGGGTATCGACTAAACAGATATTCAACTCCTGCCGTCCCAGGCGCGAAATCTTTAAAATCCCGGATAGTAATTGATTCATCTTGGCGACACCGCCGGTAATAAAGCGTGTCGAGGTTGGAATATCATCGTCCAGTATTTCCAGCACGGCGGTTTTTTTCTGTTCAGGGATGAGTTCCATGACTGGGGCGAGTATTTTTCGCAACTCTTCCAGGCTCAAGCCTAATTCGTTAACAAAGCCCTGTACATTAATCATCGGCGCACGTAAATCATGCGAAACAATATACGAGAAATCTTTGAGCTCCTCATTGTATTGCTCCAATAGGTCGCGGCGGTTTTGCAGTTCTTCGTCGCGAGACTGGATTTGCTCAAGCATCTGGTTGAAGCCGTACACCACCGTATTCAGCTCTATGATGCTGGGATGGAGCTGCACCCGCCTATCGTAATTGCGGTTTTGGCCGATTTCGAGTGCGGTTTGCGCCAATTCCTCCAAGGGCTTGACCACGCTATAAGCCAGCCGATTGTTGAGTGTGCGGCCTAAGCCGTAGATACCTAACATGACCAAGGCGAACACGCCCAACACAGCGGACAGTTCCAGCCAAGCCCCAGTCAGGTCGGCTTCGATCCAAACCTGTCCGATGATTTGCCGACCTGGGTCGGTCACAGGGTGCTGGTGGTTTGGCGCTAATACGGACTGTTCCAGGCGCAACCTGCCGGTAAAGACTTTATGTAGTAAATCTTGCGCGGTGCCGGGTAGGTTTTGCGCCAGATTCGGGGGAGGCGCATAGTTGGCTAGCGTATCGCCATTCGATTTCACTATGCCGGCGCTGGACACTTCGGCAATGGCGGATAAAGAATGCAGGTTCTCTTCCGCTGACGGCTTGTCGGAAAAGACCAACGGCGCTTCGCTATTGATAGCCAGGATGGACGCCAGCGAACGCATACGCTGGACGGTGTCCCGGTACTTACTGATTACCGTATAGCCGGTGAATAAAATAAAAGAAATCAGCATGATCCCGGTAGACACCCGGAGGATAGCGTTTAGGCGGCGGGAGATAGTCGGGGAATCGACAAAACCTGCTTCAGCTGATGAGGTATTTTTCACCTTACTCGCCATGTTACCTGTCCTCATGGCACGATTTTGGCCAATTTCAGCATCTTGGAACTGATTTTCAGCTTCGCCGCCAAAACCGTGCTTATATTGATCTCAAATCTCAGGCGGTTGGACTCGGTGATTAAATTGATCATGGCCCCCGGAGGCGAGCGCCCTTGAACATCGGTGACAACCAATACGGGTGCGTTGCGCAATAGGGCGATGGTTTTGCCGAAATTCTCTTGTTCGGATGGCGCCAAATAGAGAATATTACAAGCAGTCAACTGCTCTAATTGGCGCGGATATTTGAAATCGGCGTCAATTTGCCCTGCTTTTGCTTCCAGCAAGGTAGCGATGGTTGTAGCCTTGAACGGATTATCACCGTAAACGCAGATGGTTATCGGCTTAGGCGAATTGGGCCACTCGACATAATCGGCGAAATTGAGCAGATAAGCCGCTTTAAGATCGTACTCCGTGACCTCATCGGCTAATCCGGCGCCCGCAGTAAAGATTAGCAGCAAAGCCCAGACTGTGATCTTCTTTATCATTGATGATATATACGGCATGGGATTAAAACCGACACTCGAATTTCAGGCGGAAGGTACGGCCTTCTTGTGGAATGCCGTAAGTCCCGCCGGGCTCCAGGCGATTATCGCCGAGCAAGTCGTATACGCTGGCCGACAAATCAAGGTAGGTGATGGGTTGATAGAGTAAATTCAGGCCGACTCGAGTATATCCGGGGGTTTTAGCTTGTAACGATGTTCTTGACGTCAAGACTTGCATATCGAAGCCGCCGCGCCATTTGGGGCTGAACAGCGGAGTCATGAAATTCAGCTGGTAGAGATGGCGGGGCACGTTGCTCAGCACGTCGGGATCCAGGTTGGCCGGATCCTGATCTTTGGCGAAGGCCAAACTGTAGCCGCTACGCAGCAGGGCGCCGTTATCCCAGCGCCGTTGCACTTCGAACTCTCCGCCGTAGCCGATATCTGCGCCCAAGTTAACGGTATGCTGGAAACTGTCAAGGTTCTCTAGGCCAAGCCGTTTGCTCTGTTTTAGGTAATAGCCGGTAGCGGTGAAATGCCAGTTTTCGGCAAAAGCTTGCTCCCAAGCCAGCGACACGGTATCGATTTGCTCCGGCTGCAATCCCTTATTGGGCATTTGGCTGGGTATGCCGTAAACGGTATAGTACTGTTGGGCTATGGTAGGTGCGCGGAAAGCCTTTCCGTATTGCAGTTTAAAAACGGTGTCGGTCAGCATTTGGTAAACCAATCCGACACGCGGGCTAAACATGCTTTGGCTGGACAAGGAACTGTCGTCGAAACGCGCGCCCAGCGATAGCTTTAAACGCTTGGTCAAATCCATGTCGTCCTGCAGGAAGATGCCTACGCGGTGGGTATCGTGCGAGTCATCCTGGGAAACCGAGACAGGCGGGCTGCTGTCGGCATATAGCTGTAGCTGCCAGTTTTCCTGGACTTCAACGCCGGCCAATAGCTTATGTCCGTCGAAGTGGCTGGATAGCAAGCGCATTTCCATGCCGCTCCACCAGGCGTGGTTCAAATTGCTGATCAGCGTGCCGCCGTAGCGGTATTGTCCTTTGAAATCATAATCGCCGTAAAACGCACGCGCGGTAAAGTCCAGTTTTGGCGACAAGGCTTTTTGATATTGCAGGTTGACGAAGGCTTCACTGTCTTGAAGACTGCTGGCAGGCGTGCCGAAATCGACGCCGAAAATCCCGCCGGGTATCCCTTTGAAACGCCGCCCATAACCGCCTTCGAAACTGAAATTGCCCCAGTTGGCCTTGGCGAAGAACTGTTTGTCGTGCTCGTTATTGGCCCCTGAAGACTCGCCTAAAGGATTGCCCGGCGAGGCGGCTTCGGGTATTTGCAGCGATTGTCCGGCGGAATTGAAACCGGTGCCGGATGCCAGGAAGTCCAAGCCGTTATCCAATTTACGCCCGTAGCTGGCGCGGCCTTTATAGGTGTCGAAACTGCTCCAGGCGCCGGCCAATTCCCCGCCTTGATAATTGCCGCCCCGCTTGGTGATGACGTTGATCACCGCAAAGAACGCATTGTTGCCGTACAGGGACGATCCCGGCCCGCGCACGACCTCGACTCGTTCCACCAAGTCCATATCGATGGGCAGGGCATTGTCGGTGAAGCCGGAATCGTAAATGGCCTCATTCATGCGGATGCCGTCGATCATGACCAGCAGCCGGCCATTGTAAGCGGCGGATTGGTCGAAGCCGCGGACGCCGGCGTTGTCGTACTCGCGGTTGTTGGTGATGAAGAAACCGGGCACCGTGCGCAATACATCGCTCAAGGTGCGAAAACCGAACTGTTGGATTTGATCCTTGCCGATTACCGTTACCGAACTGGCTGTCTCCGACAATTTTTGACTGTATTTTGATGCGGTAACGGTTTCCAGCTCTACGCTCATCAGCTGTTCCAAATCCATCCGGCCAATATCATTGACTTCGGTGGCAAAGACGGTGACGCTGGCGCCGAGCAGCAATCCTGCTATGGCTAGCCTTAGGGAAGCTTTGGGGCAATGATTGAATCCGGTTGTGCTGGCGTTGTCGATCATGACGTAAAGATTTTTTTCTATCTGCTGAGTAGTTACAATGAAACAAAAATACTTTTTTGTAACAGTGCCAACAAGTCGGCGGCGGGTATAGGCCGACTGCACAAAAATCCTTGTCCTAAGTCGCAACCCAACTGTTTCAGGTGTTCAAGCTGTTCGATCGTTTCTATGCCTTCGGCTATGACTTGACAGTTTATGCTATGGGACATGGAAACAATGGCCTCAATGACATGACATCGCCCTGACTGACCTATTTGGCTGACAAAACTCCGGTCCACTTTTATAAAATCAAGCGGCATCCCGCTTATCCTGGAAAGCGAGGAAAAGCCGGTTCCGAAATCATCCAGGGAAATCTCGATTCCAGACGCTTGTACACGACCTAAAGTTGTCATCAACTTAAGCGTCTCGCCCATCAGCGCCGTCTCGGTAATTTCAAGTTTAATTCTGTGTACTGAGACACCGGAGTCATCCAGGATCTCATGCATCTGAATCAGCCAATCATCCAAGCGACGAAACTGTGTCGGCGACAGATTGATGGCTACAGAAATATCATTCAACGCACATTTATCCCAGATTTTAATTTGTTTAACGGCTTCTTTTACAACAAAAAGACTCAAATCATGTATAAAGCCGCTTTCTTCTGCAACGGGAATAAACTCATCCGGCATGACCATGCCCCATCCAGGATGCTGCCAACGCAATAAAGCCTCGACGCCCATGATTCGTCCGTCACTCAAGCGCCAAACCGGCTGGAAGAACACTTTAAACTCACCCTTTTCCAAACTGTTCTTAAAGGCGCTTTTAAACTGTTGGCGTATAGCCGCCTCACGATTCATTTCAGCAGTGAAAAACTCAAACCCGTTCCTGCCGGTTTCCTTAACCCGGTACATGGCCGCATCTGCATTCTGGATGAGTGTTGTATTATTCTCCCCATCGGCAGGACACAGCGCTATCCCGATGCTGGCCGAAATAGCTGCGTTAATGTTGTCGCCCAAGGCAAACGGTTGTTCCAACAAAGCCAGCATCGTCCTGACTATATTCTCCGCTTCATGGTTGCTGCGTAAATTATTAAGAATCACGACAAATTCATCCCCGCCCAAACGCGCCAGGGTATCGCTCTCTCGGATACATTTACTCAGCCTCCGGGTGACTTGGATGAGCAATTTGTCGCCCGCTGCATGACCGGAGCTGTCGTTAACTTCCTTAAAGCGATCCAGGTCTATAAACAATAACGCCATCAGGGTCATATTGCGCTTAGCCGAAGCGACTGCTGAACGTAGTCTGTCTTGAAATAACTGGCGATTGGGCAGGTCTGTTAGCGGGTCGTAGTTGGCCTGATAATAAATTTTTTCTGCGGCTTGCTTTTTTTCGGTCACGTCGCCAAAAATGGCGATGTGCCGTTTAATATTGCCGACTTCGTCATGAACATAGGAGATCGATGTTGATTCGGCGTACATAGCGCCATTTTTATGTCGGTTCCAAAGCTCGCCTTCCCAATGCCCATGATCGTTTAAAGACTGCCAGAATGCCGCATAAAAACTGGCATCCTGAAGCCCTGAACTGAGTATGCGCGGATTTTGCCCTTTAACTTCATCGAAGCTATAGCCGGTAATATCTGTAAACGCCGGGTTCACAATTTCGATACAATTATCGGCATCGGTAATCATAATCCCTTCATGGATATTATCAAATACCAACTCCGCCAGACGTTGTTTTTCCATGGCTTGCTTGAATTCGGTAATATCAATCAAAAATCCGCGCAGTACGCAACAGCACTCGGCGTCTATTTCTACGACTGAAATAAGCTGTCTAAGCCAAATCTCGCTGCCATCTTTCTTTAATAGCCGAAATTCAAGTTCCTGCTCTTCCTGGCTATGCGTTAGGGTAGAACAAAATGCGCTAACTTTTGCATACTCTTCAGGATGTAAACTGGCCTCCCAAAAACCTTCCGCAGTCCACTCTTCCAAACTGTGTCCGGTCAGTTTTTCCGCTTGCGCGGAAACATAGCTGAATCGTCCTGCGTTCGGCAGATATTCCCAGGCCACAACATGGGTATGCTCGATTAATGAGCGGTAAAATGCCTCGTTTTTATTTTTTTCCCGTTCAGCCGCTTCTTTTTCTGCAATTAAACGCTGCTTAAGCAATACCTTGCCCAGCGTCGTCGGTAGTAACTCCAAATACGCGCCGCCCGCATCCTTGAGTACAAAATCTTCTGCGCCTTGCTTGATTGCGTTGACCACCAATTGCATATCATCGACGCCGGAAATCATGATGCAGGTAACTTTACGCTTCAATGCCTGAATAGCCTTTAATATCTCCAGGCCATCCATGTCCGGCAGGTAAAAGTCGATCAATGCCACATCAAAATCCTGGTCATGCATCAACATCATAGCCTGGCTGCCAACCGAAGCATGAGTCAGATGATAGCCTTCGCGTTTAAGCTTTATGCGCACTAACTCCGCAAGGCCTAAGTCATCTTCTATATATAAAATTCTGGCAGAAAGCATAGCAGGCATGTCAAAGAAAGGTGGATTTAATGGAAGGGGCAGCAATAAGCCCAATCATCAGCCCCAATTTGCGCACAGCGTCGGCAAACCTATCAAACTCAACAGGCTTGGGTACATAGAGGTTGCATCCCAGACTGTAACACTCGTCTATTTCACCTTGATCGTCGGTGGAGGTTAAAATGATCACCGGCACTTCGCGTAACTTAGTGTCCTGTTTAAGAATCCGCAATAATTCCACGCCGTTCATGATCGGCATGTTTATATCCAGCAGCATCAGGATAGATTGATTAAGAGGACCTTCGTCCTGACCCTTAAGATAGTCCAGGGCTAGCTGGCCATTTTGAAAGGTCTTGATAGGATTTTCGAGGCCGCCTCGACGCAAATTTTTCTCAATTAGTTTTGAGTGTCCGGGATCATCTTCTACGATTATGATCGTTACAAACTGACTTTCAAGCACTTTATAATCCTCAAAGGAGGCTGATTATATCAAACCACTACCTATACACAGGACAAACAATCGCACTTAAAAACACTTGAAAAGAGAGTTTAGACAAATGGACAATCTGCATACCATTTCCCATCACGCCATTTAAAATGGGGAATGCTCTTGCTCAGCCTATGGGATAGCGCCCTATTATGATGAACGGATATTGTGTAAAAAACCTTATCCGTCATTAAGAAACGACTGAATCTTAGTCCCTGAAATTTTCAAACTGCAATGGCATTTCCAGTTTTTCCTCTCTGAGCATTTTAATGACGTCCTGCAGGTCATCCCTGTTTTTGCCGGTCACCCTAACCTGGTCGCCCTGAATCGCTGCCTGGACTTTCAGTTTTTTATCCTTAATCAACTTAACGATCTTTTTGGCCAGCACCGAATCCAGGCCCTGCTTCATGATGATTTCCTGGCGCACCGATTTACCGCCGGGCTTAGGGTCGCCAACTTCCATACAGGCGATATCCACGCCGCGTCGACTGAGTTTCGAGCAGACCACGCTGAACATTTGTTGTAACTGAAACGTCGATTCGGAGGTCATAATCAACTTATCGTCAGTCAATTCAAAGCTTGAGTCGGTCCCCTTAAAATCAAAGCGCGTGCTAACTTCTTTATTAGCTTGGTCAACGGCGTTTTTAATTTCGTGTTTGTCAAATTCAGAGATGATATCGAAAGAAGGCATGGTGATGATTACACTACAGAGTAACAAAGAAACACACTATAGTGATCTTTAGCGCATTATTCAACATCGTCAGCCGGTGTCGGCGGCATTTATTCCGCGTTAATAAACTCGCTGACTGCCTTAATTCGCAAGCGGCGAATCGCCTCGCCGATATGCGAACCTTTAAGCGCGCCATTCAGAATAGACGAGGTGTCAACGGCTCCGGCCGCCTTGGCGGCGCCGCTTAGCAGCTCGGCTTGAGGATAGGATGTATTTTCAAGCCCGGTTCTGCCTTTGGCATCCGCCTCGCAAGCCAGCAAAAATTCAGGCAATCTATTGGTTTGCTTGTATGCTCCCAAAGCGGCCAGCATATCGGTTAGTGTTGACGCGCGTAATTCAAAAGCCCGGTGACAGCGGGTATGGTATTGCATGACCTGCAAAGCCAGCACTTTAAACGAGTTAGGTACGCGCAAACGGCTACACATTTGTTCCAAAATGGGCAGGCCGTGGCTTTCATGGCCGTGATGATGCGGCCAATGCGCCTTGGGCGATACGCCCTTGCCGAGGTCATGGACCAGCGCTGCAAACCTGACTTCGGGACTGGTCGACAAAAGCGCCGCCTGCTCCAAACAGAGCAGGGTATGAATGCCGGTATCGATTTCCGGGTGATATTTTTCCGGTTGCGGTACGCCAAATAAACAACTTATTTCCGGGAAGATTTTATCCAATGCCGCGCAATCTTTTAAGGTGTAAAAAAAAGCGCTGGGTGATTTTTCGCCAAGCGCCTTACACAGTTCCGCCCATACCCGCTCGGGAACCAAATGATCCGCCTCGCCCGCCGTCACCATGGATTGCATCAGAGTTCGGGTTTCCTCTGCCAAGGTGAAACCGAGATGAGTATATCGTGCGGCAAAACGGGCAACCCGCAATATCCGCACCGGGTCTTCGGCGAATGCCGGTGAAATATGCCGGAACATGCGTTTTTCAAGGTCAAGCTGTCCGCCGTAAGGATCGATGAGCTGTCCTTCCTGCGTCATCGCCATCGCATTGATTGTCAGGTCGCGGCGGATCAAATCCTGTTCCAGGCTGACATCGGGCGATGCGTGTATGGTAAAGCCTTTATAACCGGGCGCAGTTTTTCTTTCGGTTCTGGCCAGTGCATATTCTTCATGACTTTGCGGATGCAAAAATACCGGAAAATCCTTGCCTACCGGCCTGAAGCCTTGTTGCACCATGGCTTCCGGCGTCTCGCCAAGCACCACCCAGTCTCGTTCCTTGACCGGAAGCCCAAGCAATTTATCGCGCACTGCGCCGCCAACAAGGTATATTTCCATTGATTTATCCAAATGTGTCTAAAAGTCAATCAAACCTGTTTTGATGTGGAAGCTGTTTTTTTCAGCTCTTTCTATTTGTCTTTGTACGCATTATCATAGCCATCTTGTAAGCTAATGATTACATAGGCGCCAGTAGTTGCCGATAGCAGCGGAATTCCCATTCAGGCTTTTTAAGCTGCAACGTCGATTCTTACTGTCCAAAGCCAGCTTTGGACTCCAGAAAAATAGGAGTTCAAAGCTGGTTGTGAACATGACAGGAGCCAGCATTAGCATTATGGTGAGTAGTTGCGATAATTTTAATGTATTGGGATTGATTAGCCAGGTAAGTTCTCATTAATTAAAAAACGATATATCCGATTATATTTATATAAAAGATTAAAACGATTGACTGAAATCGATATGGACAATAGAATTTTTTCCAGAGTCATTGCCTGGTCCGACTACTTGTCAAGTTAATTTAAAATCGGGCTTATATATACATAACAAATTGATTTAACATTATTAATTAAATTTAAATTGGCCGCCGTATTGAAATACACATCTCATAATTCGGGTAAAAACAAGATGACCGTTTTTAAAGATATTAACCTGCAAGTCGGGATACGCTTACAAATGGCGTTGCAACACGGCCCTAATCAGCTCATTTACTATACGGAATTCATTGGTTACGTGTATGGAGAGTACTTGATAATAAAGATACCTATTGAAAATGGGCTGTCTATTCAAATACAAGTAGGTGAGCCGGTTACCCTGAGGGTCTTATCGGGCACGGATGTTTTTACCTTGACTTGTTATGTAAAAACTATCTTTAGAGCCCCGCATCATTATGTACACCTCAGCTTTCCTACTGATATTAAATCCATCCCACTACGCGCCGCCGCCAGAGCCAAGGTAAATCTACCGGTGCATGTCAATGGTGTGGCGGCGGCCGGCATTATTAGCGATATCAGTATTACAGGTGCTGCGATAACGGCCGATAGAGCGCTGGGCAACCTTAATGAAGACGCTTTAATTTCTTTCGAATTCCCTATAAAACCCATTAACCAGAATGTGCATATAGATACCAGAGCAACGATTCGCAGCATTCAAAAATTGCCCAACAAGAAAAAAGACGCGCCGCCCAGACTATCACATGGAATTTCGTTTCATGAGCTTGATATTACCAATCAGGTGATGATATTAAATCTTGTTTATGAATCGATGATCAGGTGTAGTTAGGCGGCCCTTTTTAAGGCGCAATTAACAGGGAAAAACCGGCGAAAACGCCATAATCATCGGTTACGGTGGTCATGCCTACCGTTCCGCCAAAATCAAGCATAAGCTGGGGCGTCATTAAATAATTTAAAGAGGCTAAAAATTGGCTGCTTGGTTTTTGTTGTTTGGCTAGAATACCGGAAAATTCCCCGGCAATGCCCCAGCGTTCGGTCATCATCTGCGATACGGCAATCGCCCAGTTGTACCTGAATCTATCCAGATCATCTTCTTTAACCCCCCGCCGGGTTACTCCCGCGTTTACATCAACCCGTAACGCAGAAATATCCTGACTGACAATCAAGTTAGCCAAATAATCGGTGCGCCCTTGTCCCAGTGACTGGCGAGCCGACGGCAAAATCGCTCCCGTCTCAAAACCAACCGCCAGAGTCGGGCTAATCGGATAATAATGTTTAAGCAGCACGGAGGTATTGCCAAAACCGGATATGCTTCCATCCTGATCGCGCGATTTAATCCACGCCTCGCCGCCAACCATTAGCCCCCATTGATCGGCAAAGGGGTATTTCAACAAGAAAGGCAGGCTGTTACGTTCTACTTCCATGCCGGGTTGATTCGATTGTGCGCCAAATTCAACTTCCAGATGCCGCAATGCAGATAATTCCGCCGGATTGGATACTGTGGGCCGGTACGGCGTAACGGTAAGTTGTTCGGCGTGAGCGATTGAGGCGGAGAGGGATATAAATAAGGTCAGGAGTAAACGCATAAGAGTGGCGCTAGTAATTAAGGTGGGGGTAATTCTACGTGAATAGCCACACAAAACAACGCAAGTTGGAGAGGTTTTTTTGTATTAAGGTAACTCGCAAAAATAAACCCCCACATTCTATAATCTTAACTACTCAGTATGGCTAATTTATAATGGAACACGGATGAAACGGATTAGACAGATAATCACTGATAAAACTCTAAGTCATTAGAATTGTTAAAAATCCGTTTAAATCCGTCCAATCAGTGTCATCCGTGTGCTATTTTTTAGCTGTTGAAGTTGCGTATT
>SCPZ01000046.1 GCA_004299305.1 Methylobacter sp.
GCAGGAGCAGTTGCCGAGGCGTAAAAATGGGCGCATAGCGAGCTATGCAACCATTTTTACAACGCAGCAGACGGACAAAAAGACCAGTCAGGTGGGTATATTTTTCGCAGGAAATCGCCTAATTTCTACCCCAACCAAAAGCGTTAACTACGCTTTATTTTAACTATACTTTTTGGAGAATACCTAAAATGACATTATTAGAATTAGTACAAGCCGCTCAAGTAGCAAGACCTAAAGCATTCGGCAAGATCAATGAAAAGCGGGCAGTAGCCATTATTCAAGCCGCATTAGGCGTGTTGAATAAAACCATTAAAAATACCGAGGAAGGCGAAGTTGTACTTCCTGTTTTAGGGACTTTTGTAGCGAAAAACGTTAAGGTGAAAAAAGAAGGCGTTCAAACAACTCGCCGCCGGGTGGTTTTTAACGCTCAAAAAACCAAGAAAAAAGCGGTAAAAGCCGAATAAATTTTTTGTTTACTCCCATGCTTTAAGTCTGCTGGTTCTATAATAATGTATGGATGCCTTGGACTTTAAGCGTGGGGAGTGGCGCAAAAGATAGGCTTCAAAAGCCCATCTTTGTGTATTTATCCGACAAGTTCCGCAGCATCCTATTCCGCTAATTAAACCAAATGGCCCCATAAATCATATTCATCCGCTTCCTCCAGCTCGACATCGACAAAATCGCCGACTTTTAAGTGCGTAGCATTATCGATAAACACTTGTCCATCGATTTCCGGTGCATCGGCTTTGCTTCTTGCCACCGCGCCTTCTTCAACTACTTCATCGATCAACACCGTTTCGATTCTGCCTACTCGTTGCTGCAATCGTGCCGCGCTGATCTCGGCCTGATGCGCCATAAATCGTGCCAAGCGCTCCTGTTTTATCTGTTCCGGCACCGGGTCCGGCAAATCATTGGCGACTGCGCCTTTTACCGGCGAATAGGCAAAGCAGCCGACCCTATCCATTTGCGCTTCGCTGAGAAAATCCAATAATTCTTCAAATTCCTGCTCGGTTTCGCCGGGGAAGCCGACGATAAACGTGCTGCGCAAGGTAATATCGGGGCAGATTTCGCGCCATGCTTTAATGCGTTCCAGGTTATTTTCGGTAGCCGCCGGGCGTTTCATTAATTTGAGAATACGGCTGTTGGCGTGTTGAAACGGTATGTCCAGATAAGGCAGGATTTTGCCTTCAGCCATTAACGGGATCACCTCATCCACATGTGGGTAAGGGTAAACGTAATGCATCCTGACCCAAATGCCCAGATCGCCCAGCGCCTCGGCCAAATCATAAAAGCGGGTTTTGACCGAACGACCTTTCCAGTCCCGGCTTTGGTATTTTAAATCCAGGCCGTAGGCGCTGGTGTCTTGTGAAACTACCAGCAATTCTTTTACCCCGGCATTGGCTAGGCGCTCAGCTTCCAGCAGCACATCGTCAACCGGGCGGCTGACCAGGTCGCCTCGCATCGAAGGAATAATGCAGAAGGTGCAGCGATGATTGCAGCCTTCGGAAATCTTCAAGTAGGCATAATGCCTGGGCGTCAGTTTGATGCCTTGCGGCGGCACTAAGCTAATGAACGGGTCATGCGGGGGCGGTAAATGTTCATGCACCGCCGCTACAACTTCTTCCAGGGCGTGAGCGCCGGTCACTTTTAAGACTTGCGGATGACGCGCCCGGATTTCGGCTTCCCTGGAACCCAAGCAGCCAGTAACGATGACCTTGCCGTTTTGGGCCAGTGCCTCGCCGATGCTGTCTAATGATTCCTCGACTGCCGCATCAATAAAACCGCAAGTGTTCACTACAACCAGATCGGCGTTCTGGTAACTTGGCGAAATGGTGTAACCTTCCGAGCGAAGCTTGGTTAAAATTCTTTCGCTATCGACTAGGGCCTTGGGGCAACCTAAACTAATAAAACCAATTTGTGGGGCAGTCATTAAAATCTCAGGTAATGTTCAAAGGGCGTTAGTTTATAGGAGTGGAGAGTAAAATTCTAATGGAACACGGATGACACGGATTGGACGGATTACCACGGATTTTTATTTATCGTAATTAACCTCTCAATTGGGGGGTGATTTAGCACTTTTGCTCCTTACTTCAAAGCTTGCTTTAGCCGCCGTGCTATCGGCCAAGGCGCCAATAGCACGGCTAAAACGAATTTATCCGTGCTACTCCGTCCAATCCGCGTCATCCGAGTGCGATTCTTCTATCTACTGAATCTTAATCGCACTCGGATGCCGAATTAACATTGATAAATGCCCTTTACTTTTGTTCAGCCAGCCGCGCACTTCGATAGTCTTGCCCAAATAGCCGTTAACATCGGGAAATAAATCCAGCCATTGGCTCTCAATGCGCGCCTCAAATGCACTTCCTTCAGAGGGGGGGAACTCCAGGTAAATCGATTTTCGGGTCTTGCGGATATTAACCACTTTACCCACCAGGCGCGTCCAGCCCGGATGTCCGGCTTCGCTAAGGCTGGCGACCGGTATTGCGGCATATTCAGGCCGCCCCCAAATGCCACGCTTGGCTTGCTCCGCCTGACTTTGCGCCTTAACCAGCTCATTGATGTAAAACAGTTCGGTAGGATAGATATTGACTGCGGCCAAACCCGTTTCGACTAGTTGCAGGTTGATATGCTCCTTTTTTTCGGTGAACAAATGCGCCAGCGTCCTGCCGTATTTATCGGTTTTTTCTGCGCCTACTTCCAGGCGGACTTTGGTGTTTTTCAGTTTGTCCGTTAGCCAGCGTTTGGCCTCGTCGCCGCCCGCGTCGGCAGGATTATCCCGGTGCTGAATCTCCGGCGTATTGATGCCCAATAGCCTGATTTTTCGTCCATCTTCGAGTACTACGGTATCGCCGTCGTAAACCGTCTTGACCTTGTGAAAATCATAGCCGGGCTTTATGTCGATTATTTTGGCGTCAGCAACCGGGCATTCGGTCGCATCGGTTCCCGGCCGATTGCGACATTTCCCCCATCCTTGGCGGTCAGAAAAATGCTTGCTGCCGTTTGCATCCTGCCATTGGTAGATTTCCGCATTAACCCATCCGGGCAAACATAATAATAAAATCAGTAAAATTCTCATGACCTTGTCTGTGTAACGATTGAAGTGGGGTAACTATTCAGGAGTCTAGGAGTTTAGTTCAGCATCAAGTTTTTTCATATCCAATTCATTCTCCCACTTAGCTGCAACCACGGTGGCAACGCCGTTGCCGATCAGATTGGTTAAGGCGCGGGCTTCTGACATGAACCGGTCTATCCCTAGGATCAGCGCAAGCCCTGCAACAGGAATGGTCGGAATGACCGAAAGCGTTGCCGCAAGAGTGATAAAACCGCTGCCGGTTACGCCCGCCGCGCCTTTCGATGTAAGCAGCAGTACGCCAATCAAGGTTAGTTCCTGCGTTATGCTCAGCTGCGTGTTGGTAGCCTGGGCGACAAAAATAGCGGCCATCGCAAGATAAATTGAGGTGCCGTCAAGGTTGAACGAATAGCCGGTCGGGATAACCAAACCGACTACGGATTTTGAGCAGCCCAGTTGTTCCAATTTGATCATGATGCGCGGCAGCACCGATTCCGAGGACGAAGTTCCCAACACGATAAGCAGTTCGTCTTTGATATAAACGATGAATTTGAAGATGCTGAAGCCTGTAAATTTAGCGATTAGCCCGAGTACGATAACGATAAACAGCAAACAGGTAAGATAGAAACTGCCCATTAAGCTTGCCAGCGGCACCAGCGACGCAATGCCGTATTTGCCGATGGTAAACGCCATTGCGCCGAAGGCTCCGATTGGCGCCAGTTTCATAATGGTTTCCACGATGCCGAACAGCGCCTGCGAAATTTTGTTGATAAGCCCAACCACTTCTGTCCCTGTCTCTTTCATGGCGGCAAGGGAAAAGCCGAACAGTAGTGAAAACAGTAATACCTGCAATAGTTCGCCTTTGGCAAAGGCGTCAAATACGGTGGTGGGGATAATATTAAGCAGGAAATCCACTGTGTTCTGCGTTTTTGCCGTAGAGGTATAAGCGCTGAGACCTTGAGTATTCAGGGTGCTTACATCGATATTCATGCCCGATCCGGGGTGGATGACATGCACCACAACCAAGCCGATGATCAGCGCCAGTGTGCTCACGACTTCAAAATAGAGCAGCGCCTTAATGCCGACGCGGCCGACCTTGTCCAGCTCCTGCATTCCGGCAATACCGGTTACCACGGTGCAGAAGATGATCGGCGCGATGATCATCTTAATCAATTTGATGAAACCGTCGCCGAGAGGCTTCATAGCGACACCGGTTTCAGGATAGAAATGACCGAGCAAAATGCCGATAACGATAGCGGCCAGGACTTGGAAATACAGGTGTTGATGGCGTTTTTTAGCTGTGTGGGCGGTTTGCACTGATAACCTTCCGGTTGATAATAATGGGGGGGGCTGTTTATTGATGTTTTTATGGCGGCCAAGTTGCTATGTTTAAAACGGCGATAACGCAGCCTTATAAAAAAAGAATATGCGGATTGTATTCGATATTGCATGTCTGCATGGTATTCAAGTTTTTTGATTTTGATTCCCAAAGCAGCAAACATGACTCAATTCAAAATCGGCAGTATTGCGGATATTTTAGCGTTGTAGTCGGTATGGAGCTTTAGCAAAGTTGCAGATAATATTGATATTATTCGTATTTTACATTATCCGATGGATGTGCAAAAACAGCTGCCTGATTGAATTCGCCAATCAGTCTGTGTCCGAAAGCAGTATGCATTCAACACGGTTTTAATTCTTCACATGTACATTGATTTAAAAAGTCTGGATAATTCCCGGCCTTACAATGCACTCATAAATTTCTATGGACTTCAAATTAATCAATACGGACGGCCACGCGCGGCGCGGTCAGCTTAACTTTGCCCGTGGTATCGTGGAAACGCCCATTTTTATGCCGGTAGGCACCTATGGGACGGTTAAGTCACTAACGCCCGATGAGCTGACCGGCATTGGCGCACAGATTATCCTGGGCAATACCTTTCATTTAATGCTGCGTCCGGGGATGGATGTAGTCAAGGCGCACGGCGATTTGCATGATTTTATGCGTTGGGATAAGCCGATTTTGACCGATTCCGGCGGATTTCAGGTATTTAGCTTGGGGGCGTTAAGAAAAATCACAGAACAAGGCGTGACCTTCAAATCGCCTATCAACGGCAGTTCCATTTTTATGGGGCCTGAAGAATCCATGCAGGTGCAACGGGATTTGGGCTCGGATATTGTGATGATTTTCGATGAATGCACGCCGTATCCTGCGACGGTTCATGAGGCAGCCGAGTCGATGCGCTTATCGCTACGTTGGGCGGCGCGTAGTAAGGCGGCTCACGAGGGCAATGCGTCGGCGTTATTCGGCATCGTGCAGGGCGGGATGTATGAGCATCTGCGCCAGGAATCGATAGCC
This sequence comes from Methylobacter sp., assembly GCA_004299305.1. Taxonomy (GTDB): domain Bacteria; phylum Pseudomonadota; class Gammaproteobacteria; order Methylococcales; family Methylomonadaceae; genus Methylobacter_A. The sequence continues at coordinate 5,427 of SCPZ01000046.1, forward strand.
GGTCTGGTGGATATTGGCTTTGACGGTTACGCGATTGGCGGTTTGTCGGTCGGCGAGCCCAAGGAAGAAATGATGGCGACGCTGGATGTGGTGCATACCAAGATGCCGACCGATAAGCCGCGCTATTTAATGGGCGTGGGTACGCCGGAAGATTTGGTGGAGGCGGTCAGGCGCGGCATTGATATGTTCGATTGCGTAATGCCGACCCGCAATGCCCGTAACGGCCATCTTTTTACTACCTTCGGCGTGGTGAAAATCAGGAACAGTCAATATGAGTTCGATACCGGCCCGCTGGATGAATCCTGCGGTTGTTATACCTGCCGGAATTTTTCCAGAGCCTATTTGCGGCATCTGGATAAATGCAAGGAAATGCTGGGCTCAAGACTCAACACCATCCATAACCTTTATTATTACCTGAGCCTGATGCAGGGCTTGCGTGATGCGATTGAAAAGAAAGAGCTGGATATTTTTGTCAAGCAATTTTACCAACAACGAGGAAAAGCTGTGCCGAGTGTGGCATAATGGCGGACTTTTTTAATTACAACGCTTAATTTTAATAACAATAACCCCCGAGGATAATCATGAGTTTTTTTATTTCCGATGCTGTAGCCGCAGCAGCTCCCGCCGCCCAACAACCCGGCATTGAAGGTATGTTGTTTCCGCTGGGCATACTGGTGTTTTTTTACTTCTTATTCCTGCGTCCGCAATCCAAGCGCGCCAAAGAAAAAAAGCAAATGATTGCTGCGATGACTAAAGGTTCCGAAGTGGTTACTTCGGGGGGGATTTTAGGCAAGATCGTGGATCTGGATGATAATTTCGTTAAGCTGGAAATCTGTGACAATACCTTTATTCAAGTCCAGCGTCATAGTATTGAAAGCATGATGCCGAAGGGAACTTACAAAGCGATAACTAAAAAAGTCGCTAAAGTTTAATGCTGTAGGTGCAGTCAATTCGTGCACTAGGTTAAAAGCATGAATTTGTCGCACCGACAACGTCTCTACGACATAGTTGAATTGTTGGAATAACACATGCAAAACCATTACCCACTTTGGAAAAATTTATTGGTCCTGATTGTTTTTGCAGTCGGGATTATTTATGCGTTGCCGAACTTGTACGGTGACGATCCTTCTGTTCAGGTGTCATCGACACACCCTGCAAAATTGGTGCAGGAACAGGCGAATCAGGTCGAGTCTGTTATTAAGACAGCCGGATTTAATGTAAAGTCGTTTGAATTTAAAGACGGACGCATTTTAGCCCGGTTTAACAGCGCCGACGATCAGCTTAAAGTAGCGGATTTGCTTAGGGATCAAATGAGCGACGATTATAACGTCGCGCTAAATCTGGCGCCTACTACGCCTGCCTGGCTGAGATCTTTGGGTGCGGAAGCCATGTACCTGGGTCTGGACTTGCGCGGCGGGGTGCATTTCCTGTTGGAAGTGGACATGGATGCCGCCGTTAAGCAGGCTGACGATCGTTACAACGATGATGTGCGTCTGGCCTTAAGAAACGAAAAAATACGTTATCAATCGGTTTCTAAAGACAGCGGTTTCATTAAGGTTAAGTTGAATTCGGCCGATGACAAGCCTGCGCTGTTGACGCTGTTGGGTAAGGATTTTCGCACTCTCGATGTGACCGAGCCCAAAGAGCAGGATCAAGTCTGGTTGAAGCTGTCTGAAAAAGAAGTGCGTGATATTAAAAAATTCGCCGTCGCACAAAACATGACCACCTTGCGTAATCGGGTCAACGAATTGGGGGTTGCGGAGCCGGTGATACAGCAGCAGGGCGAAAATCGTATCATGGTTCAGTTGCCCGGCGTACAGGACACGACGCGCGCCAAGGAGATTTTAGGCACAACGGCTACCCTGGAATACCGCTTGGTTGATGTGGAACACGATGTGCAACAAGCGGTTAGTGGACATGTTCCGGTCGGCAGCCGTTTGTATACCGAGAGAAACGGCAACCCGATTCTGTTGGATCGTCGGGTCATCGTAACTGGAGATCAAATCGTCGATTCCTCTTCGGGTGTTGACCAGGACGGCAGGCCTTCGGTCAATATTTCCCTGAACGGCGTGGGTGCAGCCAAAATGGGTAAATTGACTCAGGCTAACATCGGCAAGCCTATGGCGGTAGTGTTCATCGAATATAAAGTCGAAACCAAAGTTGTAAACGGCCAAAAAGTCCGTCATAAAGAAAAAGTTGAAAAAGTCATCAACGTCGCGACTATTCAGGGCGTATTTAGTCATCGCTTCCAGACTACCGGTTTAGACAGTCCACAGGAAGCGCGCAATCTGTCGTTGTTGTTAAGAGCCGGCGCGCTGGCGGCTCCCGTTGACATCGTTGAAGAACGCACCGTCGGGCCCAGTTTAGGTCAAGACAATATCGATAAAGGCATGTTGTCTTTTGTGGTGGGCTTTGCCTTGGTCGTTCTGTTTATGGCGGTTTATTACCGGATATTCGGTATGATTGCCAACTTTGCGCTGGCGTTTAACGTGGTGATTGTGGTGGCGATTTTGTCGATGTTGCAGGCAACCTTAACCTTGCCGGGTATTGCCGGGATCATCTTGACCGTGGGTATGTCGGTTGATGCTAATGTGTTGATTTTCGAGCGGATTAAAGAAGAGCTCAGAAACGGCCATACGCCGCAGTCCGCTATATTTATCGGCTACGAGAAAGCCTTTGCAACTATTCTGGACTCACACTTTACCAACCTTGTCGTAGCCGTGGTGTTATTCGCTTACGGTACCGGTTCGGTTAAAGGTTTTGCGGTGACGCTGATTATCGGGATTTTGTCATCCATGTTTACCGCCATTAGCGGTACGCGGATGGTTATTAACTGGATATACGGTAACCGCAGAGTTGAGAAATTATCTATCTAAATAAATTTGTGTAGGGGCAATCCCTTGTGGTTGCCCTGGTTCAGACAACAATAAAAGGGCATCCGCAATGCCCCTACATAGAAGATTAAATATGTTTAAAAACGATATAAATTTTATAGGTAACCGAAATATAGCGCTGATATTTTCAGGCATATTGACGATTATCTCGATCGCTTCGCTCAGTGTGCGCGGCCTGCAAATGGGCATCGATTTCACCGGGGGTACCTTGATTGAAGTGGGCTATCAAAAAGCAGCCGATTTAAACGTACTGCGTAACACCTTGGATACTGAAGGTTTTAACGATGCCACGGTGCAGAATTTTGGCACCACAAAAGACGTACTGATTCGCCTGAAACCGCAAGAAGGCGTTAGCAGCGTCGAATTAAGCGCTAAGGTTCTTGAGGCTATTAACAAAAATAGCGCGGAACCGGCCAGTGTGCGCCGTGTTGAATATGTCGGCCCTCAAGTCGGTGACGACCTGGCTGAGGACGGTTTTTTAGCCTTGTTGTATTCAACGATATGCATTTTGATTTATGTGGCTTGGCGTTTTGAATGGAAGTTCTCGGTAGGCGCTATCATAGCGACCTTACATGATGTCATTGTTACTTTGGGCTTATTCTCTGTGTTGGGCTTGGAGTTTGATCTGACGGTGTTGGCTGCGGTTTTGGCACTGATCGGCTATTCCTTGAACGATACCATCGTGGTTTATGACCGTATCCGCGAAAATTTCCGGGCATTAAGAAACAAATCGACCGAGGAAATTATGAATATTTCGGTCAATGTGACCTTAAGTCGTACCATCATGACCTCATTGACAGTGCTGCTGGTGTTGGTTTCCTTGTTCTTTTTGGGCGGCGAAGTTATTCATAATTTTTCCGTTGTGCTGTTATTCGGGGTGTTTTTCGGTACTTATTCCTCTATTTTTATCGCCAGTCCTGCGGCTTTACTGTTGGGTATCAGTGCTGAAGATTTGATGATCCCGGTAAAAGAAGGCGCAGAACTGGATGGCAGGCCTTAACTGTCAGGTATTTTCAAAATTAAGCGGTTGTTCAGGTATAATTAGCCGCTTATAACTATTTATTCATAATTGGAGTTTTAAAAAAATGGCGATAGAACGCACTTTCTCAATCATTAAACCTGACGCTGTAGCAAAAAATGTCATCGGTGAAATCTACAGCCGTTTTGAAAAAAACGATTTAAAAATCGTTGCTGCAAAAATGCTGCACTTGACCAAAGAGCAAGCTGAAGGATTTTACGCAGAACACAGCGAGCGCGGTTTCTTTAATGATTTAGTTGCATTTATGATTTCAGGTCCCGTGATCATGCAAGTGCTGGAAGGCGAAAATGCGGTTTTGAAACACCGCGAAATCATGGGGGCTACCAATCCTAAAGAAGCGGCTGCCGGAACTATCCGCGCCGATTTCGCCAGCAGCATCGATGAAAATGCCGTGCACGGTTCTGACGCTGTTGAAACCGCTCAAAGGGAAATTGCTTACTTTTTCTCAGACAATGAAATCTGTGCAAGAACCCGCTAAAACCCAAACCATCAATTTGCTCGATTTTGACAGGAAAGGCCTTGCGGCCTTTTTTGTCGAGTTAGGCGAAAAGCCTTTTCGGGCGACACAATTGCTTAAGTGGATCTATCAGGAAGGGGTCGAAGACTTCGACCTGATGACCAACTTGAGCAAGTCATTGCGCGCTTATTTAACTGAACACTGTTACATAGCAACGCCGGAAATTGTGCATGAAAAAGTCGCGACCGACGGCACCTGTAAATGGGTCATGCAAACCGGCTGCGGCAATCGGATTGAAACGGTTTTTATTCCTGAGGAGGGGCGCGGCACCTTATGCGTCTCATCGCAAGTCGGCTGTGCGCTGGCTTGCACCTTTTGTTCCACCGCCCAGCAAGGCTTTAACCGCAACCTGACTACCTCGGAAATTATCGGCCAGTTATTTGTTGCGCAAAAACGCTTAGGGCCGGACAACAAAATTACCAATGTGGTCATGATGGGCATGGGCGAGCCCTTGCTTAATTTCGACAATGCCGTCGCGGCTATGAACCTGATGATGGACGATTTCACTTTCGGCTTGTCCAAGCGTCGGGTGACCGTCAGTACCTCGGGCGTAGTGCCGGCCATGTATCGCTTAACCCAAGTTTGCGATGTCAGCCTTGCGGTGTCGTTACATGCGGTAACCGATGAGTTGCGCGACGAACTGGTTCCGATCAATAAAAAATATCCATTAAAAGAATTAATGGAAGCCTGCCGGGATAATGCAAAGATAGCGCCACGGCGCACCGTCACCTTTGAATATGTGATGCTGGATGGCATTAACGACTCGGTGCAGGATGCGCGGGGACTTATTAAACTATTGAAAACGGTGCCGTCAAAAATCAATTTAATACCCTTTAACCCGTTTCCTAATTCGGCTTATCGTTGTTCCAGCAAAGAAGCGATTAATCGCTTTAAAACGCTGTTAAACGATGCGGGCATAGTCACTACGGTCAGGAAGACGCGTGGCGAAGATATTGATGCGGCCTGCGGTCAGTTGGTCGGTCAAGTTAAAGATAAAAGCCGCAGACATTTAAAAATTCAGCCGGTAGGTTCCGAACGTGCAGCTTGATAAATTGAATCGATTTGCGCAGGTTCTGCTTGTTGCAGCCTTGGTTGCTTGCGGTTCTGAGAACACTAAAAGTGATAATTCTGAAGACGTGCATTTACAGCTGGGCGTACGTTATCTCGGCATGAATAAGCTGGAACTTGCCCGTGAGAACTTGCTGTTGGCGCTGAAAAGTAACTCGCATAACACCCAGGCACATAATGCCCTGGCTTTTTTGTATGAAAAATTAAATCAATACGACGAAGCCAAGGCCCATTATGAGACCGCACTGGATCTGGCGTCTGATGATTTGGGGGTGCAAAATAATTTGGGGCGCTTTCTTTGTGAGCATGGTGAGCCTGAAGAAGGTATGGATTTATTGTCTCAGGCGAGTTCAAGCCCGTTAAACGATAGGCAGTGGTTAGCATTAACCAATGCCGGACGATGCCAACTGGTGATGGGACACAAACAACAAGCCGAGACTTATTTCAGGCAAGCGCTGCAACTCGATAACAGCTACGCACCGGCATTATCGGAAATGCAAAAAATTGCTTATCAAAATGGTGATTTTTGGGCGTCGAAAGGTTTTTTGCAACGCTATTTGGGGGTTGCGGCCCATACACCTGAAACCTTATGGTTTGCTGTGCAAGCTGAGAGAGCGTTGGGCAATAAAGAGCTGGCTAAGGAATATAAAAACTTATTGCTGGAAAAATTTCCGCTTTCAAATGAAGCAAAAAAAATCGTTGGGGCTAGAGATATTTAATCCCAACAGAATCCTACACACTATGGCAAATAATATTCAAGCAATTCGAGGGATGCACGATGTGCTTCCCGAACAGACACCGCTTTGGCAACATGCAGAACAAAGCATCAGGGAGGTGCTCGGCGCCTATGGTTACAGCGAAATTCGCTTGCCTATCGTCGAAAAAACCGAGCTTTTCAAGCGCTCTATCGGCGAAGTGACCGATATAGTCGAAAAAGAAATGTACACCTTTGATGACCGGAACGGCGATTCCTTGACCTTGCGTCCCGAAGGTACGGCAGGCTGCCTCAGAGCCTGTTTGGAACATGGCTTATTACATAATCAGGTACACCGGTTATGGTATTACGGGCCGATGTATCGGCATGAACGTCCGCAAAAAGGCCGTTATCGCCAGTTTTTCCAATTGGGTGTCGAAACTTACGGCATGGCAGGTCCCGATATTGATGCGGAATTGATCCTGATCATGGATCGTTTGTGGAAGAAGTTGGGCATCCGCGACAAAGTTCGTTTGCAGCTCAATTCCTTGGGTACGATTGCCGAACGCATCGTGTACCGGGAAAGTCTGGTCAGCTATTTTCAAAGCCGACTGGATCAATTGGATGAAGACAGTTTACGCAGGCTGGAGACTAATCCGCTACGGATTTTGGATACCAAAAATCCGGCGATGCGGCACGTTGTTGCTAAAGCGCCGGAATTGTCGGACTATTTGGGCGATGACAGTCGTCAGCATTTTATGGCGATCACCGCGATATTGGATGATCTGGGCATAGGCTATGAGCTCAATTCCCGATTAGTGCGTGGCCTGGATTATTACAGCAAGACCGTTTTCGAATGGGTCACCGACGAACTGGGTTCGCAAGGTACAGTCTGTGCGGGCGGGCGTTATGACGGGCTGATAGAACAACTGGGCGGCAAAGCCAATCATGCGGTCGGTTTTGCGATGGGCATGGAGCGCTTGTTGGCCTTGATGGAAACGCTGGAGTGTGTGCAGCTTGCAAGACCTGTCGATGTGTACATGATCCGGGTCGGTGAAGCTGCGGAACATGAAGGCATGCGTTTTGCCGAAACCATCAGGAATGAAATTCCCGGCTTGAAATTACAGGTCAATTGCGGCGGAGGCAGTTTTAAAAGCCAGTTTAAAAAAGCCGACAAAAGCGGTGCTGAGTTTGCGCTTATTCTGGGTGATGATGAAGTCAGTTGCGGTGAGGTCAGCGTCAAACCGCTACGTAATAGCGAGCAACAGCAGCAGAATATGTCACAGCAGCAGGCGATTGAATTTTTGCTAGAACACGGATGCCAAAAGTAGGCGCCTCTAGGCGACACGGGCTTAAAAGGCAAAGGACGAAGGGCGAAAACTGCACCTTTCGTTTTTCGCCTTTCATCCTTCGCCTTTTTTAAACATCAAACAAGAGAAAAACAAGTGGAATTTTACGATACAGAAGAAGAACAGGTTGAAGCCTTAAAAAGATGGTGGAAAGAAAACGGAACCTCCACTATTGTCGGTTTAGTCATGGGTATGGTCATTATTGTGGGCTGGAATTACTGGCAGAATCATAAGAAAGATCAGGCAGCGCAAGCTTCCGCCGCTTATGATCAATTATTGAAAGCACTGGACGATGATAAAAAAGACACTGTAGAAAAGCTGTCCGAGCGTATGCAGACGCAATTTAAAGGGACTGAATATGCAGCATTCAGCGGATTATTACAGGCCAAATTAAAGTCCCAACAAGGTGATTTTGCTGCGGCAAAGCAGATTTTGAAGACTATTGCAGATGAGCCGAATAAACAGCTGAGCAATATCGCTAAAATAAGGTTAGTACGTTTAATGTTGGCCACCGGTGAATATGAGCAAGGTTTGCAGGTTATTAACGAGGTGGATGCCAAAGCGGCTGCAAGCTTCTCAGCCAATTACGATGAATTAGTCGGTGATTTGTACGTAGCGCTGGACCGTTTGGACGAAGCGCGCACATCGTATCAAAACGCGTTGAGAAATGGGCAGCGGTCACCGTTGTTGCAGTTAAAAATTGATGACTTAACCGCCCAAGAAAAGCTAGATACTCAAAAATAATGAGCAACTATTCAATGAGTCAGGTTAAAGGTGAAAGGTTAAAGGTTAAAGGTGTTTTCGCCTTTTGCCTTTTGCCCTGTATCTTCTTATTAACAGGCTGTGCGGCAGTCGATACTTTTAGCGAAGGCGTTTCCGGCATTAGCGATTATTTTCTTGGCGGTGAAGACAACGCCGATCCCCCAAGTGTCTTGGTTGAGTACGCTCCCGAAGTTAAGCTTGAGGTTATCTGGAAAGAATCGGTTGGTGTAGGCGCCGACGAACAATCTTTAAAACTGATTCCTGTCATCGGTAGCGGAAAAATAATCGCCGCCGACCGGGAGGGCGTAGTACAGGCCAGAAGCCTGACGACCGGTAATTTAATCTGGGAGACAGAAACCGACGCGCATTTTTCCGGCGGGCCGGGTCTTGGCGCCGATAGCGTCATTTTGGGTTCCAGCGATGCCGAAGTCGTTGCCTTAAATATTGAAACCGGTGCGGTGCAGTGGAAAACCGCAGTCTCCAGCGAAGTGCTTTCGGTGCCTGTTATCGCCAATGGTATTGTTATTGTTCGTACCACGGATGGTTCCGTGTTCGCTCTTGATGAAAAGACCGGCGGCAAGCGCTGGAATTATGAGCGCACCGTGCCGGCCTTAAGTCTACGCGGCACCGGATCGCCGATAATTGTTGAAGATAATGTGATCGGCGGCTACGACAACGGTAAATTAATGGCCTTGCGTTTGGCTGACGGCAAGTATGTGTGGGAAACCACCATTGCCATTCCCAAAGGCCGTTCCGAGATTGAACGTCTGGTCGACCTGGATGTTGATCCTATCGTTATTAACGGCGTGATTTATATCGCCAGCTATCAGGGCGGAATAGCGGCTATTTCGGAATTGGACGGCGACATTTTGTGGCGTAATGAAACCATTTCATCGCATTCGGGCTTGAGTCACGATTTCCGGTATTTATATCTCGCAGATTCGGAAAGCCATGTCTGGCAGCTGGATCAGCGTAGCGGCGCGTCCCTGTGGAAGCAAAAGGATCTGCATCAACGAAGATTGACAGCTCCCGCCGCTTATGAAAATTATGTGGTGGCAGGGGATTTTGAAGGCTATGTGCATTGGTTGTCTGATACCGACGGCAGGCAGTTGGGTCGCGTACAAGTGTCTGACGGTGCCATCGATGCCCAGCCTATCGTGGCAGATAATACCGTTTATGTTTATGCCAAAGACGGCACGTTAGCCGCTATAAAAGTCCGATAAAAAGATATTGATTTTATAATGGGACACGGATTGGACGGATTTAAACGGATAAAAAAGACGAAAGGCAAAGGACGAAAGGCGAAAAAACCATCTTTCGCCTTTCGCCTATATGTCATTTCTATTTTATCCGTGCTGATCAGTCTAATCCGTGGCATCCGTGTTCCATTCTCCTAACTGTTGAGTAAATATGTTACCTGTAATAGCCCTAGTAGGGCGGCCCAATGTGGGTAAGTCCACATTATTCAATTATTTAACGCGCAGCCGCGATGCCTTGGTTGCGGACTTTTCAGGACTGACCCGCGACAGGCAATACGGCAGGGTGAAACTGGGCGACCGTCCCTGTCTGGTCGTCGATACCGGCGGTATAGCCGATGACGCCGAAGGCATAGAAAGCTTTGCCAGGAAACAGGTGCAGGTCGCGCTGGAAGAAGCCGACATCGTATTTTTCATGGTTGACGCGCGCGAAGGCCTGAGCGCTTCCGATAAAGTCATTGCCGATACTCTGAGAAAGTTGCAAAAGCCGGTCATATTGGTCACCAACAAGGTTGACGGCCTGGATGCCAACATGGCGGCATCGGACTTTTATTCGCTGGCGCTGGGCGAACCGGTGCAGATTGCCGCCTCCCATGGTCGCGGCATCCCCGAATTACTGGAAAAGGTTAACCAACTGCTGCCGCCTGATAAAGGCGAAGTCGAAGAAGCGCATAGCGGTATCGGTATCGCCGTAGTTGGACGGCCCAATGTCGGCAAATCGACGCTGGTCAACCGCTTGTTGGGTGAAGAGCGGGTTATCGTATTCGATGAGCCGGGCACCACGCGCGACAGTATCTACATCCCGTTTGAGCGCAACGGCAAGAAGTTCACCCTGATTGATACCGCCGGAATGCGCAGGCGATCAAAAATAGCCGAAACCATTGAAAAATTCAGCGTCATTAAATCGTTACAGGCGATTGAAAAAGCCAATGTCGTCATCTACCTGATTGACGCACGCGAAGGTATCACCGACCAGGATGCGCATTTATTAGGCTTGGTATTGGAAGCCGGAAGAGCCCTGATTATCGGCTTGAACAAATGGGACGGCATCAGCGCCGACCAGAAGAACACCATTCATCGGCAGCTCGATGTCAAACTATCCTTTCTTGAATTTGCCGAAAAACACCCGATTTCCGCATTGCACGGCAGCGGCGTCGGCAAAATGTTCGATGTCGTGCAGCAATTATACGCATCGGCCATGCTTGACATGTCCACGCCGGTGCTGACCCGCATCCTGAAAGAAGCCACCGTCGCGCACCAGCCGCCGATAGTGAACAGTCGTCGCATCAAGCTGAAATACGCGCATCAGGGCGGCAGGAATCCGCCGATCGTGGTGATTCACGGCGTGCAGACCGACGCATTGCCGGAGTCTTACAAGCGTTATTTGATCAACTATTACCGTGACAAAATGGGCCTGGTCGGAACGCCGATACGCTTGGTGTTCAAGTCCGCCGCTAACCCATTCCATGGGCAAAAGAATAAGCTGACCGAATGGCAGGTGAAGAAAAAGGAACGCTTGATGAAGCGGGTTAAGAGTAAAAAGAGGGATTAATAAGAAGTAAGGCGAAAGATACAAGGTACAAGTTTCAGGCCATGTGTTTTAGTCTGCTTTTCCATTGCTCGATCGATTGTCATTAGGTGATTGCCAAGAATAAATATACCCAAATGGCGCAGGATTTTTGCAACGCAGGAGACAGGCAAAAAGACCAGTCAGTTGGGTATATTTATCGCAGGAAATCACCTTAAACCATACTATAGGAAACAATCATGGCTACCATCACATTTCAAGGCAAACCCCTTAACACTTGCGGCGAACTGCCCGCAGTAGGCAGCGATGCACCGGCTTTTACGCTGACCAGTCGCGAGTTGGTCGATGTCACCCTGGCAACTTATGCAGGAAAAAGAAAAGTCCTGAACATCATACCCAGCCTGGACACGCCAACCTGCGCCGCATCAACGCGTAAATTCAACCAGAAAGCATCGCATTTGGATAATACCGTCGTGTTGGCCGTTTCTGCCGACCTTCCTTTTGCCCAAAGCCGTTTTTGCGAATCGGAAGATTTAACCGACGTCATACCGCTGTCAACCTTCCGTTCCAGTTTCTCCAATGATTATGGCGTAACCATCGTTGATACCTTTCTTCGCGGTTTGACTGCCCGTGCCGTCGTCATTATCGACGAGCATGACAAAGTGATTTATACGCAGTTGGTCGGCGAAATCGCTCATGAACCGGATTATGAAAGCGCATTGGCGGTGTTGTAATACGGATTTCTGATTAACCTAGAAAAATCATTTCGTCCACGAAAACCAACAGTAGGCGCTTTAGGCGACACGAAAAGCACGAAAAATTTCAAAAGGTTATCAAACCGTAGGCAGTTACCCAAAGGGCATAAGTATCTACACAAGTACCGGCTCCTTCTCCCTTGAGGGAGAAGGTTGGGATGAGGGGGATATAAATGCTTGTTTTTATTCTCCTCACCCCAACCCTCTCCAGCAGGAGAGGGAG
>SCPZ01000047.1 GCA_004299305.1 Methylobacter sp.
CTTCAAAAGGTTATCAAACCGTAGGCCGTTACCCAAAGGGTGAGTGACTAAATCAATACAACATATTGTTTTATTTAGTGTCTTTCGTGCTTTTCGTGGATAAACTGCGGTTTTTAGGTTCATTCTACTGCACCATCGAGAAGAAAACGGTTGACGACTTCAAGAAAATGCATCACATCGATAGGCTTAGTAATATAGTCATCAAATCCCGCCTCTATACCCCGTTCAATATCGTGTGACGTAGCATTGGCACTGATCGCAATAACCGGTGTATTTTTTAGCAAAGCCAATGAGCGTATTACGCTTAGCACCTGATAGCCATCCATTCCCGGCAGGTTAATATCCAGCAAAATCAACGCTGGATGGCGCGCCGAGGCCAGCTCCAAACCCAACTCCGGGGTATGTGCCGTAATCAAGCGAACTTGCGAATTCCTACCCAGAATCTGGGCGACCAACCTGAGATTAGCCGGGTTATCCTCGATATAAAGCACCGTATACCGGGATTCCCCGATCACTGTTTGCTCTGCCGTTATCGCCTGCTCTAAGTCATTGCCTCGGATAATCGTTTCGGATTCGACTTCCGGCAGTTCAATCCAAAAGGTGCTGCCTCGTCCCTCCTCGCTCTCCATGCCGATACTGCCTCCCATCATGTCCATGAGTCGGCGACTGATAGTCAATCCGATGCCGGTGCCTTCAATCTCGGTTTCTTCAGCGCCCAACCGTAAAAACGGCTGAAAAACCTCCTGCTGCCGCGCTGCCGGAATGCCATAACCGGTATCGGACACGGTCAATCGCACAACACCCTCCTGTACAGTAACCTGGATCGACACCTCTCCCTGAGGACGGTTGTATTTAATCGCATTGGACAGCAGGTTTAACAACACCTGCTTTAACCGGGTGTGGTCGGCGCGTATCACATAAGCGCCGATCACCGTATCGTTTATGGTAATGCCTCGATCTTGGGCGATAGGCTTAATTAACGCCAAACACTCCGCAATGAGTTCTGCACAAGACAACAGCTCCAGCGACAAATTGATATTACCCGACTCAATCTTGGCCAAATCCAGCACTTCGTTGATAAGTTCCAGCAAGTGGCGGCCAGCCTTAAGTATCTCGTCGACATAATCGGCTTGATCCTCGTTAAGTCCTGTATCTATCTCCAGCAATTGACCAAAACCCAAAATGGCATTCATCGGGGTGCGTAATTCGTGCGACATGTTGGATAAAAACTCGGATTTGGCGTTGTTGGCATGTTCAGCTTCATCCCTGGCAGTAATAATCGCCCGTTCATACTGTTTGCGTTCGCTAATGTCGCGCAGGATACCTGCGAAGTGTTTGGTTTTATCGATGTCCATTGTTGTAACCGCCAGCTCCAGCGGAAACACAGCGCCGTCTTTGCGCCGCCCTTCTAGCTCAACCTGTTTCCCAATAATACCCGCCGGTTGCCCTGCGTTGTAGCGTGCAAGATATTGATCATGTTCGCTATGATAAGGTTCAGGCATTAACACGTTGACATTACGACCAACGACCTCGGAGGCGCTATACCCGAACAGTTTTTCCGCTGCCGGATTAAAAGACCGTATGATTCCGGTAGAGTCGATAGTGATGACACCGTCCGCCACGTTTTCGATGATATGATTGAAAATAACCAGTCGCTCCTGCTTCTCCAAGATTTTGAGCTCGGCCAGCTTGCGTTCGGTGATGTCCTGCACCACGCCCAGCATATTCAACGGCGTACCGTCCCCGTCGCGCACCACATCGCCGCGCTCCAGCAACCAGCGCACCGAGCCGTCCGGCCAGATACAGCGGAACTCGATATTGAATTCCACTCCCTGTTGCACACAGGCATCGATAGCGTCAATCACACACTGTCGGTCATCCGGGTGAATGTTATTAAAATAATTTTTGTAGAAGTTTTCCCGCTTACTTTCAGGGTAGCCGAACAATGAACTGATCCGTTCAGAACAAATAAGTGTTCCTGTCTGAATATTCCAATCCCAGGTGCCGATATTGGCGTAGAGCTGACTGCGACGCAAACGCTCTTCACTTTTACGTAGCGCATCATCGGCCTCGCGGCGCTCGGTGACATCATCGGAAATACCGATGAAATGGGTGAGTCGCCCCTGTTCGTCATGCACCGGCGCTATGCGCAAGTCATTCCAGAACGGCGTACCATCCTTACGGTAGTTATGCACCAGAACCTCGCCAACACGGCCTTCGCGCAACACTGCACGAATTCCATCCAGGCCCGGTTGATCAAGCTCTTTACCTTGTAAAAAACGACAGTTGCGCCCGAGCACTTCATCGCGGCTATATCCGGTGATGCGCTCAAAAGCGGGATTAACGTAAATCAACGGCATGTCAGGCTTATTGGCATCCGCCATGCTGATACTGCTGGCGCTGGCCTCCACCGCTCGCTCCAGCAAACGCAGGCGCAACTCGGCTTCCTTAATATGGGTTATATCGGTGCGGATCGAAACATATTGGTAAGGTCGTCCGCTATTATCCAGAAAAGGTACGATACTGGTTTCGACCCAATATAAATGCCCGTCTTTACCCTTGTTACACACTTCGCCCCGCCAGATATTGCCACGTACAATGGTGCGCCACATATCGGCATAAAATTCAGGCGGATGTTCACTTGATTTAACGATACGATGATTTTTACCCAACAATTCATTCCGGCTGTAACCGCTGATCTGACAAAACCGGTCATTAGCGTAGATAATGGCACCCGCAGCATCTGCCGCACTGACAATAGCATGGTCATCCAAAGCCTGCTGCTGACGTTCCCGCTCGTAAAGCGTGGCGCGCAAAGACTCCGCTTGCTCTCTGGCCTGGCGAAAACGCTGTGCTTGCAAAGCCACCGTTGCAACTAAATGGCGCGGATCGACCGGCTTGCTCAAAAAATGGTCGCCCCCGCAATTTGGCGCCAGCAGTTGCCTGGACATACAGCTTTCCGCCAACAAATAAACAACCGGTATCTCGGCATATCGATCATCATCACGCAAGATGACCGCCAGCTCCGGCCCGGAACATGCCTGCATAACGCTATCCAACACCAGTATCTCAGCTGCAAAATCTTCCAAGATGTCCGGGACCTGCATAGGATCGTCCGCTTCCAGCACCGTCATTCCGGCTTGTCGCAGCATCAGGCCGTGCGCCGCCAGTTGATCGAGATCATCATCGACCAACAGCACACGGAAAGGCTCCATCGGCGTCAACGCTACCGAATCGCTAAGCACTCGCAACAAGGCCTCAACATCCACCGGCTTAGCCAGATAACCCGTGGCTCCGGCTCGATAGGCGGCAAGCTTCGACGCCATATCCTTTCGCACTGACATGAAGATAACCGGAAAATCGTTAAGGCGCTGCTCTTTCAATTTTGCGATAACACACGCGCCTGCGTCGTCGCCTTTGGAAAACATCATATCAATGACTACCGCAGCAGGCGGTTCGGAGATTAAATTTGCCGCCGCGAAAGCCGCAAGTTCATTGAACACATCGACCCGGTAACCCGCCTGTTCGAGCTGAGCGCCCAGCCAGTCGGCCTGTTCCTTGTCATCGTCAACGACTACGATGCGAGGAACCGCTGTCCGGTCCTCCTGCATCTGCGGAACGCAACTGTGCTCAGGATTAAGTGCCATCTGCGTTCCATTTTCTATCTGCTGAAGTTACACAGGGAGATTTTATGAGCGTCTCGATATTGGCTTCCCAGGCGCTTATCCACTCAAGAATTTTATCTGCCGACATCGGTTTCGCGATGAAATACCCTTGCGCCAGATCACAGCTGGTAGTGCGCAGAAAATCCCAATCCGCCAGATCTTCCACGCCTTCAGCCACGGTTTTCATGCCCATTTGCTGCGCCAGGCTCAAACTGGCGCAGCAAATGGCGCGTAGCGTGTCGTTGCTGACCGCGCCATGCACAAATCCTTGATCTACTTTGAGTTCGTCAAAGGGAATGTCACGCAACTGGTTGAGCGACGAATGGCCGGTGCCAAAATCGTCAATCGACAGGCTAAAACGCTTCAAACGCAGCCGGGTAAGAATTTCCAGTGGTTCAGACAAGTTCTTCATCAACCGACTTTCGGTCACTTCCAACACAATGCCGTCCGGCGTGATGCCCGCAGCTAAAGCCGCATCGATCACATAATCCGCAAACGCCAGCGTAGCAAGATTATCCATGGAAATATTAAGCGCTACACGCAAGTGCAAGCCGTTATCCTGCCAGATTTTGGCCTGGGCAAAAGCGTTGTCGACAACAATCCGCGTCAGGTCATCGATCAAGCCATGCTCTTCCGCCACGCCGATAAACTGGTCGGGAAGCACCATGCCGTCTTGAGGGTGAAACCAGCGCACCAGGGATTCTACCCCCACCACCTTACCGCTCGCCAATTCCACTTTAGGCTGGTAGTAATTCACCAACTCGCCATTAACAATGGCCGCACGCACCTGGTCGGCATCGTAAGTTTTCTTCACCGTCCTGGGCTCGCCCCGGTAGGGCGGCGTCCACAGCTCCAGCAACGCAGACAAATTTTCCGGCTTAAAGGGTTTATGCAGGTGTCCGAGCACCGGGATTTTATGCGCCTGCACCAGTTTTTCCGCAGTCTGTAGCATACGTTCATCCTCAGCGCTGACCAGGATGATACTGCCGGTATAACAGCGTTCGACCAAATGGCGCACGAATTCTACCCCGTCCATCTCCGGCATATTGAGATCCAGCAAGATCACATCCGGCGGGCTGTTCGGACAATCAATCCACTCCAACGCGCTACGCCCGCTGTCGCAGGTCGTCACCTGGATGAATCCCAGGTCTGCCAACATACGCCCCAGCAGCTTGAGCATAAAGGGCTCGTCATCGAGCACCAGAATTTTAATTACAGATTTTTTAACCATGTTTTTTCTCTTGCTGTTACAGCATTTTCAATTTAAATGAGTTACTAATTATTAGCGGGTTATGTCGGCTTCATTACCGCTGGAGTGCAGGCTTCGCCTGCGCTGGCAAGCACCAAAAGTAGGCGCTTTAGGCGAAGCTTGCACTCCTGCCACGCCATAGCTTTATTATTTTTAGTCATTAACTGAGTTTAAAAACGCTGTTATCTCATCCCGGATATTTCCGGGCTCTATAATGCATCCAAATATGCGTTCACGACGGCTATTTCCATCTCAAAACGGGGCAACAGTGCGGCCAACACCTCGGCCTGGTCAGTCTTACCCGCCTGTTCTATCTCGGCGCACAACTCGCCAAGCGCCAACGCACCCACCGAACGGGCCGAAGACTTAAGTTTATGTGCCAATGCACTCACCTGTACCACCTGCCCTGCTGCATAGGCGGTTTCCAACTCCGTTGCAATCTGCGTTGCACTGCTCCGAAAATCATGCAGAAACTCACTAACCACTGCCGGATCATCACCCACCAGCGCCTTCAGCACACTCACGTCTACCGGTACAGCCGCCGTGACCTGCATAGGCGAGGTGGCGAGCGAATCCGGGGGCAATACTGTTGACTTAAGAGTATGAGTTCCTTCTCCCTCCGGGTTGGTATTCGCAGCAACCGGCAGCCATTTCTCCAGCATGGCTTTCAAGTGCACCAACTGCACCGGTTTGCTCAAATAGTCGTCCATGCCGACAGCCCGGCAATGTTCGGCCTCACCCTTGAGGGCGTTAGCGGTCAAGGCCACGATCGGAATGCGCCGGGCAGCCTTTGTTTCGGAACGGACAGCCGTGGTCAGTTCATAACCATCCATCTTCGGCATGTGCAGATCGGTAAGCAGCAGCCCATAACCACCGTTGCGCCAGCGTTCCAGCGCCTGCCTGCCGTCGTCGACCACATCTGCGGCAAACCCGAGCAGCGCGAGCTGGCGCAGGATCACCTGCTGGTTGGTTTCGTTATCTTCAGCCACCAGGATCAAGCGCCCCTCGCGCCGAGCCAACGCGCGCGACGGCAGGCTGAAGTCGGCCTCGATCTTGTCGGGCCTGAGCCTGGGCGTCGCCGCTTCCTCCTGAGCCTGTCCTGCGGCGATAGCCACCGCATTGAGGATAGTCCCTCGGGTCAGCACATTGCCGTCCACACGCACCACATCGGTATCTTCCAGACGCGGCTTGCGACGCCTTCCGCGCTCTATGACCACGAAGCGGATGTCTTGTTCCGAACGGGCGCGGGAAATGCCGCGCAGTTCATCCAAGGGCAGTCGCGCTCCTGCGGCATCCAGAATCCACAGCCACAGGCCGGTCGTCCCCAATCCCCCCCGTTCCTGCGCTACGCACAGGTTCGGCACATGTTCTACCGTCGCACCGCCGTATGCGAGATACCTAGCAACATCAGCCAAACCCTGCGAGTCGCCTATCACCAGGCACGAGAGCCCGGCGACCGGCGATTCCAACTCCTTGGCCTTGTCCGGCAGCGGCACCAAGGGCAACCTTACGGTGAAGGTAGAGCCTTTGCCCGGCGCACTTTGTACCGAGATCTCGCCGCCCATGAGTTTCACCAGATGGAAGGAGATGGCCAGCCCCAGCCCGGTGCCGCCAAAGCGCCGGGTGGTGGAGGCTTCGGCCTGGACGAAGGGAATAAACAGGCCGGACAAGGTTTGTTCATCCATGCCGATGCCGTTGTCGATAATGCTAATTTCCACCACGACCCTTCGACTAAGCTCGACCACTGCGCCATACCTTGCTCTTGCTCTTACATCCGTGCAGTCGTCGACCAGCACGGCCCGCACCGATACCCGGCCTGGCCGAGCCTGGCCGCCTGAAAACTTGATCGCGTTGTTGACCAGATTGATCAGCACCTGGCGCAAACGTCCTGCATCGCCCATGACTTCCGGGGGAATCGCCGGGTCGGTGAACAAGGTGAGCTCCACTGTTTTTTTATCGGCCAGATTGTCCAGCATCGCGCAAGCTTTTTCCACCATCTCCGCCACCTGCATCGGCGCGCTTTCGAGCTCTAACTTGTCGGCCTCGATCTTGGAGAAATCGAGAATGTCCTCAATGATGCCCAGCAGGGAATATGCCGATTCGCGGATTAAATCGACGATCTCCACCTGATAGCCCTTAAGGCTGCTTTGGTGCAACATATCGACCATGCCGATCACGCCATTCATCGGGGTGCGAATCTCGTGGCTCATCGTAGCAAGAAAAGTCGATTTGGCTCGATTAGCCTCCTCGGCCGCCTGCCGGGCCAGCTCCAGGTCGACGGTACGTTCAGCCACCTTGTTTTCCAGCGTTTCGTTGAGCTGTAGGATAGCTGCTTCGCTCAGCTTGCGCTTGGTGATTTCAACATCCAATCGCTCGTTTTGTTCTTCAAGTTCAGTTTCAGCCAAGGCTTGGCTTTCATGCTCAAGAACAAGCCACCAGGCATGAATACAGATTAATACCGCCAACACAAAAAACAGGTTGAGCAAGTTCGTACCTAGTGAAGCAAGGCCTGGAAATTGGTCGTTGGATAGCGAATACGTTAACCAGAAAATCATCCCAACAATCCCCAGCATAAGCCCGGATACCAGCAGGAATCTTGCGATTCTAATTTTGGTTTGAGTTGTAATACTGTGTCTAAAAACCGCATCGAACACATAAAGTGCGACTTGCTGATAAAAAGACGGCTGCTTGGGTTTGCATTGATCCTTGCAATTTGTATCCAGGGTACAACATAAGGAACAAATAGGGACATTATAATAAGGACAATAGGCGGAATCCGTTTGTGCATACTGTCGATCACAGATCCCACAGGTAACGAGCTCGTCTGAGGCTGCAAAATGCATGTTTTGCCGAGCGATGTAATATTTGCCATTGGTCAGCTTGGCAATGAACGGAGTGAGCACAAAAGCGGTCGCCAGCGCAATCAGCCAGGAATAAGCCTGGGCGTACAGGCCAAAAAGACCGGTAAAAGCCACAGTCGACAGCAGTGCGGCAACGATCATGCTGACGAAACCGACCGGATTGTAGTCGTAGAGATGGGCGCGTTTGAACTCAACCATCGGCGGACTTAGGCCCAAGGGTTTATTGATCGTCAGGTCGGCGACCACGACAGCTATCCATGCTATAGCGAAATTGGAATACAGGCCGAGCACTTTCTGTATCGCGGCAAAGACATTCAACTCCATGAGCAGCAGGGCAATGCCGATATTAAACACCAACCACACCACGCGCCCAGGATGCGCATGAGCTACCCTGGAAAAGAAATTCGACCAGGCCAAGGAGCCTGCATAGGCGTTGGTGACATTGATCTTGATTTGGGAGATGACCACAAAAATCGTACTGAACAGAAGGGCCAGGCTTGGATGCTCAAATATGTAGGTATAAGCAATGTAATACATCTGCACCGGTTCTTTTGCCTCCGCGTAGGCCAAGCCGCCCAACACGGCGATGGATGCCAACAACACCCCGGCCATTTGCTTGAAACAGCCTAATACTATCCAACCAGGCCCCGCAGCCAACATGGAAAGCCACCAGATTGAGCGATTACCTTTGTGCTTATCCGGCATAAAACGCAAATAATCGACTTGCTCGCCAATTTGGGCGATCAATGAAAATGAAATCCCGGTAGCGATACCGAAATAATGAAGATCAAACTCACTGCTGCCCGAAACTTGGCCCTGAAAATGCGTTAAAGCCTCAAGCGCATGAGGAGCTCGCGTTAAGACGAAATAATAAGGGATTAACATCAATACCAACCAGAGCGGCTGCGTCCATAAATGCAAGCGGTTGATGGCGGTGATGCCGTAAAAAACGATAGGTATGATGACCAACGAACACAGGATATAGCCCAAATATAAAGGCAATTTAAAATATAGCTCGAGCGCCTGCGCCATGATGGCCGCTTCCAAGGCAAAAAAGATGAAGCAGAACGACGCGTAAATTAACGAGGTGATTGTTGAGCCGACATAGCCAAACCCGGCGCTACGGGTTAACAAATCAATGTCGATGTTATAGCGTGCAGCATAGTATGAGATGGGTAAACCAGCCGCGAAAATAATGATCGATGCGAAGGCAATCGCCCACACGGCATTGGTATAGCCGTAACTCAGCAACAGTGTCACCCCAATGGCCTCCAGCGCTAAAAAAGAGATGCTTCCGATAGCGGTATTGGCTAACAGGACTGGCGACCATTTTCTAAAGCTGGATGGCGTGTAGCGAAGTGCGTAGTCTTCAAGGGTTTCAGTCGCCACCAATATATTGTATTGACGGCGTGTTTTCTCGACAGAATGTCTTGTCATAATTCGCTCGATAGCGTTAAGGAATGTGCATGAAATAACTTATGCATCTTCCCACGCTCCGGTGTGGGAATGCTGTGGTAGACGCTCAGCGTCCCGCAACGCTGGAGCGTTGCAGACTGAATTCCCACGCCGGAGCGTGGGAACTATAAAACTCGCCTAAGTTATTCCATGCTCATTCCTTAGTAAAGGAATTTACGTATCTTATCGAGCAGGGTTTTACGATTAAAAGGTTTCACCACAAAACCCGCAGCGCCTGCCTTCAAACAATTAGTGACGACAGTCTTCTCACTATTGCCTGTCACCATAATGATAGGGATAGTAGAAAACTGTTCGTCAGACTTTATTCGACGTATTGTTTCCAGCCCGTCAATACCCGGCATCATCATGTCCATCAAGATCAGGTCCGGGCGCCGCTTGCGTAACAGGCTAAGCGCTTCAATGCCGCCGACGGCGAACATCAGCTCATAGTTTTCCTCGACCAGGACGGTCCTGAATGCCTTTCGCATCAAATCATCGTCGTCCACCACCATAATCGTGCCGGGCATTTTTTCTACCATGGTTTTTAAGGCTCGGGCGGATTCAAGATGCGAGGCACATTCTTTCTGGAATGTCTGAGCCCATGTTTTTAAAGGCTCAATGGACTCAACAGCACTATGAAAACTGCCATGAATCGCTCCCTGCTGAAGCAGGCCGATTTCATGCTGTAAGCCTTTAGCATCCTTGACTTCTACGAGATTGGAAAAATCTCCTTGGCTGAGACGCTCTGAAAACCCATCCAATGTAACTTTCACATCTTGTTCCACGCAGGCTATGGAATGGCTTATGGCCTCCACACGTTCGCTACCCTCGGTGAGGTTCCGGTCCAACATATATTCCAATCCGGCTAGCCGACGCGCTTGAGCGGCAAGCTCCACGGCAGAAGGGTCGGCCTTCAGAGCAGTCAAATCCTGCATCGCATGGTATACCGCCATGGCTAAGCGCGTGAAATCATGCGTAGTCGGCCAGAACAGAATGTAATCGTCGAAATAATCCTTCTGGCACAGCTCGTACACACGTCTGAGTTCATCCTTATTGCATAGAATGAGCGTCCGATGCGGATGTGTATGCACCACGCTGCTGATGCGGAATAAGCCGAGATAGTAGCGCTCCGCCTTCTCCAAGACATTAAACGCCAGCACCAATACATCGGGCCGATAGGTGTCGAAATCCTGTGCCGCTTGGTCAGGATTGGTCGAGATGAAAATGTTTTCGTATTCATTGTCGAGTTGCTGTTTCACCACTTTGGCATCTTCAGCGTTATCTGTTGCAATGAGTATAATAGGCATTTTTGTACAGGCCCCTGAACTCAGCGTTCGCCGGGTGCTTTCATGAGCGTCTCAATACTGGCTTCCCAAGCCTTGATCCAGCCGGGAATTTCAGCGGCCGACATAGGTTTCGCGATGAAATAGCCCTGCGCCAAATCACAGCTGGTGCTGCGCAGGAAATCCCAATCCGCCTGATCTTCCACGCCTTCGGCCACGGTTTTCATGCCCATTTGTTGCGCCAGGCTCAGGCTGGCGCAACAAATGGCGCGTAGCGTGACATTGTCGGCAGCGCCATGCACAAAGCCTTGATCCACCTTGAGTTCGTTAAAAGGAATGTCGCGTAACTGGGATAGCGAAGAATGACCGGTGCCAAAATCATCAATCGACAAGCTAAAACGCTTCAAACACAAGCGGGTAAGGATTTCCAACGGCGCGGACAAGCTCTTCATCAACCGGCTTTCAGTCACTTCAAGCACGATGCCATCCGGCGTAATACCCGCCGCCAAAGCCGCCGCTATGATATGGTCCGCAAACGCCAGCGTAGCGAGATTATCCATGGAAATATTGAGCGCCACACGCAATTGCAAACCGTTATCCTGCCAGGTTTTGGCCTGTGCAAAGGCTTCGTCGACGACAGTCCGCGTCAGCTCATCGATCAAGCCGTGCTCTTCCGCCACGCCGACGAACTGGTCGGGAAACACCATGCCGTCTTGGGGATGACGCCAGCGCACCAAGGATTCAACCCCATCCACCTTGCCGGTCGCCAACTCCACTTTGGGCTGGTAATAATTCACCAACTCACCATTGGCAATGGCCGCACGCACCTCGTCGGCGCCGTAAGTTTTCTTCGCGATCCGGGATTCACCCAAACAGGGCGCCGTCCACAGCTCCAACAGCATGGACAGTTGTTCCGGTTTAACGGGTTTACACAGGTGTCCGAGCACCGATATTTTATGCGCCTGCACCAGTTTTTCTGCGGTCTGCAACATGCGTTCATCCTCACCGCTGACCAGGATGAGACTGCCGACATACTGCCGTTCGACCAAGTGGCGCACAAATTCCACCCCGTCCATTTCCGGCATGTTGAGATCCAGCAGGATCAAATCCGGTCGGCTGTTCGGGCAATCAATCCCCTCCAACGCGCCGCGTCCGTTGTCGCAGGTCGTCACTTGGGTGAATCCAAGGTTAGCCAACATGCGAGCCAGCAGTTTGAGCATGAAGGACTCGTCATCAAGCACCAAAATCCTGAGTGCAGATTTATCAATCATGGTTTTTCTCCGTTGTTTGTTATACCTTTCGGTGTTAAAAAATCGTAACTACTTAGGTAACGCGCAAAAAATAAACTACCGCACCAGGGTCGCCTCATTAAAATAAAAACTTTTTAGAATCAATATGCTACAAGCATAAAAAACTCCTAAAAATGGCATCTAAAATTACAACATATTGATTTAATAGTAAATTTAAAAGTCAAATGAGGTGGCCATGACTACCGCACCCTATAATCTTGACAACTCAACAGCTAGCAAAATGGAACACGGATGCCAAAAGTAGGCGCCTCTAGGCGACGCGGATTAAACAGATAATCACTGATAAAACAATTAATTATATTTATTAAAAAATCCGTTCAAATCCGTCTCATCGGTGTCATCCGTGTTCTATTTGTATTTAATTTAGGTATTTTTATTTATTGCGAGTTGCCTTAGTGTATGCGCATCCGTGTTCCATTTTCTATCTGCTGAGTAGTTACTTGAAATCTATATTACCTACAGTGAATTCAGGTATTCATTCACAACAGCCATTTCCGTTTCAAACCGGGACAGCAGCGCGGTCAAGGCTTCGACCTGTCCCGCCTTGCCGACCTGTTCCATATCGGCACACAACTCGCCGAGCGCCAGCGCACCGACCGATTGGGCCGAAGCTTTAAGTTTGTGCGCCAACGCGCCCACCTGCGTCGCCTGACCGGCTGTATATGCGGTCTTCAACTCCGCCGCTATCTGTGTTGCGCTACTGCAAAAATCGTGCAAGAACTCGTTGATTACAGCCGGATCCTCGCCCACCAGCACCTTAAGCACATTCACGTCCACCGGTATGACCGGCAAATCCGGGCCGGATTCGACAGCAACCGGCAGCCACTTTTCCAACATGGCTTTCAACTGAGCCAGCTGCACCGGCTTGCTTAGGTAATCGTCCATGCCCACCGAACGGCAATGTTCGGCTTCGCCCTTAAGGGCGTTAGCGGTCAGCGCCACAATCGGAACGCGCCGGGAAGCCTTTTCTTCGGCGCGGATCGCCGTAGTTAGTTCATAACCGTCCATCTCCGGCATGTGCAGGTCAGAGAGCAGCAGTGCATAATCGCCGCTACGCCAACGCTCCAGCGCCTGCCTACCATTGTCGGCCACATCTGCGGCAAAGCCGAGCAAGGCGAGCTGACGCAGGATCACCTTCTGGTTGGTTTCGTTGTCTTCGGCCGCCAGGATCAACCGCCCCTGACGTAGAGCCGTCTCACGCGACGGCGCTTGAAACTCCGCCTCGCTCTTGCCGGGCAGGGGCATTGCTCTTTCCTCCTGCGCCCGCCGGGCGGCGATGGCTACCACATTAAGGATAGTCCATCGAGTCAGGACATTGCCGTCGACCGATACCACGTTGGTATCCTCGATACGCGCCTTACGCCGCTGCCCGCGACCGATGACAACAAAACGGATATCCTGTTCAGGACGGGTGTCGGCAATGGCATGTAATTCATCCAGCGGCGGCGGCCCTCCCCCTACATCGAGAACCCACACCCACAGGCCCGGCAAGCCCGCCCTGCCCTGTTCTTGCGCCGCCTCCAGATTCGGCGCACGTTCGACGGTCGCGCCGCCGTGTGCGAGATACGCTGCAATATCGTCGGCCAAGCCCTGCGAATCGCCCACGACCCGACACGAAAGCCCGGCAACTGGAGATTCTGCCGGATCGGCATCGGCACGGGCTGACAACGGCACGAAGGGCAGGCGTACGGTAAAGGTGGAACCTTTACCCGGAGCGCTTTGCACGCCAATCTCGCCGTCCATAAGTTCCACCAGATGATGAGCGATGACTAAGCCCAATCCGGTGCCGCCAAAACGCCGGGTTGTAGTAACGTCGGCTTGGGTGAAGGGGGTGAACAGGCCGGACAAGGTTTGTTCATCCATGCCAATGCCGTTGTCGGAAATGCTAATTTCCACCACTATCCTTCGGCTACGCTCGGCAACCGCTCCCTGCGTTGCTCTACCTCCTGCATCCATGCAGTCGTCAACCAGCATGGCCCGCATCGATACCCGGCCTGACCGCGCCTGACCGCCGGAAAACTTGATGGCATTGTTGAGCAGGTTGATCAGAACTTGATGTAAACGCCCCGCATCACCCAGAACTTCCGAAGGAATCGCCGGATCGACGAACAGGGTAAGTTCCACTCTTTTTTTCTCGGCCAAATGATCCAGCATGGTGCAGACCTTCTCTACCATATCGGCCACCGACATCGGCGCGCTTTCAAGTTCCAGCTTGTCGGCCTCGATCTTGGAGAAGTCGAGAATATCATTGATGATGCCCAGCAGGGAATACGCCGATTCGCGGATCAGGTCTACCATCTCCACCTGGTAGCCATTAAGGCTGCTCTGGTGCAATACATCGACCATGCCGATCACGCCGTTCATCGGCGTGCGGATCTCGTGACTCATGGTGGCAAGAAAGGCCGATTTGGCCCGATTGGCCTCATTGGCCGCCTGACGCGCCAGTTCCAGGTCGGCGGTGCGCGCCGCCACCTTGTTTTCCAGCTCTTCGTTGAGCGTACGCACCATCTCCTCAGCCAGTTTGGGTTCGGTAATATCCTTGATCACGCCGTCGTAGGACAGCAATGTCCCGGAATCATCTTTGAACAGGATGATAGTGTCGTTTACCCATCGAATCACCCCGTCTTTTCGGATGATGCGATGATCAATCGGCGGGCAATCGTGCCCGGCAAGAATCTGCTGTACGCTGTCTATGACCCGTTCGCGGTCCTCAGGCACAACCATCTGAATCCATAGCTCGGGATTGGCGATAAACTCTTCCGCCGTATACCCGGTCACCGTTACACAGTCCGGGCTTTGTATGGTTTCCACTGCGTGACCGTTTTCGATACGCACCGTATACTGATAATCCGTCAGCCCCTCGGTAATGCGCCGGTAACGCGCTTCGCTTTCCCGCAGATCTTCCTCCATCTGCCTGCGCTGTGTGATGTCTTCCTTGATCGCCAGGTAATGGGTCACGCTGCCGTCGGCCTGACGCACCGGCGACATCAACACCGCCTCGATAAATTCGCTGCCATCCTTACGCCGGTTGATGAATTCGCCTTTCCATATATCGCCACGGCTCAGATGCGCCCACAGTTCTTCATAGGTCGCCTTTGGCGTCTTGCCGGACTGCAATATGCACGGGTTCCGCCCGATAACTTCGCTCAGGCTGTAACCGCTTGCCTGTAGAAAGGCCGAGTTGGCGTACTCGATTCTGGCATCAAGATCGGTAACAATGATGGAACTGGGACTTTGCTCCACCGCCAACGAAAGCTTGCGTATTTGCTCCTCGGCGGCCTTGCGCTTGGAAATGTCACGGATGTTGCACTGGATCACCTTGCTGTCACCCACCAGATAGACATTGCTGACGAATTCCACATCAATCGAGCGGCCTTGCACAGTTTTCAGCGGAAGGTCTTCATAGCACACATATCCCTGCTGCCGTAATTCCAGGAACTTATCCTGATTTGCCACGACATGTTTCAAG
Organism: Methylobacter sp.; assembly: GCA_004299305.1. GTDB lineage: Bacteria > Pseudomonadota > Gammaproteobacteria > Methylococcales > Methylomonadaceae > Methylobacter_A. The sequence continues at coordinate 15,293 of SCPZ01000047.1, forward strand.
GAACCCAGCTCCCAGATGTGCTTGCCAAGGAGTTCTTCATACGAGTAGCCCAGTATCTCACACAGGAAGGGGTTCACATCCACGATCATGCCGGTCTCTGCATCCAGGATCAAAATACCGTCTTTGGCCGATTCGAACAGGCGACGATAGCGCAGCTCGGACGAAAGCAATTTCGCCTCCACCGCCTTACGGTCGGATAGGCTCCTGAATATGGCGACAAAAAATCCTTTGCTTGCACTATAGACAGTAATGTCAAACCACACATCCAATTTGGCCACATAAGTCTCGAATCTTTCCGGCTGACCGGACATGGCTACCCGGTGATAGATTTCAAACAATTCCGGATTCGATTCCCGTATGCCTGGAATGAGTTCGGAGACCTTTTTTCCGGTCACATCCTTCAGCCCGGCGATTGTTTCGAACGCTTTGTTGACGTTGAGATAGATAAAATCCACTGGCTTGCCATGCTCAACCACCATTTTGCAATGTGCATAACCTTCCAACATATTTTCAAACAGGAAGCGGTAACGATCCTCGCTTTCGCTCAGCGCCGCCTCGGCCAGTTTACGGTTACGAATGCCACGTTCTTCCGACAGGGCGCATTTGATGGCGGGGGCGAGGCGCGCCAGGCCGCCTTTCAACACATAGTCCCGAGCCCCCTGCTTAAGCAGTTCCGCCGCAGCCTCATCCCCCAGCGCCCCGGTCACCATGATGACCGGAATATGCGGATAAGTGCTGAGTGTGTATGCCAATGCCTCGCTGCCCTTATAAGACGGCAGCTTGTAGGCGGCAAGGACAATATTGGGCTTGAACTCATCCAGCGCCCGTTCAAACCCCTTGCGCGTATCCACCCGCAACGAGGTGAACACCAGTCCGGCCTCCCGTAGCGCGATTTCCTCCAGCTCAGCATCTGATGGGATATCCTCCAGCATCAGTATCCGCAGCTCCTCAATCGATTGGTTCATAACTATTTACCTGCAATGAGGTGGTTAATTAAGTAGTCGTTCAAAAGTCTTTAAATTTGTTCAAGTTCTCACGGATTTATTTTAGCCATTGCGGTATACATTGAAACGATAACTCGTCAGTTAGATGTTGAATAAATAAAACAATCGAGAGGAGAACATCATGAAAACTTGCAGCAAAGCCAATATCCAGATCAGTGACCGTGTCACATTTACAAAAGAGTTTAACGAACATTATTTAAGCATAACCGGCTACGGTATTTATTCTTATTTTAATCCGGTAGAAATTGACCAGTTTTTCAATAGGTATTTAAATGAAGGCGTACCTATAAGGTCCTTTGTCCGGCAATGTATCGTGCCGATCCGTAATACCTCTAAGCCCGTCCAGCAAGTAGCGCCGTTGCACTAGTTCCCAAGCTCCTGCTTGGGAATTCAGTGCGGGAAGCTCCAGCTTCCCGTCTCACGAAGCTGGAGCTTGAGAACTAGCGTAACCCGCGTAAAAAAACTTTTACTTGCCTACAACGAATTCAAGTATTCATTCACAACATCCATTTTTATCTCAAAACGAGGCAGCAGCGCGTTCAATGCGTCGACCTGTCCGGCCTTGCCGACCTGTTCTATCTCGGCGCACAATTCGCCGAGCGCCAACGCACCCACCGATCGGGCCGAAGACTTAAGTTTGTGCGCCAACGCACCAACCTGCTCCGCCTGTCCGGCTACATAAGCGGTCTTCAACTCCGCCGCTATCTGTGTTGCGCTGCTATGAAAATCATGCAGAAGTTCTCTGACCACCGCAGGGTCGTTACCCACCAACGCCTTGAGCACATTCACATCCACCGGTACAACCGGCATGGCCTGCATAGGCAAGGTGGCGGATAAATCCGGGCCTGATTCGACAGCAACCGGCAGCCACTTTTCCAACATGGCTTTCAACTGAGCCAGCTGCACCGGCTTACTCAGGTAATCATCCATGCCGACGGCGCGGCAATGTGCGGCCTCGTCCTTGAGGGCATTGGCGGTCAGCGCCACAATCGGAATGCGCCGGGAAGCCTTTCCTTCGTCGCGGATAGCCGTGGTCAGTTCATAGCCATCCATTTCCGGCATGTGCAGGTCAGCTAGCAACAGTGCGTAGTCGCCGCTACGCCAACGCTCCAACGCTTGGCGGCCATTGTCGGCCACATCTGCGGCAAAACCGAGCAGCGCGAGCTGGCGCAGGATAACCTTCTGGTTGGTTTCGTTATCTTCGGCCGCCAGGATCAACCGGCCCTGACGTAGAGCCGTCTCACGCGACGGCGCTTGGAACTCCGCCTCGCTCTTGCCGGGCAGGGGTCTGGCTTTTTCCTCCTGCACCCGTCTGGCGGCGATAGCCACTACATTGAGGACAGTCCATCGAGTCAGGACATTGCCGTCGACCAACACCACATCGACATCCTCCATACGCGCTTTGCGCCGCTGCCCTCGTCCTATGACAACAAAACGAATGTCCTGTTCAGGACGGGCGTTGGCGATGTCATGTAATTCATTTAATGGCGGTGGCGCACCCCCGGCATCAATAACCCACACCCACAGGCCCGGCGAACCCGCCCTGCCCTGTCTTTGTGCAGCCTCCAGATCCGGCGTCCGTTCGACAGTTGCACCGCCGTGTGCGAGATACGCAGCAATATCGCCGCCCAAGCCCTGCGAATCGCCCACCACCAGACACAAAAGTCCGGCAACTGGAGATTCTGCCGGATCGGCATCGGCACTAACTGACAACGGCATGAAGGGCAGGCGTACGCTAAAGGTGGAGCCTTTACCCGGAGCGCTTTGCACCGTAATTTCGCCGTCCATGAGTTCCACCAGATGGCGGGCGATGACCAAGCCCAGTCCGGTGCCCCCAAAACGCCGGGTTGTAGTAACGTCGGCTTGGGTGAAGGGGGTGAACAGGCCGGACAAGGTTTGTTTATCCATGCCGATGCCGTTATCGGTAATGCGAATTTCCACTACAGCACACTCCGGGTTACGCTCGCCAAAACTGCCGGGAGCAGTCGCGGCCTTGCAATCGCCGACCAACATAGCCCGCATCGATACCCGGCCAGACCTCCCCTGACCGCCGGAAAACTTGATCGCGTTGTTGACTAGGTTGATCAGCACTTGGCGCAAGCGGCCCGCGTCGCCCATGACTTCCAAGGGAATCTCAGGATCGACGAACAGGGTGAGCTCCACTCTTTTTTTCTCGGCAAAATGGTCCAGCATGGCACAGACTTTCTCCACCATATCGGCCACCGACATCGGCGCATTTTCGAGTTCCAGCTTGTCGGCCTCAATCTTGGAAAAATCGAGAATGTCGTTGATGATGCCCAGCAGGGAATACGCCGATTCGCGAATCAGGTCTACCATCTCCACCTGGTAACCCTTAAGGCTGCTCTGGTGCAACACATCGACCATGCCGATCACGCCGTTCATCGGCGTGCGGATCTCATGACTCATGGTGGCTAGAAAGGCCGATTTAGCCCGATTGGCATCCTCGGCTCCCTGTCGTGCCAGCTCCAGGTCCGCGGTACGCTCCGCCACCTTGTTTTCCAGCTCTTCGTTTAGATAACGCACCATCTCCTCTGCCAGTTTGCGTTCGGTAATATCCTTGATCACGCCGTCGTAGGACAGCAATTTCCCGGAAACGTCTTTGAACAGGATGATGGTGTCGTTTACCCAGCGAATCTCCCCGTTTTTTCGGATAATGCGATGATCGATCGGCGGACCGTCATATCCTGCCAGAATCTGCCGCATGCGCTTTATGACCAATTCCCTGTCCTCCGGTGCCACCATCTCTATCCAAAGATTGGGATTGGCGGCAAATTCTTCCGCCGTGTAGCCGGTCACCATTACGCAGGCCTCGCTTTGCGTGGTTTCCACAGCGCGACCATTTTCGATGCGCACTGTGTACTGATAATCGGTGATCCCCTCAATAATTCGCCGGTAGCGTTCTTCGCTTTCCCGCAACGCTTCCATCGCCTTCTTGCGTTGGGTAATGTCGCGTACGATTGTGGATAGATAGGCTGGCGCCCCATCGTGGCCATGGTGCGCGATAATCACTTGAAGAGCAGGAATCTCTCTGCCGCCAGGTCCTAGCATGGCTGTTTCGCCGCTCCAGGTTCCGTGCTTAATGGCATATGGAATGGCCTCGTCCCTGACCAACTGCGCCGCCCATACGGGATGGGTGTCGAACAAGTTTACCGTGGATAAGTCGAATTCCGGTGCAAATCCCAACATGCGCCTGCCGGCCGGATTGTAATACAGCACGCGACCGTCAATGCTAGCGGTCGCCACTAAATCGGAAGTAGTCTCGATGATCGTCACCAATCGCTCCTGTTCTTCCTGAACCTGTATGCGTTCCGCCACTTCGGCAGCGAGCTTGGCGGTTCTTTCCTCGACCAATCGTTCCAGGTTCTCATGCAGCCAGGTGCGTTCCAGCGCCACGGCTATCTGGTTACCGATGCCGAACAATATTTTCAGTACCGTTTCATCAAACGGGCCGTCTTCAGAACCGATCAAGTTCATGACGCCCAACGCGTTATGCTCGGCAGTCCACAAGGGGATGCTGGCATGGCGGCGGATACCTCGCGTTTCGCCCATCGCCTTGCAAAGGCGCTCACATTCGACGATGTTAACGGCGCTGTTCAGTTCTCCGCCGAGCAACTTGCGCTGGCACACACAAGGGTCGTCTGAATTATCAGGCAACTCGCCCAACACCGTCGGCAGATTGCACGCAGCAGCAAGCCGAAAGCCCGATTCGCCGTCCCGCAGCCAGATCCAACCGGCCTGGATTCCCGGTAACTCCATCGTCCTCTCTATGGCAATTTTCGCCACCTTGTGTTCGCTGTCCGCCTGATTGAGTCCATCGGCTATGCGATACAGCCCGCTGAGCACCTGGTTGTTATCCTGTAACGCCTTATCCCTCTGTATTAATTCGTTATTGACCTGAACAGCTTGCTCATAAGTCGAGATCAGCAGGTCCAGGATTTGCTGCCGTTCTGCGGTAATAAAATGTTTATGACCGCTAAGATCGATTTCCACCCCTAACTGCATCCTTTGGCCCTTGCGCAGTTCAAGGTTCATCAATAAATAATTGATCCGCGACACCAGGTAATCCCCGTCATAAGGCTTACGGATGAAATTGTCCGCCCCACATTCCAGTCCCCGAATCACATCATGCGGATCGGAAAGCGACGTTACCAGGATAATAGGGACATCCTTCAATTTTTCATCGGACTTGAGCGCCTTGCACAATTCATAGCCATCCATGTTCGGCATCACAATATCGCTGATAACCAAGGTCGGCTTTTGCGCCATCGCCGCCTGTAGCGCCTGCTTGCCGTCAGCAGTAACAATCACTTGGTAGCCATGTTGCTCAAGCAGGAAACGAAGTTGCTCGGCCTGGGTACGGCTGTCCTCGGCGATAAGAATTCTGATGCTGTTATGCTTATTCATTTCGGATTCCATAAGTTGCGCTCCACTTGCCTTGGTGATTTGTCAGAGCCGTCAGCACTGCGGCGATTTTGTCCGGCGGCAACACGTATGATGCAGCGCCAAGCTCAATGGCCTCGCCCGGCATCCCATGCACCACGGAACTTTCCTTATCCTGGGCAAAAGTAACCGCGCCTTCCGCCTTCATCAGACCAAGCTCCGCTGCGCCATCTTTGCCCATGCCTGTGAGTAGTATCCCGACAGCGCTGGGTCCGTAGACTGCCGCAACCGAACGGAACAGGTGCGAAACCGACGGCAGATGCCCGTTCTCCAGGCCACTGTTTTGCAGCGCGATCCGCCCGTGACCGTCCACCGTTGTTTGGAAACCGTTGGGTGCAACATAGGCATGACCACTCTGCATCAGCTCCCCATCCGCCGCCACGCTAACCGGAAAGCCCGAAGATTCCGCAAGCCATTGCGCAAACCCTTCGGTAAAACCTTGTGCGATGTGCTGAACAATTATTATCGGGATATGGAAATCCTTGGGAAGTTTCGATAACAGCTGTTGCAATACCGGCGGCCCGCCGGTAGATGAACCAATTGCCACCAGCCGCACTTCTCTAATCACAGGCACGGATTCCGGCATAACCGGCTTAACGGCATCGGGTATTCTTCGTTGCGCCCAACGCCTGATGACTTTGACTTCCGACATCAGTTTGACGGTCTGGATTAATTCTCTTGCCGTCGCCACATGATCAGGGTGGCCGATGCCCGCCGGTCTTTTTATGACAGCCAGAGCGCCGGCCTCCAATGCGTTAATGGTTGTCGCCATCTCCCTGCTGGAAGAACTGCCGGTCACAATGACGATAGGCGTAGGAAAGCTTTCCATGATAGCCCGGGTTGCAGCGTAGCCGTCCATTTTCGGCATGTGAATATCCATTGTGATCACATCGGGTTTTTTGTCCTTAACGGCAGCGAGCGCTTCTTCACCGTTGTTGACCGTACCTATCACCTGGATTTCCTGGTCTGAGGCTAACAGATAAACCAGAAATTCCCGTACCGAAGACGAGTCCTCTACCACCAATACCCTGATAGGTGGGCGTCGATTTGCGCTGTCAGTCATTACTCTCTCCTATCTTTTCTCGTTTTCTCGTTCCCACGGGCTGCGCTCATCGTTATACACAAGTATTTCAAAGCACGTCATCCCGGCAGATTGCCGGGATCCAGAAGCCATGGATGGCATACTGAAGTAGGCAACAAGTCTCGCCACAGGAATTGCTCGATGAAATCAAGCATTCACATCCCTGTGCTCTGGATCCCGGCAATCCCTGCCGGGATGACGGTGTCTCCCAGACACTTGTGTATAACGATGAGCGCGGCGCCTGGGAACGAGAGCAAGTTTAAATAAGTCTACGCACCACTTCCAGCAAATTGCTCTGCTCGAAACTGCGTTTGACAATATAAGCATTCGCGCCGACATCGACACCTCGTTCGCGGTCTTCGCGCGATTCCAGCGCGGTCACCAGCACCACCGGTAAATCCATCAACTTTTTATCGCTACGGATCTTCGCCGTCAAGTCAAAACCATTCATGCGCGGCATATCCACATCGGACACCACCATGTCGAATTCGCCGCTACGTAGCTGGGTCAGGCCGTCGATGCCGTCGACTGCGGTCGCCACCTTGTAGCCTGCGACCTCCAAAATCCCCTTAAGCAGACTACGTGCAGTAATCGAATCTTCCACCACCAACACGGCTTGCGCCGGTGCTTTCGTTTCCGGTTTAGTTGCGCCCCGGATTCCGATATGCGCAGCTTGCAACGCTGATTTCAGCAAATCGGAAACGTTCAGGATAGGCACCGCCTTGCCTGAGCCGAGGATGGTCGCAGCCGAGATGTTGCGCACCCTGGACAGCTGGCGTCCCAGGCTTTTGACCAGCACCTCCTGTTCGCCAAGCACTTCGTCCACGATAAATGCAATCCGTTTTCCGACTGCTGTCAACACAACTACCTGATGGAGCGCGTCAGCACCTGCATCCTGGTGGGACATGCCGAGCACATCGCCCAACCATACCAGAGACAAGGTCTCGTCGCCAAGCCGAATCGTTTCACGATTTTCCACGGTCTGGATGTGCTCCTGACCAATTCTCACGCTACGTTCCACCTTGCTGGTCTGTACCACGAAGGTCTGCGCGCCCACACGCACGGCGATGCCGCGATAGGTGGCGAGCGTAAGCGGCAGCTCGATGCGGAAAGTAGTGCCGACGCCTGCGTGTGTTTCGACTGCGATGCTGCCGCCCAATCTCTCCACTTTCTCGCGCACGATAGCAAGCCCTAGGCCTCTGCCGGAAACTTCCGTAATGATAGGGCTGGTCGAAACGCCTGATTGGTAGATCAGTTCCACGACTTCATTATTATCCGGCTCCGATAACTCTTCTTGTTCCAGAAGACCGAGCTTGGTCGCGGAAGCCTTCACTTTAGCGGTGTCTATCCCGGCCCCATCGTCAAAGACATCGATTTCGACGCGATTGCCGCTACGCGGAAATATGACGATGCTGATTTTTCCACATAGCGGTTTACCGTAGCTGGCCCGCTCTTTCGGCATCTCGATGCCGTGATCGACGCAATTGCGTAGCAGATGAATAAGCGGGTCCTTGATTTCCTCTAGTATCCTGCGATCAGCCTCAATTTCAGCGCCCCGGATCTCTAATTCGATAGTCTTGCCGCCATTCTTGGCGAGATCGCGCACCAGCCGGGGAAAAATTTCCATCAGCGTCGAAAAGGGCAGCATCAAGGCTTTTTTCATATCCTCCAGCAGATCGTCCACCATTTTTCCCAGCATACGCTGATCCTGGCTGGCCGCCTTGCTCATCGCGCCAAGTTGATAGCTCAAGGCCTTGATGAAGGCTGCATTCTGTTCGACCAGTTCCAACCATTGCGGCTGTTTTACCAACGCGCCGTAAAAATCCGGATGGCACGCCAGTTTCCCGGACCAATCCTTGCCCCATGCGGCCACCATGGCTTGCACCGTTTGCAGTTCCTGTAGGCGTTGCTGCGCCAGCAGCTTCGCCGCCAGCATTTCTTCCGACTGCAAAAAAATGGAATTCAGCTTTTCCGTGGCGATTCTCACCGTCCCGACCGTTGATGATTTTTCTTCCGCATTAAGGCTAGGTGGTTTTGCAGGCGTAGCGGCCATCTGCGGCAAAGGGTCCTCTGTCTGTAATGATATATCAGGACTTGCCTCATGCGTTGCGACCGGCATCTCTTCGGGCTTATGAATTGGCGGCAGGGCCAACCGTTCGTTCAGGTTGTTAATCATCAGGTGCAGGCTGTCAAACAGCTCTGCGGTCAGGGGAACTTCTCTGTTTTTCATCGAGGAGAAAGTGCTTTCCAGCGACTGGCAAGCCGCTTCGACGTGCATCATATTCACCGAGCGGGCCGCGCCCTTTAAGCTGTGAGCTTCGCGAAAAATCGTCTCGACCAATTCGGCCTGCCTGACTTCATCAGGCATTTTCTCAAGCTCGTCGATCCCCGAGAACAGGGCGTCGACATGCTCTTGCGCCTCTATCCTGAAGGTTACGAGCAGCCGCTTGAGGAAATCGCTTTCTTTTTCAGACATGGGTCCCCCGTTAATTGTTCTCAACCAATTGTTTTAGTTTGACACCCTGTTCGTGCAGGTTTAACGCGGCAACCTCGGCCTGCTTGGTACCGGCCATGTTCTGCGTGCAGGCTTGTTTGATATTCTCCATTGCCAAGGCCACTTGATCCATCCCCACCATCTGCTGTTGGCTTGAAGCGGCGATTTGCAGCGCAGCCTGAGCCGCCTCGACGATGCTTTCCGCCAACATGCGAATGGCCTCGCCCGCCGCATCGGACTGCTGCATCCCCTCTTCCACCGCTTTACCGCTTAAATCGGTCGCCATCACCGCAGCCCCGGTCGCCTTTTGAATATCGCCCAAAATAGCCCGCACTTGGGCCGTGGCCTGTTTGGACTGTTCCGCCAGACTCTTGATCTCCTGCGCCACCACGGCAAAGCCCTTACCTTGTTCACCGGCTTTCGCCGCCTCGATTGCTGCATTGACCGCCAACAGGTTGGACTGTTCGGCCAGGTCGTTGACGGTCAGGATGATCTCGCCGATGGCTTGACTCTGTTCGCTCAGCCTGACAATGCTTTCCGCCGCCGACGCGGTCTGATCTCGGATGCGATCCATGCCCGCTATTAACGCTTCTACTGCCTGCCGTCCCGTTTGCGAGACCTGCGCCACTTGCTGCGCGCTGTCGGATACCCGTTTCGCTTTCTGGTTAGCCAGTTGCACGGTCTGTTTGACTTCCTCCACCGTCGCTGTAGTTTCGCTGACTGCTGTCGCGGTTTCCGCCGAACCTGAGGCCACCTGCGTTGTCGTCGCCAGTATCTCAGTGGAGGAGGTGCTAAGCTGGGCAATCGTTTCGCGCAACTGGCGGTTAATGGTGCGACTCAGGTAAAGGCTGATAGTAAGACCGCCGATAATGCCAAACAGGGCTATGCCGCCCAGACCCAGCGAAGTACGCTGTATTCCCGCTACGGCCTGGGTACGCATTTCAGAGACCCGTTTGAGTTGCAAATCGCGGAAAGCATCGGTTTCGGCAATCAGTTCTTCCGATACCGGACGCACATCATTGATACTGGCTGCCAATGCTTCCGCTCGTTTACCTTGCCGTACCGCCTCAATGATGCTTGCCTGACCTTTCTCAAACCTCTTCTGTATCTCGGCAACCCTGTTTAACGCGATTACAGATTCATTGCTCAAGGACATGCTTTGCATCTGCTTTACGATTTTGCCGATGCTCAAATAGTCTTCCCTCAATTTGCCGAGAAACTCCTGTTCCTGGTCTTTATAAAGCAGAAAACCGCGATAGTGGGCAACCTGATCCCTGACCTCGAACCTGATCCGATTAGTGCTGTCAACCAGCCGGTCATTTATGTCGATAATCTCGTCGTATTTTTCCTGCACCAGGTTGAGTGAATAGAATGCGCTGATGGTCACCAGCACCAGTATTGCCAATACCACGCCATACCCACCGATTATTTTTCTGCTGATAGTCATCTAATTCCTCTCTTTAATTCTGTCTGTAGCAACAAATGGCTACCAATTTAAGCCGGGGCAAACTGGGAACGCCAAGCTGGAGCTTGGCGTTCCCGGATCTAAATTTTGTATCGCTCCACCAACTGTTTCAGTTTGAGCCCCAATTCATGAAGGTTGTGCGCGGCAATTTCAGCCTGCCCGGCGCCGACCATGTTCTGCGTGCTGGCCTGTTTGATGTTTTCCATTGCCAAGGCCACCTGATCCATCCCCACCATCTGCTGTTGGCTGGAAGCCGCGATTTGCAATGCGGCCTGTGCCGCCTCGACGATGCTCTCTTCCAACATGCGAATGGCCTCGCCCGCCGCATCGGACTGCAACACGCCCTCTGCCACCACCTTGCCGCTCATATCGGTAGCCATTACCGCAGCCCCGGTCGCCTTTTGAATATCGCCCAGAATGGCCCGCACTTGGGCCGTGGCCTGCTTGGACTGTTCCGCCAGGCTCTTTATCTCCTGCGCCACCACGGCAAAGCCCTTACCTTGTTCCCCTGCCTTCGCCGCCTCAATCGCGGCATTGACCGCCAGCAGGTTCGATTGTTCGGCCAGGTCGTTGACGGTCAGGATGATCTCGCCGATAACTTGACTCTGTTCACTCAGCCTGACGATGCTTTCTGCCGCCGACGCGGTCTGCTCCCGGATGCGATCCATTCCGGCTATCAGTTCTTCCACTGACTGCCGTCCCGTTTGTGAAACCTGCGCCACTTGCTGCGCGCTGCCGGATACCCGTTTGGCTTTCTGGTTGGCCAGCTGCACGGTCTGTTTGACTTCCTCCACCGTCGCAGTGGTCTCGCTGACCGCCGTCGCAGTTTCCGTCGAACCGCTCGCCACCTGAGTCGTCGTCGCCAGAATCTCTGCTGATGAGGAGGCCAGGACATTCATACCATCACGAATATCCTGCGTGAGCTTGCGAAGATTATTCACCATGGTCTCAAACGCATTCCCCAGAGTATCTTTATCCGATTGCGGCTTTATCTGTACCGTAAGATCGCCTTCGGCAATCCGTTCCGCAATGTCGGCCATGCTCCGAAGTGATTGGAGCATGTCGGCAAACATCCGCATCAGCATTCCCACTTCATCTGTACGTTGGCTGACGACAAGAGTCATGGATAAATCTCCTGAGGCGATACGTCCGGCGATGCCTGCAACCTCTTTGAGCGGCCTGGAAATATGGCGAGTAAGGAACAGGCCGCCACAAATAACCAGAACGCAGGCAAGCAAAGAGCCGGAAATAATCGACCTGACGGTATTTTGCGAGCTGATTTCGGCTTCTTCTTCCCGTTGTTTCAACAACTCGTTTTCCTGGTCTTCCATTTCCCGCACGACCGCCCGCAGTTCGTCCATCAGTTTCTTGCCCTTGTCTGACGCCACTACCGCCCGAGCAGCCTCCAGCCCCTTGCTGCGGCGCAGCTCTATGGTTTCCTTGAGCTCGTCAAGCTTGCCAACAACTAGTGGGCCGATCGTTTCCAAGCGCCGTTGTTGGGCTTGGTTATCCACAGTGAGCTGCTTAAGCGCCAAGACCAGCTTGTCGACATTGCGCACGGCCGCTTGGTAGGGCTCCAGATACCGATCCTCGCCGGTGATGATATAGCCACGCTGGCCGGTTTCCGCATCCTGCAGCGTGGAAAGCAGTTCACGCAACTTGGCAAGCACCTTGTGCGTATGACTTACCCACTGCGCAGTGTCAGTCAATTTTGCCGTATTCATGTAGGAAATGCTGCCGACGATCATCAGCACAAACAGGATGGAGATAAACCCTGTCCACAGTTTCGATCCGATTGAGAATTTCATGGTGTTAACTCCTTATTTGGGGGGGCATCGGCAATCAATCTATTCAATATATTGTTTTTATTAACAAAGTAACCCATGCATTTTAGCTACTATTTAAAGAGGCCAATTTACAGATAATATCTCTTAAAGGGATGTTATCTATTCAAGTTATTTAGTTTCCTTAATTCACACGACTTCCTCATGAACGACAATGCTGCGATTCGTCAGTAAGCTATAAGCATCCAGGACAATTAGACGCTCTGCGGTAAGTCCTTTCAGATAATCCTCGCGGATGCCGGTGAGCGTCGGCAGGCCGGGCTGAATTTTCCCCAGCGGGATCTTCCTCACCTCCATAACGGCATCCGCCAGAATGCCGAACTCCATAACGCCGTCGGAAAGAATAATCACCTTGTTAAGGTCGGTCAGGCCTTTTTCCGGCAGGTCGAAGAACTTTTTGATGTCGATCACCGATATGACTTGACCTCGCACATTGACGATGCCGACAACGAACGATGGCGTACAGGGCAAAGGGGTAAGGTCTTTCAACGGATAAACCTCGCGCACCCAGGCGGTTTCAATGCCGTAGGTTTCGTAAGCTAGCAGGAATGTCACGACTTCAATGCATTCCATAGCCTCAAGCTGCTCAGGCGCCCGTGCAAGCGCCTGGGCTCTGGCCTTGAGGATGCTTTGCCATTGTTCCGACTGGGCTGAGTCTTCCTGCCCTGAATCAGGCTGAGCCGTGCATTCGGCACCGGTTTTAAGATCCTGTTTTTTCATGGCGTTTTCTCCTGGTCGCATAAGGTGTGAATAATTTTTGCAAAGCGGCCTGCGGTCATGTCTTCCGTCTCAGGCAGGACCTCTTCCGGCGGATACGCATCAAGCAGCAGCAACGCATTTTCAAAACATTTCCGGGCTTCCTTGTGCCTGCCTTGTTGCCGGTACAGGTTGCCTAAGGTGAAATAGGCCAGCACAAAATCCTGGTCCAAGTACAGGGTACGCTTGAGTTCCTGCATACTACCGTCAGTCTGTCCCTGCTCCAACAGCACGATAGCCATCAAGTAATGCGCAACCGGGTTCAGACGGTCGGCATCAATCGCCTGCACACAGCATTGCCTCGCTCCGACCAGATCTCCCTGATTGGCGTGAATTCTGGCGAGAAGATTCATTGCCTGCACCTTGTGTTGGTCACTGTTCAGAAGCCTAGTGGCTTGTGCTGCCGCTTCGCCATACCGACCTTGCCGGTAAAGAGCAAAAGCCTGCTGATACTCAGACGGTCGCGGTGGCGGCGTTTTATTCACCGTTATTGCAACAGGCCTTTGCATCGGGCGTTTTGTCGTCGCAGCCGGGCTGATAATGCTAGGTTCGAGCTGCTCTGTCCCGGCAAGGGCCGAACTTCTCGCCATAGCGGAGGCATTTTTACGATACAGAATCGCACCGGGGAAATTGACCGTTTCCATGACCTCGGGCATGATCTGGGAACTCTCCGTGGGGCTGGTAATCAGCCAGCCTCCATCCATCAGCGACAAACAGTGCCTATGCACCACCTGGGCGGCCAAGGCCGGTTTGAAATACATCAATACATTGCGGCAGAAGATGATGTCCATCGCATTGGTGTTGTTGATCAGCGATGGATAGGCGTCTTCCATCAGGTTCAAATAGGAAAACGTCACCATCTTTCGCACCGAGGTAGCGATTTCGTAACGTCCTTTTTCAGTTGGATGGAAATAGCCGTTTTTCAGCCAGTCAGGCGCATTACGGAAGGACCATTCGCCGTAGATGCCGGATTCCGCCTTGGCCAAGGCCTGTGGGTTGATGTCGGTGGCGAGGATGATGATCTGCCATTGCTTGAAATCGGGGATCATCCGTTGCATTAGGATAGCGAACGAATAAGCTTCTTCACCCGTTGCGCAGCCGGCGCTCCAGATTCTTAGGGTTTGTCCGCATTGCCTACGGGACTGGATCAGGGCGGGCATAATATGCGCTTGCAACGCTTCGAATATCTGGGGATCGCGGAAGAAATAGGTTTCTCCCACCGACAAGTGACAGGCGAGGATTTCGATCCGGTTGCGGTCCAACGGTGTGGATAACAACCATTGCATACAAGTTTCAGCATCCTGAAGACCGAATTCCCGAGCGGCGGCCTCAATCCCGCGCAATAGGTCGCGCCAGCGTTCCGGTGGAAAATGCAGGCCCATCTGTTGCGCCAGGAATTCGCTAAAACGGGATAGCAGCAAATGTTGATGTGTCTGCTCCGTTTCCATGCTTACACGTTCCCCAAAGCCTGTTCCAGCGCCGCCTTTTCTTCAAGCGAAAGAAATCGGGACAAATCGTGGATCAGGATCATGCCGTCCTTGAGCCGAGCCACCCCTTCAACATAGTCCATACCCGGCACAATGGCGTTTGCTAAAGTAATGTCCGTATCAAGACACTCGATAACCCCGATAACAGCATCCACGACCAGCGCAACCAGTCGACCGGAAGAGTGGGCGACGATAAGCCGGTCATCCGGCATCAGGTTTTTCTCCGGTAGACGAAAGCGCCGCCGGAGATCGACAACCGGCAACACGACGCCCCTGACGTTAACAATACCCAGGACGATATCCGGTGCATCCGGCAAGGGAGTAATGGCGACTGCACGGTAGACCCTTTCCACGGTGGAAAGTTTCATCGCACAGCGCCAATCAGCCAATGTAAAAACCAATAGCATCATACTTCGGCGCCTATTTCTGGTTCATGTTATTAAACAAAGATCGTAACTATTCAGCTAATCAGAAAAAACCGCAAATTGCTGATAGATCACCCCCTCTCCTGATGGAGAGGAATGTTGAGCTTCGCGCTGAATAAGTTACCAAAGGTCATAGATGATCCGCTATTGCCCGGATCAGCGGCATAGACTACGACGTAGGTACATTAGCACCTGTCTTGGGTATTTTCAATCTCCTTGCCGCTTCTGGCTAAAATGGTTCAAGACGAAGAGCAGATTTCTGAAAAAACGACTAAGGCATTGTTGAAAGTTTAAATAGCGGGTTACTCCAACCCAATATTCCCGCCATTTGGGTAAGGCGATTTCCTACGAAAAATATACCCACCTGACTGGTCTTTTTGTCCGTCTTCTGCGTTGTAAAAATGGTTGCATAGCTCGCTATGCGCCCATTTTTACGCCTCGGCAACTGCTCCTGCGTTGCTCTACCTCCTGCATCCATGCAGTCGTTGCAGACGAACAAAAATCCTGC
>SCPZ01000048.1 GCA_004299305.1 Methylobacter sp.
TCTGCGCCGCCATGCGTAAGCTTATCCATCTTAGCTATGCCATCTTAAAATCAGGTGAGCCTTTCGATCCTAATTTTTCCTTGCAAAAATGCATTTAAGACGGTATCTGCCGGGATGACGCGCTCTTAAAGACTTGTGTATAACGATGAGCGCTCCGGCGTGGGAACGATACACGCCCCAGCTTTGTATGAGCTTGACGCGAACAGGATAAGTCACTACCCTTTAGGTACTTAAAACCGTACCTGTACCATTTGGAGTTATTATGGATGCTATAAGCTATACTGCCGCCCGCGCTAACCTATCGAAAACGATGGAGAAAGTGTGTATTGACCATGCGCCGGTGATTATCACGCGTAAAAATGAAGCGCCTGTGATAATGATGTCGTTAGAAGATTATCAGGCAATGGAAGAAACCACCTATCTCTTACGTTCCCCTGCTAATGCCAAACATCTGTTGGCATCTATAGCAGAGCTTGAAGCGGGAAATGGACTTGAAAAAGAACTCATTGAATGAAGCTCACGTTCTCAACCAAAGCCTGGGATAACTATTTACACTGGCAAAATACCGACAAAAAAATACTTAATCGTATCAACCTGCTTATTAACGATATTCAGCGCACACCCTATGAAGGTATTGGTAAACCTGAACCGTTAAAACATGGCTTGGCGGGTTACTGGTCTCGCCGAATTGATGACGAACACCGGATTGTTTATAAATGTCGGGATGATGCTATTTTTATTGCCCAACTTCTCTATCACTACTAAGCCACTCCCAGAACAAATGCTTGCCATTGAAATTGACAACAGCATTCTAAAACCGGCCCAGCGCCCCCTGCCTATTCCGCTAGCAAACCAAGTATTGATTAAGGTCGAAGCCGCCGGCATCAACCGCCCCGATGTGATGCAGCGCAAAGGTCTGTATCCAGCCCCACCCGGCGCATCCGACATTCCGGGGCTTGAAGTTGCAGGCACTATTGCTGCCTTAGGCGACAACATCAGCCAGCTCCATATAAATGATAAAGTCTGCGCACTGGTGACCGGCGGCGGTTATGCCGAATATTGCCTCGCCTCGGCGGCGTTATGCTTACCCGTGCCGGAAAGCCTGTCTTTTATTCAAGCCGCCGCATTGCCGGAAACTTTTTTCACGGTCTGGAGCAATGTGTTCGACCGCGCACATTTACTGCCCGGCGAAACGCTGTTGGTACACGGCAGCAGCAGCGGCATAGGCACGACGGCAATACAACTTGCCAAAGCTTTTAAGGCCAAGGTCATAGTCACCGCAGGTTCAAAAGCTAAATGCGAGTTCTGCCTGCAATTGGGCGCGGATGCTGCGATCAACTACCAGGAACAGGATTTTGTCGAAGAGATCAAACGCCTTACCGACAACCAAGGCGTCGATGTTATCCTCGACATGATCGGCGGCGACTATTTCCCGCGCAACCTGAAATGCATGAGCGACGATGCCCGGCTGGTGCAAATCGCTATTCAAAACGGGCCGAAAACCGAAATAAACCTGTTGCCGGTCATGCTGAAACGACTCACCATTACCGGCTCGACCTTAAGAGCCAGGGACGATACTTTTAAAGCCGCAATCGCCAAACAATTGTTTGAAAACGTCTGGCCCTTATTAGCATCCGGGCAAATCAAACCGGTTATCCATTCAACTTTTACGCTGACCGACGCTGCCTTAGCCCATCAACTGATGGAAAGCAGCCGACACATCGGCAAAATCATCTTAACGGTATAAAACTATGACCTACACCACGCTCGTTTCCACAGACACACTTCAGCAACAACTTAACAATCCCGACTGGATCATCGTCGACTGCCGCTTTTCATTAGCGGATACCGAAGCTGGGGCCAAAGCCTACCGGCATGGTCATATCCCCAATGCCCGCTACGCTCATCTGGACAAGGACTTGTCTTCGGCTATCACCGATTTTACCGGTCGCCATCCGTTGCCGAACTTCGCTTTATTGGCAAAGAAACTGGGCGGCTGGGGCATCGGCAACACCAGCCAGGTTGTTGTTTATGACGATGCGGGCGGCGCTTTTGCAGGCCGTCTATGGTGGTTATTGCGCAGTTTGGGACACGACAAGGTTGCGGTATTGGATGGCGGCATCAAACACTGGCAAAAACAAGGGCTGACAATCACCACAACTTTGCCCACCGTTAAGCCCGCCCTATTCAGGCCGTACCTGGACGAAGCTGCATGGCTTAATGCCTTGCAAGTGCAAAACAGCCTAGCTCGAAAAGCTATTTGCCTGATCGACGCCAGAACGCCGGAACGTTATCGCGGCGAACAAGAACCCATCGATCCGGTTGCGGGCCATATTCCCTACGCATTAAACCGGGCCTTTCAATTAAACCTGGACAGCAACGGCTTGTTTTTATCGGTAGGCAAATTACGCGAGCAGTTTAAACAGCTTATCGGCGCTACCGCCCCCGAACACGTCGTTCATTATTGCGGCTCCGGCGTTACTGCCTGCCATAACTTGCTGGCAATGGAATATGCCGGATTAACCGGCTCTAAACTGTATGCCGGATCATGGAGTGAATGGATCAGGGATAAAAATCGGGCAGTTGCGGCAGGATGAGTGTTAATAATCGTAACAATTTTCTGCACTTAGGAATGTGCACGAAATAACTTCGACAACTAACTCCCTCTCCTGCTGGAGAGGGCTGGGGTGAGGAGAATAAAATGCATAAGTTATTTCATGCTCGTTCCTTAGTAACAGCTCAAGGCCAGAACACAGGCTTCTTCATCCTGTCTATCAGAAACAAAACATAAAGCATGACCTATATTCATTGTCCTTCTGCTTGTACTCAGTTATCCTTCCATTTGAAAGGGTATTTCGGTATGGCGTAAAGGATACGATACAGGTATTGATGTCAGCTCAGGCTGAAAGCAATACGAATTCTTTTTGTTAGCAGGAGAAAAAACATGAAAATCATGCAATTAACCGCTTCAATCCTGGCTTTAGCCTTCATGACATTGGTTACGACAAATGCCAATGCCGCCAGCAAAAACGATCTCGTTCGTTGTAGCGAAACCGGTTATGTCGGTTCAAGCGCGGATTCGTGCGGCGGAGACAACTTAACCAGGGGCGCTATTCAGGTAAGCCCTTCCGGCAAAGTTTCCGTCGCCATCAATGGCGCCGCAGCCGATCCGCTGTACCCGTATAATCTTTATGAGGTTTATTGGTTATCCGTCGGTGAGGCGGTTTCTGCCGCTCAATTGATAGGTAACTTTGTCACCGATTGTAATGGGAACAGTATAAAAAATTCAGGCGCTCCCGGCATCCCCTGGCTTAAGACGATTACCAACGCCGCAGATATAGCTTCAACCAGTTATGCCAACATCTATACCTTGGTTGGCAATGTCAAGTCCGGTGTGTTCTTGGTTTATGACCGTGGCCCTTATTCTTACGACGCCAATATTACCCCGCCCTGCAATCCAAGAATGCTGACTGAGTACAATACCACGTTGTCTCCAAACGATACCGGAGCGGCCAAGTCAACTACACCTTTTGCCAATCCGCCAGTCGTGCCTGACTATAGAATACAATTCATGTCCGGTTATCATAATTAATAACCAGTACATTTCGGCTTCAATTTAGAGGGAGACGATTTTACAGATACCATTTCTTAACGGGATGGTATCTGTTTAGGTAACTCGCAAAAAATAAACTACCGCACCCTATAATCTTGACAACTCAGCAGCTAGAAAAATGGAACACGGATGCCAAAAGTAGGTGCCTCTAGGCGACGCGGATTAAACAGATAATCACTGATAAAACAATTAATTATGTTTATTAAAAATCCGTTCAAATCCGTCTCATCGGTGTCATCCGTGTTCTATTGTATTTAATTTAGGTATTTTTATTTATTGCGAGTTGCCTTAAATTGGTGAGCCGCTCAATTTAACTACTAATGGCAAATCGGTTTATGCTTTTACTGCTGACCGGATCAAACCCAGTTCCTTTTCTTGAAAAACCTGAGCAAGAATACCGATACCCCGATAAATACCATCCACAATACCGGATAGCCCCATTTCCATTTCAATTCCGGCATATACTCAAAGTTCATGCCATAGACGCCTGCGATAAAGGTTAAGGGGATGAATATGGACGCAAACACGGTCAGCACTTTCATGGTTTCATTCATTTTGTTGCTGACGCTGGATAAATAAATGTCCAACATACCGGCGATTAAATCCCGGTACGATTCCATGGCTTCCGTCACGCGTATGACGTGATCGTAAACATCGCCGAAGTAGCGCTTGGTCTTGCCATTGAGTAACGGCGATTCGCTACGTTGAATGGACGCCAGTAATTCTCGCAACGGCGATACGCTTCGGCGTAAAAAAATCAATTCTCGCTTGATTTTCTGGATGGTGGTCAAGGTTTGCGCCGATGGATTGGACAGTAATTCATCTTCGACAGCTTCAATTAGTTCATCGAAGGTGTCTTGCAAGCTAAAATACTCGTCAACGATGCTATCCATAATCACATAGGTCAGATAATCCGTGCCGAGATTTCTGAGATGACTTTTATCGTTGTTAAGTCGGCTGAATATAGGATCGAATATCGTATCGGGCTTTTCCTTGAAGGTGAAAACAAATTTATTTAACAGTAACAAACTGACCTGCTCGTATTCCACATTAAACTCATCAACGGCCAGGGAAAGCGCTTTTATGACGATGTATAAATAATCATCGAATTCCTCGAATTTTGGACGCTGATGGGTGTTAAGAATATCTTCAAGCACCAGCGCATGAATATCAAAATGCTGGCCGATTGCATCAATAATTGAAATGTCTTTTAAGCCGTCGATAATCACCCAAGTGATGGTATCGGTAGTCTTGTAAGGCAACAGTTCATCAATGGTTTTGATGGTGCGCTTGCTTAGCGTTGCTTTGTTGTAATCGATAACGGTGATTTTATGTTCGTGTTGATGCACCTCGCCGACATGCACCAGCGAGCCCGGCGGTAAACCTGATTTTTCAGAAGCGTGACTCAGTGATTCAGACATTGGCTCATCCTTTTTGATAAATATTTTTATTCGCTTGGCGTATTCAAGCATAATGGCGCACATTTTACAGGCGCTTCGGCAGTTGTTTGAACAAAGTATAACTTTTAGATTAAGGCTTTACACAGATGATACACAAACCAATGTTGGGCTGGCGCGAATGGGTGGCTCTACCTGAACTTAAGCTTTCCGGGATTAAGGCTAAAATCGATACTGGGGCGCGGTCATCGGCTCTACATGCTTTCGCTATCGAGCCTTATCGAAAAGGCGGCCAACGTTGGGTGATGTTTGCGATTCATCCTTTGCAAAAACGTTGCGACGTGTCGATTGAATGCCATGCAGCGATTAAGGACCGGCGGCTGGTTACGGATTCAGGAGGACATAAACAGCGTCGTTATGTGATCGAAACCCCGATGATTTTGGGGCAATCGGTGATAAAAGCTGAAATGACGCTGACCAACCGGGATACCATGCGTTTTCGTATGTTGCTGGGACGCACAGCGATGGATAGCCGGTTTATCATCGATCCCGGCGCATCGTATTTACAGGGCAAACCCGATGCGGATGAATACCGGCGATTGTTGATGGGAGAGTGCGATTGCACCTTGAACCTTGAACATGAGTAAGAAAAACAAAACCGCGTTTGTCTGCGATCAGTGCGGAGCCGATTATCCCCGCTGGGGCGGGCAATGCACCAGTTGCGGCGAATGGAATACTATCAAGGAAGTCAGGCTGGGCGGGACCGAGCGTAATAGCCGCAAGGCCGGTTATGCGGGGAGTCTGTCCGAGGTCAAATTATTATCGGATGTTAATCTTTCCCAGGCGGAGCGGATTTTTAGCGGCATTTCCGAATTCGACCGCGTTCTAGGCGGCGGAATTGTCCGCGGCAGCGTGGTGTTGATCGGAGGTGCGCCTGGAGCGGGCAAGAGCACGCTGTTGCTGCAAGCGATTGCCAATATTGCCGCGCGCGGCGTCAGCGTACTTTATGTTTCCGGTGAAGAGTCGCTGCAACAGATTGCCGAGCGGGCGCATCGACTTAAGCTGCCTGCGGACAAAATCATGATGCTGGCCGAAACCTCGGTGCAGCGCATCTGTGATGTAATGGATGAGGTTAAACCGCAGATCCTGGTGATCGACTCTATCCAGGTTATGCATACCCAGGAGGCCGAATCGGCGCCGGGATCGGTTTCCCAAGTCAGGGAGTCGGCCAGTTATTTAACCCAGTATGCCAAAAAACATGATGTATCGATTTTTATGGTAGGCCATGTCACCAAGGATCAATCGCTAGCGGGTCCGATGACCTTGAGCCATATTGTCGATACCCAAGTGATGCTGGGCTCTACCGATGATGCCCGATTCAGGGTGTTAAGGGCAGATAAAAACCGCTTCGGCAGTGTCGGCGAGTTGGGTTTTTTCGCCATGGACAGTACCGGGCTAAAAGAGGTTAAAAATCCCTCGGCGATGTTTTTAAACAGGCCCGATAAGCCCTCTTCAGGCAGTGTGGTTACTGTATTGTGGGAGGGGACGCGACCATTGCTAGTGGAAATTCAGGCCTTGGTAACCGAATGTCAGTACGGCAATCCCCGGCGACTGGCGGTGGGCTTCGACCAGAACCGTTTGGCTATGCTGCTTGCGGTGCTGTCCCGGCACGGCGGTATTTTTACTGCAAATGATGAAATCTATGCCAATGTGGTCGGCGGCATTAAGGTGACCGAAACCAGTTCCGATTTGGCCATTGTGGTCGGCGTTGTTTCCAGCCTGAGAGATAAAGTGATCCCGCATGATGTGTTCTTTTTCGGGGAAATCGGCTTAAGCGGCGAAATCAGGCCGGTGGCCAATGGTCATGCCCGGCTAAATGATGCGGCAAAACACGGCTTTAAAAAGGCGGTTATTCCGAAGGCAAATGCGCCTAAAAAAGGGATTGAAGGCTTAGAGATTCACGGAGTTTCTACGCTTTCCGAGGCGTTGGATATTCTTTCGGAGATGTGACATTGAGGTTCAAGGAGGGCACATACCCTTGAACCATGAACCTTGAACCTAATCCTACTCGCTTAACGCCAACAAATCCCTTTCCAATAAGGCGCTGCTGCCAAGATTGAGTTCGACCAAGCGGCGTAGCTCGGAAATGCTGTCTAAATCGATGTGCTCACACTTAAAGCCCGCTTTGTTGTCTACAACATGTGTTGCGCTAAGTTCCATTTTTATTTGGGTATCTTCAGACAATTGTAAAGTGAGGGTGTAGAGCTTCTCGGGATCTTCTTCCCAGGGAGATTCAAAACGTAATAAACAGCCTTTTAAGGACAGATCAATAATCGCGCAACGCCAAGTCTGTTCTTCGCAGCTTAAAATAGCCTCGCCCGCGAAATGAATACGGTGAAAATGGCGGGTATCGTTGTTTTCTACTGAATGCATGAGTTTAATTCAAAAAGAATTGCAGGGATGTGTTGTCAATAACCAGCACATCGTTCGTGTTCAATTTTAGTGATTTATCGTTTAAGGGTTCATTGTTTACGGTTATCTTGCCGCTATTTTCCAATACCGAAACGAAATAGCCTTCTTTCCTTTTTGCAATTGCAATAACGCCGTTGCCGTCATGTCCCAAGCGTGTCATCGGTTTTTTTAATTGCAGGATTTTGCCAATGTTGTTGCCGCTCATAAATTGCAGATTAGCGACAGGGCTATGCAATTCGCTGTCAATTCCCTGATTAAGTAATTTTACGTCTTCGTCAACGGGATTATTAAATGCGCTGGTAGATGGGATGGATTCTATGGTAGAAAAAATGACGTCATGCTTGCCCATTGATATAGTATCGCTGTTATTGAGGCTGCATGTTTTGACTTTTTTACCGTTAATGATAAGCGGAAAGTCATCATTGAGTTGCTTAATAGTGCAATCATTATCACCAATAATTATGACGGCGTGAGCAGGCGCAACCGCCAGGCTATCAATGGTTAAATCATTGGTCTCATCGCGACCGATATGCACAATGCCGTTTTCAAACACGCCCGAATGGATTGCTTTATTTTTAAAAAAAACAGTAAGTTTTGCCATTGTTGTGGTAACACATTTTTAAACGAACTTTGATTATAGACGGTATTATTTTAGTTGTTCAAGAAATTCCCTTTTTTTGACGACAACTCATTTCAGTATCGTGATAGAGGTTTATTTTCTGGATAGAAACTTGACCAATTTAACGCTGTTTTCATCCCGTTTTATGATTTCCAACAGGTATCCATGCAGCCTGACACTGGTTCCTGCTTCGGGTATAGTCTCCATAAACTCTATGATAAGTCCGTTCAACGTTTTTGGCCCCTCCGTAGGAAGCGTCCATTGAGTGACGCGGTTTAATTCCCTAACGGTAATATTGGCGTCAACCAGGTAACTGCCGTCATTTTGTACCCTTACGGTGACTTCATCGGTGATCAGCTCTCCTACTATTTCCTGTAGTAAGTCGTCTAGTGTAACGAGTCCCTGTACATCGCCATATTCATCGACCACTAGGCCTATGCGGATCTTTTCATGTTTAAAACGCTGCATCTGGTTATGCACCGGGGTGCTCTCGGGGATAAACGAGGGCTTGTCCAGGCAGTTTATGATGGTCTGTTTGTCAAAATCCGCTTGATTAATCTGTACCAGTATTTTTCTTAAATGGATAAAACCGATAATCCTGTCTATGCTGGTTTTATATACAGGCAGGCGGGTATGCGGACTGACTTTTATTTGCGTAATGATGTCTTCAATCGGCAACTCAAGGTCTATGCCAATGATTTCATTGCGCGGCGTCATAATGTCTTCCACCGTCGCCGACTCGAGATCGAGTATGCCCATTAGCATTTTTTGATAGCGTACCGGCATCAAGCTTTCTGCGTCGCTAATAATGCTTTTTAGTTCGTCTTTATTGAGCGCGTCATGACGGTTTCTTTTGACATCAACGCCGACTATTCGAAGTAGCAGGCTAACAAATAAATTGACGAACCAAACGACAGGGTAAAGGACTTTCAGTAAAGGCGTGTAAATCCAGGCGGCGGGAAAGGCAAGCAGCTCCGGCCTGATTGCGGCAAGTGTTTTGGGCGTTACATCTGAGCAAATAAGCATTACGATAGTCAAAATTCCGGTAGCGATAGCGACGATGGATTCTTCATTGGCATAAAGTTTGATGGCAATGACGGTTGCTATTGATGCGGCGAAATTATTAACAAAATTATTGCAGAGTAAAATCAGGCCAAGTAAGCGATCCGGTCTTTGCAGTAAATGATGTGTTTTTATTGCCCCGGAATGTTTTAATTTAACCAGGTGCCTTAAACGGTAACGGTTTAACGACATTAAAGATGTTTCTGAGCCGGCAAAAAATGCGGAAAGAATAAGCATAGCGACAAGTATGCCAAACAGCATACTAAGGGACATATCGTTCAAAGAAAGTGTACTCTAGGTTTATAAAAACGACTCTAGTCTCTATGATGAGAAATTTTTGTCAAGTGTGGATGTACATTGCAGGTTGATTTATTTGCACAAATAACATTAGAAATATTTTAGAACAATATGAAATAAAAAGAATTTTTGACATGATGCTGATTCAATGTTTAACTTTGCCGATTAGCTAAACAATGGGCAGGGATTATTTTTAAATCCATGCTGGGCGATGAGCTACAGTTATTGTTGTGGACGATATAAGGCTAACTAAATAGCCTCAATGTGAGTGATGAGTGTGAAAATATGGCGTTGCCGCGTATTTTGTTAATTGACAATAATAAAACAAGAATCCAACAACTGGAGGCGGTGTTCCAGTTCATGGGATGCCAAATAGAAAGCGCAGGTTCTGCGGACGTTGCGTCTTGTTTTGGCGAAACTGATCAACTGTGCGGGGTTTTTGTCGGTGATGGCATCGATAAACAGGCGACTGTGGTCGTTGATATTGTGGAACGGGCGAATAAAACCCCGGTCATTTTAGTCATCAATAAGGGAAGCGCTCCCCATATTCCGACCGCAATTACTCATAGCGTATCTCAACTGCTGGAATGGCCGACTAGCTATCCTGTGTTGAAACCGATACTCGATAAGCTGCTTGCCTCCGCTACGGAAACGACTTTTACAGTGCGTGACACGCCTGATCGCCGTTCGGCTTCAGGCGAGCGGTTAAAAGGTAAGAGTCAGGCTATTGTCAATATCCGTAAGTTGATCGATCAGGTTGCCGAGTCCGATGCGACAGTTTTAATTCTGGGCGAATCGGGAACCGGCAAGGAAGTGGTTGCTCGCGCCTTGCATGATGCGTCCTTCCGAAAAGACAAGCCGTTTGTACCTATCAATTGCGGCGCGATTCCGGGTGAATTGCTGGAAAGCGAACTGTTCGGACACGAGAAAGGCGCATTTACCGGGGCTTTAACCAGCCGACAAGGTCGCTTTGAAATGGCGGAAGGCGGAACTCTGTTTCTGGACGAAATTGGTGATATGCCCTTGGCTATGCAGGTCAAGTTATTGCGCGTATTACAGGAACGCACTTTTGAACGCGTGGGCAGCAACAAAACCGTACATTGCGACGTGCGGGTCATTGCGGCAACGCATCGTTATCTTGAAGATGAAATCAAAGAAAACCGGTTTCGGGAAGATCTTTTTTATCGCTTAAATGTTTTTCCTATTGAAATACCGCCTTTAAAGGACAGAGCCGAAGACATTCCGTTGCTAGTCGATGATCTTATCGCGCGTATGGAAGCGTCTAACCGTGGTTCAGTTCGATTGACCAAGACCGCATTAGCAGTGCTGATGCAGCATGAATGGCCGGGTAACGTCAGGGAATTGGCCAACTTAATTGAAAGGCTGGCTATTATTAACCCCAAAGGACTTGTCGATGTACCCGATTTGCCGGAAAAATTCCAACAATACAAGGTTCCTGAAGAAATACTTATTGAACCAACCACTGATGATACCGAAGCCGTTGATCAGTCCGAGCCAATTCGAGTTACCGGTATTTCTGAGGGCTCTCCAAGCTCTTTAGCTCAATTGCCGGAGCAAGGTATAGATTTGAAGGAATACCTGAATGTTTTGGAGATCGACTTGATCCGCCAAGCGCTGGATGAATGCAGCGGCGTAGTGGCTCATGCAGCCAAACGATTGAATATGCGGCGCACAACGTTGGTTGAAAAATTACGCAAATATGATTTGCAACGTTAGGCGATTTCCTGCGAAAAATATACCCACCTGACTGGTATTTTTATTCTTGGCAATCGCCTTAAAGGAAGAACGTCAATTTTCTGTCGCCTTAACTTAAGGCGTTGAAAGTAGCTGTATTACTATTTGGTCTGATTTTTGCTCTATTTTTTACTAAAAAAGTTTAAGTTAAATGAATTGCAAAAAACCAGAGCGATCAGAGATGAATACCCATAACACTCAGAAAAAGCAAAAAACCGAACAGCTCACCGATGCGTTTCGTATTTTTAATGAGCTATTCCAGAATTTATCCGATTCTTACCAAGGACTGGAAGAGCAGGTTGCCAAGCTGCACAGGGAACTTGCCTTTGCCCACAGTGAACGACTTAAAACCCTTGAGGAAAAAGAAAGACTTGCCAGTCGCTTGGAAAAGATACTCGCGGCGCTTCCCGCCGGCGTCATTGTGTTGGATACGGACGGCAAAATTCTGGATTGTAATGCAGTAGCGATAGATTTTTTAGGCGAACCGCTGCTTGGCCAGGATTGGCTCGACGTTATCGCCCGCAGCTTGATTCCCGTTATCGGTAACCCTCACGAGCACCAACTGAGTAATGGCAAACGGGTGAATATGACTATCCGCAAAGACATGGCAGGCGCCGACTCCATTGAGTCAGGGCAAATTATTTTGCTATCGGATGTCAGTGAGATGCGTAACCTGCAGGATATGCTGAATCAGCAAAAACAATTATCGGCAATGGGCGAAATGGTGGCGAGTATGGCGCATCAGGTTAGAACGCCGCTGTCGACAGCCATACTCTACGCATCGCAAATGAATAACCCGGTACTGGATAATGAAAAGCGGCAGCGGTTTTCACAAAAAATTCTTGAACGCCTGCAATATTTGGAAAGACAGGTTAACGATATGTTGATTTTTGCCAAGGATGGACGCTTGGCTATGGAAACTTTTTCATTGGATGAATTATTAAATCAGCTCAGGGAAACGGTAAAAGAATACACGGGTAGCGGCGGGATAGATTTACAGATTATTAATGAAGTCCACCATGATGTCATGCTGGGTAATGAAAATGCCTTGCGTGGCGCGCTGCTCAATTTATTAAATAATGCGGTCGATGCGGTAGGACCGGTTGGATGCATACAAATCTCCGTGGTTCAACTTGATGACTGCAAGCTGAAAATTATTATTAAGGATAATGGTCCGGGTATTGATCAAGCCCTATGGCAACGTATTTTTGAACCGTTTTTTACCACCAAGACTAATGGCACCGGTTTAGGTTTAGCGGTCGTCGACAGCGTAGTGAAAGCGCATGGCGGTCATGTACATGTTGACTCGGCTTTGGGTCAGGGTACGGTTTTTTCGTTAATCCTGCCCTGTATTAACCAGGCATTTAGTTTGTTACCGGGCGGCTTTTCACATCAGGCTACCCTGCCTGACGCCCTTCGGGTAAATGCAAATCCGTTCCAGACAAATTTGTCCGGTAAGAACCGCCAAAGCCGCAATCAAGGAGAATTGAATCATGAAACAGTATGACGTGTTGGTTGTTGAAGATGATTTATCATTGTGCGAAGCGCTTTGCGATACGCTGGAAATAGGCGGTTATCGTGTAATTTCCGCCTGCAACGGCACCGAAGCATTACTCAAGCTGGAACAGGGACAGTTTAAACTGGTCGTTAGCGATGTGCAGATGCCGGGTATGGACGGCTTTCAATTATTGAAAAATATGCAGCACAAGTATGCAAAAACACCGGTTCTGCTGATGACGGCTTTCGGAACCATTCCCAAGGCGGTTGAAGCCATGCAGGCCGGTGCGTCCGATTATCTGATCAAGCCGTTTGACGCCGAGGCGCTGGTCAACAAGGTTGCCGATTATGTGGTAGCCAATCCTGTGGCGGCCAATGCAACGGATAATCAGCGCGTTGTGCAAGACGAAAGCATGAAGAAACTCTATGCTTTGACCGCCAAAGTTGCCAAAACCGATGTCACGGTGCTGTTGCAAGGCGAAAGCGGAACCGGTAAAGAGGTTATTGCCGCCTATATCCATCAAAATTCAACCTATCATAGCGGGCCTTTTATTGCGGTCAATTGTGCGGCAATTCCTGAAAACATGCTGGAAGCGATGTTGTTCGGTTATGAGAAAGGCGCTTACACCGGAGCCGTACAGGCTATGCCGGGGAAATTCGAACAAGCGCAGGGCGGCACCTTGTTATTGGATGAAATAGCCGAGATGGATCTGGGTTTGCAGGCTAAATTATTGAGGGTATTACAGGAAAAGGAAGTCGAGCGCCTGGGCAGTCACAAAAAAATAAAGCTGAATGTCAGAATTTTGGCGGCCACCAACCAAAAACTAAAATTACAAATGGAACAAGGGCGGTTCCGTGAGGATTTGTATTATCGTCTCAACGTGTTCCCTATTAATATTCCGCCGTTACGCAATAGGCCGGGCGACATTTTGCCGCTGGCGCAGGGATTGATGCAACGGCATAGCACGGACGGCAAAAAATTGCCTGAATTTGACCATAAAGCCGTGGAAAAAATGTTGGCTTACAGTTGGCCCGGTAATGTCAGGGAACTGGATAATGTGGTGCAACGGGCGCTTATTTTGCGGACCGGCGATAAGATTACTGTTGATGATTTAGTGTTTGAAGACGCAGGCTCGATGATAGCTGAGCTTAATGGAAGCGCTTTAACCAAGGCGATAGAGACTCTACCGCCAACGCTAAAAGACGAAAAACAGGCGCCCGGAGGTCTAGGCGAGGGAATTCGCTCTGCCGAAGAAAATATTATTTTGCAAACCTTGCAGATGGAAAACGGCAGTCGTAAGACAACCGCCGAAAAATTGGGCATTAGCCCTCGAACACTCCGCTATAAAATGGCGAGGATGAAAGATTCGGGTGTTATTATTTCGTGCTAGTATGTGGCATTAAAAATGCCTGAAACTTTGTACTATTAAAAATGTAAGAGGTCCCCCCATGAGTGAGATGAATATCAATCAAGTTTTGGCTCAGATGCGGGCAATGTCCCTTGAAGCCGGTAACGTTAAAGCGCCGGAAACAGGCGGAGGCGCTGATTTTGCCGCCATGTTGAAACAGTCTATCGGCGCGGTGAATGATACCCAACAAACTGCCGGAAAAATGACTGAAGCTTTTCAAACAGGCGATGCCGATGTAAGCCTGGCAGAGGTCATGGTAGCTTCACAGAAAGCCACTGTTTCGTTTCAGGCAATGCTCCAGGTTAGGAACAAATTAGTTGAAGCCTATCAAGATGTTATGAATATGCCAATGTAGTACGGCGAGCTGTGATTAAAAAATGAGCGAACAAAGCGGTAATAGTTTAGTTGAGGCAAATCGCCAGCATGAGCCTGCCTCAATGGAAAATGAGCATCTTGAAGGCGAAGCGTCTCATATTTTATCAACCCAGATCGATGCGCATCCCGTCATAAAAGGCCTAGCCGGGCTGACCATAGCGCGCCAGATTGGCTTAATGCTGGGTCTGGCTTTGAGTGTCGCTATTGGCGTTGCTGTTGTTCTATGGTCACAAGAATCCTCTTATGGGCGCTTATATGCCGAACTCGGTGAAAGTGATGTAGCCGAAATACTTGATGTTCTCAGTAAAGAGAATATCAAGTATAAAGTCGAAACCGGTTCGGGAGCCATTATGGTGCCGATGGATCAGGTGAGTTCAATAAAACTCAAATTAGCGGCTCAAGGATTACCTAAGAGCAATAGTTTAGGCTACGAGTTATTGGATAAAGAACAGGGTTTCGGCGCCAGCAAAAGTGTCGAATTGGTGCGTTTCCAACGCGCCTTGGAAGGCGAAATTGCACGAACCATTATGTCCATCCAAAATGTAAAAACGGCCAGGGTGCTGTTGGCCATTCCGGTTCAGTCGGTGTTTGTGCGGGAGCGCAAGAAGCCCAGCGCTTCGGTCATGGTCAATTTATATCAAGGCAGATCGCTGGATAAAGGCCAAGTCGAATCAATTATTCATTTAGTGGCGTCCAGTGTTCCTCAACTGGATGCCGATCAAGTAACGGTCGTCGATCAAAAAGGTCAGCTGTTAAATAGCAATGACTCATCGGCCGCCGGTAATTTGACCTCCAAGCAATTTGAATACAAGAAAAATATTGAAGAGCACCTGATGGGGCGCATTGAGAATATTTTGTCACCATTAGTGGGTGGCGACGGAATGCGCGTCCAAATTTCAGCCGATGTGGATTTTACCGAAACGGACAGAACACAGGAAATGTTCAATCCTGATTTACCGGCCTTAAGGAGTGAACAGACATCGGAAGAGCGAAATACAATGTCTGCTACTCAAGGCATTCCCGGCGCACTATCAAATCAACCGACTCCAGCGGGCGTTGCCCCGGAAACAACGCCCCCAGGAACTGCGGCGCCGGGTTCGGCGACCACCAATTCGACTAGCTCAACGCCCAGTTCGCTCGCAAAAAATGCAACCCGGAATTTCGAACTGGATAAAACCATTACCCACACCCGGCTGGCGACAGGCGCGTTGCGCCGCTTATCCGTGGCCGTAGTTGTTGATGACCGGCATGTAACCCAGAGCGACGGCACTGTTAAAGGCCAATCTTTTTCCCAGGAAGATATTAATCGTTTTAGCGACTTGATCAAACAGGCGGTAGGCTTTGATAGTAGCCGAGGGGACCAGGTTACCGTCACCAATGTAACTTTCAAAGATGAACTGGTTGAGGCATTGCCGACCATACCGATGTGGGAACAAGGCTGGTTCCTTGATCTTATGAAACAAGTTGCCGCAGTGTTGGCCGTATTATTCCTGATTTTTGGCGTATTGCGTCCTACCATGCGCAGTCTTGTTGCCAGGGACATGGAAGAGAAAAAAGCGTTGGCTTTGGCTGAAGCACAAGAAAAGGCGGCCGCTATGGGGGGAACTGTTGGCTTTAATGAAGAAGGAATGCCTGTTGCTGTGCCGGCCGGTCAACAAGCCGTAAGTTTTGAGACGCCCTCGGCCGCTGAAATACAGGATATGCTGCTTTTGGATGTGCCTCAGAGTTACGAGCATCGTTTGGAATACGTGAAGAGATTGGTCGATGACGATTCGAAAGTAGTCGCACAAGTTATTAAATCGTGGATTAAAAAAGATGGCTAAAGCGGAAAAAGAAAAAGACTTAACCCAGGTTGATCGCGCCGCTGTATTGTTGCTGGCGTTGGGGATGGATAGGGCCGCTATGGTCCTCAAACACATGACGCCCAGAGAAGTGACTATCTTAGGCACCACCATGGCGAGCGTAGGGGAAATCTCGATAGAGATGATGGATGACGTGGTTGAAGAATTTATTCTCGCGGTAAAGACCCAAACCGCTTTGGGGATGGATACCGACGAGTATATTCGTACCGTGTTGATCAGCGCTTTGGGTGCGGATAAAGCCAACAGCATCCTCGACCGGATCTTACAAGGCGGTAACACTAAGGGTATTGAGCAGTTGAAATGGATGGATACCCGGTCGATTGCGGAC
The DNA here is from genome assembly GCA_004299305.1 of Methylobacter sp. GTDB lineage: Bacteria > Pseudomonadota > Gammaproteobacteria > Methylococcales > Methylomonadaceae > Methylobacter_A. The sequence goes on from SCPZ01000048.1 coordinate 16,687, forward strand.
ATGATTCGTTTGGAGCATCCCCAGATTGTCGCGACTATTATGTCCTTGATGGAAAGTGAGCAGGCGGCCGACGTAATGATGTTCCTGCCTGAAAGCATGCGCGCCGATTTAATGATGAGAATCGCGACCATGAAAGGCATTCAACCATCCGCCTTACGCGAGTTGGATCAAATTATGGAAGCGCAATTAACCGGTTCAGACAATGTTAAATCGACCAATATCGGCGGTGTTGATGCGGTGGCTAATATTTTAAACTTCATGGATGGCGGCGCTGCCGATTTAGTCATGTCGGGAATTGCCGAGCACAGGTCTGAATTGGCCCAAGAAATTCAAGAGAAAATGTTCACCTTTGAAGATCTTACCTCTATCGATGAAAGAGGTATGCAAACCTTGCTGCGTGAAGTTTCAACCGGACAATTGCTGTTGGCATTACGGGGTGTCGGTAGTGAACTTAAAGAAAAAATATTCGGCAATATGTCCAAGCGTGCAGCAGAAATGCTGCGTGATGATTTGGAAGCTTCGCCGCCAGCAAAGTTAAGCGAAGTGGAGTTGGCGCAGAAAGATATATTGGCTATTGCTAAAAAATTAGCGGATGCAGGCGAGATACAAATGGGAGCAGGCGGCGATGAGCTTATCTAAGAGGCCCAGGTTCACAGCATCCGAATTAGAAGCGTTAAAATTATGGAGTATGCCGGATGTTTCCGGGGTAGAGCCGGAACCTGAGCCTCCCAGGGAATCGGAGACGGTGGAACTGGAGGAAGAACCGACCCCGATTTTAACGGTTGATGAAATTGAAGCCATGCAGAAGCAAGCCTACGACGAAGCATTTGCGCAAGGCAAAATGCACGGCTTTCAGCAAGGTTTTGATGAGGGCTCAAAGAAAGGCTACGAGGATAACTTGCACTTGCTGCAAAGCCAGGCGGCAATCTTGGTCAGTCTCTTGGAGTCATTGAGCGAACCGTTTAAATTGCTTGACGAAGAAGTGGAAAAAGAGCTCGTTAAACTGGTTATCGGTATCGCAACACAAATAATACGTAGGGAAATCAAGTTGGATCCAAGGCAAATCATTGCCGTTGTCCAGGAAGCCGTCAAGGTCTTGCCCTTGGCCTCACAAAAAATCAGTTTGAAATTGCACCCTGAAGATGCCGAACTGGTGCGTTCTGTATTAGCGTTAGACGAGATGTCGCCAAGCTGGAGCATCGTCGAAGACCCGGTAATTACCCGCGGTGGCTGCCGAGTCGATACCGAGATTTCGCATGTTGACGCGACTGTAGAACATCGCTTGGCCGCTGTTATCGCAAACATATTAGGCGGTGAGCGAGAGCACGACATGGATGCCAAAGTCGCTCGAACAGGAGAATCAGGACAACGCGCAGACCGGTTGCCGGAAGCCCCCAAAGTAGGCGACTTAGGAGCCGTTGCCAACGATTCTGCGGATGGTTAAAAAATGCTTGGAGCGGCGAAACGGTGTGCGGAGAATAAAAACTCATGATTCCAAATGCGGACCGGTCTCAAATTTGGCTGACTAAATTAAAACCTTATTCCGAAAGATTATCCGAAGTCCCCGAGCTTGTTGTCGAAGGCAGGCTTTCCCGTATGGTAGGACTGACCTTGGAAGCAGTCGGCTGTCGGGCGGCTATTGGCTCCCGTTGCCGGGTTGAGACTAAAAACGGCCGAATGATTGAAGCGGAAGTCGTGGGTTTTTCCGGCACACGTATTTTTTTGATGCCTACTGCCGAAGTTCATGGACTTGAACCGGATTGCCGGGTCATCCCGATGGGTAAAAATAGTCAGGCACGGGTCGGTTTCGGTTTATTGGGGCGAGTGTTGGATGGGGCCGGCAATGCGCTTGATGACAAAGGCCCGCTTAAAACCGATGCCCTGATTTCGCTAAATGGCGTGCCGATTAACCCCTTATCAAGAAGGCCGATACGCGAACCGCTTGACGTTGGAGTTAGAGCCATAAACTCGATACTCAGCGTTGGCCGCGGGCAGCGTATGGGTTTGTTTGCCGGTACTGGCGTGGGAAAAAGCGTGCTGCTGGGCATGATGACCAAATTTACCAAGGCCGATATTGTTGTGGTCGGCCTGATTGGCGAGCGGGGACGAGAAGTTAATGAATTCGTACTGAAGACTCTGGGCGAAGAAGGGCTTAAACGAGCGGTGGTGGTGGTTTCGCCTGCCGATTGTCCGCCATTGATGCGGGTTCATGCCGCGTTATTGTCAACCAGTATTGCCGAGTATTTTCGTGATCAGGGACTTGATGTATTGTTATTGATGGACTCATTAACGCGATTCGCCCAGGCTCATCGTGAAATTGCCTTGGCTATTGACGAACCGCCGGCCACTAAGGGCTATCCGCCTTCGGTTTTTGCCAAATTGCCGCATTTGGTGGAACGTGCCGGCAATGCCGATCATGGCGGCGGATCTATAACGGCATTTTATACGGTCCTGGCCGAGGGCGATGATACTAACGATCCTATTGCCGATGCGGCCAGAGGAGTGCTAGATGGGCACGTCATACTGTCCAGAAGCTTGGCTGAGTCTGGGCATTTTCCGGCCATCGATATAGAGGCGTCGATTAGTCGCGTTATGCCGGATATTGTTGATCCCGTTCATTTGCAAATGGCGCGGGATTTAAGGCGGCTGTATTCGCTTTATCAGCAAAACCGCGATTTAATCAGCGTCGGCGCTTATCAACCAGGATCGGATCCCAGAATCGACAAAGCCATAGAAAAAAACCCGGCGATTTTAAACTTTTTACAACAAGACATGGATGAGCCGGTTGATATAGCTCGGAGCTTACAAGAACTGGCATTGTTACTGGGTGTCAACAGGGCGTAATTCCCGAGCCCATTCAGAATACAAAGGACATAAGTGAAAAAATCTCAACGCATTAAAACAATAGTCGACATTAAAGCGACACAGGAAAAAAATGCTTTGGAAGTGCTGGGCGCCGTCCAGAGAAAACTACAGTCCATGCAGGTTCAAGTTGAAGGCTTAAAAAACTATCGGAAGGAATATCAGGATAAATTTGATCAACTGGGAAGCAAAGGCGTCAATGTTGCACAGCTTCTGGAGTTTAGATCGTTTATTGATAAGCTCGATAAGGCGATCATAGGTCAGGAACAAGTATTGAGCTCAATGGAGACAGAACTAAAGGCAAAAAGAAAAGCCTGGGAAGAGCTACACCATAAAACCCAAAGTCTACAGAAAGTTTGCGACTCGGCTTTGGTGGCAGAAATGAAGCAGGAAGCTAAACGAGAACAACTGGAGCAAGATGAACGGGCATCCAGAACCGGACGAAATAATTCAAGTGGCACGTAAAATGCTTAATAATCAGTTAAATCTCAGGAGAATTGATTATGAATGTCGAAAGTGCAACTTTATCATCTTTGACGCCAAGCACCGGTAAGATTGAAAACATCTCGCTGCCTCTGGCCGATGGCGGTGTTATTTCCGAAGGTTTTTCCGGTGCATTAGTAGCGCAGATTGAGCTGTTGAGTCATCCGAAACCTGCGGAGCCAGTGCCGTTACAAACACCTAATCCAGCTGGTTTGCAAGGCGTTGCCGGTTTATCGGCAGAGCCGGTTGACCGCCAAGATTTTGCCGCTTTAGTAGGCAATAATTTGCCGTCGGCAAACAAAATAAACGACATTACCGATCATGAGGCAGTGTTGGGCGCGGTAACTGACACATTAAAATACATTACCAGAGGTACAAGCGCGGGAGAAAAGACCGCAGAAGCTGAGCAAAACATAAAAAATGTAATTGCAATGGCTATACCGACCCAGCAGACGACTAAAGATACGTCAGCAATCGTTGCCCAGCAAACTGGACAAAAGGGTGAAACCGCGACGACCGTAACGATTGCCCCGATTCAACAAAATAGCAAAGCTGCGACCACAACAGCTGCTCCGGCCCAACAAAACAGTAACGCTACGACCGCAACGACTACTCCGTCCCAGCAAAACAGCCGCACTGCAACCACAACGGCTGTTCCGGCACCACTAAACAGCAAAGCGCCGACCGCTACAGCTGCTCCGGCTCCACAAAACAGCAACGCACCGACCGCTACGGCTGCTACGACCCCACAAAACAGCAATGCACCAACCGCTACGGTTGCTCCGGCCCAACAAAACAGCAACCCACCGACCGCTACGGCTGCTACGGCTGCTACGGCCCAACAAAACAGCAAAGCGCCGACCGCAACAACTGTTCAAGCCCAGCAAAACAACAACGCATCGACCACAACGGCTGCTCCAGACCAACAAAATAACAAAGTAGTGACTACAACGGCTGCTCCGGCCCAACAAAACAGCAACCCACCGACCGCTACGGCTGCTACGGTCCAACAAAACAGCAAAGCGCCGACCGCAACAACTGTTCAAGCCCAGCAAAACAGCAACGCATCGACCACAACGGCTGTTCCAGACCAACAAAATAACAAAGTAGTGACTACAACGGCTGCTCCGGCCCAACAAAACAGCAACCCACCGACCGCAACGGCTGCTCCGGCCCAGCAAAACAGCAACGCATCGACCACAACGGCTGTTCCAGACCAACAAAATAACAAAGTAGTGACTACAACGGCTGCTCCAGCCCAACAAAACAGCAAAACGCCGACCGCAACAACTGTTCAAGCCCAGCAAAACAGCAACGCATCGACCACAACGGCTGTTCCAGACCAACAAAATAACAAAGTAGCGACTACAACGGCTGCCCCGGTCCAACAAAACAGCAAAACGCCGACCGCAACAACTGTTCAAGCCCAGCAAAACAGCAACGCATCGACCACAACGGCTGTTCCAGACCAACAAAATAGCAAAGTAGCGACTACAACGGCGGCCCCGGCCCAACAAAGCAGCAATGCACCAACCGCAACGGCTGCTCCGGCCCAGCAAAACAGCAACGCATCGACCACAACGGCTGTTCCAGACCAACAAAATAACAAAGTAGCGACTACAACGGCTGCCCCGACCCAACAAAACAGCAAAGCGCCGACCGCAACGGCTGCTCCGGCCCAGCAAAACAGCAACGCATCGACCACAACGGCTGTTCCAGACCAACAAAATAACAAAGTAGCGACTACAACGGCTGCCCCGGCCCAACAAAACAGCAAAGCGCCGACCGCAACAACTGTTCAAGCCCAGCAAAACAGCAACGCATCGACCACAACGGCTGTTCCAGACCAACAAAATAACAAAGTAGTGACTACAACGGCTGCCCCGGCCCAACAAAACAGCAAAGCGCCGACCGCAACAACTGTTCAAGCCCAGCAAAACAGCAAAACGCCAACCACAACAACTGTTCAAGCCCAGCAAAACAGCAATGCGCCGACCACAACGACTGTTCAAGCCCAACAAAACAGCAACGCACCGACCGCTACGGCTGCTCAGACTCCACAAAACAGCAATGCACCAACCGCTACGGCTGCTCCGGCCCCACAAAACAGCAATGCACCAACCGCTACGGCTGCTCCGGCCCCACAAAACAGCAATGCACCAACCGCTACGGCTGCTACGGCCCCACAAAACAGCAACGTACCGTCCGCTACGGCTGCTCCGGCCCCACAAAACAGCAACGCGCCGACCGCAACAACTGTTCAAGCCCAGCAAAACAGCAATGCATCGACCACAACGGCTGTTCCAGACCAACAAAATAACAAAGTAGCGACTACAACGGCTGCCCCGGCCCAACAAAACAGCAATGCACCAACCGCTACGGCTGCTACGCCCCCACAAAACAGCAATGCACCAACCGCTACGGCTGCTCCGGCCCCACAAAACAGCAACGCGCCGACCGCAACAGCTGCTCAAGCCCAGCAAAACAGCAACATACCGACCGCTACGGCTGCTCCGGCCCCACAAAACAGCAAAGCGCCGACCGCAACAACTGTTCAAGCCCAACTAAAC
>SCPZ01000049.1 GCA_004299305.1 Methylobacter sp.
CAAGCCCAGCAAAACAGCAACATACCGACCGCTACGGCTGCTCCGGCCCCACAAAACAGCAAAGCGCCGACCGCAACAACTGTTCAAGCCCAACTAAACAGCAAAGCGCCGACCGCAACAACTGCTCCGGCCCAACAAAACAGCAAAACGCCAACCGCAACAACTGTTCAAGCCCAGCAAAACAGCAAAACGCCAACCGCAACAACTGTTCAAGCCCAGCAAAACAGCAACACTGCGACCACAACGGCTGTTCCAGACCAACAAAATAACAAAGTAGCGACTACAACGGCTGCTCCGGCCCAACAAAACAGCAAAACGCCAACCTCAACAACCGTTCAAGCCCAGCAAAACAACAACACTGCGACCACAACGGCTGTTCCAGACCAACAAAATAACAAAGTAGCGACTACAACGGCTGCTCCGGCCCAGCAAAACAGCAAAGCGCCGACCGCAACAACTGTTCAAGCCCAACAAAACAGCAATGCGCCAACCGCTACGTCTGCTCCGGCCCCACAAAACAGCAATGCACCGACCGCTACGGCTGCTCCGGCCCCACAAAACAGCAACGCACCAACCGCTACGGCTGCTCCAGCCCAACAAAACAGCAACCCACCGACCGCTACGGCTGCTCCGGCCCCACAAAACAGCAAAGCGCCGACCGCAACAACTGTTCAAACCCAACTAAACAGCAATGCACCAACCGCTACGGCTGCTACGGCCCAACAAAACAGCAACGCGCCGACCGCAACAGCTGCTCAAGCCCAGCAAAACAGCAAAACGCCGACCTCAACAACTGTTCAAGCCCAGCAAAACAGCAACACTGCGACCACAACGGCTGTTCCAGACCAACAAAATAACAAAGTTGCGACTACAACGGCTGCTCCGGCCCAGCAAAACAGTAAAGCGCCGACCGCAACAACCGTTCAAGCCCAACTAAACAGCAACCCACCGACCGTAACAGCTGCTCCGGCCCAACAAAACAGCAACGCTACGACCACAACGGCTACGCCAGCCCAATTAAACAACAATGTACCAACCGCTACGGCTACTCCGGCCCGGCAAAACAGCAACAAACTTACCGCAACGACTATTCAAACCCAGCAAAACAGCAAAGCGCCGACAGCAACAACCGTTCAAGCCCAACTAAACAGCAATGCACCGACCACAACGGCTACTCCGACCCAACTAAACAGCAACCCACCGACCGCAACAACTGTTCAAGCCCAGCAAAACAGCAAAAGTGAGGCAGAAACGGTTGTTCCGGTTAAGAAAAATATCAAAGCTGTGGCGGCAATGATTGTCCAGGCTAAACAAAACATCAAAGATGCGATTTCATCTTTAGCTATTCCCGCGCAACAAAACACCAAAGATGCAAGTGCATTGACTGCTCCGGTTCAAATGGATTTAAAGCAGTCCAATAATAAGCATGATAAGAAGTGGGCTGAAGGCGAAGACCCAATGCCGGGTGTTGAAGATAATCACGGAACCGAAGGCGTACCGGCAGCCATTATTCTTCCAGCGATAATGCCGACTGAGCAAGAAAAAACCGTCAATAATTTGGCGGATACAGATACAGCTACAGAGGAAGGTCCCTCGTCTTTTATAAAACCATCGTCGGGGGACGCTAAACCAAATCAATCTGCTAAAGCCCCTGACGTACAAAGTGAATCTGTTTTGCGTCAGCCTGTCCAAAATAAACAGGACTTTAACTTAAAATATGTTGAAAATACTGAACAAACTGAAAAAACAGGACCAGTTGAACGCCAGCAAGGCTTAGGTTTAGATGGCGAAAAGCCCTTGCCCAAGGTTGGAGCTGACATGACTCCGCTTAATAAACCGGTTTCTGACAATAAAACCGATGTGCCAGCAATAACCAAGCCACTATCGCATCCGGAATGGAATAAGGATTTAGGTGAGCGGATTGTATGGATGAGTAGCAAGGCAATACCCACCGCAGAAATCAGGCTGAATCCACAGCATCTTGGTCCTATATCGGTTCGTGTTGACGTGGCTGATGATCAGGCAACGGTCGTATTTACAGCGCAACATGCAGCTACAAGAGAAGCTATTGAAGCGTCCATCCCCAAGTTACGGGACATGATGAGCGCTCAACAGCTTAACTTGGTAGATGTCAATGTTTCTCAAGGCTCTTCGTCAGATCAGGGGCGTTCACAAGCGCAAAACTTTGCGCAAACAGCTGACGGTCGGGGGCAAGGCGCTACGGGCGTTGCTGTCGATGGAGTTGACGATATAGAGCAAGAAATTGACAGCGGACGGGCCGTTGTCAGCAAGGGTTTGTTGAGTATATATGCGTAATGACAACTACTCAGGCAGCAAAAATAAAACGCCACGGCCCTAATAGGCAAAGCCAACTTTGAACTCCTATAGCACACTTTTCTGGAGTCCAAAGCTGGCTTTGGACAGTAAGAATCGACTTTGCAGTTAAAAAAGGGGGTGAGTAGTTACAATCAATAAAACTTACTGATTTATTTCGTGCTTTTCGTGGACTAACTGCGGTTTTTAGGTTAATCGGTGGCGGCTTATTCTTTGCAAGTTACCTAAGTTGCTGGTAAGCGCCTCGATAATATAAAAGAGGCTCTCCCGAGCGGCACACGCTGTCTTGTACCTCGCCGATTATAATCCAGTGAGTGCCCGCGTGAATTCTTTCTATGACTTTGCACTCCAGAGACATGAGACTGTCATCCAGAATGGGCGTGCCGGTAATACCTGTCGTCCATGGTGTATTTTCAAACCGTTGCTGTTGACTGCTGCCACCGGCAAATTGATTGGAAACGTCTTGTTGGGCCGAGCTTAAAACGTTGACCGCAAAGTAGCGGCTTTCTTCAATTCCCGCGCCGGTGTCGGCAGACTCATTAATACACACTAATACTTGAGGCGGATTAACTGAAACGCTGGAAAATGCCGTCACCGTCATGCCTTGAATGCCGAATTTTTCAGAATGTGTCGTAACGACGGTGACGCCGCTGGCCCATAGTTGCATAGCTTTTTTAAAATCATCCACACCAACAGTCATTAATTCCCCCGGTTATTTGTTTATTTTAAAGATAGCGCCGTCTTTTTGACTAAATAGAGACAAAGATCGAGCGTTTTTTTAAGTTGTTCAGGCTTTATGATACAGCACTGGCACATACTTGTTAAATAATCGCAATATGACTTGCCTGGCTTTTCAAGAGAACAAGTAGGTTTATTGCCCTGAAAATTTTATTAAAATATTAACGCGCCGGTTTTTTTCTCTTCCTTCCGGTGTTGAATTATCGGCAATAGGCATGGTATCTGCGTAAGTGATGGCCCGCAAACGGCTGCTGTCTAGTTGCTGTGCGACCAGGAAGTGTAAAACACTGGTGGCCCTGGAAGCTCCTAGTTCCCAATTAGAAGGAAACTGGGCGGTTTTAATGGGTATATTGTCGGTATGCCCTTCAATCAGAATCAAGCCAACGGCTTGTTTTAATAAGGGAGCAAGGCGTTTTATCAAGGCTTCGCCTGAAGCCGTTAGACCCGCCTCTGAAGATTTAAATAATACCTTGTCCTGAATCTCAAGCTGAGCATAGCCTTGTGTAACTTTTATGTTGACGGTTTTATTAAGACCGAATTCATCAATTGTTTTTGTTAACTGTTGCTGTAGTTTATTTTCATCCTCTGAGTTGGCAGCTGCCTGTTGGATGTCGGCCGGTTTGGAAATGGAATTTGTTGCCGCAGCCGTTTTAATTTCCGGCGTATTGATAGTGGGAGCAGTAGATTCGGCCTTAATGTCAGCGTTATCGGGTTTAATCTCGGCTATGGGCTCAAAGGGGGCGATTTGTTGCACGGATTTATTTTCAGCAACAACGAGAGGAGGACAGTTTATAACGACAGGCGCCGCGGTAGGCGTTTTTTTAGGTCTAATTGCTTGCGGTTTATTTGCGGCTGCTTGTTCCGTTTTTAAATCGCCTAAAGTAATCAATGTAATAACCAGCATCACGATCAGTACAAATACATCCAAATAGGTTAACAACCAGTTATGTGAGTTACGCAGGGGCGGTTGGTTCAGCAAATCCTCTAAAGGCAAGGAGGATTGTAATTTCGAAAATGGATCTTTACTCATTTTTCAGTAGTAGGTCAGCTTATTGAGCGCAATGTAGGCCGGATTGATGAGGGTATAAATAAACCCAGTCGAGCTTTTTTAGTCTTTTAATTCATCGTCATAGTGTTTAATAAATGACTTGAGCGTTTCCCGTACAAACGACGGACTGCGGCGATCCGCTATCAGCGTAATACCCTCCATAATCATGCTCATAATCATAATGCGCTGTTCAGTGCGTCTTTCCAGTTTTATGGCAATAGGATGAAAAATAAGGTTGGCCATGATGAGGCCGTAAAAGGTTGTAACCAGGGCAGTCCCCATGTTGTTACTGATACCCGCTATATCTTTAAGTTCAATAATTTGCAACATGTTGGTCATGGCTATCAGGGTGCCTAACATGCCAAATGCAGGAGAATAAGTAGCCAGGGTGTAAAATATATTAGCTTCGGCTTTCTCTTTGGCCCTCATGCGGGCAATACGCCATTTAAGTAGCGACAGAATATCTTCTATCGGCGTCTTGTCTACGATGAGCTGGAAACCTGTTTTTAAATAGGGGTTGTTGATGCTGTCGATAATATTTTCTATTGCAAGCGTGTCCCGGTTAAACCACATTTGAGCCACTGCGACAATTTCATTGGCGTCCCGTTGAGGATTTAGATCCTCGTAAAAGAAAACAAGCCTGAGTGATTTCCAGCCATGTTTAATATCTCTTAAGGGATAGCTTAAAAAAATCGCAGCAAAAGTGCCGCCAATCACAATTACAAATCCGGGCAAGTTAATAAAAGAAAGCGGATCATTTGCAGCAAATATGATAATAAAGATGAATAAAAGGATGCTTAGCAAGATACCTACAGCTGTTGAATGATTAACTTTTTGGGGGAGTGTTTTTATGGCGGATTTGTTGAATTTCATTTTGCAATAATTTCAAGCATGTTGCTTATATGGAGGTTGATAACTTACTTTTAGCAAAATCATATTACATCAATACGGCTAAATCTACTTATGTATAAATACAGCTATATCATGTATATTAGTGACTTTTGAAGACATATAACGAGCTGTTTTATAATTAACCGCTAAAGGAATTAAAAAAGTTATGATTAGTGTGCTGCTTGTTGATGATCATGAGCTTGTTCGATCCGCGATTGAAGGATTATTGAATGATGTTGACGATATTACGGTTATCGGCGTAGCTAAGTCGGGTGAAGACGCGGTTGATGCAGTTGTTGCCTTATCGCCGGATGTTGTGTTGATGGACGTTAACATGCCAGGGATAGGCGGTATAGAAGCTTGCCGGAGAATGTTGCAATTGGATCCTGAAATAAAGATTATTGCGGTATCCGTGCTTAATGACGGCCCTATTCCCCATCAATTACTCAAACTGGGTGTTTTAAGTTTTATTTCTAAGGGTTCGCCGGTAGAGGAGATGGTTGATGCCATTCGGCAAGTCATGGATGGCAGGCGTTACCTGTGTTCTGAAGTCGCCAATAATATGGTTTTTCAAGGCTTGCCAGGCAGTAATGAATCACCATTTTCAATACTTTCCCATAGAGAATCAGAGGTAGTTACTTTAATTCTTCAGGGAAAAACTATCAAAGAAATGTCGGAAATACTGGTATTGAGCGATAAGACGATTAATACCTACCGCTACCGTCTTTATAGCAAACTGCATGTAAAGAATGATATCGAATTAATTCGTCTGGCGATAAAATTCGAATATATTGATAATGCTTTGCTTTAGTGACTCAGGTAAGCACGTTATTGTGCTTACCCGCGTAAGCAACCTGACTCCCAAGCCGCTTGTTGCTTTAGGCGATTACCAAGAATAAATATACCCAAATGACGCAGGATTTTTGTTCGTCTGCAACGACTGCATGGATGCAGCGCAACGCAGGAGCAGTTGCCGAGGCGTAAAAATGGGCGCATAGCGAGCTATGCAACCATTTTTACAACGCAGCAGACGAGCAAAAAGACCAGTCAGGTAGGTATATTTTTCGCAGGAAATCGCCTTAGTTTACGCGAGGACCAAATTGCATTTCCCTGGCTTTGTTAAACGCATACCTGAAATCAATAAACAAAGGCTGTTCAGTCCCCAGCATCGCCTTTAATAGTTCATGCTGTAGTTGAAACTTAACATTCCCAATAGCTAAGGCGCCAATGCCTACCGCGCTTTGCGCATTATCTGCGTAGACGAGAGGTGCGCCGCAATCATTGTTTTTGATCCCCTCTATACCAACGGGTGGGACTGCGTTAACATCAGCAGCCACTTTAAGTTGCGTTGCCTGTTTTAATACGCTCGCACTTAAAACTTGAACCCCCGCTTTGGCGGTACAAAAGATGATATCCGCATTACTTACCAGTCGAGCTTTATCTGCTTCAGAATTGGCTAAAGCCCCTTTAAGGGTGCAATTAAAACGACGATTGTATGCTTTAGCAACATCCAAAGCCGTATCAATTGATAAATGGTCGGTTAATGTCACATCGGCACCGGCTAATGAAGCGATAATGCCCGTAGCTATGCCGACAGGTCCTGTCCCGCCAAAAATCACAACTGAACAGCCTTTCAATTCTTTGTTATGTTGTGCTTTCAGTTCTTTCTCAGCGCAAGTGACTAATGCCGCAGCGGTGGTGAAAGAGCCGCTGGGGTCGGCAAAGACTGAGATTTCAAAAGGAGGAACCATGGCTTGTTTACTAGTATTTAGCATGTCCATGGCTAAACCTAAATCTCGACCGCCAATAAAAATTCCAGTGCGCCTAACGCCGGACGGACTACGGGAGAAAGTGGCGTCTTGAGTTAGCCCATAAACGTTATCCAACTTGACGTTGTTGTACGGAATAAGCACATCAAACCCTGCATCCAGTGCCATGTTAATGTCGAACGGACTATTGTTCGGCATGGGGTCAAGCATGTGAAGAATGCTGCGTTTCACCATTAGAGTTCCTTGTTATTATGCAGGTTAATCCCAAATTTTAGATTCAAGAGTTTGATTTAATGTACTCTCTTGCAGTTTCAAAGGCATGCTCAAAATGCAGGTAAACAGGTTTATCGGTACTGATCATTGTTTTCAACAAAAGGGTCTGAGTTTGAAATTTAATGTTACCGATTGCCATGGCGCCCAAACCGACTGCACCGCTTTTTGAGCCTTCAATCAGCGTGCCGTTATGGAAGGCGTCAACCCCCGCAATACCTGGCGGCGGCACGGCATTTGCGTCTGCAGCGACTTTTAGTTGCGGAGCCGATGCGATAAGTTCGGCGTTTAATAATTCAATACCTGCGGCACCGGTTGCAAAGACAACATCGGCTGTCTTGATGTATTCAGCTTTATTTGCATCTGCACCGGCTTCAATGTTGATTTTACCATCGCCAAATTCGTTATTGCACATGTCGGCAATGGCTTGAGCTTTATCCAGTTGACGGCCGATGAGTTTTACGTTCGCTCCGCCTTGGGCGGCAATTACTGCGACTACTTGTCCGACGGGGCCGGTCCCACCCAATACCAGAATATTTTTTCCTTCCAGAGTCGTATCGAATTTAGTCATTAATTCACGTTCCACTGCAGCAACCATGCCGGCAGCGGTGGTAAACGCGCCGCTAGGGTCGGCGAAAATAGAAACTTCAAAAGGAGGGAACATTGAACGTTTAGCTAACTTCAGCATATCCATTGCTTGTTTTGTGTCGCGTCCGCCAATGAATATCCCGGTGCGTTTTAAATTTTTAGTGCTACGGGAGAAAATGGCATCCTGTACCAAGCCTTGAACTTCACTGGGTTCAACATTTATGTAGGGCAGTGCGTGAATCCAGCCTGCATCTAATGCCATATTGGCGTCAAATGGACTAAGATTTTTAGATGTGGTTAGCATATGTAGAATGAACGGCTTTTCGAGTGGCTTTTCCATGATGTCTCCTTGAGGTATTTATCCCGTTAAGTATAAAAGAAAAAACAGCAGAATAAAAATGTCCTTATATATTAACCATGATACCGGACACCTAAAGCGGTAGATCGACATCCCATGAAGTTTAGGACGAGAGCATTAAAACTGTTTTAAAAACAGCACAGTAATTATTATCATGCTGATACTTGGCGAAAATTAATGCCTTACGATTTTTATAGAATACTTTTGACGGTGTTGCCTATGTCACGCACGGAGGGTAAGCAAAAAGCATAATTTTCGGTAACTACTCAGCCGGTGTTAGAATTGCCACCTATTTAAAGATTAAGCTTATGAAATATAAGAGCCATTTCATAATCTATGAATCCAAAGCAGTTTATTTTTGCGACTAAGTGGCGGCATAATCACAATAGCAGTTAGAATAGACACCTTCCCAAATACACTCTTGAGTTTAATAAAATGGTTAAACGAAGTATTTTCAAAAAACTTCTCATTACGATGGTGGGTTTAATTATCTCCCTATTAACAATGCTAACCTTTGTTCAGATTGAGTTTCAACGAGATGTATTTGAAAAAGAATTGGAAAAACGCATTGTACTGATGAAAGGAAGATTAATCGATAAAGGACAAATTCTATCCGATAGTTTATCCGTGCATGTTAAGAATGGTGTCGCTGCGGCTAACCTTTCCTGGGTTGGTGACCAGTTAAGAAATACCGTGCATGAAAACAAGGAGCTTCATTACATTATATTGATGCACGCTTCAAGGGCATATATTAATACGCTAAATCCACAATCCGAGATGGCGATTTTATCCGAGAGCCAGGACTTGTTTGCGGAGGCTCAAAAGACTGCGGCCGTTAACGAATATATAAGCAATGGCAAATCCTTTATGGAGTTTATCATGCCTATTCAAGTGAGCTCAAAACCGTGGGGGGTTCTACGACTGGGTTTTTCTTTGGATCTTCTTCTTCAGGAGATTGTTAATTCACGGGAAGATAGCACCCGTCAAATTCGCCAAATGATAGAGCAACTATTAATAACCACCGCCATTTTTATCCTGATTGGCGCGTGTATTGTATTGTTCCTATCCGAACGCCTATCCAGGCCGTTAATGCACTTAACTCGATTGGCAAATGAATTGGCTGAAGGTGATTTTACAGTCAGTGACCAAGTTAAAGAAATTCGTCAGGATGGTGAAATTGGCGCGTTAACAACGGCCTTCGTTCAAATGGCCAAAAACCTGAAGATTTCTTACGATAAACTCGAAGAATACAGTCGAACGCTGGAGCAAAAAGTAATAAATCGCACCTCCGAATTAGCCGAAGCGCGAGACCAAGCGGTTGCCGCCGATAAAAGCAAGTCCGAATTTCTTTCGATGATGAGTCACGAAATTCGAACGCCGATGAATGCCATCATCGGCATGACGCGCTTAGCGTTACAAACGGATTTAACTGTAAAACAACAGGATTATTTAACTAAAGTCCAGGTTTCTTCACGGGCATTGCTCGGAATCATTAACGATATTTTAGATTTCTCCAAGATTGAAGCCGGAAAAATGGAGATGGAAACGATAGCATTTAACTTGAATGAGGTATTGAATGATCTTTCCAGTTTAATGACAGATAAAGCCGAAGAAAAAGGCCTCCACATACAATTTATTACCGCCGACGAAGTGCCTTTGTATCTAATGGGCGATCCACTAAGACTGGGCCAGATATTGCTTAATTTAGTCAGCAACGCGATAAAATTTACCCATCATGGTGACATCGTTATTAAAATTGCATTAGCAGAAAGTAGCGAACCGATAACAAGAGCGGATCAAATTATGCTTGAGTTTTCCGTGAAGGATACCGGCATAGGTTTGACTGCGGAGCAAATAGGCGGATTATTTCAGTCCTTTAATCAAGCCGATAAATCTACTACCCGCCAATACGGCGGAACCGGCCTGGGGCTGGCAATTTGCAAGCGAATGGTAGAAATGATGAGTGGCGTCATCAATGTAACTAGCGAAATAGGAAAGGGCAGCACTTTTAGGTTTACCGCCGTCTTTGGGCAAATTCAGGGAGTGAATCAAAAACGAGTTACATTGCGCGATGCTTTTCGCGGCGTAAAAGCATTAGTGGTCGATGCGAACGAGGCATCGAGAGATGCTTTATGCTTATACCTGGAAACCTTTTTTTTCCAAGTAACCCAAGCCGGTAGCGGTGAGCAAGCCATTCAAGTTTTGGAAAACGCGCCCCTTGAAAACTCTTATCAGCTAATACTCATGGATTGGAATTTACCTGAAATGGACGGCATTTCAGTTACGCGTCATATTAAAGATAATCTGAAAATGACTCCCGCCCCTCACATTATCATGATAACCACGCATAACACGGAAGATATTACACAGCGTTTAAACGACCTCAATCTGGATGGCTTCCTAATTAAACCGGTGCATCCGTCGGCGCTGTTCGATGTAATCGTTGACGCGTTTGGTCAAAATTATTTTGATGAATATCTTGTTTTACAAGCCCGTAGCGCAGATACAATCGACAAAAGACACCCTAAAACTAAAGGCACGAAGCTGCTGCTGGTAGAAGACAATCGAATTAACCAGCAGGTTGCGAAAGAAACGCTGGAGCAGGAAGGTTTTGATGTCAGCATTGCCACCGATGGACAGGATGCCGTACAAAAAATACGCGCAAACTATTTTGATGTGGTCTTAATGGATTTGCAAATGCCAATCATGGATGGTTATGAGGCAACCCGGATCATAAGATCAGAGTCGAAATTTGATGACTTACCGATTATTGCGATGACAGCCCACGCCATGAGCGATGTTAGGAAAAGCTGCCTGGATGTAGGCATGAACGGCTATGTGACTAAGCCTATAGACGTTGATAAATTATTGGCAAGCCTGATTAATGTTATCAAACCTGAATTGCGCAAAACACCGAACTCTTGTTTGTCGAAGATCCCTCAACAAAGCGCATTACTGCCGGAATCTTTACCCGGTATTGATATGCAGCAGGTATTAAAAAATGTTCTGGGGAATATACCGCTGCTTCGTGACGTATTATTGAAGTTTCATGAAGGCTATAGCGATACCGAAGCCCGATTGAATGCTTTTTTGCTGGCTGGCGATGCCGATTCGGCTTTAAAATTACTCCATGCCCTGAAAGGCGTGGCGGCCACTCTCTCCATGTTGGAACTAAAAACATGCATAGAAGCGTTGGAGCAGACGCTAAAAAAACAATGGGAATATGAGCCTGGATTACTGACTGATTTTGCGATCGCTCAAAACAGGGTGCTTGAGTCGATCGGGCAGCTACACAGTTTTAACGACGAATAAGGTAACCCGCAAAAATAAACCACCAGCCCGAATAGTTCCCACGCTCCGACGTGGGAACGATAGCTGTGGGGGATTATTTATTGCGAGTTGCCTTACCATGAAAGTCAGTACAGCAATATCTTCAAGTCCTTCATGCTAGAAAAATCATTTCGTCCACGAAAAACACGAAAAGCACGAAAAATTTCAAAAGGTTATCAAACCGTAGGCCGTTACCCAAAGGGTGAGTGACTAAATCAATACAATATATTGTTTTATTTAGTGTCTTTCGTGCTTTTCGTGGATAAACTGCGGTTTTTAGGTTCATGCTTTTTCATGGTAAATTCGCCAAGCCATCACGACAAATAAACACACCATTTCATTCCGCCCAGCGTTTCGCTTTTTTTGCCTTCCAACAGCCCATCCAGCAGCCCGACTAGTTCATAGACAACAGCCATGCCGATACCGTGCCCATGAATATTCTCATCGGCACGAACACCTCTTTTTAAAATTTCAAGCAATTTGTCGGCAGGGATTCCCGGCCCGTCGTCTTCAATCTGCAACAATACGGCAAAATTCCGTCGGCCTTTGCGCTCATTCACTGAAACACTGACTTTCACTGTGCTCCGACACCACTTGCAGGCGTTATCGATCAGGTTACCGGCTATTTCATACAAATCGCCTTCTTCATAATAAACCAGGCTTTGTTCCGGCACGGCCATATCGAAAATTATGTTCTTATCGATATAAACCTTAGCCAACGATGCGCTTATCTTTTTTATAACCACCGATAAATCGACAGTTCGGGTAGTTTTATGCTCGCCCTTTGCCGCAGCCCGTTGTAATTGATACTCGACGATTTCATCCATACGGAAAATTTGTTCTTTTACCGACGCTTGATTAACGCTGAAAGACTCAACACAACCGCGCAATATTGACAACGGTGTTTTCAGGCTGTGCGCCAAGTCGGCAAGCGCATTGCGATAACGCTCCAAATGTGCCCGCTCACTGCTGATGAAAGCATTAAGATTGCCGGCCAGTCCCTCCAACTCTGTAGCGTAGTCCCCATCTAAATGAGTTTTGCCCCCCTGCTCTATCGCCTCAAGATCCTTTACGATAATCCGCAAAGGCTTTAAGCTCCACCGCAACAAAGCCAACTGAATAAATATCAAAAACAGGCCTAAAGCCAGCAACCAAGCCCTTAAGGTTTCTCTAAACCTCGCTACCTGAGTGCTGACAAACTGTGCATCTTCAGCCACGGTAAAGATATATTCGCGCTCTACACCGGCTACATTTCTCCAGATGACCGCATAATGCAGAGCATAACGCCCCTGCTCGGTCAACAAAAAAAGCATTGTGCCCGGACGTAATTCCGGTGGCAACGCTATATCAAGCCCTATGGCTGATGGCGAACGCCATATCAGGTTTTTTTTTGCAGGATGTATAAAACCGTAAAGGCCGGATCCCGGGGTTGCAAACCGCGGTTCCGGCAAATTGGACGGCATGATTAAGTCACCGGAGTTTTTAAGTTCGCCAGCCGATAACAGCGAGTACACATGAACTTGTAATTTTTCCTTTAATGCCTGTTCGGCGCTTTCACGAAAACCCTGTTCAAGCACCACCGAAACCAGCGCGAAGAATGAGGCAAGCACTAGACCAGCAGAAACCAGCAATCGAAAGCTTAATGATTTAACGCGCATTCAAGGCCTTGAGGATGAGAGGGAAATTTAACCGACACGCATCAAAAAAATTTAGTTTTACCACGAGCTATTTGCTGAATTTATGGCTACCAACTAAGCCGGGACAGATAACATCCCTTCAAGGGATGTTATCTGTAAAATCGTCCCGCTTTAAATTGGAAGCTGAAGATATTACTGTATTGAGTTTATGTGTCTTAGGAATGGGTATGAAATAACTTAGGCAAGTTGCCAATACCGGAGTGCAGGCTTCGCCTGCATACGCAAGCAAAGCTTGCACTCCGGCTGCAAGCAATTGTTCAATTTATTTCATGCTCGTTCCTTATGCACTTCATGGTAATCAAAACTAAGTTATAAACAGTGTACTGCATCAGCCCCCCTCGCAATAAACACTCCCAGCAAAAATCGCCATAGATTCACAGTTTACATAGGTTTAATTTGTGGCAGTTTATTTTTTGGCAATCGCCTTAACAATCAAAACTCTTCCCACTCGTCGCTGCTGCTAACCAGAGCTACAGTTTTTTTTGCGCTTGCGCTTGCTCTTACTGGAACTACCGCTGGAGCTACCGGCGGTTTATTACGCTCAATTGTTTTAACGGGTACAGAAGACCTCTTAGAACTGACCTTAAAAAAACTGAGTAACTTGGTCATACTTGCAGACTGCTCGCTCATCGCGATACTGCCGGCTGCCGCTTGTTCCGCTAAAGCTGCATTTTGCTGGGTTATATCATCCATTTGAGCAACCGCTTGGTTGACTTGGTCAATACCCGCCGTCTGCTCTGCGCTGGCGCTTGCAATTTGAGAAACCAGCTCACCTACTTGTGCAACACTGTTGACAATTTCAGTTAACGCATTACCTGTTTCGTTCACAAATGCGGTTCCCGCACGCACTTTTTGCACACTATTCTGGATTAGGTCATTGCTTTGTTTGGCGGCATTGGCGCTACGCTGTGCCAAATTACGAACTTCGGTTGCAACCACCGAAAAACCACGGCCCTGCTCCCCTGCCCTGGCCGCTTCTACCGATGCGTTTAATGCCAACAGATTAGTCTGGAAGGCGATCTCATCAATTACGCCGATAATTTCGGCAATCTCATTGCTGCTGTCATTAATATCCTGCATGGCAATAATGGCCGAATTAACTATATCGCCGCCTTTTTGCGCGTGCGACATGGCTGTATGAACAACTTGGTTTGCCTGTCGCGTATTGTCTGCATTATTTCTTACCGTGCTGGCCAGCTGTTCCATACTGGCGGCGGTTTCCTCCAGGCTTGCCGCTTGTTGTTCGGCGCGGTGGGAAAGATTGTTATTACCGCTCGCCATTTCCTGTGACGAACTGTCTATAAAATCAGCCGTATCCCTGATTTGAATAATAAAATCGCTTAATTTTGCTATGGTGCCGTTGATATTATTCTTGCATTCCGCATAGACGCCTTGATAGTCATTAGTGATAGTGCAGGTTAAATCGCCTTGAGACATAGTTTCCATAACCCTGTTAATATCATTAAAGGCGCTTTCTATGACATCCGTTAATTCATTGATGCCGGACGACAACATCTTGGCAAAGCCTTGTTTATCAACCATGTTAATACGGCTACTCAGATCGCCCTCTTTAACACCCTGCACTAATTGCCCAATCTCTTGCTCAATTAAAATATCCTGCGTCCTGTTTTGCCATTCAGCAACAAAGCCGATGCGTTCACCCTCATCATTAATAACAGGGCTGGCAATGACATGCATATGTTGCCCCCCAATGATCATCTCTGAACTATAGGCGTCCGTTAAGCTTTCCAGCAGGCGGCGTTGATGCGCGGGATCCTTATGAAAACTATCGACACTTGCACCCATCAGTTTATCGACAGCGAAATTCGGCAACTGTTTACGAATATCATGCTCCGCCGCCTTAAGCATGCGCTCAACGCTATCGTTGGTATAGATGATTTCAAGATTGGTATTAGCCACCATCACGCCGGATTGAACATTATCCAGCGCCTGATTAATGCGCATGGCTTTCGCAGCATCGTCCCTGGCTTGCGCCAAATCCAAACTCAAATTCACTTCCATAGAATATAAACCGCGCTGAAAATCGCCGATCAGGTCATTCCGGCTTAAATCCTGCACATTGCCGAACCTTTTCTCGGCCAGACGATAAAAAATACCGATAGTTTTATTTAAAGTCGAGGTGAGGCTTGTAATGACGTTGAAACCTATCAGCGAGGCAATCATGACTGACGCCGTAACACTGCCCAACAATAGGTAATCCCGCGCTAAAAACAACTGATACATCAAATAAAATACGGGGATTAGCAGCACTGCCAGCGCCACCGCCATTTTTTTCCAGACATCCATTTCCTTGATTGATTTAACCATTGCAGCTAAACCGGTGGGCCTGATTGTCACTTTCTTAGCATTAAGCAGCTGGTATAACTGTTCTGCCCGTTCAATCTTTTCCCGGCTTGGCATGCGCCGAACCGAAAGATATTCATGAACCTTGCCGTTTTTAAATACCGGCATCGCGTTCGCTTCTACCCAATAATAATCGCCGGACTTTGTCCTGTTTTTTACCACGCCATTCCAAGGCCTAAGAGATTTTAAGGCCAGCCATAAATCTTCAAACGCGGCCGCCGGCATGTCGGGATGCCGGACGATATTATGTTCTGCACCTATCAATTCATCGCGGCTATACCCGCTGATAGCGACAAACTCATCATTGACATAAGTAATAACACCTTTTAAATCGGTTCGTGAAACCAAGAGCCCCCCTTTTTTCATCTGGATTTCTTGGTTAGTTACAGGCATATTCACTCTCATTTCAACTCCCCTCACGAACTTCTCTATTCGTTTTATTATTATTGACTTTCATCTTGACCCAACTACTCAGGCAGCCTGTAAAAGCTTACTTCACTGATTACTTGGTTTTTTTTAATCTTACCTGAGGCCGATTACCTTGTTACTCGCAACGGCCACAGGATATTGCGTTTTTTCTTTTCTAAGATTTCTTCGACTCGCCCAATACACCCTCCACAGTGACTGCCAACCTGAATATGTTCAGACAGTTTTTCTATTGAATCGTGTCCCTCTCTAATGGCCTTTTTTAACTCTGACTTGGAAACGTCAAAACACAGACAAATGCACATAATGATTTTATAGCGTGTAGCTTATTTAATTTCTGGATTCAAGTAATTTAGTGTCTGACTGTCATGCCATATTATCGTATTTAAGCCGCTCATTATGGTTTAAATGAAGGGTGTTAGAAATCAGACTAGCGCTTCCAAAGTCATAAGAGTTACAGGCACCACGAAGTAGGAATTATCCTACATAATGTAGGACAACCAGCTAACAAACAGGGCCGCTATTTAGCAACCGCACAGCGAATTGTTACCGGAGAGAACCTCTGCAATACAGTTTGTTCTTAGGCGATTGCCAAGAATAAATAACCCAAATGGCGCAGGATTTTTGTTCGTCTGCAACGACTGCATGGATGCAGGAGGTAGAGCACCAACAGTAGGCGCTTTAGGCGACGCAGGAGACGGGCAAAAAGACCAGTCAGTTGGGTATATTTTTCGCAGGAAATCGCCTTATTCGAGCAAATCATTCTTAAATGCGTAATGGATAATTTCGGCGTTTTTGGACATGTTCATCTTTTTCATCAATCGGGTTCGATAGGTGCTAATCGTCTTAACACTAAGAGTCATCTGCTGAGCAAGATCGGTAATGCTTTTCCCTGCACAAATACCGCAAAAAACCTGGAACTCGCGATCCGTCAAGGTAGTATGCAACGGTATTTCCTGATTCGGATTCAATTCCGCAATCAGTTTTTCAGTCATCGTTGGACTGATATATTTTCCTCCCTTAGCGACTCTCCGAATCGCCGCAACCAATTGTTCCGGCGCACTCTCTTTGGTCAGGTAGCCATCCGCACCCGCGCGCAACATTCTAATTGCGTATTGATCTTCAGGATACATGCTCAAAATCAGGATCGGCAGGCGCGGAGATTGATGCTTAGCCAGCTTAATCAGCTCCATAACATTTTTACCCGGCATGGCAATATCGAGCAACATGATATTCCACCCCTCATCCCGGATGAACCTTAAAGCCTCATCACCTGAACCCGCTTCACCGAACACCTCCATATCGGGAATATCAGCGAGAATCTGCTTCAGTCCTTGCCTTACTATGGCATGATCATCGACGATCAACACTTTAATCATGGCAACCATCATTTTCGAATGACCTTAGATGCATTTTTAACACTAGAGAGCTTCCTTTTCCAGGATGACTGACGATTGTGACTTCTCCGCCGACATGACGGGCTCGCTCATACATGCCCAAAATGCCGTATTTTCCAGATTTGTGCATCTGCGCTTTAGTCATGCCGCAGCCGTTATCCGTTATTTTCATCATCAGGCAATTCGTATCCGTTTCAACATCAACCGTTACTTTAGTGGCCTTGGCATGTAAGGCAATATTGGTTAATGCTTCCTGCATAATGCGGAATACTGCAATATCCCGGTTTTCATCCATGACGACATTATTTTCCGGCACTGTCAGAACACATTGAATACCGTTTTGCTCCCTAAATTCATCAAGTTTCCAATCTATTGCGGCTAATAAGCCAAGATGATCCAAAATACTCGGCCTGAGATCGGCAATGATTTTTCTGACGGACCCGATCGCATCATCAAGATGACCATTCATCACAGTAATCTTTTCATGGCCTAAGGACAAATCTGTCGGCAACTGTTTATTCAACCAGCTTAAATCCATTTTGAGCGCGGTCAGGAGACTGCCCAATTCATCATGAATTTCCCGTGCTATTCGTGTCCTTTCATCTTCCCTAACTCTCTCCAGATGACTGGATAAATCCCGTAACGCTTCCTCAGCCTTCTTACGTTCGGTAATATCATGTACCGTGCCGATAAAAAAATGACGCTGATCGACGTAAAACTCGCTAACCCCCAATTCCATCGGAAAAATAGACTCGTCTTTCCTGAGTCCGCTCACCTCGCGCCGGGTGTTGAGTATTTTAGCTTTGCCGCCTTTCAGATAATTTGTTAAATAAGCATCATGCCGACTCCGGTCAGGCTCGGGCATCAGCTTGTTAATATTATGCCCAATCAATTCCTCGGCAGAATAGCCGAACAGCCTTTCGACAGGCGGATTGAGTTTTTCAATGATGCCATTTTCATCAATAATGATAATGCCGTCAGACACATCGTTGAAAATAGAGCGCATCCTCGCTTCGCTTTTACTCAACGCATATTCCATTTCAACACGATGAGTCACGTCGTTCAGCACACCGACATAGTGAGTAATCCTGCCCTGTTGATCCTGTATAGGCGAAATATAGATCTCGTTCCAGAACAGGCTACCATCTTTGCGGTAGTTACGAAAAATCGCATGAGCATCGCGGTTGCTTTGCAATGCGGCGCGTAACTCGGTCACGCCCGATTGATCCCTATCGTTATTCTGCATAATACGGCAATTATGGCCCAACAGTTCCTGCATGGAATATCCGGTTATGCGTAGGAAGGCTTCATTGGCGTAAATAATCGCATAGTCCGTATCGGCCAAACCGGTAATAACAATACCGTTGCTACTGGAATCGATAGCGTGCTGCATCAAATACAACTTCTCTTCAACTTTGCGACGAGCGGTGATGTCTTGTAGTACGCCGTATAATTGAATTACCTTGCCATCAATAAGGTCACGAACCGGTAATGAATGATCGCTGAAATAACGGATTTCACTATCGTTAATAATGACCCGGTATTCACTAGTGTCTTCGACGCCCGTTAACAACCTCTTAAATCGATTATCAACAATTGATCTATCTTCCGGGTGGATAGGCAACACCCAATCTTTTAGCTCATCATGGAATGTTACATCGCCGATAAGACGTTTTAAAGGTTCTGTGACCCATTCGAGTATCGGCTTGCCATCCGGGGAAATACGTATGAAATAAGCGAAATCCCGTGTAAATCGGGAAATGAAAGGATCCCTTCTTTCATATAACTGGAATTTATTATCATCTTCGCAATACTCTCTTTTTTTTGAATCAACCAGAGCTCGCTCTACCGCGTCGAGCAGAAAATGACGCTTTCGTTTAACAACATAGTCCGCCATGCCGCTCTTAATAGCAGCAACCGCTATATCCTCGCTACCGGAGTCGGTCAACATGATGACCGGCAGGCAAGCATAACGGGATTTAATTGCCTTAAATAAAGTTAAGCCATCTGTCCACCCGAGCCGATATTCAGTAATCACCAGATCAAAATCAGCTTGGGCGATTTTTTCATCAAACGCCTCGCGACCGCTAACCTCAACGATACCCACATCGGCAAATTGACTGCGCAATGTTTTTATGGTCAAGGAACGCTGGGCGGCATCATCGTCAATAATCAGGAATCTCATACATTAATACATTAGCTGGTGTTTTAATTAAGAAGGCCATTGTACTTGGCGCCTCTTTCGGTAAGCGTTGGATTCGTATTTACTCGCATACCCGTCGTCTCCCTGCCCTGCTACGTGTTCGCTACGATCGATTTTACCGGATTTGAGACATGGACACTGAATGATGCGCTACAACAGGAAACGCATCTAAAATCACATTGATGTCCGCACCGGATTTACAAGCATTTTCACTAAGATGTCGACGCCACCTCCTGGCCCCTGGCTCACCATGAAAAAGCCCTAAAATATGCCGGGATATGCTGTTTAATCGGACGCCATCTTCCAACTGTTCCTGAATATAGGGAATTAACAAACGAAAAATCATTTCCCGCGACCTGTACTCTTTGGGTTCGCCAAAAAAACGCCGGTCTACATCGGCCAATAAATAAGGATTGTGGTAAGCCTCCCTGCCTACCATAACGCCATCGACATGCATCAAAATATCTTCAGCTTGATCCAATGTGGTGATGCCGCCATTCAGGATGATTTCCAACTGCGGAAAGTCCTGTTTTATTTGATAGACCACATCATAGCGCAACGGAGGAACATCGCGGTTTTGTTTGGGTGACAAGCCGCTTAACCATGCTTTCCTGGCATGAATAATAAAAGTTTTGCAACCGGCACTGGCGACAGTCGAAACAAAATGCGCCAGTTCTTGATATGAATCACGCTCATCAATGCCGATTCTTGATTTGACCGTGACCGGAATTGAAACCGCTTGCCCCATCGCTGCAACACACTCAGCGACAAGTTCGGGTTCTGCCATCAGGCAGGCGCCAAAACGACCATTCTGAACCCGATCGCTGGGACAGCCGACATTCAAATTAACCTCATCATAGCCGTAATCTTCAACCATCTTGGCACAGATAGCTAATTCCCGAGGATTACTGCCGCCCAGTTGAAACGCAAGCGGGTTTTCTGCGGCATTAAATTGCAAAAAATGGTGGTAATCGCCGTGAATCAAAGCGCCGGTAGTCACCATCTCGGTGTACAAAAACGCGTGCTGTGAAATCAGTCGATGAAAATAACGACAGTGTTTATCAGTCCAGTCCAGCATCGGGGCGACGGTAAAGGCATGGGGCCTTATTACCTGATTTTTAGCAGATTCTATCGATTTGTTGTGCATTTTTAAGGTGTAAATATGGCGAAGCCTCAGAAAATAAAAACAGCATATCCTACAGGATATTTGCAAACAAAACTGTTGATGGCAACGCGACCTAGCCATCCGCCATGCAAATTATTTTAAATCAACAAATTACGCGACAAATGCTTTTTAGATAACCTTACCGCATGTTTTTATCATGTTTTTATAATGCTTAAGGCCTTACATTAAAAAGGCCGGAATACATACAATACATACTTAGACACCGCTTTTAGTTTTGGATTAATCAGCAATGCTTGCGACAAAATACGACAAAAAAAATCCAAAAAATAAAGTTATCAATTTGATTTTATTTACACTGTCATGGCAATCATTGTTAAATAAAAAAATTGAGAGTTGCGTTACAAAAATCTGTAGGTATAATAACGAGCTCGAAGTTAAATAAGCTTCAGGCGCGTAGCTCAGTTGGTTAGAGCACCACCTTGACATGGTGGGGGTCGGTGGTTCGAGTCCACTCGTGCCTACCAAACATCAAAAGCACTGCACCGCAGTGCTTTTTTTATTGTAGACACTAAAACACAGATACAATATGCCTGTAATTACTCTTCCCGATGGCTCCAAGCGAGAATACGACCAAGCCGTAACAGTGATGGATGTTGCGCTATCTATCGGATCGGGATTAGCCAAGGCAACCTTGGCAGGCAAAGTTAACGGCAATCTGGTTGATGCCAGCACGCTAATCGATCAGGATGCAACGCTGCAACTGATTACCGCAAAGGATGACGAAGGCATCGACGTCATTCGCCATTCAACCGCACATCTACTGGCTCAGGCCGTCAAACAGTTATTTCCTTCCGCACAAGTCACCATCGGGCCGGTTATCGAAAACGGCTTTTTTTACGACTTCTCCTACGAAAGAGCATTTACGCCGGAAGACTTGAGCGCCATTGAGAAAAAGATGGAGCAACTGGCCGCTGAAGATTATCCAATCCATCGCTCCGTGCTATCCCGGGATGAGGCGGTCAAGTTTTTCAGAAATCTGGGCGAAACCTATAAAGCCGAGATTATCGAATCCATCCCCGCAAATGAAGATTTATCCCTGTATGAGCAAGGCGGATTTACCGACCTGTGCCGCGGCCCTCATGCGCCCAGCACCGGCAAGCTGAAAGTCTTCAAACTGATGAAGATTGCCGGCGCTTACTGGCGAGGCAATTCCGACAACGAAATGCTGCAACGCATTTACGGTACGGCTTGGAGCGACAAAAAAGACTTGCAGGCTTACCTGCATCGCCTGGAAGAAGCGGAAAAGCGCGATCACCGCAAGCTGGCGAAAACCCTGGATCTGTTCCATTCCCAGGAAGAAGCGCCCGGCATGGTGTTCTGGCATGAAAAAGGCTGGGTCATCTATCAACAGGTTGAGCAATATATCCGCGAAAAATTACGGGTAAACGGTTACGGCGAAGTCAGGACGCCTCAGGTCGTGGATCGTTCTTTATGGGAAAGATCCGGGCACTGGGAAAAATTCGGCGAGATGATTTTCACCACGCATTCCGAGAACCGCGATTACGCGATCAAACCGATGAACTGCCCCTGCCATGTGCAGATTTATAATCAAGGCCTTAAAAGCTACCGCGATTTACCTATCCGGCTGGCGGAATTCGGTTCCTGCCATCGCAACGAACCTTCCGGCACTTTGCATGGCTTAATGCGGGTCAGAAATTTTGTCCAAGATGACGCGCATATTTTCTGCACCGAAGACCAAATTCAAGACGAAGTATCGACCTTTATCGATATGCTGTTCGATGTTTACAAAGATTTCGGCTTTGAAGACGTTATCATTAAATTATCCACCCGACCTGCAAACAGGGTTGGTGATGATTCGGTCTGGGATAAGGCGGAAAACGCCCTGGAGCTGGCGCTTAACACCAAAGAATTAAAATGGGATTTACAGCCCGGCGAAGGCGCTTTCTACGGCCCTAAAATTGAATTCTCATTAAAAGACTGCATCGGACGCGTCTGGCAATGCGGCACGATCCAGGTGGATTTTTCGATGCCGGGCCGCCTGGATGCAACCTATATCGCCGAAGACGGATCACGGCAAGTGCCGGTCATGCTGCACCGAGCGATACTCGGCTCACTGGAACGTTTTATCGGCATCTTGATCGAGCAACATGCAGGAACCTTCCCGCTATGGCTGTCTCCAGTGCAAGTGGTAGTGCTTAATATTACCGACAAACACGCCGAATATGCCTCGCAAATTATGCGAGACCTTGAAAAACAAGGCATCCGGGTAAAAATTGACTTGAGAAATGAGAAGATCGGGTTTAAAATCCGCGAGCATTCCATGCAGCGAGTACCGTATCTTGTCATTATCGGTGACAAAGAATTAGAACAACAACGCATTACGGTACGTACGCAAAAAGGTGATGACTTAGGTAGCTTGCCAATCCATGAATTTACCGAACGGTTAAAACAAGAGATTGCAAGCAGAAAATGAATGATTTTGGAGGATTAGGATATCGCTGCTAAAAAAGATGAAACGCGCCTGAATGACTCGATCACCGCCAGACGGGTGAGAGTAACAGGTCCGGAGGGTGAAGCGTTAGGTATTATATCGTTAGATGAAGCCAAACAAATTGCGTACGCTGCAGACTTGGATTTAGTAGAAATATCGCCAAACGCGGATCCTCCGGTTTGCAAGGTGATGAACTACGGCAAATACCAGTTCGAGTTAAATAAAAAACTGGCCGTTGCCAAAAAGAAACAAAAACAGGTTCAAGTCAAAGAAATCAAGTTCAGGCCTGGAACCGACGAAGGGGACTACCAAGTTAAACTGAGAAGTTTGACCAAGTTCCTTAACGACGGCGACAAAACCAAAATTACCTTACGTTATCGCGGACGCGAAATGGCTCACCGGGAAATCGGCGTCGATCTGCTAAAGCGGATAGAAAAGGATTTGGAAGAAATAGCCATCGTCGAGCAATTCCCTAAAATGGAAGGTCGTCAAATGGTTATGGTTATGGCGCCGAAAAAGAAAAAATAACCCAACAACCGATTCACAACGAAAATCGTAGAGACTTTGCATTGCAACGCCTCTACAGAGCAGCACAAGATGAGCTGCTAGGTATCATATAGCGATGCCGGTAATTCTTCAGGGCCATGCATTTTGCCTTGCTGGGTTACAACTCAGGGATTTATTTAAATTAATTGGAGCAAACAAATGCCAAAGATCAAAACCAACCGTGGAGCTGCCAAGCGTTTCAGACGCACTGGCAACGGCGGTTTTAAATGTGGACAGTCCCACAGACGTCACATCCTGACTAAAAAATCGACCAAAAGAAAAAGACAGTTACGCTCGCCGGCAACTATTCATCCATCAGATGTGCGCATGGCCGTACGCATGATGCCGTACAGTTAATCAGGGAGTAGACAATGCCTAGAGTTAAACGCGGCGTAACAGCCAGAGCAAGACACAAAAAAGTTTTAAAGCAAGCGAAAGGTTACTACGGCGCACGAAGCCGAATTTATCGCGTTGCCAAACAAGCGGTAATTAAAGCCGGTCAGTATGCGTACCGTGACCGCAAGCAGAAAAAACGCCAGTTCCGCGCTTTGTGGATCGTCCGTATCAATGCGGCCGCCCGCTTAAGCGGAATGTCATACAGTCGCTTCATCAATGGCTTGACTAAAGCCAATGTGAAGATAGACCGCAAAGTTCTGGCTGATATTGCAGTTCGCGACATTAACGCATTTGCGGAAATTGCGAAAATTGCAAAGGAACATCAAAGCAAGCCTTAAGGAATGACGCTGATTTTAGTTAACTGAAATCAGACTAATCCCCCTCCCCTTTCTGGGCAGGGGGATTAGACTCTTAGTCCGTTCCCGATAAATAAAAAATCCTCCCCACCTACACACAGCGAGCTAACCCGTGTCCGCTACCCTAGAAGAAATTCTCGCGCAGGCATTACAACAGCTTCGCGACGCACAAGACCTTAACCAACTCGATCTGGTTCGTGTTCACCATCTCGGTAAAAAGGGCTTATTTACCCTCCAGATGAAAAAACTCGGCACGCTTGATCCTGAACAAAGACGCGCTGCCGGCCAAGTCATCAACCAGGCCAAAGATCAATTTCAACAGCAACTGGAAGCCAAAAAAGACCTACTGGAAAATGCCGCATTAGCAGCAAGACTAGCTGGCGAAGGCATAGACGTTACCCTGCCGGGCCGAGGCCAAGCTGTTGCAGGCTTGCATCCGGTGACTACCACATTGCGCCGTATCTCCAAGATTTTTGCCAGCGTCGGCTTTCAGGTCGTTGAAGGGCCTGAAATCGAAGACGATTACCATAATTTTGGGGCACTGAATATTCCCGCTCATCACCCGGCCAGGGCGATGCATGACACGTTTTATTTCGATGCCCACACCGTATTAAGAACCCATACCTCGCCGGTACAAATCCGGGTCATGGAATCGGAACAGCCGCCACTGAAAGTGATTGCGCCGGGCCGCGTGTATCGCTGCGACTCGGACATTACCCACACTCCGATGTTCCATCAGGTCGAGGGCTTTCTGGTCGATACCGACGTCAGTTTTGCCGACTTGAAAGGCGTGGTTTACGAATTCCTGCGCGCTTTCTTTGAAAAAGACATCCAGGTGCGTTTTAGACCGTCCTATTTCCCGTTTACCGAGCCATCGGCGGAAGTCGATATTGAATGCGTGATGTGCGGCGGCGAAGGCTGCCGCGTATGCAGCCACACCGGCTGGCTGGAAGTGATGGGCTGCGGCATGATACATCCCGAAGTTTTCAAGGCGGTTAATATCGACAGCGAGACCTATAGCGGCTTTGCGTTCGGCATGGGCGTGGAGCGCCTTGCAATGTTGCGTTACGGTATTAACGATTTAAGATTGTTTTTTGAAAATGATCTTAAGTTTCTGGAACAATTCAAGTAAACAGGTGCCGCTCCTGCTCCCGGCAGGCCTGCGGCATACACTCCATCCCTAGAGATAAAGTTTGAGTTATGCAAATTAGTGAAGCCTGGTTAAGAGAATATGTAAATCCAGCAATAACAACAGAACAACTGGTCGAGCAATTGACCATGGCGGGTCTGGAGGTCGATTCGGTAACGCCTGCGGCAGCAGTATTCAGCGGCGTGGTCATCGGCGAAGTTCTCGCCATGGAGCAACACCCAGATGCCGACCGCTTACGGATTTGCCAAGTCACGGTAGGCGAAGCGGATCCCTTGCAAATCGTCTGCGGCGCAAGCAACGTCCGGGTCGGCTTGAGAATCCCTGCGGCATTGATCGGCGCGGTATTGCCAGGCGATTTTAAGATCAAAAAATCCAAACTCCGCGGCGTAGAATCCTACGGCATGTTGTGCTCCGAAAAAGAACTAGGCTTGGCCGCCGATGCCAACGGCTTAATGGAACTAGCAGCCGATGCGCCGGTAGGCGTTGATATACGCGACTACCTGTCACTGAACGACAACATCATCGAAGTCGACTTGACACCCAACAGAGCCGATTGCCTGAGCGTTGAAGGCATAGCGCGCGAAGTGGCCGTACTGAACAAAATGGACTGGTCGATCACTCCGGCTGAAACAGCCTCAGTCAGCCATACCAACATTTTAAATGTATCAGTAACAGCGACAGACGCTTGCCCGCGTTATTTGGGCCGATTGATTAAAGGCGTAAATCCTAAAGCCGAAACCCCGTTATGGATGCAGGAACGCCTGCGCCGTTCGGGCGTCAGAAGCTTGAGCGCAGTGGTCGACGTCACCAATTACGTACTGATTGAATTAGGCCAACCGCTACACGCCTTCGATGCCGCCAAATTAACCGGCAGCATTAATGTGCGCTATGCCCAAACCGATGAAAGCGTTGCACTATTAAACGGCCAGACCATTAAGCTGGATAATGAAACTCTGGTTATCGCCGACGATAAACAAGCCTTGGCCTTGGCTGGAGTAATGGGCGGCAGCGAGTCTGCGGTTAGCGACGAAACCCAGGATGTCTTTCTGGAATGCGCGTTTTTCAGCCCGCAAAGCATCGCCGGCAAAGCTCGGAATTACGGCTTGCACACCGACTCATCGCACCGCTTCGAACGCGGCGTTGACCCAACCTTGCAGGAACGCGCCATAGAACGCGCGACTCAACTGATTGTCGACATTGCAGGCGGCAGCGTCGGCACAATTACCGACGTAACAACCGCGTCAGCCTTGCCTCAACGCTCAGCCGTATTACTCAGAAAACAACGCCTGGAAAAAACACTGGGAATCAATCTGGCGGACGCACAAGTCGTCGATATTTTTCAACGCCTGGGAATGTCCGTGCAAACACTGCCGGATGGCTGGTCCGTGACGCCGCCGGGATGCCGTTTCGACATCGCTATTGAAGCCGATTTGATCGAGGAAATAGCGCGCATTGTCGGCTATAACAACCTGCCGAACAGCAGCCTACTCATGCGCTCGGAACTGGGTAAAGCCACCGAAGCGGTACTGGATCTGGATCGCGCCAAAGATTTGCTGGTTGATCGTGGCTATCAAGAAGCGATTACCTACAGCTTTGTCGATGAAGACATACAGCAAGCAGTTGCACCTGACGACAACATTGTCCGGTTGAAAAACCCGATTTCTGCCGACTTATCGGTGATGCGCACTACCCTGTGGTGCGGTTTGTTAAAAGCCGCCCTGCACAATACCAATCGCCAACAAAATCGGGTTCGTTTTTTTGAAACCGGCCTGCGTTTTATTAATAAAGACGGCGACATGCAGCAGCAAAAAATGCTGTCCGGCTTGGCCTTAGGTAGCGCCTATTCCGAGCAATGGGGCGTCGCAACCCGCAAAGTCGATTTTTTCGATGTTAAAGCCGATGTGCAGGCCTTGTTTTCCTTGACCGGTACAAACGCGCAATTTATCCCGGCCAAACATCCCGCCTTACATCCCGGACAAACGGCTGAAATCTTATCGCTGCAAGGCGAAAAAATCGGCTGGCTGGGTATGTTGCATCCAACATTGGAAAAACAGTTAGGATTCGATACCCAGGTTTTCCTGTTTGAGCTGGATCAGGACTTATTGCTAAACAAACAAATTCCGAAATTCAAGCCACTATCAAAATATCCTTCGGTACGCCGGGATATAGCCTTGATTGTTAAGGAGGAAGTCGCTGCCAGCGATATAGTAAATTGTATTAAAGACGGTGCGGGGCAGACCTTACAGGAGATAGTGATCTTTGATATCTATCGCGGGAAAGGCGTCGAAGAAGGCAGTAAAAGCGTTGCTTTAAGTTTAATATTACAAGATTTTTCACAAACGCTAACAGATTCTGAAATAGATGCTATATTTAGCGGGCTGTTAGAAACATTGACCACCAAAATAAATGCAAAGCTGAGGGATTGATAATGGCATTAACTAAAGCTGATTTTGCCGAAAGGCTGTTTGACGAGCTTGGCTTAAACAAGCGCGAAGCAAAAGATATGGTCGAAATGTTTTTTGAGGAAATCAAAGGCTCGTTGGAACACGGTGAGCAGGTAAAAATTTCCGGTTTTGGAAAGTTCGAACTGCGCGATAAAAGCAGTCGTCCCGGCCGAAATCCAAAAACAGGCGAAGAGATCCCCATAACCGCCCGCCGAGTAGTAACATTCCGATCGGGTCAAAAACTAAAAGCCAGAGTAGAAGCG
The DNA here is from genome assembly GCA_004299305.1 of Methylobacter sp. Classification (GTDB taxonomy): domain Bacteria; phylum Pseudomonadota; class Gammaproteobacteria; order Methylococcales; family Methylomonadaceae; genus Methylobacter_A. The sequence continues at coordinate 28,207 of SCPZ01000049.1, forward strand.
TATGCTGGAGCCGAGTAATAATAATGAGTTGCCGGTCATACCGGCAAAACGCTATTTCACCATAGGTGAAGTCAGTGAGTTATGCGGAGTAAAACCTCATGTGCTTCGCTACTGGGAACAAGAGTTTACAGAACTTAGCCCGGTAAAAAGGCGCGGCAATCGTCGTTATTATCAGCGTCATGATGTGCTGATGATACGGCAAATAAGATCATTACTGTATGAACAAGGCTACACCATTGGCGGTGCCAGAGCTCATTTAAGCAGCGATGATGCCAAAGAAGATTCAACCCGCACCAAGCAGTTGATTCATCAAATGGTTAGTGAACTGGAAGAAATTCTGGAGTTGCTCAAGTAGATTTTTCCCATTCAATGCCGTAAATGTAGTACAATCTGCGGCATTGAATTATTGGGGATTGTATTCACAATCCTTTCAGCTTTAAATTCTTTATTTTCAAACTGTCGGGGCGTAGCGCAGCTTGGTAGCGCACTTGTCTGGGGGACAAGGGGTCGTAGGTTCAAATCCTATCGTCCCGACCAATTGAATCAAAGAGTTACAAATTACAGAATTCGAAAAATCCTCAAAATGGCGATTCCGGTACAACAGCCGGTACAACAATTTATAACGCTTGCCGATTTTAAGACACTCCAAAACACCGGCAACCTCTGCCGAACCCTGCCGAATTAATCCAATCGCATACGGTTTAAATTCTTTAGCCAGAACAGTTTTCAAATAGCTGCCGATGTTATTGAAGCGGCGTTAGCGCACACAGGCAAGAACAAAGTACGAAACGCTGATAATCGAACCAACTACCTAAAATGCAGAAAACCCGTTATGAATTGGTGGAGTGATTACATAGATCAGGCGGCGACTGGCAATATCAGCATGGCGGGTAAAAAAGGTCTTAACGTAGTTAATCATGACTAAACTCCATTTTGGATATGTTGATCAGCCATAGCTTTAATAACAGCCCTGGCAATATCTTCTGCATTTTGGTTGACTGATGAACGGGGAATTTTTAATTGCTGAAAAATCTCTCCCTGCCGATGTTGCTGTACATGACCATAGCTATACAAAGTCGTTAAAACATCTTCATGGCCTAAGTTTTGGCTCCAAGATTTAAACTCTTCAGGGGTTTGGCAAAGTTTTTGACCCAGCGTCACTATCGTTTTACGGAAGCTATGCGGATTAAAATATGGCAGATCAGCCGATTCAAACGCCTCTTTAAAAATGGTGCGAATCGGTGAGGCGGTACTCCAATGCTCTCGTTTAAAGCCGGATGATTTAAAAATCCTATCTTCACCGACAATCACATTGGTTTTCGGAAATAAAGGATCATCATTGCCCCAAAGTAACTCTTCTTTAAGATAGCGCACCCAATCACAAACAATTTGCTGAATATCATCACCGACCGGAAAGAAAAAAGTCGTAAAGGTCTTGCTAAACTTAGTGTTCACCTCCCTAGCATCCTGAAACACGCTATCCCCAATAATATCAATATGCTTTAACTTCATCGAAGCAATGGCACTGTCTCTGGCTCCGGTTAAAAGGGTAAAAGCAATCAGGCTGCGATTACGCTGTTCTATCTCCGAATGATTAGGCATCGTCGCAATCACATGTTTAATTTGTTCCAAGGTAGGAACAGCCGTTTCCCTTCGTGCTGTTGCAATACGCACTTCTTTTTCTGACAAGTTAAAATATTCCATATCGGTATAGCTAATACGGGACTTATAGCCGGGTTGCATAGCCAACCATTGAAAAAAAGCTTTCAATTGCCCTAACGTGGAATTGAGCGTCGCTTTGCTTAATTTTTTCCCTGTTTGCTGGTTATCCTGCTTGGCGAGATGATTTTTAAATCCGACCGCTTGCTCAAAATGAAAAGCCTTAAAATCACGGTATTTGGTATAGGCTTCAAAACGGCTGACCGCCTTGGCAACCGCATCAACCGAACTCTCGTTTTGGCGCTTGGCCTCTTTCAGAAAGATAAAATATTGACGTTTGATACGTTCGTTTTCTGCATTGTGTTTCATCATAGTTTTAACTCACTTTTTAAAGTCACTGTTTAAGAGGGGTTAAGCACTCTCGTTTATGTGTTTCAGTGCCTTCGGTAATGTGATGTCCAATTTGCCTTGGATTTGCTCTAATTGGGCGATATTGAAGTATTTATTGATGATCCCGCCGCATGAGGGACATAGGCCAATTAAACGCCCCATACTGCAATTGATCGACTCATAATCAACCATATTTTCAGCAGGCAATTGAGGCAATCGGCAACGGACACAATAAATCTCAAAAGGAAGACATTTCCGTTTTTTACTTTTCCTTTTCGCCTGTAAAAAATCCCTTAAGTTAGAACCAAGAATTAGCATTGGCCTTTTATCGTCATTAGTCGCCAATCCATCTTTAACCCATAAACGCACCGTGTTTTTATGGATAGAAAACAAATCAGCCACTTCCTCCACCGTATAATTACGATGGATTTTTGCTAAATTAGGATTAGGACGCTTGCTCATTACTTTGCGCTACGGCTGGCTTCAACTTTTTCAGCCAACCAATCGTTCACATCACCTTCTAGCCAGCCAACCGCCCTGCCTCCCAAAGAAATAGGCGCGGGAAATTCATTTTTAGAAATACGCAAATAAATGGTGCTGCGTGATAAGCCTGTTAATTCTTTAACAGTAGGAAGTCTTACTATTTTGTGTGACATGCTCGAACCTCTTAAACGATTAATGGAAACTTCGAGAGGGAGCTTATCTGGGGGATTTGGGCGATAAAATTTCAGCTATTGCCGGAAATGTGACCGGCATAACTCATAAAAACAACGACTTATGCGACGTATGCAGCGTATTTAATTAGAAAGACATAGCAAGAACGAAAAAATGAAAGCTGGCAATACAACAGCTTATGAGCGGGTGTTTGGGGCGAAAAAATTCCGCCCAACTTTTTTTAGTTAACCATATTTTTACGGATAGTTTCAGCATCCCTACCTTTGGCAATGTCCATTTTGAAGATTTTAGCGGCGTACCATCTGTCAGTTTTATTGGGATATTGTCCATTAAGCCTCAAATACTCATCCTTCCAATCTTGATACATGGCCTGAGTTTTAAGTTTGCTGTCTTCGCGCTTGGTTGTTGATGGCGTGTATTTTTTACCTTTGTTTAATGACTCACTATTGAGCAGATCATCAATACTATTTTGGTCAATAACAAGTTGCTTGCCGTCAAAATATAAAAGCTCATCAACCGGAATGGTGCGTTGGTTTATTTCAAGCGATAAATCCGAACCCTTCAAAGTCACCCAGCGCCGACCTTTTTCAGCTTTGAGCATACCCAATTTAATAACAGGTTGATTCGCAGTAAACATGATCTTATCTTTAAGCCCCAATAAATCAGCAATAACCTGAGATAATTGTTTTACGCTTCCCTGCCATTGCTGCAATCGAAGCAACGGAATTTTCACCCGCCCCATTTGGCTTTGCATATCCGCATCATCACAGACAATAAACGCACGGGTTAAAGCAGGATCATCATGAGCGAGATTGATAACGTCCATAAAACAATGGTTTTCACAGGCATTACATTCAATAGACTGCGCCGCTGATGCCGGAATAAGAAAGCCAAGCTGTAAAAACGTATTTAATGCGCCTTCAGGCCATTGCTGAACACCATCCCAGCTAATCATAATAGGTTTGTTTTCGGCGCGTAGATGCCCTAACAGCTCCAATAAAACATCATTGAAAGTCATTGTAGACATGCCTATTAATGTTGAGGCTCAATCCCTGATTTTTCCAACATCTTGCGGATTTTAAGGTCATCCCCGTCATAACCCAGCGCACAAGAATTAGGATAAGTAATGTTAAAGGTTCGCGTCCTGGCGCGTTTGCCATTTCCAGGTTCAAAAGTTACTTTCACACGGGTTTGGGTAATGAAATAAGCGGGAGGATTCAGCTTTTCTAATAAATCATAAACCGCTTGGGGATTGTTTTTCGTGTCGGCTTCAAGGGTAATACGCCGCTTTGAGCCATGTTTTAGGGTAAGCCTTAATTGAGTCACTACAATCTGGTCAATGCCTGATTCAGGCTCAACTTGAAACTTAAATTCAGCATCACCCAAAGGATCTAAATCATAAACGCGCTTATCAATCGTACCGTCTTTGAGCGAATCCAAGTTAAGGATAGTTCTTGCGAATATCTTTTGTAATTCGGGAACTGCCTTGGTGTTTTTGGGCGCGTAAATGTCTAGCGATCCTTCCGATTCGCAATAAACAAAAATAATCTCAAAAGCGGGATGACGGGCGCGGTTTTTTAACGCATTACTGACCCACTCAACAGCAGACAGACCAAAATCTTCAGGGTAAGCAAAAAAATACTCTTTATTATGCCGACGGTAAGGCTCTACCTTGCAATTCCTGCCACGGCCTTCAGTATTGTGGAAAAACGCACTGATTGAATTAGCTAAAGCTTGAATAGCGCCGTCTTCAACATCAGGAGGCACAGGAGGAAAATCATTCCGTTTTTTCCAAAATGAACCGCTGACATTATCGGCATGAAGAAATAGTGTAGCTCCTTGCCAAAAACGCGGCTTCTCCAGAAAAGCCCACATCACCTTAGCATGAAGCCCGACTATTGCGGAAATAGACTCGACAAAAGCATCATCCTCATGAAAAACCGCCTCGTCAATCAAAGCAGCCACGCCTCCTTCACAGGCCATAGCATGTATATCTTGAAACTCAGCCTCTATAGATGTTTGTTGCTCTTCAGGTAAGCCGGTAAAGGCAACAAAAAGGCTATCTACCTGCTTTTCGATTAAGCCAGTAAAATCAACGCCTAAATCAATCCCTTTAGCATCAAAATAGCTCGCTATTTGGTTATGGGGAACTTGCCTAAAAAAATGTTTATGGGAATATTGACCAGCCAAGTATTACCTCCAAATAACCACAGAAAAGAACCTAGAGTCATTATGCCGGATGTTATCGGAAATTATAGGAATATTTGTTGTATGATGTCCCTCACAAATAATAGATAGAATGATGAAGGCACGATGAAAACATTAACCATTCAAATTGATAATAGGTGGAGGTTTAAATCAATTTTACTTTGTATCGTCTTTTTTATTGCTAGCCTTTGTAAGCTCTAAGCCGCTGATTCTGGTGGCTTGAGAGGTATAAGACAAAACGTTTTCTGGTTAAATAACCCTATGACTGATCTCATCTTCAATTTTCTCCCCGGCTATTTTAGCGATTTGCTTGGAATACCAATCAGCACCAACCCGCGTATCGTCATCAATGTAGTTGCCGTCTTGCTTCTTTTGTTTTTGGGCTGGTATGTCGGGCAGGCCGTGCGGGCGCTAATCTGTCTTGGTCGTGCCGTGCGGGACTTGGAAAAAGTCCGCCAGCAGAAATCTGACGGTGAGATCGTCACCAAGGATGATCTTCAGCAGGTGTTCAGAACTGCTTTCTTCGCCAGCGTTTGGAACAGTTACCGCGATACTTTACATGAGCAATACAACTATCAAGGTGGTCAAAAGCATTTGGAGTGTATTCGCTCTACCATGCCCTCAGAAGCAGTATTCAGCCCGCAATCGTTGGTGGATGCGCGGCTGAATATTGAGTTTTTTAAGCATTTGCCGGGCATTTTAACGGGCATTGGCATTATCGGAACCTTTTACGGGTTGATTACCGGCATTCAACATTTCGATCCTTCGCTACTGGCTAAAGCGAAAAGTGATCCCGCGCAAATGGACAGATTGTTCGTTGGGCTAAAAGTTCTGTTTGATGAAGTTCAAGGTGCATTTATTGCCTCTTTCTTTGCGATTGGCGCGGCAATGCTGATTACTTTGCTGGAGAAAGTTCTACTCAATGTCTGCTATCGCAAATTGGAGCAACTTTGCCGGATACTGGATGCACTGTATGAAGGCGGCGTGGGCGAGGACTATCTTGCCGCGCTGGTCAAATCTTCGGCGGAAAACGCGACGCAAACGGCACAACTCAAAGCTAGTCTAGTAACCGATCTGACCCAGCTACTTTTTCAGTTGAGCGACGCGCAGGGTAAGCAATCGGAAGTGCTTGGAAACCTGCTTTCAGCCAAAATACAAGAACACATTGATGCCAGCGAACACCATGGCGAAAGGTTTCGTGCTGAACTCAAAGAGGGTTTAGCCGATATTGGCAAAACTGTCGCTGGTGTCACCGACGGGCAGGGTGACACGATGACAGGAATGCTGGAAGGCTTGATTAAAACCTTTTCGGACAATATCCAGAATACGTTCGGCGACCAGATGAAAGGTCAGGCTGAAATGATGAATACGGCTATCGCCTCAATGACTGAGATGCAAGCTGGCTTCAAAGAGTTACTGCAAGATTTGCGTGATTCGGGCAAGACAGAGCGCGAAGACTTGACGTCTAAAGTTATCTCTTTAGTTGGAGCGCTCGAATCGCAGCAAGGTAAGCTTGAAGCCCAGATGATGGACATCATCAAAGGTATTCAGGATCGGATTGTCGAGAGCCAGACGAAAACCTCGGAACAGGTGGACACAAGCATCGAAAAAATTCAAAGCTCGGTAGGTACGATACTAGCCAAGATGGAAGATGAGAGGAAAATCGCAGCAGCGGGAGAACAGAAGCGGCAGCAGGAATTTTCCGAAAAATCGACAGATCTGATCAAAACTGTGGAGTCTCAAGTCGGCGACCTCGTCAATAAAATTGCAGATACGACAGTCGCGCTCAAGGATAATGTCACGGCGTTGAATAATACCTCCATTGACTCAATCAAAGGCATGAAACAGGGTGCAACGTTGATTTCATCAGCGGCTGAACATTTTGTAGAAGCGGGCAATAAAGTTAGCGGGGTGATAAAACAGGCCGAGACGGTTTCTGCCCAGCTTACCAAAAGCGCCGATTCATTAGCACAGGCTTCCAGTTCGTTGGATAGCCAGTTGAGCCAGTATGCCACCACGCGGGATGCCCTAGCCAGAATGGTTGGCGAGATGAACGGTATGCTGGAAAGGGCCAAGGATGAAGCAGGAATGAATCAGCAAGTAATTCAGAAAATGCAGCAGACCGTTAATGAGTTCGAAAAACTGAATGCCATAGCCGATAAATCGTTTGATGCTATATCGGAAAAACTGGCCGAAACGCTGACTAAGTTTCGTCAAGATATGGCGCAACATGACAGTGAATTACACATACACCACGCCGATACACTCAATCAAGTCGCTTCAGCTTACGAGCCTTTGGCTGCGTCCATAGCAGGTCTTACCGACATGGTCGCCAAAACAAGGCATAACTGATGTTCTCGCGTGGCATTCGTACCCCGCTAGCAAAGGAGGAAGGAGAAAAACCGTTCTGGATTTCCTATGCCGACCTGATGACAGCGATGATGATGCTGTTCCTTATCGTAATGACTTTCTCCTTAGTCATTATCACCAATCCTGGCCCGGAACTGGAGCATCTTAAAAAAATCCAACAAATCTGCGATGAAATCAAAACGGCAGCTAAAGATGTCCAAGGCGTCACCGTCGATTGTATTAACAACCGTATTGACTTTGGCGTTCAAGCTCAATTTAGTAACAACGACTCAAAGCTTCCCGATAATGCCAAGCAGAAACTGCGCGAATTTGTACCTATTTTGCTGACTGTCGCTCGCAAGGATCTGGGCAAGCTGCTTAAGCGTGTGGTGGTGGAAGGCTACGCCTCGCCGACCGGTAGTTATTTGCTCAATCTTCAATTGAGTATGCGCAGGGCTGAAACAGTATTGTGCAGCCTATTTGAAGCGCCAAAATCTAATGAAATACTTTTGTCCATCCAGGACAAGCAGATGGTGCGCGACCTGTTTCTAGTGGGTGGATACAGCTTCAACAATGGACAGGGAAAGTCTGCGGCAGAAATGCGGCGTGTGGAATTCAAATTGGATTTTTTAGGCTTTGATGAACAACCACCTGCGACAAACTCCAGTGACATGGATAATTATGGGCAGTGCCAATGAAGCACTCGCCTAAAAACAAAGTATATAGCCGTTTGAGGGAAAAATGATGAAATACCTAAACGGCTTCAACCAACACATCAAGAAATATGAAAACCAATTCCCTTTACCTCGGCTGGAACAGTCCATCCTGCATATTGAAAGTAGAAGGGAGCAGATTGAGGAAAAGTTGAAAGATGCTGTCATGGAAGAGCCTAACCCAGAATTAGTACAGCAGACTATCGAAAAGTTTTTTTGCTGGGCGGTAGAACCGTCAACCGAAGATTTCAGTTGGCTGGAAGTCGCTTTATTGTGTCGTGGATTACTAATTGAGACTCCAGAAGAAGGTTCCTTGATGGAATCCGAATACGCCATTAAGATTTTGCTAAGAAGGTTTTCAGCTCAGTATCAAAGCCAAATGTTGAGCGCCTATCCTTGGCAAGGCTTACTCAACACTTATTTGAATGTTTCCTCCCCGCAAAATCCAGTGCTTGAAGAAAACTGGCTGGAATTGCGAATGTTTTTGATAAACACACTGGATAAAGTTGCTGCTCAATCGAGTTTTAAACCACGCTGGTTGGGGGCGCTGGTTTCTCATCGGATTGTGCTTGAGGAAAACGCGACGCAAAGTCTGGCAATAGATGCCTTGCAGGGCCGAATGGAAAAAGTGGAGCGCATCGCCCAAGAGGTGAATATTCCATCAACAAGCTGGTTTTGGCCTGAGTTGTTGATGTCTCAGGTTAAAGCTATCACTGCTTATCCTGATGATGACCAATTCAAACCGGCTATTGAGCTTGTATTACCGCAGCTGCAAAACCGCAAGGAGTGCTTGGACGATGGACTGGCTCGGATACTTAACCGATATGCCAAGTGCGCTAACTTGGAGTCTCACCAAGAACTTAAAGCTACCGTGGTTACCCGCTGGAAAAGTCCATCATTGGAAATACAGCGTAATTGGGAGCGGGTGTCCTCAGAAGCCAAGCAGATGGTCCAGCGCTGGCTGGTGATTGAAGACCTAAAAGATTTTTTCCTAACCTTGAGGCAGGCATCAGACGATGATTCCTTGGATCGACGGCGATTTGAATTCTGGATGCAGTATCTGGGTAAAATAGATTTCTCACACCTTATTTTGGGGTCAGATACACGAGCAAATTTTCAGCAGTTAATGACCGGAAAGGTTGGGCGTTATAGCGCTTTGACAGGAACTAATTCAGCAAATAATGCATTCTTGATAAAGATTGGAAGTAGCTATATTGTCGAATTTGGCGGAGTGGGTAAAACGTGGGCCTATGACGAATCCACAATACTGCCTTTACTTAAAAACGAAAATAGCTACAACAGTTACAACAGTTACAACAGCATCAGCTATGACAAGCTTCGCGCTCCTTATCGTAGTTTATTTCAGGGATATTCCGAGAGCGAAGAAGGCGGACTGGCCCATCGCGGCGCTTGGGAAGGAAAATTCCACAGGGCTTTGGACTATATTGGCATTACACCTGACGCCATGCGCTTAAATGATTTATTGGAACGTTATCAAATCATCCAAGAAAAAAGCCCTAGCGGAACGCTTTGGGTCAGACATTCCTATTATGATGGCATAGTTGCGGATTTCCTCCGCAAACAAGGATACGCTTTTAAATCAAATGCGGAAGGGTTTTATCTAAATCCTCATAATATGGGAAGTTATTGATTTTATGTTCTTCACAAGAAAGCCTCGCATAATCCAGTCCACGGTAAAGTTTTCCGCTGATGGCATAATCTTTCTCGATTCTGAAGCCCCAGACCGCGCTGCTTATCTGGCGCAATTGGCCGAAATCGGTTTAGCCGCGCCTAAAGAAAACGGCTATTTCCTAAGTTGGCCGGGTTTGTACGAATTAGCCGACGATGCTGAACATGCGGATAGTTTAATCCTGCTGGCGTTGCCGCCTTGGAGCGAAGCCAGACCCGCATTGTCAAGTGCTGGGGCGCTGACCGATTGCGCATTTCAGATAAATCTTCAAGGCTGGATCAACCTGAATGGTATGCCTCTTCGTAGTGTAAAATTGATACAAGGAGGCTTGATTGAAATTGGCGGGCAGAAATTTTTGCTACATCAGTCCGTATGGGTCTTGGTCGATGCGGTGATTCGCTTTGCATCCCTGTCGTCGAGTGAGCGAACCGTAGAGATGAACTATCAAAGCTGGGGCAGGATTCGACGCTTAGCGCTTGCGGCAGGGGCAAACCTAGACGATTTCCTGACTAAGACGATTGTACTGACGCCGGAAACACTGAGCTTTGATCTTGAACGCTTGGAAACCCCGTCAGGGACTGATGAATCAAATCCTACAGTATCGGCAATTCGGGTAACCCCCACCTTTCAAGACGCCCCAGAGGAATGGCTGGCGCGTTTCGACCGTCTGCCAACTATCCCCGATTATTACATCCTTCCTCAATCGAACGGCGGTTTAATTAATGTCGCCATTTCTGAACCCGTTAAAAAAGTGTTGGCTGAAATCAAGCAGATGCCAGGGCGTGTAGCGCGTAGTCCGAGGGCGCAGGCGTTTATCCGTAATCCTTACGCCGTGCTGGGCGATGTCGCCGAAGCGGTTATTCCGCCGGAGCGTTACGAGGCTTCACTGCGTAGCGTGGACATTGTGTTTTACACGTTTGAGCTTAGTGCCAAACAGGACGGCAAGGGCAATATCGACGCCGTGTTTATCGATTTGGAGGCTACCCGCATAGGTGTCATTCCTGCCTATCATCGCCATACTTTTAAAGCGCCTGATGAATTGTTGCGGTTGATTGAAGAAATCCAGCACCAGTTGAGCGCGAATTACCCCTGTTTTAACTGGCAGGGCTACGAGGTCGAATTGCGCGGCGATGCAGAGGAAAAACTTCAACAATTGCAGACTTGGCATGAACGCTGGCTAAATCCCGTGCCAGCGATTACCTATGAAGATGTGTATGGGTTTTCCGGCTACGCCCAGCGGGTAATCGAGATTGGCGAGCGTAAGCCGTATTACTTGCCATTCATCTTTAAAACCAAATCAACAGAGCCGCCTTGGTTGACCACAAATACCTTGGTTGGCTTCGGCGAATCCACGGACGGCCCTATCTCGCTAATCCGCACCCAAGCTGACTTGGATCAACTTGCCGACGCTGCCAAGCAAGCCAAGGCTGAGGGCAAAGAGGAGTTCGATTATCCGGGTCTGGACAAGCCGATGCCCGTTCTGGAAGCGGAAATAATGATTCCTCTGCTAAAGGGAGTTATGAACGCTACTCAAGAAGGCAAGCCGCCGCTTGATAAAATGGATAAGCTCCCTAAACCTCGACAAGGGATGCTGATCGAAACTAATATTGAAGTAGTCGGTTATGCGGAAGGCCAAAGCTCGGCACATTTGGCTTTTGACAAAAAGCTCAATATTGGCTTGGAGCTGCCTTCTACGTTGCAGGTCGAATTGAAAGAACACCAAGGCATTGGTGTTGCGTGGTTACAGCATCTTTGGCGCAACAGTCCTGAATTCTATTCCGGCTGCGTAATGGCCGACGATATGGGACTAGGCAAAACGCTTCAGTTGTTGGCCTTCATCGTTTGGTATTTGGAACAACCGAATTCCCTGCCTGTATTGATTGTCGCGCCGGTCAGCTTGTTGGAAAACTGGCAAAACGAAATCAAGAAATTCTTCGCGCCTGACTGCGCCCGTGTGCTGACCTTATATGGTAAGTCGCTGACTGATAAGAAAGTAACCCAATCAGTGATTGACCAACGCTTGCGCGATAAGGAGCTGACGAAGTTCTTGATCGATGATTGGATAGGTAATGCTAATTTGGTATTGACCACTTATGAAACGATGCGTGATTTATCCATTTCGTTGGGTCAACAAACTTGGAGCATCATGGTCTGTGATGAGGCACAGAAGATCAAAACCCCTGGCACGTTGGTCACGGATGCCGCTAAGGCACAAAATGCCGGATTCAAAATAGCTTGCACCGGAACGCCGGTGGAAAACTCGCTAACGGATTTATGGTGTTTGTTTGACTTTGTGCAACCTGGTTTACTAGGGCCACTTAATCGGTTTGGCCTGAACTATCGCCGCCCCATCGAGAATACTAGTGACGACGAAGAACAGAAAGAGGCATTAGAGCAGTTGAAAACCTTAATCGGGCCGCAATTGCTACGCCGAACTAAGAACGAAGTTGCCAAAGACTTACCGATTAAATATGACGACAACCACGAACACATACGACAAAAAAACCGGATACAGCTGAACGAGTTTCAACGAAAGTTATACCGCGAAGCCATTGCGGATTACCAGCACATGTTGCAGCCCGCGCAGGGGGCAACGCAACGCAGCAACCCTATCCTCGCTGTGTTGCATCGGCTTCGCGCCATTTGCGCCGATCCCAGGCCGAAAGGTTTGCAGCCTGACCATTGCCTTTCAGTTGAGGCCTACCGAAACCAATCGCCCAAGTTCAATTGGTTGATTGAACAACTAGACGATGTGCGCAGCAAAAAAGAAAAAGTTCTAATCTTTACCGAATATTTGGATTTGCAAAGAGTTTTACAATATTACACGAACCAACGTTACAATTTATCGTCGCGCATAATCAACGGCTCGGTGAAAAGTAGCAGTGAAGCCACCGAAAGCCGACAAAAATTTATTGACGAATTTCAATCGAGTGAAGGCTTCAATGTCTTGATTCTGTCGCCCAAAGCCGCAGGTTTCGGTCTCAACATTCAAGCAGCGAACCATGTGATTCACTATACCCGCCCATGGAACCCGGCAGTTGAAGATCAAGCTACTGACCGCGCCTATCGTATCGGGTCAACCCGCGATGTTTACGTCTATTACCCAACTGTTTACGATAATGAGCAGTTGACGTTCGAAGCGAAACTGGATGATTTGTTGCGGCGAAAAAGGGAACTGGCCGGCGATATGTTGAACGGGACGCCGACAGTGACCCAAGATGAACTGTCTGATTTGCTCGGTGAGGCAGGACATGATCCATCTGTCCAGTTAGCGGAATGGATTACGGCAGAACATTTACCCCGGATTGTCGGTAGGCCCTTCGAAGCGCTTTGCCGCGCATTATGGGAATGCCAAGGCTACAACTGCTTGTTAACGCCTACCACGGGAGATGGAGGTGTTGATATTGTCGCCATCAAGGGGAGGCAGGGCTTGTTGATCCAGTGCAAGGCATCTGGATCTGCAAAAGGACAGGGCTGGAATGCCATCCAAGAGATTGTAGCAGGCTCCGCAGCTTACGAACAGCAATTCCCGGACGTGAGATTCACTAAGGTGGCGGTCACCAATCAGTTCTTTAACGACAATTCGATCCGGCAAGCGGAGTATAACGAGGTTAGTTTGATTGATAGCTGTATTTTGACGGAGTGGCTTTCGCTGTACCCTCAGTCATTTAATGCTTTACAGTAATAAGTAGGTGGGCTGGAACAGATAATTATTCCGGTTATTTGTTGGTAGCATTTGAAAACGGAAAAGCAGGGAAAATTTATTTTTCAAGCTACCAAACTGAAAAAACCGAAAGAAATTAAAAAATGCTTTTAGTAGGTAGTCTAAATTAATTTTTATCGAATACATTGAAAATGCATTGACTTGATTGTAGTGAGCAGTAAAAACAAAATTATTTTGTTCAACACTGAACAAATCAATCCAATTGACAGTAGAACATCAAAAGGTATTCAAGTTATGCAACTGCAAGATGAAAGCATAATGACTAAGGTCAAAAAATTAGATGAAGTTAAACTAAGTGACCCTGAATATTACAAAAAAACTAGGCTAAATGCCGTTGGGTTCTATTTAAAGAAAGGTGATGAGGTCTAATAAACCAAGCCTAGTCGGGAAACGCACCACGCACCTTTTATGGGTGCCGAAGTATCCACTTCAATGGCGATAGCTTACATTAACGAACAAACCGGAAAACAGAACCATGACGACATATAGCGAATATATTTTAGGAGTCTAACCATGCCAAACAGAGCCGAATTAGAAACCCAGTTAGCCAATGTAATACATTATCTTCCTATTGAAGCGGTGGAATCGATGTTGAAATTGGCTTTATTGATGAAAAAATCAAACTCTACTGAAATTTCGCAACAAGCCAATAATTTTGTCGATTTTATTAGAAATTCTCCACTAATGGATGTTGACATAGATTTAACCAGGGATAAGTCTCTGTGCAGGGATGTAGAGCTGTGAATTATTTATTGGATACCAATGTTATTTCCGAGTTAAAACGCCCTAAGCCTAACGGGCAAGTTGTTGATTGGTTCGCTACGGCGGATAAGGAATCGCTTTATCTAAGCGTATTAACATTGGGCGAGATTCGCAAAGGAATCGACAAGCTAGCCGATGGGCAAAAGAAACAAACCTTGTCGAGCTGGTTAGAAAAAGAGCTTCCTTTATGGTTTGATTCCAGGTTATTGGTAGTTGATGCCGGAGTGGCGGATTGCTGGGGAAAACTGCAAGCGCAAATTAACAGGCCGTTGCCAGCCATTGATAGCTTATTGGCCGCGACCGCTTTGCATCATAACTTGTGTTTGGTGACTCGTAATGTCAGCGATTTTGATTATCCCGGCTTAATGGTTTTGAATTTATGGCAGTAACAATATTTGCTGCTGGATTGGCCTAGGCGGTGCTTTTTTGGTGACCAGTTTCTATTTAGCTGACGGGGCAAGCGTAGGGATTATGAACGGCGTTTTTGTCGCTATAAAAACAAGGAAAACCGGGAGATTGAAGGTTGCGAGTGGTTTTAAGGCAAGTATTGAGGTTGGTCGTCTATTATAGACCGGACGATACGGCCACCTCTTTCTACTCAATGGTAGGTGAGCGGAGCAAAGATAGCCTTTATAACTGTATTGTTCAAGGAAAATTAACAGCCACTAAGGGGCAGATAGCTTTAATTTAAATAAGGAACGTCATCGTGACTCTTGAATTTAATGATATTTTGCTTTGCATCGATGTCGACGGACAGGTGAAGATAGAATCAGATAGTTTAGGCTCCCGCCGCCGCTTAATTCCGCTTGTGTAGCACAACAACATTTGAAGCATCTGCTTTCACTAACAGATTAAGCCGATCACCTAGCACACGCCACGCTTGCGCCTGTTCCAATTCCATTTTCTGCCGCTGGTAAGTCCGCTTAACTTTGTTTTCCTCAGTATGATTCAGACATTTTTCAATAACATCCGGCGCTATACCCAAATCGCCCATCAACGTTGCCCCGCTACGCCGCAGGTCGTGGGGTGTCCATTTTCCGCCAGTCAGAACCAAGGCTTGATTATGTTGGGAGCGATTGCTTAATATATTCTCTGTCTGCCTGCCGCCGATCTGCTTGGTGATGGATTTCTCGCAGACGTGGCTTGAGCCGTCCCGATTAGGAAAAATCCAGGTGTCACTTTGAGACACATTCTTTAAAATCTTGAATTGCTCAAGTGCGAAGTCTGATAAATAAATGGTGTGTGCCTTGCCATTTTTACTATTGGCTTCCGGTATAGCCCAGGTATGCAATTCAAAATTAAGGTCTGAAAACTTGGCTTTGGATAATTCGCCGATCCTGCATAGGGTTGATAATGCAATCCATACGGCGCACTCGGTTGACGGCAATAAATGCGCATCGGGTAATTGACGCGCCAATGCTCTGATTTCAATATCGCTTAGGGTTCTGTCGCGCTCTGTAGGCGCGGTGGTCATCTTTGCCACGCTAAGACTTGCCGTTGGATCAAATTCGATAACGTCACGACTAACGGCAAACCTGAACATTTGGCGCATTAGCTTTAGAAGATTCCTTGCTAAATGATTTACGCCACGGATTTTTAATTTATCAATCACTAAGCCGATATGGCCTTTCCTTACATCCTCAACAAAAAGATCACCCAAGACAGGCAACACATCCTTGTTGAACATTCTGGCTATTTCGGCTCGGTCTTTGCGGTTAATCAAATCGATGTCATGCCAACGGGTAAACAAATCATTGACCGTTACCCGTGCATTCAGCTTGGTTAGGGCTTCTTGCTCATCAATTTGTTGTTGTCGGTCTCGCGCTAGCTTGAGTGTTCTTTCAAGGCTAGGGTCTTTGCCTTGCTTGACTAGCTTCCTGTAATCATCGCGCTCCTCTCGTGCTTCTTTTAAACCTTGCGCCCTTAAGGTAATTCGCCGCTGTTTACCTTCAATCCGATAAGAGAGCATAAAAGATATAGTTCCTCCCTCTGATAATGGGCGAACACGGACAACTAACCCCTCTCCATCAGAAATCATTTGAACCCTGTCACTTGCTTTAAGATTCCGAAAGGCCATATCTGTAATTTTATTGATTGCCACTTGATTCACCTGTCCTATTTTCCGGTACAACAACCGGTACAACAATTTTGCCGGATTTCAATAAATCTTATTGTACGTCTCTGGACACTAAAACAGAATAAACCAATGAAAATAAAAGACTATAAGTAATATTTTAGTCGGATTGAATCTTAAAAAACCTTAATTTACCTTTCTGGGGGACAAGGGGTAGTAGGTTCAAATCCTATCGTCCCGACCAATTGAATCAAAGAGTTGTAAAATACATAATTTGGCAAATCCTCAAAATAGCGGTTTCGGGTACTCATACGGGTACACTTTAGAAAGTTATTACCGATTTTTCATGCAACCGCAACACCTGCTGATCACCACGCATAAAAAGACCGCACCGGTTGCCCTGCATCAAAAGTGATACGAGATAATCCCGAAGCGGAAAAAAACCGCTTCGGGAATCCCCGACTTGAGAATGCTTAATTTCTCAAAAGGAGAATATTCCCTTTGAGAACGTCTTCATGTTCCTCCATTGGTGGAAGATGACTATATGCTTTTTGCTCCCCCAATTGGGCGAGCAAAAAAAACCGGCATGGTTAGCCGGTTCTTGTAACACGATCAGTCAATTATGCTTGGTTTTTAGCCTTGGGCCTATTATTTGGCTTTGGCGGCTTTGCGCTCTCTGGCTAAATCTTCTGCATGACCTCCGACTATGACCATCGCTGATATGGTTGCAGCCTGATTAAACATTCCCCATAGAATATTGGACATAGTTTCGTTGCTAGACAGGTTAGAGTCATTATCGTCAACAAAAAATGTCGCTAGCGTTTCAAGTGTACTGGCTAAATTTGCTGCATCATGGTCGGCGCACTCCAGCAATAAACCCAACCATTCCAACTTATCGTCAGAGATCTTTTCTTTGGAATGTTTGAAAAGTTCGTCCATTGCGATAAGTGGCAAAGAGATCCGTCACTACACGACTATCATCAAGGTTGTATTGGAAGCGGCTTAGAAATGGAGCTTTAGGTTTATGCGGCACACCTCACCTTGAATGCTATTGAATCGCATTTTGTCAGCTTCTTAATGAGGATATAGATATTCAGTGACCTTGAAGCGATTAGAATGGAGAGGATGCAAAGTTTCGATACTAGAACAAACCGGGTGTTTAAAGCGTAGGATGAACGTGCTGAATGGTAATCAATGGGGTCAATCTTTGCTATGTTCCACTTTTTCCAGGTTAAAAGCTGCCGGTTTCTTTAGTAAAATTCCAAGTCATACTGGATAATAAAGATCATAAAACCACTGTAGCTATAGGGCACTAACTACGAGAAGCACTGGAATTATCAGCCATCGAATGACGTCAAATTAAAAAACTTAATTAGCAAACCTTAGCAATGACACAAAACACCAACAACCTAGCCGCATACATCTGGTCTCTAGCTGACTTATTACGGGGCGATTTTAAACAAAGCCAATACGGTCGGATTATCCTGCCATTTACCTTGTTACGCCGTCTTGAGGGTGTATTAGAAGACAGTAAAGAAGCGGTGCTGACTCAGGTTGAAAAAGTACAAGCCATGAACTTGCCCGAAGAGGCACAAGAAAAGCTATTGTTAAGAGCCACAGGCGGCCTGTCATTTTTTAACATTTCCAAAATGGATTTGTCCAAGCTCGGTGAAGCGGGCATAGCCGCTAACCTGGAATCCTACATTCAAGGCTTCTCCAAAGATGCCCGTGAGATTTTTGAACACTTTAAATTCAATGAATTTATTGGCCAGCTCAACGATGCCAACTTGCTCTACAAAATTGTCCAAAAGGTCAGGCAAACCGATTTAAGCCCCAAAGCCATTTCCAACCACGACATGGGACTGGTATTTGAAGAGCTGATCCGCCGCTTTGCTGAAGGTTCCAATGAAACGGCTGGAGAACACTTTACACCACGCGATATTGTGCGCCTGACCACCTCCTTAGTGTTTATGGAAGATGATGAAGCACTGACCAAACCGGGTATCATTCGCACCATCTACGACCCTACCGCAGGCACAGGCGGCTTTCTTTCTTCCGGCATGGAATACGTGCATGAACTCAATCCACAAGCCGTGATGCGTGGTTATGGGCAGGAACTCAACCCTGAGAGCTACGCAATATGCAAAGCTGATATGCTGATCAAAGGGCAGGAAGTCAAAAACATTAAGCTCGGCAATACCCTATCCAACGACCAACTGTATGCCGATAAATTCGACTACATGCTATCCAACCCACCGTTTGGCGTGGACTGGAAAAAAATTGAATCCGACATCAAAGACGAACATAGCCTAAAAGGCTTTGATGGCCGTTTCGGCCCTGGCTTACCACGCGTCTCTGATGGCTCTTTGTTATTTTTGTTACACCTGATCAGCAAATTACGCGATGCGTCCGATGGCGGAGCACGTATTGGCATTATTCTTAACGGCTCACCGTTATTTACCGGCGGTGCAGGTTCCGGTGAATCCGAGATTCGCCGTTACATCCTAGAAGCCGATTTGTTGGAAGCCATTGTCGCGCTGCCGACTGACATGTTTTACAACACAGGCATTTCCACCTATATATGGGTGCTGTCCAATAAAAAGTGTGCAGAACGCAAAGGCAAAGTTCAGCTGATTAATGGCGTCAATCTGTGCAGCAAAATGCGTAAGTCGTTGGGTTCAAAACGTAATGTCATGGATGAAGATGACATTGCTACGATTACTCGTACCTTTGGCAGCTTTGCAGTCGTTGATGCTCGCGAGTTGGATAAACCCGCCGAACAAAAAAGCAATCGCGGTCGTCAATCCGCTAATCCAAAAACAGACGCGGCCAAAACCTTTGCCAGCAAGCTATTCAATACCCATGAGTTTGGCTACCGGCGTATCACCATTGAACGACCGTTGCGAGAATCCTTCCAGTTTAGCGATGAACGCATTGAAGAATGCCGTTTTGTTTCCGGTGCATTAAACACTGCCATGAAGTGGGTCTATAGCGAATACGGCACAAGTTGGTCTGATGATAAAGGTTGCGAATTTTATGGCAATTTAGCGGAGCAGGAAATTGAGATTCGTGCGTATATAAAAAGCCATTTTAGCGACTTAAAAGAAAAGCAGGTTAAAGACTTGCTTGAGCCCAAAATATGGTTAGAACAAAAGCAAATTTTGTGTAAAGCCAAACAATTACAAATCGCCATCGGTACTGTCCAGCACGATGACATGAACGGCTTTGACGATGCTCTAAAGATCGCCTGTAAACAACAAGCTATTAGCTTAGACAGCAAAGAGAAAAAGCAAATTAAGGATGCCGTAAGTTGGAAGAATCCGGCAGCTGAAAAAGTCATCAAGAAAATTCATAAGGGCAAAGCCAATCCACTCTATGGTTTATTTGCCGTGGCTGGCGAAGTGATTGAATATCAAGCCGATGGTGACTTACGTGACAATGAAAACGTTGCTCTTGATCCTTCTCAATCTGTTAATACTATTAACGAAGCCTACTTTATCAAAGAAGTGCAACCCCATGTACCCGATGCCTGGATAGATGCCGGCAAAAGAGACCACAAGGATCAGCAGATTGGTATTGTCGGTTATGAAATACCGTTTAACCGGCATTTTTATCAGTACCAGCCGCCGAGGGATTTGGCCGAGATCGATGCGGATTTGGATGCGGTGAGTGCCGAAATTATGAAGTTGCTGCAAGAGGTGCATTCCTAAATACTGCCTGTAGAAAAATTCTCGCCACTAATGAGACAATTGCCAAAAGTGTCGGCACTGCTGCCGCAAATAATTAGAGGATAAAGCCATGCAAACTATTGAATTTGAAACCACCGCTTTTCAACACACTATCCGTATTCCCGATGATGTACCCGATGGCGTTTTAGTTCGGATTGTCTTGTCATTTGATGATGCAACAACAAAAACGCTGAGCAATAAAAGCCATTGGAAAAATTTACTCGGAGCTATGTCAAATGTGGGTAGTGACGAAGATTTTTCTCGATCTACTGATAATGACAAAACACAGCTAGCGGAAAAGTTTTCGCCCCTGCCAGAAAAATTTAAATTAAGCCGTGATGAGTTGAACGACAGAAAGCCTGATTATCTGACAATGGCTGTCAATGAAATTGATATGCCTGTCCGAGATGAATGTAATGAAAAATCGTATTTTTAAAACACGCTTTTTTGAACGCTGGATGCAAAAAGCTGAGTTAACAGATAATGCACTTTTAAATGCCGTGGCTGAAATGGAACGCGGTTTGATTGATGCGGATTTAGGCGGTGGCATTTTTAAAAAACGCATTGCGCTACCTAAGCGCGGTAAAAGTGGCAGTGTGCGCACGTTGATTGCGACCAATAAAAATGACCGGTGGTTTTTTGTGTTGGGATTTGAGAAAAACCAACGCGATAATATCAACTCAAAAGAGCTGTCATTTTTAAAAGACTTTGCCGCAGATTTACTCACAATGTCAGATGAAAAGTTAGTAAACTCAATCAAAAGTAAAAATTTATTGGAGATTAGCCATGAAACGCAATAAAAAAAGCCCGATTCTTGATGCGATTTACGAAACAGCGTGTGATTTGCATAGTTGCGGAGCTTTTACCGATGAGCAAATGAATAAATATACGAAACTTGCTCCCAGCCCTATTGTTTTGGATGCGGATGTTTTGGCCTATTTGAATAAAAAATGTGATTTTAATCCTGAAAAAATGCAGGTTTTAATTAACGATTGGTTACGCAAGGATATTGAAATCGCGCGTTCTGTTTCATGAAATATCAGGCTTATGCTGACTATAAGGATTCTGGGATTGAGTGGTTGGGTGCTGTACCTACTCACTGGCATTTAGCTCGAATAAAATATATTGCCGAGCTCACTCCTAAGAAACCTAATGTTCAGCGTAATTTACAATGTAGTTTTGTTCCAATGGAAAAACTTAAAACGAATTCAATTGTTTTAGACGAAGAGCGTTTAATTGATGATGTTTATGATGGTTATACCTATTTTCAAAATGAAGATATTTTAATGGCGAAAGTCACGCCATGTTTTGAGAATAAAAATATTGCAGTGGCGAAAGAATTGGTTAATCAGATTGGTTTTGGTTCTACTGAGATATTTGTTCTCCGAGTCAATGAAGAAGCTTCAAACAGATATTTATATTACCGTTTGCAGGAAGATAGCTTTATGGATATAGCTACAGCAGCTATGACTGGGGCTGGTGGTTTGAAACGTGTTCCATCAGAGGTTGTAAATAATTTTACTGCCGCGTTTCCTTTTGTAGATGAACAGGAAAATATCGCCAAATTCCTCGACCACGAAACCGCCAAAATCGACACCCTGATCGAAAAACAACAACAGCTGATCAAGCTGCTAAAAGAGAAACGTCAGGCCGTCATTAGCCATGCCGTGACCAAAGGTTTAAATCCCAATGCCCCGATGCGCGACTCAGGGGTTGAGTGGTTGGGGGAAGTGCCGGAGCATTGGGTCGTGAGGCGTTTAAAGCATACTTCAAAGTTACAGTCGGGTATTCCTAAAGGAAAAGATTTAACGGGTAAAATTAATATAAGTGTTCCTATGTTGCGGGTGGCGAATGTTCAAGATGGTTACTTAGATCTTAATGATGTCCATGAAATGGCAATTGAGCCAGAACAATTGCAACGATATTCACTAGAGTATGGAGATGTGCTTATGAATGAAGGTGGAGACAATGATAAGCTAGGCAGAGGTGCTGTTTGGAAATCTGGGGTTGTTCCCTGTATTCATCAAAATCATGTATTTGCGATTAGGCCATACTCTATTGAGCCCGAATGGCTGGATTTATTAACTAGCGCGAGTTATGCAAAATTCTATTTTTTTATGGTTGCTAAACAAAGTACAAATTTAGCTTCAATATCATCAACAAATATAAAAGAAACGCCTTTATTAATTCCTCCCGAGATGGAAAGGCGCGAAATAATGGAGTTTGTATTGAGAAAGCTTGAAGCTTTTGAGAATATTGAAGAAAAATGCTCCGCCCAAATTATATTATTTCAAGAACGCCGAACAGCCCTAATCGCCGCCGCCGTCACCGGTAAAATCGACGTAAGAAATTTCAAAGCAACAGGAGTATAAATCATGCTTGCCATCCGCCAAATTATTGAAGACCCACAAGATATGATTCCGATTCCGCCTGAGTTTCGCCACCGCCGTACCGAAGTTATTTTTATGGCGCTTGAACCGGAATCAACAGCAGTAGAACGTAAACCTGGATTTTTAAAAGGCCAATTAGGTGACGCGTTTTTTGAGCCTTTGCCGGATACGGAATTAGACGCATGGGAATGAATTATTTGCTCGATACCCATGTTTTATTGTGGTGGGTATTTGATGATCCTAAATTGTGTGCTGAAAGTCGGGCAATTATTAAAAACCCGGAGCATCAAATTTTTGTCAGCAGTGCATCCGCTTGGGAAATTGCTACCAAGTATCGTATAGGTAAGATGCCGGAAGCCAAGATCCTAATGGAAAACTACCCGGCAATACTGCAACAAATGGGATTTCAAACGTTATCCATGACTACGGCGCATGCATTAAAAGCCGGAAGCCTGGATATTAATCATCGTGACCCTTTTGACAGGATGTTAATGGCGCAAGCTGAACTGGAAGCGATGCCAATTATTACCTATGATCGGGAATTTTTTACGGGAGCATTTCAGATTATCCCAGCCTTGCGTAGTCGATAATTTCCGCCGCCGTCACCGGAAAAATCGACGTCAGAAATTTCAAACAATCAGGAGCATAAACCATGCTAGCCACCCGTCAAATTATTGAAGACCCGCAAGATGTGATTCCGATTCCGCCTGAGTTTCGTCACCGCCGTACCGAAGTTATTTTTATGGCGCTTGAACCTGAATCTATAAAACCACCACAACAAAATTTAGCGACTGAAACCGTCAAAGTTCCGCGCACTGATTGGTTTGTAACTATTCAGACTTCGACCGTATTTAGACCTTCCAGGTTTTTAAAACCTGGAAGGTCTTGGCGTAACAATATATTTTTCAATAGGATGATTTAGCCATAAAATTCTAAACGAACCGT
>SCPZ01000050.1 GCA_004299305.1 Methylobacter sp.
GCAGTTTTATCTTTAATGCATTGAATTTATTTATAATTATTAAAATTCTGCATTGTGCGAATAAAACCCTTATCCGTACAAAACGGTGACTGCGACCCTTCCAGGGTCGTGGTTTTTTTTCGCATTAACCGGGGGTGTCGCTACGCTCAACCCCCGGCTAATGGCTGGCAACCTTCCAGGTTGCAGAAAAGGTATTTTGACACTTGTGTATAACGATGAGCGCGGCGCGTGGGAACGAGTGGTTGACGCGGAGTCCCGCAGACACTTGTGTATAAAAACGAGCGCTCCGGCGTGGGAACGATGCCGTTTGTGGCACTTTATTTCTTGTTACGTTCCTATGTTCGTTACCGCACCGACTGTGTTCAGTTTGCCGGAATATTATTTGTGCGACTGCTGGAAAACAGCATTGCAGTTTTGGGAATCCGAGCAAAATAGATCATGACCAACAGGAGGCGGCAATATGAAAGCGACCAAGGTGAGCGCAGTTGGGTAACTCTGCTCAACTGGGGAGCATGGCAATGAATCCAAAAATATGGCGTTATATTTTTGACGCCATTGAGGACCCGGTGTTTCTTCACGATACACAATTTCGTGTGTTGCTCGTTAATCGCGCTTATTGCCGTGAAGCTGGCGTGACTGAGGCGGAAGCGCTGGACAAGCCCTATTGGGAAGTTTTTCCGTTGGGAACCGGGCCTTTGCCCGGATGCAGGAATGCAGCGAACAAAACAGGACACGACAGCAGTCAGGAGGAGGTAAATGCCGGTGCGAAGCTTTTTCTTTCCAAAGGTTATAACGTGTGCGATGAGCAGGGCGGGTTTCTCTACGCCCTGCATATACTTAGCGACATCACCGCGCAGCGGCAGGTTGAAGCGGCGGAAGCGAATGTTCGTCGCGCTACTGAGATAGCGCGCGATGCGATTATCACTGTCGACAAGGACAGTGGCTTGGTCACCGCCTGGAATCCTGCGGCTGAATCGATTTTCGGTTACAGCCAGAAAGAGGTGGTTGGACATGTGCTGCTCGGCTTCCTGGCGCCACCTCAATTCCATGAGGTGGCGTTGAAAGGCATGGCGCATTTTAGCAAAACCGGGGATGGCGTTACGATCGGCAAGACCATCGAGCTATCTGCTTTGCATAAGGACGGCACCAAGTTCCCCATCGAACTTTCCTTGTCGGCTATGAATATCCACGGTAAATGGTTCACCACCGGCATTGTACGTGACATTAGCGAACGTAACAGGGCTCATGCTTCAGAGGAGCGCTATCGGCGTTTGTTCGAATCGGCCAAAGACGGCATTTTGATTCTGGATGCTGAGACCGGCATGGTGGTAGACGCTAATCCATTCATCACTGAACTATTGGGTTATTCGCTTGAAGACTGTCTCGGCAAGCATATTTGGGATTTACGCTCCTTGGAAAATGTCGCGGCAAGTAAGGAAAAGTTTCTGGAATTGCAGCAGCAAGACTATGTGCGCTATGAGGACATCCCGTTGGAAACTGCACAGGGGAAAATCGTGCATGTGGAGTTCGTCAGCAATGTCTACTTGGTGGATAACACCAGAGTGATCCAATGTAATATTCGTGACATCACCCGTCGCTGGCTGGCCGAAGAAAATAGCCAGCGCCTCGGTCAGATGTACCGCACCATTAGCCGTTGCAACGAAAGCTTGGTTCGCGCCTCGGATGAACCGGGACTTGCCCATGAGATGTGCCGGGTGCTGACCGAGGAAGGGAGCTTTTGCATGGCCTGGGTGGGCTATGCGGAGCTGGGCATGGATAAACATATTCGGATGCTGGCGGCCGGGGGGATTGAGGAAGGACTTCTTGACGTTTTGAATTTAACCTGGGCTGATGAAGAGTACGGGCAGGGCATAGTAGGAACCGCCATTCGAACCGGACAGACTGTTGTATGTCACGATATACGCAACGATGCGCAGCATGTATCTGAGCAAGGGCTGGCCTTACAGCAAGGCTATTTAACTATCGCCGCCATTCCGCTTAAACTCGGGACGCATGGTTCTGGCATCTTGGTTGTTTATGGAGCTCAAGCCTACGAGTTTACCGAAGAGATTATCAGCCTGTTGACCGAACTGGCTGATGATTTAGCCTTCGGTATCTGCAATCTTCGTTCAAAAGCCGAGCGTCTTAGCGTTCTTGAAAAGTTGGAACATATTGCCCATTACGATGCGCTAACCGCTTTGCCTAATCGTGTGCTGTTGGCTGATCGTCTGCAACAGGGCATGGCCCAAGCCCATCGGCGCGGTGATCAATTAGCGGTGGCTTATCTTGATTTGGACGGCTTCAAGACGATCAACGACAATCACGGACATGTCGTCGGCGACCAATTGCTAACGGTCATGGCTGCTTATATGAAGCAGGCCCTGCGCCAAGGCGACACGCTCGCTCGTCTCGGTGGCGATGAATTTGTTGCCGTACTGATCGACTTGGACAGCATCGAAGCCAGCCTCCCGATGCTCACTCGGCTGGTTGCGGCGGCGGCCAAGCCGGTAGCTGTCGGCGACCTGATGCTCCAGGTCTCGGCCAGTCTCGGCGTCACCTTTTATCCGCAGGAGGAAGACGTGGACGCGGATCAACTGCTGCGTCAGGCCGACCAAGCTATGTACCAGGCCAAATTGGCCGGGAAGAACCGCTATCATGTCTTCGACGATGAGCAAGATCGCAACGTCCGCGATCACCATGAAAATCTGGAGCGTATCCAGCACGCTTTGATCGAGCGAGAATTCGTGTTGTATTACCAGCCCAAGGTGAACATGCGCACCGGTCGCTTCATCGGCGCTGAGGCCTTGATTCGCTGGCAACACCCGGAAAAAGGCCTGCTGTCTCCGGCGTTGTTCCTGCCGATGATCGAGGATCATCAGCTGTCCATCGAACTTGGCGAGTGGGTGATCGACAACGCCCTGACTCAGATAGAACTTTGGTATGATGCCGGATTGGATATTTCAGTCAGCGTCAATGTCGGCGCTCGTCAGTTGCAACATCCAGATTTTGTTGAGCATTTGAGTTTACTGTTGGCGGCGCATCCTGGCGTCAGGCCGGGCGACTTGGAGATAGAGGTGCTGGAAACCAGCGCCCTGGAAGATTTAGCCAGAGCATCCCAAGTTATTGAGGACTGCCGGAAGATTGGGGTGAAATTTGCGTTGGACGACTTTGGCACCGGTTATTCCTCGCTGACTTACCTGAAACGTTTGCCGTTCACCTTGCTCAAAATCGACCAGAGCTTCGTGCGCGACATGCTGGACGACCCGGATGACTTGGCAATTCTTGAGGGAGTGTTAGGTTTGGCCGTCGCCTTTCGCCGCGAGATTATTGCCGAAGGGGTCGAGACCGTGAAACACGGTGAAATGTTGCTGCAACTCGGCTGTGAACTGGGCCAAGGTTACGGCATCGCGCACCCAATGCCTGCTCACGCGTTGCCGGGCTGGTCGGCTGTATGGCGCACCCATCCATCCTGGAGCAACTTGTCTGCCTTCAGTCGCGAGGATTTACCGCTGCTCTTTGCCGATGTCGAGCTTAGCGCCTGGATTACAACCATGGAAAACTACCTCAAGGGTGAGCTTGAAGTCTCGCCGTTGCTGGATTACCACCAGTGCCGCTTTGGCGCGTGGTTGGATAGCGGAGGCCTGATCCGTCATGGCGCGCAGATAGTCCATCAGGCCATCGAGCCATTACACCGGCAAGTGCATGAGCTGGGGGTGAAATTGTGTGAACTAAAAATCCAGGGGCGTAATCAGGAGGCGCTGGCGGGCTTGGATGAACTCATTGCGTTGCGGGATGAATTATCTGAACAGTTGAAGGCGCTGGTGCAGGAAAATCGGCAGTGGGTAGAAAGGGACTTAGGGTGAGAGGCTACCAACATAAGCCGGGACAGTTTTAAATGAGTGGCCGGGAACGCCAAGCCCCAGCTTGGCGTTCCCAGTTTGGCCGTAACAATTAGCTGGTTGTTCGATCTTGTGTGTGCCAGCGAACAGAGTGATTTAGAGGAATAGATACAATGGTTTTGCCATTACGCTGATCAATGAGGAGATAAACATGCCCCCGTCACACAAGGTTGTTCAGGACTTAATAGAACTGATTAAAGTTAATCAATGGGAAGATAAATTCAATGAGGCCATCGCCAACGCCCATAAGAAAAACATACTACAAATCAGGCATATCAAAAATCTTCAAGACTATTTAGCCTGGATTAACGCGTTACTCTATTGGATTCCAACAGAAAACGAGCCGGGTAAAGAAATCTACAACCGTCTGGCTGAATTCTATTTCATACTTGATCAGCATCCGGTTTTAGAGTTGCAGAATAAAATAATACCGCACGATCATACGCTGCCTCAGACACCGCTATTCGCATGGATGGTGAAATACGCCAAGGCAATGGGCGAGTTTCTTGATACGCCGGAATCGTTAACGGCTGAATCGATTGAATCGATGTATAAATCGTCTAATTACAACATGGACGACTATATTCGTCCGCATGGTGATTGGAAAACCTTTAACCAGTTTTTTGCCAGAAATTACAAACCGGGGATGCGACCGGTCGCCGCGTTGTGTGATCAACATATTATCGTGTCGCCGGCGGATGCCACTTTTGCCGGTCAATGGGAAATTCGAACGGATTCACATGTTACCGTCAAAAACCTGCACTGGAAAATACAGGAGCTGATGGAGGGCAGTCCATACAAGGATTGCTTCATTAACGGCATGTTCATGCATAGTTTCCTTAATACCACTGACTATCATCGTCAGCATACCCCGGTAGCCGGAAAAGTAGTGGAAGCTCGGGTAATCCCAGGGCAAGTGTATTTGAATGTGCAAACTGTCCCCATTAAGGATCACCCGGAGGGTTGTCATCGCTTGGAATTTGAAGCGCCTGACAATGCAGGCTATCAGTTTGCTCAAGCTCGCGGCGTGGTGGTACTTGATACGCCCATTGGCATGGTGGCCGTCTTACCTATAGGCATGGCGCAGGTTTCCTCTGTTGTCATCACAGCGGAAGTGGGCGTAACGCTACGCAAAGGAGAAGAAATATCTTACTTTCAGTTTGGCGGTTCCGACATTATTGTTCTCTTTGAAGCGAGAAGTAATGTCTGCTGCACAGCGCAGCAAGATGTTCATTATAAACAAGGGACTAAAATTGCTCAGGCTTATCCTGTTCTCTAGGCAACTCGCAATAAATAAACTACCTAAATTAAATACAATAGAACACGGATGACACCGATGAGACGGATTTGAACGGATTTTTAATAAATATAATTAATTGTTTTATCAGTGATTATCTGTTTAATCCGTGTCATCCGTGTTCCATTTTTCTAGCTGCCAAGGCGCCAAGATTATAGGATGAGGTAGTTTATTTTTTGCGCGTTACCCTAAAGCTATATTTTTCGACGCTCGAATTCTATTACAGATGACGCTATGTCATCGCCCACTTGAAGGTTGTAAGTATATGAACAAACATAAAATGTTACGCGGATGCTTGCTAATCGGCCTGGAGCTTTTCGGAGCTGTTTCAGCTTTCGGAGCCAAGCCTCCCGAAATGAGCGCGCCAATAACTAAAAATAAATTTCACCCCCATCCGGTTTGGATTCCGCCCGTCCAGCCCGCAGGCCCCGACGTGCCATGCTTGGACGTCCGGCGTTGGCACAAGGCGATAACCTTCACGGGTTGTGATACGCAAGCCAACAAGAAAGAGCCTCCTCCTGCAAATGCGAAGACCTTCCTCAGGGCATATTCTCAAGCCTTGATGCTTCGCCCGGATCTGGCGGACTTAAAGGTTGTCAGCGTCAAGACCGGCTTAACCCGAACTGTGACCCGTTTTCAGCAGACCTTTGAGAATTTTCCGGTACTGAACTCTTTCATTTCAATCCACCAACGGTCAAGCGGACGGGTGACGACGATTCACGCCAGTTATATCAGCGACCCGTTCATGGTGGGGGCAGCGACCCCGGCGATTTCAAGGAAGGCCGCCAAAACCATTGCATTTGAGGGTATTCGCCGATTTTCGAATGATTCATGGCCTAAACTACTGGCGCGAACCAAGGCGGAACTCAGTTGGCTTCCGATCGGCGATCAAAGCGTTAAGCTGGTCTGGACAGTGAAGACCCAAACCCGCAATCCCCAGGGAGATTTTTATACCCTTGTGGACGCCAACACCGGTGCCAGACTGTTACAGGAAAATCAGAGCGCATTTGCGGAGGGCACCGGTATGGCTAATGATCCCAATCCGATCCAGACGTCCGGCATACTCGATTTAAAGGACAACGACGATGCGATCAGTTTAGAACTGGACGGACAGCGAATTGCAGTCGATCTGCTTGGCCTTGATGGGGGAACGACCTTGCTCAAGGGCGAGTTTGTCGATCTGGCGACCTATGATACCCCGACTTGCCCACGGCTCGACGGCGTGTGTCCCGACGCCGCTAATGCGAACAGGGCCTATTTTTATACGCGCGACCAGCCGGAATTCGAGCAAGTGGTGATCTACAATGCAGTCGATTCGGTGCAACGCTACCTACGCGATATTTTGAGTTTTCAGGATGCCAAAGGTAACGCGACTATTCGCAACTTTCCGACCCGTGCGGTTGCTCACTGGTATACCAATGACGAGTCGTTTTACAGTCCCTTGGCGGACAATGGACGCGGGGTGTTGTACTTTGGCGATGGCGGGGTGGATGATGGCGAAGATGCCGATATTATCGTTCACGAGTTCGGTCATGCGATCCAGCATAACCAGAATCCGCTGTGCTTTCCCGGTGGTAGCTATATCCCCCAAGAGAACGATGCCCGCGCAATAGGCGAAGGCTTCGGCGATTATTTTGCTGCGTCGTTCTATGCGGATAAAGGCGATGCGACATATCAGGCATTAAATGCCGCCTGTGTCGGCGAATGGGACTCCAGCCCTTACAGCAGTACCGTTCCGACCTGCCTGCGCCGCGTCGATGGCAGTAAACAATATCCCAATGACCTCGTTAACGAGGTGCATAAGGATGGCGAAATCTGGTCGGCGGTGCTGTGGGACATACGCGCTGAGCTGAAAGGGCCGGTCACTGACCAGCTCGTGCTTGAACACCACTTTAACCTTGATTGCTCAAATGGGCTCACGATGCCGCAAGCGGCGCTGGAGGTAATCGATACCGATAAGCTTCTGTTTGCGGGCGTGCATGAGAATATTTTATTGGCGAAGTTCTGTGGACGCGGCATTTTGGTAGGCAATGCCTGTATATCCTCAGGTAAATTACCCATTGTGCTGAGTGTGAAGCAGGATAGTACGCTGGTGCAGGATGCGCCGAACCGGAACGACGGCGCCAGCCCGGAGCTTCACCTGAGGCCGGATGATGCAAGCGGGAGCAATTTAATACGCACCGTCGTGGCGTTCGATTTCTCGGTTATTAACCGTGCTAATGTCGATACAGCCAGACTGGTGATGACTGTGCAACAAAATCTCGGCGGATGGGGGAATTATGGACGGAATGTTGTTGCCCATCCGCTGAAGGCTGCAAGCTTCCCTGAAGGAAACGGACAGTGGCTAGGCGTGGCTGAAAGCTTGAGAACAGCCGGAAGCGGCAATGGCATTACCTGGAACTGTAATATCGATACTGACATCAGCAACACCGAGAAAGATTGCACTATCGGCGCGGGCGGAGACGCCAAACCCAGCACTGCGGCCCCGTTCGTGCATACCAATGGCCTCAAGAGCGGAGATGAGGTTACATGGGATGTCTCCGATGATGTAAAAGACGGGACGACAGGATGGCTGCTGAATGTGACACAGGAGATCCAGAATATTAACGGAGAAGTCGCTTATTTCTCCAAGGAAGGAAATTCTGCTTTGGCGCCCCGTCTTGAAATCACATTTAAGGCATCTATTTTAAATTGAAAAAGGGGGGGTATTGCCGTTTGCCTTGCCAACTGTGCGGCACACTTGATAGCGACAAGCGATGTAATCAAGTCTGGATTTCTAGTGCCCCAAGCGTTAGCGCAGTGGGTATTAGCGAGTTGTAATTCGGATGCTTTCATAATTTTTCTTCTTACTCGCCAAGAATAAAGGATTCCCTGTTGTCTCACTATTCCCCCGCCAATCTCAAAACTTCTTTTTCCAAGTCTTCAGAAATCCTGAAATTGGCCTGTTTTAAGCGAATCAAAACATCACCAACAGAAACAATGACATGCTGCTGTTTAGCTTTAAGTAAAACACCAACAAACCCGTAAACTTAAGCTGCAATTGTTTCGCTAATTTTCTGGTTTTTAAATCATCCAAAATCATTACGTTGTCTCCAGGCAATTGCAGGGCTAAAGCAATCGTACTGGCTTCGCCTAAATCGACACTGACATTGAGGATACGTAAATAGTTTTCATGATAGCTTTTTGCAAAATTAGCATGTAAGTCATTCAGTTTAAAAAATCATCTAGCGAAACCGCAACTTCGGGGCAATGGGGCTTATCTCGACAGCCTAGTCGCGGCCTTTTCAACTCATTTAAGGTTGAGTATCCTGTAATACAACCGTTATCATGCACATCATCAACACTTAAACCCATTAGAACTCACATGGCAAAACCTAAAATTAGTTTATCCGCTGGTACACCAGCTATCGAAGGAGCCACCGGCGCTTACCTTATTACCTTAGATACCCCATCGCCAGTTGATTTGACGGTGTATTTCAACATCATAGGCAGTACGGCAACATTCGGCACTGATTACAATTTTGCAGTGGGAACAAACCTCACCGCAGTGACTGCCAATAGTTTCACCATTGCCGCTGGACAAACCAGCGCGACGTTAAATGTCGCGGTTCTCAGTGATGCCGTGACTGACCCTAATGAAACAGTGAGCTTAACGCTGGGTAGTGGTACTGGGTATCAGTTGGCGGCAAGCGACTGTTCATTTGCTCCTTTAACTAATGTTAGTGTTGGATCTGGTCCCTATTCAGTCATCAGTGCCGATTTCAACGGCGATGGCAAGCTGGATTTGGCTACCGCGAACAGTAACAGTAACGATGTGTCGGTACGCTTAGGCGATGGTAATGGCGGTTTTAGTGGGACGACTACGGTATCGGTAGGTACTTATCCCCTTTCAGTCATCAGTGCCGATTTCAATGGCGATGGCAAGCTGGATTTAGCTACCGCGAACGGTAACAGTAACGATGTCTCGGTACGTTTAGGCAATGGTACCGGCGGTTTTAGCGGGACGACTACGCTATCAGTGGCTACTTCTCCCTCTTCATTCATCAGTTCATTCATCAGTGCCGATTTCAACGGCGATGGCAAGCTGGATTTAGCCGCCGCGAACTCGGGCAGTAACGATATTTCGGTACTTTTAGGCAATGACAGCGGCGGTTTTTCGGGAACGGCTACAGTGCCAGTGCCAGTGGGCGACAATCCTTATTCAGTCATCAGTGCCGATTTCAATAGCGATGGCAACCTGGATTTGGCTACCGCGAACGGTAACAGTAATAATGTCTCGGTACGTTTCGGTGATGGTAAGGGCGGTTTTTTGGAAACAGCTACGGTGCCAGTGGGTACCAGGCCTTATTCAGTCATCAGTGCCGATTTCAACGGCGATGGCATGCTGGATTTAGCCACCGCGAACATAGACAGTAACGATGTCTCGGTACGCTTAGGCAAGGGTAACGGTGTTTTTTCGGGAACGACTACGGTGCCAGTGGGTTCTAGCCCCCTTTCAGTCATTAGTGCCGATTTCAATGGCGATGGCAAACTGGATTTAGTCACCGCGAACATTCTCAGTAGCAATGTCTCGGTACGCTTAGGCGATGGTAACGGCGGTTTTAGCGGGACGACTACGCTATCAGCGGGCACTAATCCCTGTTCAGTCATCAGTGCCGATTTTGACGGCGACGGTAGACTGGATTTAGCCGCTGCGAACAATACCAGCGGCGATGTCTCGGTATTATTAAACACCACCGCCCCTACAGCGACGTTAACCCTTGTCGATGCACCGTCTAATACCGCTCCCGTTGTCACAGCAGGCGCCACCACCGCCTTCACCGAACAAACCCCGCTTGCAGTAGCCAATGCAATTACCATTAATGATGCCAATGGCGATGCCGACTGGAACGGCGGCTCACTTAAAATTCAAATCACCGGCAATAACACGGCTGGCGATGGTTTAGCCTTACCAACAACCAATAACGGCGGCATTTGGCTTAATACCACGGCCACGGGTAATGTGCTGATGTCCAACACCACTGCAATTGGTACGGCCAATGCCGCTTCGGGCAGCAATGGTACAACATGGACATTAACTTTTAATGCAGCGGCGACCAATGCCTTAGTACAAAGCACCGCCCAAGCGATTAAATTCACTAATAACAGCGATGCGCCCGGCACAACAGACCGTACCGTAACCTTTACCGCTACCGACAAAAACGGCGGGGTGGGTTCTGCCGCACAAACGGTTACGGTTACCGCCGTCAACGATGCCCCTACCATAACGACCTTTACCTCAACAGTTGCCAGTGGCAATGAAGACAGCGAAGTTAACGTAACTTTTGATAATTTAAAATCGCAAGGTAACCAAGCCGATGTTGACGGCACAGTGACAGCCTTTGCCGTTAAAGCCGTCAGCAGCGGTACACTCAAAATTGGCTCATCCGCTTGGAATGCTTCAACCAACAACATCATTGATGCCGACCATCAAGCCTTTTGGACTCCGGCGGCAAACGCCAATGGCATACTGAATGCCTTTACGGTAGTGGCTAAAGATAATGGTGGTTTGGAGTCGGCAAGCCCTGTGCAAGCCACGGTTAATGTGGCTGCGGTGCCTGATGTAACGGTGGCAGCCGGGGGCGCACCCGTAAAAGAAGGCGGAACGGCGGGCACTTTTACGGTCACCTTGGACAGCCCTGCGCCTGAGGGTGGTTTAGTTGTAAATTACTCGTTGTCGGGTACTGCGACGTTAGGCGATGATTACACGGTCACTGCTAGCATGTTCACCATTGCCGCTGGACAAAGCAGTGCGACGTTAAATGTCGCGGCTCTCAGTGATGCCGTGACTGACCCTAATGAAACGGTGAGTTTAACGCTGAGTGGTGTTGGGTATCAGTTAGGTAGTTCATTAACTAATCCTACAGCGACGTTAACCCTTGTCGATGTGCCGCCGTCTAATACCGCTCCCGTTGTCACAGCAGGCGCCACCACCGCCTTCACCGAACAAACCCCGCTTGCAGTAGCCAATGCGATTACCATTAATGATGCCAATGGCGATGCCGACTGGAACGGCGGCTCACTTAAAATTCAAATCACCGGCAATAACACGGCTGAAGATGGTTTAGCCTTACCAACAACCAACAACGGCGGCATTTGGCTCAATACCACGACCACGGGCAAGGTGCTGATGTCCAACACCACTGCAATTGGTACGGCCAGTGCCGCTTCGGTCAGCAATGGTACAACATGGACATTAACTTTTAATGCAGCGGCGACCAATGCCTTAGTACAAAGCGCCGCCCAAGCGATTAAATTCACTAATAACGGCGATGCGCCCGGCACAACAGACCGTACCGTAACCTTTACCGCTACCGACAAAAACGGCGGGGTGGGTTCTGCCGCACAAACGGTTACGGTTACCGCCGTCAACGACGCCCCTACCATAACTCGCTTTTTAACCTCAACAGTTGCCAGAGGCGATGAAGACAGCCAAGTTAATGTAACTTTTTATAATTTAAAAACTCAAGGCAACCAAGCCGATGTTGACGGCACAGTGACAGCCTTTGCCGTTAAAGCCGTCAGCAGCGGTACGCTCAAAATTGGCTCATCCCCTTGGAATGCTTCAACCAACAACATCATTGATGCCGACCATCAAGCCTATTGGACTCCGGCGGCAAACGCCAATGGCATACTGAATGCCTTTACGGTAGTGGCTAAAGATAATGGTGGTTTGGAGTCGGCAAGCCCTGTGCAAGCCACGGTTAAGGTGGCTGCGGTGCCTGATGTAACGGTGGCAGCCGGGGGCGCGCCCGTGAAAGAAGGCGGAACGGCGGGCACTTTTACGGTCACCTTGGACAGTCCTGCGCCTGTGGGTGGTTTAGTTGTAAATTACTCGTTGTCGGGTACTGCGACGTTAGGCAAGGATTACACGGTCACGGCGGGGGAAAACACTGGCACGTTCACCATTGCCGCTGGACAAACTAGTGCGACGTTAAATGTCGCGGCTCTCACTGATGCCGTGACTGACCCTAATGAAACGGTGAGCTTAACGTTGGGTAGCGGTACCGGGTATCAGTTGGCGGCGGCAAGCGACAGTTCATTTGCTCCTTTAACTAAGGTTAGTGTTGGATCTGGTCCTTATTCAGTCATCAGTGCCGATTTCAGCGGCGATGGCAAGCTGGATTTGGCTACCGCGAACAGTAACAGTCACGATGTCTCGGTACTCTTAGGCGATGGTAACGGCGGTTTTTCGGGAACGGCTACGGTGTCAGTGGGTTTCACCCCCTATTCAGTCATCAGTGCCGATTTCAACGGCGATCGCAAGCTGGATTTGGCTACCGCGAACAGTAACAGTCACGATGTCTCGGTACGCTTAGGCGATGGTATCGGCGGTTTTTCGGGAACGACTACAGTGCCAGTGGGTATCGCGCCTTATTCAGTCATCAGTGCCGATTTCAACGGCGATGGCAAGCTGGATTTGGCTACCGCGAACAGTAACAGTCACAATGTCTCGGTACGCTTAATCGGTGGTAAGAGCATTCTTTCGGGAACGGCTATATCAGTGGGTGCCAGTCCTTATTCAGTCATCAGTGCCGATTTCAACGGCGATCGCAAGCTGGATTTGGCTACCGCGAACAGTAACAGTAACGATGTCTCGGTACTCTTAGGCGATGGTAGCGGCGGTTTTTCGCGAACGGCTACGGTGTCAGTGGGTTTCACCCCCTATTCAGTCATCAGTGCCGATTTCAACGGCGATGGCAAGCTGGATTTGGCTACCGCGAACAGTAAT
Organism: Methylobacter sp.; assembly: GCA_004299305.1. Taxonomy (GTDB): domain Bacteria; phylum Pseudomonadota; class Gammaproteobacteria; order Methylococcales; family Methylomonadaceae; genus Methylobacter_A. Next base: position 12,968 of record SCPZ01000050.1, read on the forward strand.
AGTAACGATGTCTCGGTACTCTTAGGCGATGGTAGCGGCGGTTTTTCGCGAACGACTACAGTGCCAGTGGGCCTTTCCCCCCGTTCAGTCATCAGTGCCGATTTCAACGGCGATGGCAAGCTGGATTTGGCTACCGCGAACGGTAACAGTAACGATGTCTCGGTACGCTTAGGCGATGGTAACGGCGGTTTTTCGGGAACGGCTACGGTGTCAGTGGGCTTTTCCCCCCGTTCAGTCATCAGTGCCGATTTCAACGGCGATGGCAAGCTGGATTTGGCTACCGCGAACAGTCACAGTGACGATGTCTCGGTATTGTTAAACACTACCGCTACCGCTACAGCAACGTTAACCCTTGTCGATGTCACTACAGCTCCAACACTAATTAGTAGCAGTCCAACTGATAAAGCCACCGTAGCTATAAGCAGCAATATCATACTGACTTTCAGCGAAGCGGTGCAGGCCGGTTCCGGCAATATCCTAATCAGCAATGGCAAAGACACCCGCACCATCTCAGTAACAGATACCAGCCAAGTTACTATCAAAGACAGCACTGTCACCATTAACCCGACGCAGGATTTGAAGGCCGGCAGCTATAACGTACAAATGGCTTCCGGTGTAATCAAAAATTTAGCGGGGACTGCTTATACGGGCATTAGTGATGCTGCTACTCTGAGTTTCACGACAAATACAGCCCCAACTGCGACCTATATCAATCAAACTGTTGCTTATACCGAAGATAAAACAACTGCTATTGCTGATATTGTCATCACCGACCCTGATACCAATACCTTTACTGCAACCATTACGCTCGCGGGCGGCAAGAATGCTGTTGGTTCGTTAACCGCTAACTCAGGCAACGGTGAAGTTTTTAATGCTGCCACGGGCATTTGGACAGTATCAGGCACCAAAACAGCGGTTAATACCGCTCTTGCTTCATTGTCGTTTGTACCCAGTGCTAACGGACACAGCAACGCCAGCGCATCCGTATCTATTTCAGACGGTATCGCTCCCGCTATTACCGGAACGTTGACTTTTAATGGCACTGGCGTAAATGACGCACCGACCGGTACTGATAGCAGCATCACTACCCTAGAAGATACTCCGTTCATTTTTAGCGCAACTAATTTTGGTTTTGCCGATATCAACGATAGCCCTGCCAATGGCTTAGCGTATGTGCTGATCAGCAGTCTACCGAAAGCGGGTAAATTGCAATTAAATGGTGCGCCAGTCACCGCTAATCAAGTGATTAGCACGACCGCATTAAATAGTGGTTCATTAAAGTTCATCCCGGCTGCCCATGCCAACGGCAACAGTTATGCCAATTTCAACTTTAAAGTACAAGACGATGGCGGCAAAGTTAACGGTGGGGAAAACACCAGCGATATAGCCAACACGTTGACCATTAATGTCACTGCTGTTCCTGCTTTTATTATTGCCAAAAATGATTTATTAACCGGTGAGGATGGCGATACCGCGGTCGTCAGCATGAAATTAGCCACTGCGCCCACGAAGGACGTGTCGGTTACCTTTACCAGTAGCGACCTTACAGAAGGGATTGTGACTCATCCCACACTCACTTTTACCCCAAGCAATTGGCAAACAGAGCAACGCTTTACTGTCGTTGGGCAAAATGACTTTATCCTCGATGGCAAGCAATCTTATGTTATTAATGCCACCATCAGTAGTGGCGATGTTAACTACAGTCAACTTCGCATTGATCCTATCGCGCTCACAAACCTGGAAGATGTTACTACAGTTGCTGATCCTAATATTCCTATCGGTACGCCGCGTGATGAAGGGATAACACTATTTGGCGATAGATTTTCTCAATCAAATGACATCTTAAATGGGCTGGATGGTAATGACCAGATCGCTGGTGGATACCTTCAAGACCAACTATCAGGCGGCAACGGCAATGATACGCTTCTGGGCGGTCCCGGTAATGACACAATCACCGGAGGCGCTGGCCAAGATTGGTTATCCGGTGGCTCTGGCGCTGATCAATTTAAGTTTAACAGCGAAACTGATACCGGCATTACAGCGAAGAGTCGCGATATTATTGATGATTTTTTTATAGCTTCTTCTGAATACATGTCGGGTGAAAATGACACGATTGATCTGTCGGCCATTGATGCCAATAAAGCAACAGCAGTTGACGATGCTTTTTCACTCTCAGTAGGTGACACTTTTTCAGGATCATTTACAAGTCCGGGCCAGCTCTATTTCGATACAAATAAACATAGCCTTTATGGCAATAACGATGCTGATCCTGCTCCCGATTTCTTTATTTTATTAATAAGCGCAAATAGCTTGCCGGTTTCTAGTCTTGTGTTGTAGTGTAGTGTACATACTTTTTCCTAATCTTAAACAAAAGGCATTGACTAGGCAGGGCAATCGTGCTTAAAAGTACTTGAAAATATAATTTAGATGAGGTAATAAGGCTGTCATTTTTATTCTCAATGACAGCAAACCAACGCCTTCTATTATTCATCACTTAATGGATTGATGAGCATGATTTGACATGGCTAGTCACCTCGCCCAGAATCAAGCTGCTGCCTCAGCTTGATGCCAGAAAGCCTAACCCACTCTCGTGGGAACAGCAGGAAAAACTGTTTAATGAGTTACCGGATCACTTAGCCAAAATGGCGTTGTTTAAGGTTAACACGGGTTGCAGAGTGCAAGAGGTTTGCTCTTTACGTTGGGAATGGGAAGAGTACATTCCAGAATTAGATGCCAGTGTTTTTATTATACCAGCCCAAATCGTTAAAAATAGGACGACAAGGGTGGTCGTATTAAACAGCGAGGCCAGAGCTGTCATCAGTCAATTACGCGGTCAGCATCCAGAGTATGTGTTTACCTATAAAGGCAAGCGGGTTCAGACGATGAATAACTCGGCTTGGCAGAAGGCAAGAAAACGCGGGGTTGGAAGTGAGAATCCATGACTTAAAGCATACCTTTGGGCGGCGCTTGAGGGCAGCAAATGTTTCGTTTGAAGATCGGCAGGATTTGTTAGGGCACAAATCGACTAGGATGACGGATCATTATTCGTCTGCGGAATTGGGCAACCTGATCGCAGCGGCTGAAAAGGTCTGCGTAAACGCGTTACGCAAAATTCACGCAAACACTTAAAGGAGGGTATAAAAAAGGGAATCAATGATGTTGTATCTCGTTGATTCCCTTATATTTAAATGGAGCCAATGATGGGAGTCGAACCCACGACCTACTGATTACGAATCAGTTGCTCTACCAACTGAGCTACATCGGCTTTAGCCCCTTATTCTACCTTAAAATATCACTGTAAAACTATTTAAAACTGACTAATCTGTCGGTAGTTGTCCAACATGCCGAGTCCTTCGGCTGCGGCTTTACAAGTTATTTTACCATCGCAGACATTAATCGCTTTTACCAGTGTTTTATCAGTAATTAAAGACTCTTTCCCTGCATTGGCTATTCTCAGGATATAAGGTAATGTCGCGTCGGATAAGGCGATGGTTGATGTCCTGGGATACGCGCCGGGCATGTTGGTCACGCAATAATGTATGACGCCATGTTTGATGAATACCGGATTGGTATGCGAGGTCGGCTTTGATGTAGCTATACAACCGCCCTGATCAATGCTGACATCGACAACAACCGACCCTTTAGCCATCGACTTTATCATGTCTTCGTCGACTATTTTGGGGGCTTTCGCTCCAGGAATGAGCACAGCCCCCACGAGCAAATCGGCCTCTTTTATATGATCCCTGATATTTCCAGGGCTCGATAAAAAGAACTCTACATTCGGCAATAAGGCGGTTTTTATTTCTTGCATTTTCGCTTGATCAATACCGGCAACAAACACGTTGGCTCCCATGGCGCTAGCCACTTGGGCGGCATGTTGTCCGACTACGCCATCGCCGATGATAACAACCTTGCCGTGCCGTTTGCCTAATACTTTGCCTAGTTGTACGCCCTTGCCTTGATTGAATTCGGCAAGGTAATAAGCGCCCATCAGCGTCGCCATGTTGCCTGCCACGGCGCTCATCGGCGCAAGCAGAGGCAGGTGTCCATGCTCATCTTCCAGTGTTTCGTAGGCAATCGCTGTTGTGCCTTTTTTTAACAGCTCCTGCGTCAAACTCGGCGTCACGCCGGCCAGATGAAAATAGGTGAAAATTATCTGCCGATCCAGATGGGGGTATTCGGATTCCAGCGGTTCTTTTACTTTGACGACCAAGTCAACATCCCAGGCGGCCGCAGTAGGAACCAGCTGCGCACCGGCCTGTTGATATTGCCCATTGCTGAAGCCTGAGCCTAATCCGGCATCAGCCTCAATAAGAACCCGGTGTCCTTGTTGAATTAAATAATGTGCGCCGGTGGGGGTAATTGCAACCCGGCCTTCCTGGTCTTTTATTTCTTTGGGGACGCCAATTTTCATGGTTTTAATTTAGTCGTTTGTTTTGCGTAACTGAGTGCGCCTAATAAGGCGACCTCAGGATTGGTGCATACTTTAACCGATATTTTTTGCAGGGCGGCCCGGCAACGTCCTTTTGCCAAAAAGCCGCGCATAAATTCGCCTTGTTGCAGTACCGGCAATATTTTTGCGCCTATGCCTCCGGCCAGGTAAACGCCGCCGTAAGGTAGGCATTTAAGCGCCAGGTTTCCCGATTCTGCGCCATATAGCCGACAAAACAGGTTTAACGCGTTAACGCACAACGTATCGCTTCCTGCAACGCCCGCTTCGCCTATGACTGCGGCAGGATCTCGTTCAGTCATCTGTTGTTCGGTTTCAGAGGTGCTTTCTGCGTAGTTAATGTGTTTGAGAAATTGATAAATATTGACCAGGCCCTCGCCGGATATCAGTCGCTCACAACTGACATGCTCTGGATATTTTTCCAGTAAATGGCTAAGTAACGCTATTTCCTGTTCGTTAGTGGGTGAAAAGTCGGCATGTCCGCCTTCACTGGCAATAACATGATATGTGTCTCCGTCCCATGCGATGATGGCTTCACCCAGACCTGTGCCGGCGGCAAGTACGGCAATGTTGCCTTGCAGTCGTTGTGCATCGGGATTCAATTCGACAAAATTATGTTCGGGCAAGTTCAGCAAGCCCCATGCTGTAGCTTCCAGGTCGTTCAACAACCAGACATGTTGGCTATTGACGTGTTCGGCGATTTCTTTGCTGCTGAGTATCCACGGTAAGTTGGTTGTTTCGCAACGACCATTGGCTACAATGCCGGCCACGCCGATGCAAACAGCTGTTATCTGTACGCAATCTGTGTCAGTTAGAAATGATGTCAATAGCTGGTTAAATGTTTGATAGTGGGCGCTGGAAAATTGCTCCTTTTTCACGCACTTAATATCATCGCCCTCGGTCTCAAATAGCGCCAGGATGGTTTTTGTGCCCCCTACGTCGCCTGCCAAAATCATTGTGCGCCTTTGTAGCTGTTAAATACCTTGACATGATTTTCCCTGTCAAAACTCATTACTTGATAGGGATCTTTTTGATCGCCCATTTCCATGCCGGGACTACCGTTAACCATGCCGGGGACGCTTATCCCGGCAACTTTGGGTTTGGATTTCAATAATGTTTTAATGTCATTTGCAGGCACATGGCCTTCTATAACATAGCCATCGACGATGGCTGTATGGCAGGAAGCCAGTTCCTGGGTAACGCCATATTTATCTTTTATTGTCTGTACGTCATTGGTAACGACATCTTTTACATTAAAGTTGTTTTGTTTCAGATGGTCCAGCCACTTGCCGCAACAAGTACAGGTCGGGCTTCTATGAACTACGATATCAATAGGTTTGTCCGGGCTCTCTGCTTTAACGTCCATATTGACAACAAGTAGACTGACTGCCAAAAAATTTTTCAATATCTTCATGGTCGCAACTCCTTTTAAAAGCGCATAGTAAATTTGGCGACGGATTTTTGAAAATCCGTTAAATCCGCGTTCTATTGGTTTTCTGCCGACTTATGGTTGATGATAAGCGCTACTGTGTTCATGCACTGCATCAACCATCGCTTTAACATGATCAGGGTTCATATCGGGTAAGATGCCGTGGCCCAGGTTGAATACATGGCCTGAACCCGAACCGTATTTATGCAAAATGGTTTTTACTTTTTCGGTGATGACTTCAGGGTTGGCATACAGCGAAACCGGGTCCATATTACCCTGTAAGGCAACTTGATGACCAACCCTGGCGCGAGCCTGTTGTATATCGGTCTGCCAATCCAGGCCTAAGGCATCGTAGCCGGAATCGGCCATGGCTTCCAACCAGAGACCGCCGCCTTTAGTGAACAGGATGGTTGGAATCTGCTGTCCATCTATGTTTGTTTTAAGCAAGGCCCTGACTTGTTTGGCGTAATATAAAGAAAATTCGAGATAATCTTCGCTCGTTAACATGCCGCCCCAGGTATCGAACAACATGATTGCTTGAGCACCCGCTTCAATTTGGGCATTCAGATAGGCCGCAACAGCTTGCGCCAATTTATCCAGCATGACATGCATTAGCTTGGGTTGCTCATACATCATGCCTTTAACTTTTTGAAAGCTTTTGCTGCTGCCGCCTTCAACCATATAGGTCGCCAGCGTCCAGGGACTCCCGGAAAAACCGATTAACGGTACGCTGCCTTGCAGGTTTTTTCTTATCAGCCGAACCGCATCAATCACGTAACGCAAATCGGTTTCAGGATCGGGAATCGGCAGTTTATCCACGTCCGCCGCCGTTCTGACCGGGTGGGTGAATTTGGGGCCTTCGCCTTCGGTAAAATAAAGCCCCAAGCCCATTGCATCGGGAATGGTCAATATATCCGAAAACAAGATGGCCGCATCAAAGTCAAAGCGTCGAAGCGGCTGTAGGGTGACTTCACAAGCCAATTCAGGATTGGTGCATAAATCTAAAAAACTGCCGGCCTGTTCCCTGACTTTGCGGTATTCAGGCAAATAACGTCCTGCTTGGCGCATCATCCAAATCGGCGTGTATTCCACAGGTTGTTTTAACAGCGCTCTAATAAAGGTATCGTTTTTTAATGCGGTCATGGATTTAATGATTCAGGTTTAAGTTTTATAGTAGGGGCGCATTGCATGCACCCATTGAAAGATCGTTCCATATCTATGAAGGGCGCGTGCAACGCATCCTACCTATGTTTTCTTACCAGCGCTTTTCGAAACTCAAAGGGCAAGGACTGCCGGGCTTTATTTGCTGATGTTGCATCAGGGTATGAACCATACTCTAAGATAAACTTCTGTTGGCCGTTGGCTATCGTGTTAATGACTCTAAAATCCGGCGCCATCGCCGGATATTTTCTGAGTATATCGTTAATCGATGATTGTTTTGACAGCACCATAAGTTGCAGCGTGAAATTATTTAGCGACTGTGTAGATGATTGGTCAGGTTCTATTTGTTGAGGCGCAACCGTTTTCATGTCCGGCTCTTCAGGAATTGCCTCAATTTCTACGGGCTTTTGTGGTATCTGGATTAGTTCCGGATTATTAGGTGTGGACGGTTCCACCCTATCAAGCGCTTTACTTAACTCTGCTTGTTTTTGTTTTTCTCGAGATGCCCAAAGCCGCTCAGCCATATTTTGCGGAGCAGTATCGGGCGATTTCTTGCTAGGTTTTTGAGCAATCTCAACGGCGCTGATTTGCTTGGCTTGGTTTTTAATTTCCGAATTCTCTGGGATAGGCGGCTCTATGTGACTAATCGCCTCACTGGATTCCGCTTGCTTTGCATCAATCGCGGATTGCTTAATAACAGCTGTGCCGATGGCTTCGGGTTTTGCTGTGGGAGTAACGATTTGTTGTTGATCGTCCTTGCTTATATTGACTTCGGTCGAAGGTTCTGGCGCGTCTTTTGCTCCATTTCCTTTATTTGTGGGCGCCGCTTGCTCCTGCGGCTGGATGATTGGCTGAGCAGGCGGCAGTGCGAGCGTTATCTGAGACTCCGGTTGTGGAGAGGTGGTGTCGATATTGTTCGCGTTGTGTTCAGCAGAAGTAGGCGCTTTAGGCGATGCCGGAGCGGCGTATCTGTATTTCGACGATACCAGCCATTGAACACCAAACGCAATAGCAAGTGCTGTCGCGATGCTAAGGATAAGCGTCCATTTTAATTTTCCGCCTTGCTTGATAGCTGATGAGCCGGATATTTCGGCAATAATCCGCCCCGGAACGCCGTGTGTTTCCCGGTAGATATGCGCTATCATATTTTCGCTGATCGCTTTAAACGATAAATTCAGCGAAGGCTTTGTTGACAGATGTTGTAAAAAATCGCCGCACTGCTTTTCTGATAAAGGAGGAATTTCAACGATATGGCAATCATCAATTGCACGATCCGAACCGCGTTTTACCTGTAGTTCATCATGAGTTAAGGCGAAAATCACCCTTAAAACGGGATTTGCCGCTGCATATTGAATGATTGTTGCGATTAAGCCGGGCACCAGTTCGCCCGCATTATCAATAATCAACACTATTTGTTTGTGTTGAATTTCATAGCGTCCCGAAGTTTGACCGGATTTGCCTGACGGAGCCCGAGACAACTGTCCCTGAATCGCTTCGAAACTTAAGTCGGCATTACCTTGCATAAGACAATACCGCCATGATTCGGTTTTGCGTTCTTGCAAAACCTTAAGCAATGTTGTTTTACCGATGCCTTCCGGGCCGCAGACGACAAGGGCTTGGGGCAGGTTTGAAAGCAGATGAATTAATAAATCAAGCTTCTGTGTTCGTTCTTTTGTTATCAAGGATTGAGCAGCCATATTACCCTGAGCCGCATTTATGGGCTGCTGTTTCACATGATAAGTAAAAGTATCATCTTCTACCATAGGTTTTAAGTGTCATCTCCAATAGTTCTTGGGCTACGTCTACGGGTAATGTTGCCATGCCGATCTTTTGTAACAGAATCAGCCTGATTTGACCGTCTACATTTTTTTTGTCTACTGCCATTAATTCCAGAAACCGGGCCGTATCAATTTGTTCGGGCGGATTTACGGGCAGTCTGGCTTTTTTAAATAGCGCAATAATTCTTGCAACATCATTATCGTCAAGCCAGCCTTTTCTTCTGGAAAGGTCGGCGGCTTGACAGGTGCCGATGGCTACAGCCTCGCCATGAAGATAGGTGCCATAGCCGGAGCCGGTTTCTATCGCATGACCGAAAGTATGGCCTAAGTTTAATGTCGCCCTGATGCCGGTTTCGGTTTCATCTTCAGCGACAATTTCAGCTTTATTAATGCACGAGCGCTCAATGGCATAGGATAGTGCCGACTTATCCCTAGTCAGCAACGCGTCGATATTATTTTCCAGCCATTCGAAGAATTCAGCGTCCCTGATCAAGCCATATTTAATTACTTCGGCTAGGCCTGCTGATAACTGGCGGTCATTCAGCGTATCCAAAACATTGGCATCGGCGATAACGCATTGCGGTTGGTAAAAGGCGCCGATCATATTTTTACCCAGCGGATGATTAACCCCGGTTTTACCGCCGACAGAAGAATCAACCTGAGCCAGCAGGGTGGTGGGTATTTGCAGGAAGGCGATGCCTCGCTGATAACAGGCTGCCGCAAAACCGCCCATATCGCCGATAACGCCGCCGCCTAAAGCGATCAGGGTGGCGTTTCGGCTAAACTTGCAGGACAGTAGTTTGTCAAAAATTTGAGTTACACAATCTAAAGATTTGAACTGTTCGCCATCGGGCAGTATTACTGTTTCGACAATATAGCCCTGCAAACTCTTTAAGACAGTATCCAAATACAGCGGAGCAATGGTTTCATTGGTGACCACAACAACTTGCTTGGATTTTATATGGTTTGTGAATAATCCAGACTGGCTCAACAAATCAGAGCCTATATAGATCGGGTAACTACGGTTACCTAATTCAACCAGTAATTTTTTCATATTTATTAATGCTTGTAGGTCGGATTCAACTGTTGGTAGCAATGGTGTATCCGACATTTACCGCTTCGATGTGTCGGGTTACGCTACGTTAACCCGAGCACATGCTGCGTTCTATTTGTATTTGATGCGATTGTTTATTAACGATTAACTGAGTTGTATTCTTCTAAAATGTGGCTGACGACTTCTTTGCTTTGCATGATGCCCGTATCAATTTTAAAGTCGGCACATGATAAATAGAGCGGTTCACGTTGCGCGAATAAACTTTCTATGCGATCTCTGGGGTTATCTGTTTTCAGCAATGGACGTTGCGTATCTCTACGTGTCCGCTCCAAAATTCTTTCTACCGAGCATTGCAGGTAAACGATAAAGCCATTTTCTTTCAATAATCTGCGATTTTCTTCGCGCAAAATTGCGCCGCCGCCGGTAGCCAACACGATGCCATCCATTTGCGTCAATTGTTGAATCATTTTCTGCTCCCTATCCCTAAATCCTTCTTCTCCTTCGAACTCGAATATGGTCGGAATATCTACTCCAGTTCTTTCCTCGATAGCCTTGTCACTGTCATAAAAAGGCAATTTAAGCGCTCTCGCTAATTGTCGTCCTATCGTAGTTTTTCCTGCACCCATGAGGCCAACTAAATATATATTTTCTGAACGCGTCATGACCTGCCTTCCTTGCTAAGTTGAACCATTAAAAAAGGGGGCATTATGCCCCCTTTTTGCTCTAAGTAGAAGCAATCAATCACTTTCTATATTATCTTTCATGATTTTTGGGGTAACAAAAATCAACAATTCTTTTTTTGCCTTTTGAACGGTTGAATTTGTAAATAAGAATCCAATGCCCGGCAAATCGGCAAAAAACGGGATTTTATTCTTGCCAATTGATTCGGCCCCTTCATAAACACCACCTAAAACAACCGTCTCTCCATCCTCAACCAGAACCGATGTTCTAACCGATCTCGTATCGATTCCTGGGTTACCGGACACAGGATTGCTGGTATTGTTAGCATTGTCTTTCTTAACCAGCAGGTTCATGATAACCGATCCGCTTGGAGTAATCTGCGGTGTTGCGTTTAATTCAAGAACCGCATCAATATAACTAGTTGTTGCCGGTGAGGTTGTCGTCGCAGGCGTTGTAACCGGAATTTGGACGCCTTGTGTCATCACCGCCGTACAGCGATCCATGGTCATGACTCTTGGGTTGGATACTATTTCACCCTTCCCTTCAGTTTGTAATGCCTGAAGCTCAAGATTCAACACATAATCGGCGCCTTTGGCGAGAGTCATTCCCAATGCGCCTGGAGGGGTAGAGCTTAACGCAGCAGCGCCCAAATCAACCAGCATGTTAGTGTTATCAGGAGTTCCGGCAGCATTCACCGGGCCATTACCCATTCCTACTACTGGCTCTGGTGGTGTGACTATTGTTCCTCCTGGCTTTCCTGCGCCACCTATGGCAAATGAGTTGCCATTCTGTTTTGCGGCTCCAAACTTGACGCCTAAACTTTCAGTGAAACTATCATCAGCAATAACAACCCGCGCCTCAATCATCACCTGGCGAACCGAAACATCGAGTTTACGTATCAGTTTTCTTACCTCTTCCAGGCGTTTTGCCGTCTCGCGAACAATCAAAGTATTGGTTCTGGCATCGACGACGACCGATCCGCGAGCAGAAAGCAAGCCAAATTTGTCGGTATCCTTACCTGAGCCGCTGCTCCCGGAACTCTGGCTTTGGTTTGATTGCCCGCTACCCGAAGAACTTCCAGGGGAAGTAGAACTCGCTGGTGAGGCGCTGGATGATGAGCCTGATGAACCAGTAGATTTAGGTACGCCACAAGTGCCGAAAATTCCACTGGAAAAGCCGTTCAACAGGTTACTAAAATCCTGAGCCTTGGCATAATTGATTTTAATATACTCAGTCACCAGCGGATCCAGTTGTTCAACGACCTTATCTGTTTCCTGTTGTTTCTGCTTGTAATCCTTGATTTTGTCCAGCGTTGAAATCAGCGTGACATTGCCGGACTCATACTTGCCTAATTCCTTGGTCATCATAATAAAGTCTAGTGCTTCATCCCACGGCACATCGTCCAGTTTTAAGGTAATCGTACCCGTTACATCATCACCTGCGACCACATTTTGTCCGGTAAACTCGGCCAAAATGGCAATAACGCTACGTATTTCAATTTCCTGAAAGTTTAAAGACAGCCTGTCTCCGGTATATTTGGTTCGTGATCTGTCGAGTGCATCTTTCTCTTCATTGCTTAACGGACGAAATTCGACAGTTAATAATCCGTCGGTTTGAAACACGGAATAATCGTACAGTTCATTTTGCATCGCCACAGTAATTGTGGTCTGCTGATTAGACGAGACCGTATCAATAAACTTAACAGGCGTCGCAAACTCAGAAACATCCAGCCGCTTAGCCAGGCTTTCAGATAATCGGGTGTTAAGAAAGCTGATAACAACCTTTCCGCCTTCTTTTTTGGAATTAACGATGGTATTGGGCTTAGCCAAAGAAACCAGTATGCGCCCTTCGCCTTTATCGCCGCGCTTAAAATCAAAGCCGCTAATGTCTTGTGCGGGTATTAGCGCTGCAACCACCGCATTAGCTGCCTTTGTTAGAACAGGCGTTGCAACGGGCGCAGCAGGCTTTACCTCCGCAGGTTTTAATGCGGCAGGCATAGCGGCTGTTGCACGAGTCAAGGTCAGCAGCACTTTATTGCCGACTATTTTGGTTTCAAACGGTGTTGCCTCAATCAGGTTAACAACAACCCGAACCCTGCCTGCCGCCTCTACCACATAAATGCTACTTGCCGCCCCCTGATTTATCGGGTACATTTTTTTTTCTAGTGCGCTTTTTACGCCGGGAAAGTCTAGGGCAATACGTGCAGGGTTATCTGTCTTAAAAATTTTGGGGGTAATGGCAGATCCCGTCATTTCCATTTCAATCTGCAACTTATCGCCGGATTGCGTCGCAAAGTCTATTCCTGATAGCGCCAGTTCACCGGCATTAACGGATGTGTGCTGGAATATAAATAAGCATAGACCCAAGCCAATGTACGTCCATAATGACTGTGGGCGCGAATTTATCCGCGCGCTGTGGGTATTCACCATAACTCCGCCTTGTTTATTACTCATTTTTTTATCCTCTTTCATCACTCTGTCAACGTTATCGAAACGGGTTGTTCTCGCCACGTTCCCGGTTTATCAGGGACTATTTCCATCAATTCAATTTTATCGCTGACTATTCGTATGATTTTTCCGTAATTTTTACCCATATAGTTTCCAACTTTAACGCGGTAAATTGTGCCGTCACTGGCTTTTACCAATCCCCACAGACTTGATTTCATATCTACAGTACCTACCATTCTTAGGCCATCCAAAGGAAATGCTTCCAGTTCTTCTTTTCGCCGCGCGGTATCCGGCTTTATACCGCTACTTGTTGAAACGTCTACGCCTTCGGTCTGCTCAGACCGCTCCAGCGGCTTAAATGGATCGCGCAAACCTTCCGGTTTAAACATAAACGGCTCAATCAGCTTGATTTCAGGTAAGGGTTTTATCGGTTCTTTAGGCTTGGCCTTAACTTCTGAGATATAGTGATTTAAATCTGAAAAACTGTCACTACCGCAACCCGCCAGTAAAGCCATAAAAACCACGCAACTAATGATCGGTAGGGAGCCTGTGTGCGGTTGATCTTGGGTTATTTCCCCCTTTGTAAAACGGGGGTAGGGGAGGAGCATCATTACTTTTTCCCCCTTTTCTTTTTAGTTCCTGTAGTTACCACTTCATCGGCGCCTTCGTTATAGGTTTTTACTGTTGCAGTCATCTTCATTTCCCCTTCCTTGCCTCCCTTGCCTTCGGGAATAATGTTTACGTCGTGTACGGTAACGATTCGGGGTAAGGAAGCTAAACCGCTTATAAACAACCCCAGCTCTTCATATTTGCCAATAACCTCAATATTAATGGGTAGCTCCGAGTAGAAGTCTTTACGAACCGGAGCGCCGGGTTTAAATAACCTGAACTCCAGACCGCTGGCTAATCCCGTTTGGGATATATCAATTAATAGACTTGCAACCTCTTCTTTGGTAGGCATTTGCCGAATCATATCCGCCAATTCTGTTTCAATTTGTGCCAATTGATCCTGATAATCCGGAAGATTGATTGATTTTTTCTGTTTCGTTTCAAATGACTCTTTTAATTCCAACTCTTTTTTCTTGGATGCATCAAGCGCCGTCAATTGAGCTAGCGTGTCATAGTAAACGCCTGCGCCGAAAACCAGGATACATATGATTGAAATCGTTGCCGCTTTAATGGGCAGTGGCCAAGTTCCCGCTTCATTAGGGTCCCAATTAATTTCTGACAGATTCATGTGTACCCCCTCCAGTCGCTGTTTGCGTATTTTGAGTGCCCTGTTTTGCATGAAGGGTGAAATCGCTTAACTGATCAGGATTAACTTTGCTTCCTGTCTGGATCACGTCAAGCGTTGGGGTTTTTAGCCAAGCGGAGGCTTCAATGGCTCTCATGAATGCAGAAACGCGCGCATTTGATTGCGACTTACCCTCAAAATTTAATTCAGCCCCCACCTGAGTGAATTTAGTAAGATAAACCCCGTCGGGCGTAACTTTGGGAAGCTCGTCAAACAAATGCACAATTTCCGGGCGACTTTCCTGTAGCTTTTGAATTAAATCAATTTTGGTTAACAACTTACTTTTTTGCTCCTCAATGGTTTTTATTTTGACGATTTTTATATCCAATAACGCTATTTCGTCTTGTATTATTTTGTTTCTTTGCTCCTGATGCGCCTTTAGTCCTTCAATATACAGATGAAGCCCGCCAAAAATAACCGCTGTAATCAAAACCGCCGCGCCAATAGCATTGATAAAGTCCTGTTTTTTCTGCGCCCGCAGCTCTTCGCGCCAGGGGAGTAGATTGATTTTTGCCATTAGTCAAAACTCCTCAATGCTAAACCGCAGGCAATCATCATTGCTGAAGCATCATTGCTTAATGACTGGGGTTTTACCTTGTTGGATAAGGCCATATTAATAAAAGGGTTAGCTATAACGGTCGGCACGCCTATAGCTTGTTGAACTAATTTGTCGATGCCCGGTATTGAGGCACAACCGCCCGCCAGAATAAGACTATCGATACGTCTATTTGCACTTGATGAAACAAAAAATTGTATTGATCGTTGAATTTGTTGAACCATGGCTCTTTTAAACGGTTCAAGCACGTCAACGGTATAATTGTCCGGCAGTCCGCCCAGTTTTTTTGCTAATCCGGCCTCTTCGTAAGTTAAACCGTAGCGGCGCTGGATTTCTTCAGTCAGTTGTTTGCCGCCAAAGCCTTGCTCTCTTGTGTATACGGTGCGGCAATTATATAAAACATTCAAGGCTGTCATGGTTGCCCCAATATCCACGATAGCAACCGTTTGGCCTTCTACGGCATCCGGCAATTGGTCAATTAATAACGCAAATGCATTTTCCATCGCAAAGGCTTCAACATCGACAATTTTGGCCTTTAAACCTGCCTTTGCCAATACTTCAACGCGATCTTCAATAATTTCTTTTCTTGATGCCGCAAGCAGTACATTGACCATTTCAGGGTTATTTTCATTTTCACCCTGTACTTCAAAATCGAAATTAACCTCATCAAGCGAATAGGGCACATATTGGTCCGCCTCAACCATAATTTGCTCTTCCATTTCATCATCGGTTAACGAAGCGGGCATCGGTATAACCTTGGTCATGACTGAAGACCCCGCAACAGCGACAGACGCTTGTTTTAGCTTTGACCCGGATTGCTTTAAAGCGATTTTTATCGCATCGGCTATCACTTCGATATTGGCTATGTTTTTATCAATAACAGCATCTTGCGGCAAGGGGGCTACCGCATAACTCTCAACCCGGTAACGAGCGCCGACCTTACTCAATTCGAGCAATTTTATAGCCGCCGTGCTGATATCAATACCAAGAACGGCACTCTGTTTCTGACCAAACCAACTCATGAACTAACCCTTGAAAAACTTTAATGAATACTGTGATCGATTAGTTGCAATGGACCTTCCGGTAATTGCTTCTGTATCGCTTAAAGCGCCTGCTTTGGGTGCTCTCGGCAATTGCTCCATGCATTGCTCTACCTCCCCCATCCATGGGGTCGTACCTTCTGCGTCCGTGGAGTTGCACCTCCTGTATTTCTGTAGTCGCCGGTTATAATCAACCATCACAAAACTTATTGCTGGCGAAAGTATAGTAGCCTTTTTTATTTTGATGCTTAAAATGTTCAATTTATTTGTTTAACCTGTTGCTTTTTATCTACAGCAAAAGCATTGTAAGGGTTAGCTTCGCTTAAAGCACCTGCTGCATGGATAGATATTTGCTCCTGTAAACCTGTATGCAGTAGGTAGGGCGGTGCAGGGGGATAGCGGTATGTCGAGGCAGTGTCTCCCTACAGTTTTTATCATTATCGTCGTTTTCCAGGATCACTTGTGGCTAAAATTTTAAAATGGTTTGCTGTTTTTTGTGTGGTCATGGTCTTGGGTGTTGCTGTTTTTGGTTATTTTTTATACAACAAGCTGTTAGCCGAACTGCCTGATGTTAAGGCCTTGCATAATGTTCAATACCAGATACCTTTGAGTATTTACAGTAAGGATAAGCTGCTGATTGCTCAATTCGGCGAAAAAAAACGTACGCCGGTTAATATAGAGGAGGTTCCCCGGCAATTGATTAATGCTTTCATTGCCGCAGAAGATGACAGCTTTTATGAACATCCTGGCGTTGACTTCAAGGGTTTGCTGAGGGCTGGTTTGCAACTTGTCTTAACCGGTAAGAAGAAACAAGGCGGCAGCACTATCACCATGCAAGTTACTCGTAACTTCCTGCTCAGCAATGAAAAAACTTACACCCGTAAGTTAAAGGAAATCATGCTGGCGTTAAAAATAGAACACGAGTACTCAAAAAATAAAATTCTGGAATTGTATTTGAATCAGATTTTTATGGGTCACAGAGCTTATGGCGTCGCCGCAGCCGCTCAAGTCTATTACGGTAAATCCCTAACTGAGCTGAGCTTGGCTGAGCAAGCCATGATTGCGGGTTTGCCCAAGGCGCCCTCACTATATAATCCTATCACTAATCAGGAACGAGCGATTGAAAGGCGTAATTATGTCTTGCATCGTATGTTTGAGCTTAACTATATCACGCAGCAGGATTATGAGGAGGCATCCCAGCACCCCTCTACCGCAAAGCTGCAATCCGTCACGCCTGAAATTTCCGCGCTTTATTTAGCCGAGATGGTCAGGCAAAAAATTTTCGAGCTTTATGGGGAGCAAGCTTATACCTCCGGTTTCAAGGTCTATACAACCATAAACGGGACGTTGCAAACTACAGCAAATAATGCGCTTAGCTATGCTTTGCACGCCTATGATGAGCGCCATGGATACCGTCATTCACGTATTAGCAAAAGCATCCCTTTTAACGAACTCCCTGTTATCGGCGACACTTTGCCTGCTGCTGTTCGCCGCGTACAAAACAATTCCGCTGCAGCTGGTCGTTCGATTTCGTTTACGGCAAGTCTTCAAGATAAAAGGCTGATTGAAATACCCTGGGAAAACATTAAATGGGCGGACAGCGCCGCTTTCGGCATAAGATCGGGCAATATTATCCGTGTTCGTCAACTGCCGAATAATACCTGGGCGTTGACACAAGTACCCGAAGTGGAAGGAGCGTTTGTTTCATTGGATCCTGCTAATGGCGCTATTTTAGCGTTAACCGGCGGTTTCGATTTTTTCCGTAACAAATACAATCGCGTTACTCAATCAAAAAGACAGCCGGGGTCGGGCTTTAAGCCTATTATTTACACCACCGCCCTGGAACAAGGTTACACTCCCGCCAGCCTTATTAACGATGCGCCCATTGTTATCGACAATCCAGGCCAAGAAAACGAGTGGCGACCGGAAAATTACAGTAAAAAATTCTATGGCCCAACCAGCATCAGGTCGGCTATAACCCATTCAAGAAACATTATTTCTATACGCCTATTGAAAGAAATGGGTGTTGAAAAAGCCGTTGCAACTGCCCTGCGTTTTGGTTTTGCCAAAGAGCAAATACCTAACACGCTATCGCTGGCCTTAGGTAGTGGTGATGCTACCCCACTGCAAATGGCTCGGGTTTATGCCACGTTTGCCAACGGAGGATTCCTGGTTAAGCCCTATTTTATTGAGCGCATTGAATCCAATGAGGGTGAAATTATTTATCAGGCCAAGCCTAAAATTGCCTGTCCTACCTGCGACAGCGCCCAGGAATTGGATCGCAGCTACGCGCCCAGAATTATTACGCCGCAGATTTGTTTCCTGATGAACTCGTTATTACGAGATGTCGTTCAACACGGTACCGCAACAGGCGCAAAAATACTGGGCAGACAAGATCTTGCCGGAAAAACAGGAACCACAAATGAACAGCGTGATGCTTGGTTTAACGGTTATACGTCGTCAAATGTCGCCACTGCGTGGGTTGGGTTTGATGATTTTTCGCCGCTCGGGAATGCCGAGACGGGGGGCGTAGCCGCATTGCCGATGTGGATAGAGTTTATGCGGGTAGCTTTAAAAGACAGTTCGGAAACGGCCCTTAAGGTGCCGGAGGGCATAGTGCGGGCGTTTATAAGCCCAGAGACCGGTCTGTTAACAGCATCTGCAAATAAAGGCGGGATATGGGAGTTCTTTCAAGCGGACCATGTACCGGCCAGTTACACATCCTCCGCAGTCGACCCGTTAACCGATACTGGCCAGTCGGATGAAGAGGCCACAGAAAGCCTGTTTTGAAATGGCATGTAGCGTGGGCTTAGAGTTCGTCGCTGTATGTCGGAGTACAAGGCTAGCCTTGTAGGGCTATCAACATAAGCCTGGACAGTTTTAAGTTGGTGGCTGGGAACGCCAAGCTCCCGCTTGGCGAGTGTCTGCAATTATCAACATTGCCGAGCTGGGGCTCGGCGTTCCCGGTTATTTGTAAATTCGTCCCGCTTTAGTTGGTAGCCCCTAAGCCATACAAGTCTACCTAATTAAATCAGCTTAACTGGCCGTGACACTGCTTAAATTTCTTGCCTGAGCCGCAAGGACAAGGGTCATTACGGCCTACCTTATTACCCTCTCTAATAAACGGCTGTTCCGTAGTGGCAACTTCTTCCTGTTCTGGTGCAAGTAACGACTCTTCGTAAGCATCCAAGGTCGGCGCTTGCGCGTGTTCAAAATGCATTTCTCTGGGCGCTTGCATTTGCTCATCAATAGCATGGACATCTTCTTCCTGCCTGACCTGAACTTTAAACAGGATGCCTATTACTTCATACTTGATATGATCAAGCAGGGTAGTAAACATTTCAAACGCTTCACGCTTGTATTCCTGCTTAGGATCTTTTTGCGCGTAGCCTCTAAAATGTATGCCCTGACGCAAGTAGTCCATAGCCGCCAAGTGTTCTTTCCAGCTGTTGTCCAGCACTTGCAGCATTACTGACTTTTCGAAATGTTGCAACACTTCCTTAGACATTTGTTGTTCTTTGTCTTTATGGTTTTGTTCCAGAATCTCGATAATGCGTTTGCGTAAAGACTCTTCCTGCAACGAATGGTCTTCGGCCAGCATTTTACGTACCGGAATTTCAACGTTAAATTCCTGGTGCAGATGCTCTTCCAATCCTTTGGTGTCCCATTGTTCAACCATGGTTTTTGCCGGGATGTACTGGGTAATCACGTTATTGACCACATCCTCGCGTATCGCAGTGATGATGTCGGATATTTCCTCGGCCGCCATCAGCTCATTACGTTGCGCATAGACAACTTTGCGCTGGTCATTGGCAACATCGTCATAAGCCAGGATTTCTTTACGCACATCGAAGTTGCGGTTTTCAACCTTGCGCTGGGCGCTTTCAATGGAGCGGGTCACCCAAGGATGCTCAATCGCTTCGCCATTGCCCATGCCTAATTTTTGCATCAAACCCGCCACGCGATCCGACGCAAAAATACGCATTAAATCGTCTTGCAGAGACAGGTAGAAACGGGTTGATCCGGGGTCGCCCTGGCGGCCTGAGCGGCCTCTTAACTGGTTGTCGATGCGACGCGACTCATGACGTTCCGAACCGATAACATGTAAACCGCCGGTGGCGATAACCTGCTCGTGCCTGTCCAACCACGCGCCGCGGACTTGTTCCTTGTCGGCAGCGCTCGCGTCTTCGCCCAATGCCGCCAGTTCCGCTTCCAGATTGCCGCCGAGCACAATATCGGTGCCCCGTCCGGCCATGTTGGTTGCGATAGTAACCGCGCCCGGCATCCCGGCCTGCTCAATGATATGGGCTTCGCGCTCGTGTTGTTTGGCGTTAAGCACTTCGTGTTTAATGCCTTGTTTTTGCAATAACGCCGATAAGCGTTCGGAGTTCTCAATCGATGTGGTTCCCACCAACACCGGCTGTCCACGATTAACGCACTCTTTAATATCCTCGGCAACAGCGATATATTTCTCGTCGGCGGTCAGGAATACCACGTCACCCAAGTCCCTGCGAATCATGTTGCGATGCGTAGGAATAACTACAACTTCAAGGCCGTAAATCTTGTTTAACTCGAACGCTTCGGTATCCGCAGTACCGGTCATGCCGGACAGTTTTTCGTACAAGCGGAAATAGTTCTGGAAGGTAATTGAGGCTAGTGTCTGGTTTTCATTTTGAATAGCGACGTGTTCTTTCGCTTCAATCGCTTGGTGCAAACCTTCAGACCAGCGACGTCCCGGCATAACCCGACCGGTAAATTCATCGACGATAATTACTTCATTATTGGCGACGATATAATCAACATCTTTTTTGAATAAAACATGACCACGTAATGAAGCGGTCAGGTAGTGCATCAGGCGAATATTGGTTGCGTCGTACAAACTGCTTCCTTCCACCATCAAGCCATGTTCGACCATTAAATGTTCGACCCGTTCGTGGCCTTCTTCGGTTAGGTATAGCTGGCGTACTTTTTCATCGACGGAATAATCGCCCGGCTCGCCTTCTTTTTCCTGCTTGGTCAGGAATGGGATGATTCTATTAACCTTAATATATATTTCGGTGCTTTCTTCGGTAGGTCCTGAGATGATCAGCGGCGTTCTCGCCTCATCGATAAGGATAGAATCCACCTCGTCAACAATAGCGAAACTTAAATCCCGCTGGACTTTCTGCTCCAGGCTGAATGCCATATTGTCGCGCAGATAATCAAAACCGAATTCGTTGTTGGTTCCGTAAGTGATGTCTGAGGCATAAGCTTTACGCCGCTCGTCGCTTTCCATTTGGCTGATAATAACGCCGGTCGTCAAGCCCAGAAAACTGTATAGCCTGCCCATCCACTCGGAGTCGCGCTTGGCCAGATAGTCATTAACCGTGACGACATGTACGCCGCGTCCCGGCAATGCATTCAAATAGGCCGCCAAGGTTGCCATCAAGGTTTTTCCTTCGCCGGTCTTCATTTCGGCAATTTTGCCGTCATGAAGTATCATGCCGCCGATCAATTGCACATCGAAATGGCGCATACCAAAGACCCTGGTCGATGCTTCCCTGACTGTGGCAAACGCCTCTGGAAGCAGATTGTCCAGTTTTTCGCCTTGAGCCAAGCGATCACGAAACTCCTGAGTTTTTGCTTTTAACGCATCATCAGATAGCTTTTCATATTCAGAAGCCAGAGCATTGATCTTTTTAACCAATGACTTTTTCTTCTTAATCAGCCTGTCGTTACGGCTCCCTATAACAAATCTAACCAACTTACCCAGCATGTTTTTTTCCGGTATGAATTTAGTAAATGATTGAATAAAACCAGAGGATTATATACTGTCTACTGCTTTAGTGACAGTTAAAAAACACTCTTTATCCTCTGAACAAAAGGCCTTAGCAGCAACTAAAGGGCAGGTAAAAATCAATATAGCCGTCTAAGAATAACGACTCACTGCCATCAAATACAATAGAACACGGATGCCAAAACTAGGCCCTGAGTGGTTATGTCTGAAAAGGTTTTCTCTCGCCGAGCTCTTCAACGGCATCGGTTCAAAACCACCGTTTAGCTGTTGTTTTGAACCCCCGGACATCTTGTTTTTAACCGTGCAATAATAAAGGTAGTCTTCAAAATCATTCGGTTATAAAAAATAAATTAGCTTGGCATGGTAATAGCATGTTGGCTAGTTAGAAGCTTTTTTATAACTACGAGGATTTGTATGAGTGATTCATCCCTGTCAGGATTACCAAAGGCCGGTTTGGCCGGTTTAAAGCAAAATTGGCGTAGCGACTTGCTGTCCGGTTTTTTGGTTTTTCTTATTGCTTTGCCGTTGTGCTTAGGTATATCAATGGCGTCGGGTTTTCCGCCATCGGCCGGTATTATCACTGCTATTATCGGCGGGGTACTGGTTTCGCGTATTAACGGGTCGTTTATAACGGTTAACGGCCCTGCCGCCGGGTTGATCGTGGTGGTGCTAAGTGCGGTGCAGGAGCTGGGCGAAGGCGATGCGATGGCGGGCTATCGCTATGCCTTGGCTGCTATTGTGGTTGCCAGCGTAATACAAATTTTGATGGGCGTGTTTAAAGCCGGGCGACTGAGTTCATTTTTCCCTGCATCGGTAGTGCATGGCATGTTGGCGGCTATCGGTATTATTATTATGGCTAAGCAGATTCATGTCATGTTGGGCACTGCGCCGGAGAAAGGCAGTAGTCTGTTTTCAACTATCGCACAAATTCCGTACAGTATTCTGAATCTTAATCATGAAATTGCCATTATCGGCTTTACCGGATTGGTGATATTGATTATTTGGTCGGTATTAAAAAACCCGACTTTAAAGATGATTCCGGCACCTCTTATTGTGGTGTTGGCAGGGATGGGCTTGGCGCGATATTTCGATCTGGAACATGAGCACATGTATTTGTTTTTGCCGGATGCGCATTTTTTACCGCATCATGAAGAGACCGTCGGGCCGAAATTTTTGGTTGCGATTTCCGAAGACTTTATGTCCAGTTTTTATTTCCCCGACTTTTCAAAAATTGCTACGCTAGGGTTCTGGGAAGCAGTGGTCAGTATCAGCTTGGTCGGTAGTCTGGAAAGTTTGCTCAGTGCAATGGCGGTCGACAAACTTGATCCCTATAAACGACATTCCAATCTTGATCGGGATTTAACAGCTGTTGGAGTGGGTAATCTGGTAGCTGGCTTGGTTGGCGGCTTGCCGATGATTGCGGAGATTGTACGGAGCTCGGCTAACGTGAATAATGGGGCGAAAACCCAGTGGGCCAATTTTTTTCACGGCACTTTTATGTTGTTGTTTGTGGTGCTGTTTCCTCGGCTGATTCATAGCATTCCCCTGGCCGCACTGGCGGCATTGTTGGTCTATACCGGTTTTCGCCTGGCTTCGCCTAAGGAATTCGCTAAAGTCATGGGAGTTGGTAAGGAGCAGTTGTTTATGTTTGTGGTGACGATTATTGGCGTATTGGCGACCGACTTGTTAGTGGGCGTCGGCATAGGCATTTTGACCAAGTTCACTATTCACATGTTACGCGGTGTCAGGTTGAATAACCTGTTTAAGATTCATTTTGTCATTGAGCCTAAAGATGCTGATTCTGTTGTTGTTTCGATAGTCGGTGCGGCTATTTTTTCTAACTTTATGTCATTGAAGACTGCTTTAGCTAATCTGGAAAATGGTAAGACGGTGATATTTCAATTGAACAATGCGTACCTGATCGATCATACCGTCATGGAATTTATTCATGATTTCCAACATAACTATGAAGGGCAGGGGGGGCAATGTAAGTTTTTCGGAATGGAGTATCATGATACCTTTTCGGAACATCCCTTGGCGGTACGCAGAATGAAGAGAAATAATATGAGTCGTCGTAAAAGCGATCATTATGGCGTGTAGGCGATTGCATCGATTCCATGTATCGTCTGTGCTAGTTGTGCTAGTTGTGCTAGTTCCCAAGCTCCAGCTTGGGAATTCGGTGCGGAGCTCTCGGCAACTGCTCCCTGCGTTGCTCTACCTCCTGCATCCATGCAGTCGCAGCTTCCCGTTTCACGAAGCTAGAGCTTCGTTATCTGGATTCCCAAGCTGGAGCTTGGGGAGCCAGCGAAATAGAGTGAGAATTTCATGATCCTTGTACTAGCTTATAGTGCTGTTTTGCTAAGTTTTTTTTCCGGCTTGCTGGGATTGGCGATGCATCAGCGGCAACATCTACTGGCGTTTAGCCGGTACTGGTTTAAAAGATTTCCGACTGGCAATGAACGTTGCCAGTCCATGATCGCCGATTGGCTGGAAGAAAAACGTTTTCCGATTTTATTGCGGCGAGCGGTGTTTTTTTTATTGGGCTTGTCCGGTATTTTTGCGGTAGCGGCAGGATTGAGTGTTTTGATCGGCAAAGGGCTTGTTACTGATCAGATTAGTCTAGGGCTGCCGTGGCTACCGTGGCATGTGCGTTTCGACTGTTTGTCCGGTTTTTTCTTTTTAATCATCGGTATTGCTGTGAGCGCCGTCAGCCTTTACGGGCCGGGCTATGTAAATACTTACAAGGAGAGTCAACATCCTTTTGCCGTGTTGGGCTTATTTACCGGATTGTTTGTTGCCGGAATGTTGCTGGTGTTGTTGGCCGATGACGCATTCTTTTTCATGATTGCCTGGGAATTGATGTCGGTTGCCAGTTATTTCCTGGTGGCGTTTCAACATGAAAACCCGGCCAATCGTCGCGCCGCTTTCCTTTATTTATTGATGGCTGAAGTCGGCGCCCTGTCCATTATCCTGGGCTTTGGCGTATTGGCCAGCTTTGCCGACGGCTTTACCTTCGATGCTTTGCGTGATGCGCAGTTGTCAAAAACCTGGGCAAGTATTGCTTTTGTACTGGCATTACTGGGTTTCGGTATGAAGGCCGGGATTGTCCCTGTACATGTCTGGTTGCCGGAAGCGCATCCGGTTGCGCCGTCACATATTTCTGCATTGATGAGCGGTGTGATGCTTAAAGTCGCGCTTTACGGGCTGATACGCTTTTGCTTTGATTTACTGGGCGACGTGCAGTGGCAATGGGGGGTGGTGTTGTTGATACTAGGCACCGTCTCGGCGTTGGGCGGTATCTTGTATGCGATGATGCAACCTAATTTGAAATGTCTTTTGGCCTACAGTTCGGTCGAAAACATCGGTATTATTTTTATGGTATTGGGCTTGTCGATGATTTTCATGGCAAACGGTCATCCGCAACTGGCGGCGCTGGGTTTTTTGGCGGCGCTGTTTCATGCCTTCAATCACGCCTTGTTCAAGAACTTGCTGTTTTTAGGGGCAGGTATTATCCATCATCAAACCCATCAGTTAAATATCGACTTGATGGGCGGGCTGATTAAAAAGATGCCGAAAACCAGTATGTTGTTCTTGATCGGTTGTATGAGCATTTCTTCATTGCCTTTATTTAACGGCTTTGTTTCGGAATGGTTGGCTTTTCAGACTGCATTACAGGTCGATGTACTGGACAATGGCGTGTTACGCAGCTTAATACCGGTCGCAGCTGCGGCATTAGCTTTGACAGCGGCATTAGCAGCAGCCTGTTTTGTCAAAGTATTCGGCATGATCTTTTTGGGGCAATCCCGTTCGCATCATTGCGATAAAGCGCATGAGATCCAAGATAAAGGCATGTTGGCAGGATCTTCGCTACTGGCTGGTTTGTGTTTTTTGTTCGGGATTTTCCCCGGCCTGATCATCAGCCTGATCAACAGTGTCGCCGGACAGTTATTAGGCGAAACCTTGCCGAATGACGCGGCTTTAGGCTGGTTGTGGCTGGCGCCTGTTTCCACCAATCAAGCATCTTATGCCCCGCCCTTGGTTTTAATCGGCGCGCTGATCGCTGCCGGTGTCAGTTTTTGGTATTTGCGTCGTAATCCATTGACAGTCATGCGCAGGGCTGAAACCTGGGATTGTGGCTTTGGCGGTTTAACGCCAAATATGCAGTATAGTTGTAGCGCATTTACCATGCCTTTTCGGCGTATTTTCAACAAAGTCTGGATTATTGACGAGCGGATAGAAAAAGACCTGCGCGGCGCCCTGAACCAGGATGTTGCTGCCATTCGCTATCGATTGGAGGTTTATGATCATAGCTGGCCGCGATTGTACCAACCGATTGAAGACGCAGTGAATACCTTGGCTAAGGTGGTAGGGCGAATTCAAACAGGAAATATCCGAACTTATCTTGGTTATTCGTTTGCGACTTTAATACTTATGTTATGGGTGATCAGCTGATGAACTGGTTAATAGCTGTTTTACAAACCACGCTGTTTGTTGTGCTGGCTCCGTTGTTGGCGGGTTGGCTTAAGTGGTGCAAGTGTCATTTACAAAACCGCAAAGCGCCTTCTCTTTTTCAGCCTTACCGGGATTTACTTAAATTAACTAATAAACAACCGGTGGTTGCCGAGCAAGCTTCGTGGATTTTCATGATTGCACCGTACATCATATTTTCGGCAACGGTGTTGGCAGCAACTGTCGTACCGTTAATTGCCGTTAATTTGCCGACTTCGGCCAGCGCTGATGTGATTGTGATGGTGGGTTTTTTTGCCTTTGCCCGGTTTTTCCTGGCGCTGGCCGGATTGGATATCGGAACAGCATTCGGCGGCATGGGCTCTTCGCGGGAAATGACCATTTCATCATTGGCGGAACCTGCGATGTTGATGGCTATTTTTACGCTAACTATGACCGCATCGACGACCAATTTATCGTTTGCTATCGCCCATGTGTTGAATGAAGGCTTGGTTTTACGGCCTTCGTTTGTATTCGCCTTGGCTGCCTTGGTACTGGTTGCCATCGCTGAAACAGGGCGCATTCCGGTCGATAATCCGGCGACGCATCTGGAGTTGACCATGATCCATGAGGCGATGATTCTTGAATATAGCGGTCGCCATTTGGCGCTGATTGAATGGGCGAGTCAGCTGAAGTTAATGCTATATGGCGTGTTGATTGCCAATATCTTTCTCCCCTGGGGTATTGCCGAGACCTTTGGGGTTCAAGCGTTAGGCTACGGTTTGCTAGCTATTATGGGCAAGCTTGCCTTATTAGCCATATTTCTGGCGATAGCAGAGACGCTGGTTGCAAAAATGCGTTTGTTCCGTGTGCAGGAATATTTGAGTTTTGCTTATTTGTTGGGGCTGCTTGGGATGTTGAGCCACATCATTTTGGAGGCGTCGAGATGAAAATGACAAAAACAAAAGCCGGAACACGGATGACACGGATTAAGGCGGATTTACGCGGATTTTTTTATAGCTTTATCTGTGGCAATCCGTTGAATCTGGGTCATTCATGTGCCATTTCTTTTCAACGGTGAGCCTTAGTCATGAATATCGAACAACTTGATTTTTACACCCAGGCCATTTTATCTATGGCCGCATTGGTCGGATTAACATCATTTCTAATGTTAGGGCAGGGGAGGTTATTACGGCTGATTTTTGTGTTCGCGATGCAGGGTTTTTTATTAACCTTGACTACCGCATTGGCGGCATACAGCTTGAATAATCATCATCTGTATATTTCCGCTGTGTTGACTTTGGTGCTGAAAGTCGTTTTTATCCCGTGGATGTTAAGACGGCAGGTTATTCAAATGAATATGCATCGCGATATTGAAGCCTTAAAAAATAACACCGCAGTGATGCTGGGTGGCGCCAGTCTGATGGTATTTAGTTATTACGTGCTGCATCCTATTGTGCAATCCTCATCGGTGGTCATGCTGAATGCCTTGGCGGTTAGCCTTTCAGTTATGTTGCTGGGTATGTTGTTAATGATTTCGCATCGGCAGGCTATCGCGCATGTGGTCGGTTTTATGTCGATAGAAAACGGCTTGTTTTTTGCGGCCATCGTGGCCACCAATGGCATGCCGATGGTCGTTGAACTGGGTGTTGCGTTCGACGTACTGGTCGCGGCGGTGCTGTTCGGTATCTTTTTCCTACATATCCGTACCAGTATTGATTCGCTGGATGTGGATCTGTTAAACAAATTACACGAGGTGGATAAATGATTGCCGCTTATTTGGTCTTATTAATACCGCTGGTCGGCATAGTCTATTTTGCCCTGGCAGGACACAAAACAGATACAGGAAAACTCAATGTTTGGTTCAACGGCATTTGTTTGCTGGCGACCATCTGGTTGGCGATCAACGTGCTTAATCAAGGTACGATTATTTCATCGGGTAAGGCTTTTTTAATCGACCCGTTTAATGTGTATTTGATTGTGTTGACGGCTTTTGTCGGTTTTACCACCTCGATATTTTCCTCGCCTTATATGGAGCATGAAAAGGAAATCGGCAAGCTCAGTGACAAGCGCTTAAAGCTGTATTACTCGATGTTCCAGGGTTTCATGCTGGCCATGTACCTGGTGCTGACCAGCAATAACATGGGCATTATGTGGGTGGCGATGGAAGGCGCGACATTGGCAACCGTGCTGCTGGTTAGCTTGTATCGTACCCCGGAGTCTATTGAGGCGGCCTGGAAATATTTTATTTTGTGCGGCGTGGGCATAGCCCAAGCCCTGTTCGGTACTATCTTGTTGTATTACGCAGCGGTGCAGATTGGCGACGGGGAAAATGCCTTATTGTGGTCGGTGCTTTATGAAAATGCCGACAAATTAAACCCCGAAATTCTGGAAATTGCCTTTGTTTTTTTACTGATCGGGTATGGTACCAAAATCGGTTTAGTACCCTTGCATAACTGGCTGCCGGATGCTCATTCCGAAGGTCCTACGCCCATGTCTGCGGTGTTATCGGGGTTGCTGTTAAACGATGCTTTGTACGCCGTTGTGCGTAACAAAATGTTGGTGGATGGGGCGACCCAGTCCAATATGGCGGGGTATCTGATGATGGGCTTCGGTCTGCTGTCGTTTTTGGTGGCCGCCGTATTGTTGCACCGGCAGAAGGATATTAAAAGGCTGTTTAGCTACTCATCTATTGAGCACATGGGGCTGATGACGTTTGCGTTCGGTATCGGAGGTCCCTTAGCCACGTTTGCCGCGTTGTTGCACATGACCGTGCATTCGCTGACCAAGTCGGCCATTTTTGTGACGGTAGGTCACGCGGCTCAGCTTGCCGGAACTCAAAGAATGGATCAGATACGCGGTCTGATTAAAACCCAACCCAAGATCGGTTGGGGTTTATTGATAGGCACCATTTCAATTGCCGGATTCCCGCCCTTCGGCGTGTTTACCAGCGAGTTTTTGGTGTTGTTGGCTACCATGCATAGCTACCCTTGGTTGGCGCCGTTGCTGTTGCTGGGTATCGGTATAGCCTTTGCCGGACTGTTCAGGCATATACAGCCGATGGTTTACGGTGATAAGCCGGAAGCTCAAAAGCCGATTAAAGCCAACTTATGGCCGGTCACGATACATCTAGCGTTGGTGCTTTGGCTGGGCCTGGCTATTCCCGGTTTCCTAGCTCATTGGTTTTCACAGGCGACACTATTGATTTCAGGGAGTACGCCGTTATGAGTTCTTCAAATTGGACTACGGATTTTTTAAGTCTATTGAGCAGGGATATTACGGTTACCCGGATTGATACAAGCCCGGTAATAGTGTGGCAAATCGAAAGTCACGCATGGCAACGATTTGCAGAGCTGGCTATGCTGCAAAACCTGCGCTGGGCTGCCGGGTGGGCGGAACAGGCGCAGAACCGGTTCTTGATCAACAGTTGTTTTGAAAAACAAGGCGAGTATGTGTTGCTGCGCGCAAGCATTGATGATGCAAACCCTGAACTGCCAAGCCAGGCCACGGTTTATCCTGCAGCCAACCGTAGCGAACGACATACGCAGGATATGTTCGGGATCAGGTTCATCGGTCATCCCGATAACAGGCGCTGGACGCGGCATCAAGCCTGGACTGAAAACAGTTATCCGTTGCGCAAAGACTTTCCTGTTCAGGGTACGCCGGTGGGCATTACTGCGCCCGATATGCATTACCCGTTTATCAAGTCCCACGGCGCGGGCGTTTATGAAATTCCGGTAGGTCCGGTACATGCCGGTATCATTGAGCCGGGACATTTTAGGTTTCAGGCTGTCGGCGAGCTTATCTTAAATCTGGAAGAACGTTTGGGCTATGTGCATAAAGGCATGGAGAAAATAGCCGAAGGTAGGACGCCCGAGTCTTTAGCTAGGTTGGCGGGACGTGTTTCCGGCGATACTACGGTTGGGCATTGTTGGGCCGCCTGTATGGCAATGGAACAGGCCTCGGGCGTTGTAATACCGCCTCGCGCCGCGTTGATACGCGGTATCCTGGCGGAACGGGAACGTATCGCCAACCACATGGGTGATATTGGTGCAATTTGTAATGATGTCGCTTTTGTATTTGCACAAATGCAGTTTACCCGCTTGCGTGAACTTTGGTTACGCACTAATGCAACAGTGTTCGGTCATCGCTTGTTGATGGATAGAATTGTTCCCGGCGGTGTTGCGTGTGACCTGTCAGAGGCATCTTGTAGTTTGATCAAGAAGGATATAGTTGAATTAAGAAAAGAGTTAGCGGAGGTCATACTCGCTTTGGATCTCAATTCATCGCTAGAAGATCGGTTATATACGGCCGGTTTTTTGTCTGAAGACACTGCCGCCGCTTATGGAACTTTAGGCTACGTCGGACGCGCCAGCGGACAGGATAAGGATGTGCGCCGCGATACGCCATACCCGCCTTATGACCAGATAAAGGTTAAAGTCGCGCTGGAAACGCAGGGCGATATTGCGTCCAGATTTTGGGTAAGGTACAAGGAAATTATGGCGGCCTTACATATGATAGAAGACTTTATCGACCAGCTCGTTGCGGGTGACATTCGCAGTGAATGGCAAATGCCGGCGTCAGGCAGTGAAGGGCTGGGTATTGTTGAGGGCTGGCGCGGTGAAATTGTCTGCTATGTTCGCTTTGATGCCGATGACAAAATTGCTCGTTTTTATCCGCGGGATCCCAGTCAATTGAACTGGCCGGCGCTGGAAAAACTGGTACTGAATAATATCGTTCCGGATTTTCCTGTGTGCAACAAATCCCTGAATGGCTCTTATTCAGGAAATGATTTATAGGAAGGGAAAATGTTGAGAATTTTAAAAAAAATCCTGACCACGGGTGTCGTTACAGAGCGGTTTAGTCTACGTTCTCACGCAGCAGGGCATGGGAATGTGGATGAATTGGAGCAATTGGGCATTCAGGTTAAAAGGCATATAGACAAGAAATTTTCCGGCAGCATTGCGATACGACAAGTCGATGCAGGCTCCTGTAATGGCTGCGAACTGGAAATTCATGCCCTGAATAATCCCTTTTACGATATTGAACGTTTTGGCGTTCATTTTGTCGCCTCGCCAAGACACGCCGATGTGCTGTTGGTCACTGGGCCGGTATCAAGACACATGCAAACTGCGTTACTGCGTACTTATGAAGCAACGCCAAACCCGAAATGGGTGGTCGCAGCCGGAGATTGTGCGGCCTGTGGCGGCGAGTTCGGTGTGTCTTATGCCAGTTGTGGCGCGGTGTCCAATGTCATTCCTGTTGATGCGGTGATTCCCGGTTGCCCGCCCACACCTTTAGCGTTGATGAAGGGATTGTTGGAATTGATGAGCGCTAAGAAATGAGACCAATAATATCTTCGTTATTTTCAATTGGACGACATCGTAGGGTGATGCACTAATCCAGTTAACCTCTTCGTGTTTTTCAAAATATTTTTTATAGGTAATATAATGAAATCATTAATAATTTTAACTATAGCTACAACCGTTTTATTTGCAATGCCCGCTCAAGCTAATAAGACAGCCGACGAGCAACACATAAATGCAGCTTGTTCTCAAGAAGCAGCAACAGCTAATTGCGGTACAGAAGAGGCGGGAAAAGGTCTTTTAAAATGCTTGTTTACTTATAAAAAAGGAAATAGCTCCTTTCAATTCTCTGATGCTTGTAAGGTTGCTATAAATGCCTTGCAAGCGGACAAAAAACAAAAGAAATAATGTATCAGGGGTGCTTGTTGCAAAACCGAGCACTTATAAGCGAAGCTCATTCAACGCCCAATTTGGATTGATCAGGCGGGGCGATGATTTCGCAGCTGACCATATATCCGGTATCAGTTAAGGTTGTCAGCAATAAATACCGTCTGACACAGTCGCCGCAGATTTTTCGATTAAGGAACATGCGCGAAATAATTTAGGTAACTTGAAACTTTGGCGCCTTTAGTGCTGAGTGTCTTACATGCAAGCGTGACTAAATTAAATGGTGAGTGTTCCTAAATTACTAAGTAATCTGTGGTGGTTTATTTCTGAGTTAATAGTTGCAACGCCCAGCAATTGGTTTGGTCGTTGACGGCCCTGCTAACGGTGGCTTTGGATGTAATATTGTTGGATTAACAATATTGCGTCTTTGATGGTTCATCAAAAACACAATAGGTAAACATATGGTCAATAAAAAAATAAAACTATGGGGGATCACTGCTGCGATTTTGAGTTCTGTCAGCACAGCCTCAATGGCGGCAGACGATTTGCTTCAGGATGCCGGCAGCTGGATGCAGATCGTTGGTGAGGGTAGCCTAAAAGTTATTGATCCTAAATTGGAAAAGGGGCGCATCTGGCTGGAAGGTCAATCCCGTTTCGACGATAATTGGAACCATTGGTATCAAGGTATGGTACGCACGGCAGTGGGCTATTCGCTTAGTGATAGGGCAACTATTTGGGCTGGCTATACTTGGTTGCCTACACAAAACGTCGGCAAGAGCTATGTTTCCCAGCAAGATGTCTGGCCGGCATTTCGCTATGTTATGCCGACCAGCATCGGAACTTTCAGCTTCAGAACAATGATCGAAAGTAACTTCATAAAAGGCGATGATGTTCGTTTTCGTCCGCGCCAGATGCTACGTTTTATGCATCCTTTGGAGTTCGAACCGCGTTTGAGCTTAATTACTTGGGATGAATTTTTCATTCGAGCCAACACCACCCAATTTGGCGGTAAATCAGGTTTCGACCAAAACCGCGCGTTTGCAGGCCTTGGCTGGACCTTTAA
This sequence comes from Methylobacter sp., assembly GCA_004299305.1. Lineage (GTDB taxonomy): Bacteria > Pseudomonadota > Gammaproteobacteria > Methylococcales > Methylomonadaceae > Methylobacter_A. The sequence continues at coordinate 45,836 of SCPZ01000050.1, forward strand.
TAAAAGCTTCCGGGCTGAAGCGGGTTATCTCAACCAGTACCTGGATGATGCCACTCACACCAACAACACCATGCACCACTTGATTATGGGCTCGTTGTTTGTCAACTTTTAACCCGATTAGCAATATATTCAGCTGGCTCGTAACTATTGAGCTGCGCCGTCGTTCCGGTAGTGGAATACCCGCTTTTTGGCGGGTAGGACGATCTTGTTAGTTGGGCCTATCTCGTTAATTGGGATTTTTAATCGACTTCATCGTCTTATCGGCTTGTGTTTTGTCTGTTTTGGCTGCCGATTTCTCAGTTTGAGCCGGGGGCGTCGTCTCTGTTTTGGTAGGAGACGCTTTCAGCGTAGTCGATGGCTTATTATCTACAGTTTTTGTTGTGTCTACCTTTGCGGCTTGGGGCAGCTGCGTTGTCAGTGCGGTTTTGTCCGGTGGTGGCGTTACGGTGTCATTGCCTATCAGCAAGGGTAGGGCGTTAAGAGAACTGCCGGTGACGATTATTTTTGCATTGTTGGAACGCGCCAGTTCCAGGGTCGCGTTGATGCCGGTTAAGCGCAAATAGCTGGGTAGGTCTTTTGTTCCGATATTGTCGAACAGTGCGCGAACGCCTTCGCCTTCGATGCTTTTGCGCGCTTTTTCCTTGCTTTCGACTTGCAGGCGGAAATCATATTCGAGTTGGCGCTGGTATTGTTCAATCTTAGATTCTATGGCGGTGGCTATCCGCTCAGGAAGTATTATCGAGCGCAGCATTATTTTGTCGAACTCGATCAGTACCACGCCAGCCGGGCTATAGGCATTTTCCTCCGATAAGCGGGCACGCATTGCGTCTAATATTTCTTCCCTGGCTTCGCTCCGTTGGGTGCTGTAGAACTCTTCCGCTCCGTACTGGCTGATTACCGATCGCGCTATTGATCCGAGCTCCGGGATTAGTATGACGTCGAGGTAGTCCGGTCCGACTTCTTTATGCAGCATGCCGAGCGTTTCCCGTTTAACACGAAAAAGAAACGAGATGTGTGTTTTGATTAACAAGCCCTCTTTGCTGATGGTATCGAATTCTCGATCAACCAGTTGCGCTCTTGCATCGTAATCGTACAGTTCGTCCCAGGGAAATTTCAGATGTGTGCCTTCCGGGACAGCAGGTCCGAGGTCGGTCCCGTGATAGAAGCGGTACCACCTTACCCCTAAGTGACCGGAAGGTATGGTTACCAACATGGTCGGCGATAAGTAGACGAACAATAGCCCTAGTACCATCACCGTGAGGGTAATGGACATCATATATTTTTCGTGAAAGCGTTTTAAAGCTGGGGATTGCATAGATTAGTACTATTGGAGTGGTTTTTTGCGGACATCCGATGCTACACGGCCTTCTTCAAGGGCGATGCATCTATCCGCTGTGTCAAAATAGCGATCATCGTGGGTAATTGCGATGATGGTTTTGCCCAAAGCTTTTAAGCGCGGCAACAATTCCTGATAGAATTTACGGCGAAAATGAGGGTCTTGGTCTGCGGCCCATTCATCGAGCACGATAATGGGTTTATCTTCAAGTAATGTTACCAGTAAAGCGAGACGCTTGCGCTGCCCGGTGCTCAGGTCGATTGTATCGAAGGTATTGCCGCCTAATAAACGGACTTTTCCCATCAGTTCAAGCAGATGGCACAATTCTTCAATGATTTTAGGGTCTGGGGTGCGCAGTCCGTATAACTGTTTAAATAAATGGTAATCGGCGAAAATAACCGAAAATTTGCTGCGATAGGCTGTATAAGTGTCCGCTGAAAGGGCTTGCTGATCAATGCGAATAACGCCTTTTTCGGGATAATACAGACCGACCAGCAGTTTAAGTAAGGTGGATTTTCCCGAACCGTTGCCGCCGGTAATAAATAGGGTGTCTCCCTGACGAATCCTGAAATTGAAGGGGCCTACCGTAAACATGTCTACCGATTTATTGTCTGTATAAGTAAAGCTGACCGTGTCGAAATGTATTTCTTCAAATGTGGATGGCAATGAACGTTCTGTCATTCCCTGTGTTTGGGCAGCGAGGGATTGGAGCAGGTGCTCTAATCTGACTAGGTTTTCGGCGGCGGCATTGGCGGTGGCGAATATAGGTATCGCTTGGGTGACCATGGCCAGGGGACCCATGATAAATAACATAGAGGCTGCGGTACGCGCGGCGACCCCCGCTTCGACGCTGAAAAACATCGGCGCCACGAACACGATGATGCCAAGTAGAAGAAAGGTCATGGTTTGGCTCAGCACGAATTCCTGGGCTGCACGGCCCTGGAATGCAATCTTCACGTCGCGTGCCCGCGTGGCGGCGATGTCGATCTCCGCCAAAACGGCACTACGTCTAGGTACGCTCATTTTGACTTCTTTAAAGCCTTCGAGTACGTCGCGTAGACCATCGTATAAATGATTTTCCTCTTGGAAAACTATGTTTAGTTCGTCGCGTAGCGAGTTCATGTGCCGCAGGATTAGCAGCATGGAGAACGCAATGAAACTCAGGCTTAGCGCAAATGCTATTTTATTATTGAGAAACACATAAACCATCGCCAGTACGATCATGATGACCGATTGAACCGCTATGACCAGTGTATTAGATGCTTGGGATATGGTTTGCGTATCCCGTATCATTCCAGCGAGGATTTCCGAGCGTCCTATGTGTTCTAAAGGAAGCAATTCTGCCTGACTGATGCTTTCCACTAACGCCATGCGCAAGTCGTGGATCATCGATTCCACTTCGCTGGCGGTAATGCGCATCAAACCGCGTTGGCTGACAATGTAAATGCCGATCACCAATCCGAACATGGCGACAGTGCGTAAATCCAGCTCAGTTTGTACAACCCCGGCGGAGCTGCTGATAAGTGTCATCACCAAGACATTGCTCACGCCTGAAAGCAGGGCGAGTATAATGAATACGTGCGCCGGCGTTTTTATATGGCGGCGAATCAGTTCGAATGAAGGCATGAATATATGTGGTCTGTTAGACTAAGTCTGGGTTTCGGTAAGCTTTGATTTTTTTACGGATGACCTAGTGATATAAAGGATCAATAACATCAAAAAGGGCGTAAGCACTATGGACAGGGAAAAAGTTACCAGAAATCCAGATCGCCGACCAATGGCGCATAAGCCAACGAATAGCGAAATTATCAAATAATATATGGCAAGGAGCGACAGCGTTGGCATGGTGAAGGATGTTTAGGTGACGTTAGTCTTTAAGCGGCGTTCTTCGCGGGCGTTTCTTTATTGCCTTTTGCACCAATGACACCTTTAAAGTAAGGGTGGCAAGAGCGTAACTTAATGCTATTGACTGTTAAAACGTTCATGCTTTGTTGCCTCGGCACGAACGTTTTAGTTTAGTATCATTCGCAACCAAGATTCCCCGCACTTTTTGATACGCAGTAAACCTAATATCGCGATGTACGCATTGAATTACTTTTTAGCATTTCCACTGATGTTAGTCGCGTCGGTTGGCGCCGCTTTATCTACTTCGGCTTGAGCGTTATCCGATTTCTTGGATTTCAGCGCGGCTTCGAACTCACGTTTGTAATGTACACGTATCTTGTCAGCATCGAAGGTGAGTAGTGTGCCGCCAGTTTGGAAATGCTCTGAAAATACTTTACCGACTGCATAGGTTGAAGCGAAAGCCAACGCTGGGCCGACAAAATACCAAGCCGCCACGCCTACGACTGGAATAGCTCTGGCTAGAGTTGCAACACCGCCAGCTATGCCGGTTGGAGCAATTCCGCCAACCAGTGAGCCAACCAATGCTTTGACACGGGACTCTTCAAAGGGAATATCAAAAGCTTTGGCCAAGTCATATACCATTTTGACCTGGACGCCGCCGACCAGCACAGCGTCTACCAGTGGCAGCGGAATGAGGCCAACACCCGCAGCAATCAGGCTATATCGTTTAATAAGGGGACTTGCTATGGTATCGGCATCGACGACAGATTCCGGAAAAAGAGTTATTTCTTCGTTTACGGTTGCATTCATGGGCTTTATCCTTTTGGAGTCTAAGTTAAATTCAAGCCGTTTAAGTCTACACTAAAACAGGCGGGATATGGAACTAAAAAAAAAATATTATTTATCTTATTATTCAATTGGTTGCAATGCTGGTGTGGCGTGTAAGCCATGGCGGACATACGGCCTGTTTTGAAATAAAGCTGAAGCAAAAGGCATGTGGCACGAATGCTTTATAGTATCAACTATGTGGGGCTTCTTGATTTTCCGAAACTTTTTCCACCCAGCCGCCGCCAAATGCTTTGTATAAATTAATCAGCGCTTGCAATGCGTTGCTACGGCCTGTTGCGAGGGAGAGCTTTACATTGAACAGGTTGCGTTGTGCATCCAGTACTTCCAGGTAATTGGTAAGGCCGTTGTTGTAACGTAGCCACGCCAATCTTAAATATTCGTGTAAGGCAATTTCTTGCCGACTAAGCGCTTGCACTTGTTCTTGGGTTTTATTGTTATCCACCAGCGCATCTTCGGTTTCTCTAAAGGCTTGCAACAGTGTGCTTTGATAGCGCAATAACGCCTGTTGTTCACGCGCCTCGGCGGCTTTTACCTGACCGGCAATTTTGCCTGCGGTAAACAGGGGCATAGCCAGCCCTACACCGTAACTCCACATACCTGCCGGCCCTGATAGTAGACGGCTAAAGTCGGCGCTGGCGCCGCCTAGTGATCCGGTTACTGTGAATTTGGGGAAATATTCGCCTTTGGCAACGCCGATATTGGCGCTGGCGGCGATTAAGTCCTGTTCTGCTTGGCGTATATCGGGACGGCGGGTTAATAACTCTGACGGTAGGCCGGCAGGTACGCCGGGCAAGTGCAGTTCGGCTAGCGGTAGGCCGCGTTCTATCGCGATGGGGTTATGGCCCAGCAGTACACTCAATTCGTGTTCTTTTTGCGCCACCTGTTTTTCCAGTTGCGGTACGAGTGCTGCGGCGTTATGTACTTCCGATTCCGCTTGGCGTACTTGTGCTTCTGAATTGAGTTCGCCTTCGAAACGCGCCTGGGCGATACGGTAAGCTTCTTGGCGGTCAGTTAAAGTTTGCTTGGCAATTTCTAAACGCAGATCCAGTTCGCACAATTGCACGTATGAACGCGCCACGCCGGTAACTAAAGTGAGCACCACAGTGCGGCGGATTTCTTCCTGCCCATAGAGGTTGGCGCGGGCGGCTTCTGTGGCGCGCCGTAATCTACCCCATACGTCTATTTCCCAAGACAGGTTTAGAGCGGACTGAATGCTGTTAAACGCAGGGGTGGGAACAGCGCCGTAAGCCGCCTCGGAAGTTTTTTGCTGTTGGCCTGACGCGCTGCCGCTAATTTGCGGAAACAAGTCGGCACGGGTGACGCTGTATAGTCCCAAATATTCTTCCACGGTAGCCGTGGCGATCAGCAAGTCTTTGTTGTATAGCAGCGCTTGTTCAATGAGCCTCGTCAGTTGGGGGTCGCCGAATTGCTCCCACCAGCGGCTATCGACGGCTGCAACGGTTTCGGCAGGCGCAAAACGCCAAGCCTCGGGAATAGATGCGTCGGGCCGTTGGTAATCCGGGCCGATCATGAAGCAGCCGCTTAGCGCTAAGGGGAGTAACAGGGAAATAGACGTGTGGCGCATGATTAGGCTTCCTCTTTTGCAACAATGCTATCGGTTCGCTTTGTTGCCCGGTTTACTCTGCTGCCTTCCAGCAGCACGAAAAATAACGGCACGAAAAACACCGCTAACAAGGTAGCGCTGACCATGCCGCCCATAATGCCAACACCGATGGAGTGGCGGCTGTTTGCGCCCGCGCCAGTGCTGAGGACTAAGGGCAATACGCCAAGAATGAAGGAAAAGGAGGTCATCAGGATCGGACGAAATCGGAGTCGGCAAGCTTCCAGAGCGGCATCCACCACATTCATGCCCTGCTCGTGTTTAAGCGAGGCGAATTCAATGATGAGTATGGCGTTCTTGGCGCTGAGAGCGATCAGCGTGACCAAGCCGATTTGGAAGTAAACATCGTCTTGCATGTGACTGGCCCAGACCACGAGAAAGGCGCCGAACAGGCCGAAAGGTACTGCCAACATGACGGCGAAAGGCAGTATCAGTCTTTCGTATTGGGCTGCGAGAATCAGGAATACCATAATGATGCCGTAGATAAATGCGGAACCGGATGAGCTGCCGGATGCCTTTTCTTGAAATGATTGCCCGCCCCAGGCGAATGACATGTTGTCCGGCAGGACTTCTTGCGCTGCCTGTTCCATGGCTAACATAGCTTGGCCGGAGCTATAGCCCGCCGCCGCGCCGCCGTTGATGCGGGCAGCCGGGAAACCGTTGAAACGGCTGATGGCGTTGGGACCGTTGGCATAATGTACGCTAATCAAGCTGCTTAGGGGGATCATCGCTCCGGAGTTGCTGCGTACAAAAATCTTTTCGATATCTTCAGGGCGGCTGCGGTATTGCGGGTCCGCTTGTAGCAATACCCGGTAGGTGCGGCCGAATTTGTTGAAATCGTTGACATAGGTGGTGTTGAACATACCTTGCAGAGTATCGAACACATCGCCGATAGCTACGCCCATAGCCCAGGCTTTGTCTCGGTCGAGCTTGATAGACAGTTGTTGCGAGTTGGAGTTAATGGAGGATGATACGCCTTGTAATTCATGGCGTCGGCTCGCGTTGGCGATAACTTTCTGGGTCATGGCTTCCAATGCTGCGGTATCGCCGACGCCTTGATTGAGCAACCAGAATTCGAAACCGCCGGCCATACCGAGACCGGGGATGGAAGGCGGATTCATGACCATTACCAGCGCTTCTTTGATGCTGGAGGCCTGTTGCATCAATCTGCCCATCACGTTTTCGGCCTGCAGTTCGGGTTTGACTCTATCTTTCCAGTTTTTCATAGAGAGAAATAACACCCCGGCATTGGATGCGTTACCGCCATCCATCAAATTCATGCCGGTAATAGAAGCTATGTCGCGCAGTGCAGGATTATCTTTTACCAAGTTTTCCACCTGCTGGATTACGGCGTTGGTGCGATCCAGGCTGGCCGCGTCGGGCAGCATAACGACGGTAAACAATGTGCCTTGGTCTTCAGGGGGAACAAAACTGGTGGGGACGATTTTAAACAGGCCGACGATGGCGACGACCATGCAAAGATACAGCACTATGCCGACCGCAGTATGCCGTAACAGCCAGCGGATACCGCCGAGGTAGCGTTGGGTGGCTTTTTCCAGCGTGGCGTCGAACCATTGGAACAGGCGCGGCTTTTGGCGCTCGGTCGGTTGGATAAGAATGGCCGCCAGCGCCGGACTCAGGGTGAGGGCAACGATGGCGGACAGGGCCACCGATATGGCGATGGTGATGGCGAATTGTTTGTAGAGTTGTCCGGTCATGCCGCCGAGGAAGGATACCGGCAGGAATACGGCGATTAGCACCAAGGTGGTGGCGATCACCGGGCCTGCCACTTCAGACAGGGCGTGGGTAGCTGCCTCGCGTCCTTTAAGTCCCAGTTCGCGCATATTGCGTTCGACGTTTTCGATTACCACGATTGCATCGTCGACCACCAGTCCGATGGCGAGCACCATGCCGAACAGGGTCAGCGTGTTAACCGAAAAGCCCAGAAAGTACATGCCTGCCAAGGTGCCGATAATGGATACCGGTACGGCCAAGGTTGGAATAAGAGTGGCACGCCAATTTTGCAGGAATAAGAACACCACTGCGATAACCAAAATAATGGCTTCAAACAGGGTGTGAATAACTTCCTCAATGGATATTTCTACAAATTCAGTCGTGTCGTAAGGAATGCCATAGCTGATGCCTGCCGGAAATGTGGTGGACAGGCGATCCATGGTTGCCCTGACTTGGGCGGCTACATCCAGCGCATTGGCGCCGGGTTGTTGATATACGGCTATCAGGGTGGCGTTTTCTCCGTTAAGCCGGGTCAGCATGTCATAGCTCTGCGCGCCCAGTTCCACTGTTGCGACGTCGCGTAAACGGATTGCAGCGCCTTCATTATTGGCGCGCAGGATAATATCTTCAAACTCTTTCGGGTCGGTGAGGCGGCCTTCAGCCGCTACGGGCAAGGTTAGCGCTATGGGTTCGGAAGTCGGTCTCTGTCCGATCTGGCCGACGGCGAATTGGGTATTTTGCTGGGATATTGCACTACGGATGTCTGATGTGGTGATGCCGAGATGCGCCATATTGTCGGGTTTTAACCAGATGCGCATCGCGTAGTCGGAGGAACCCATTGGGGCGACTTGGTTGGCTCCGGGAATTTGCTTGAGTTTGTCCAATATATGCAAGCTGGCGTAATTACTGACGTAGGTGGGGTCGTAACGGCCATCCGATTTGATTGCCACCATCAGCAAAATACTGGACGTGGACTTTGTTACCGATACGCCGTTACGGCGCACCTCATCCGGCAGTTGCGCTTCGGCCATTTTGACGCGGTTTTGTACATCGATCTGGGCCTTATCTATATCGGTACCGATGTCGAACACGATGCTCAGGCCAAGTGAACCATTGGATGAACTGGTAGAGTTCATGTAAAGCATGTTTTCGGCGCCGTTTACTTGTTGCTCAATCGGCGCGGCGATGGTTTGCGCTACGGTTTCGGCGCTGGCGCCGGGGTAGACCGTGGATACTTGGATTTGCGGCGGGGAAATATCGGGAAACTGAGCCACCGGCAGCTGGCGTAAGGCCAATAAACCGGCCATCACGATGACTATCGAGATGATCGCCGCGAAAATAGGGCGGGTGATGAAAAATGCAATATTCACGGCTGATCACCACTGGTTTTGCTTGCCGATTGCTGCGGTTTTACCGGCATATTCGGGATTACATGGCCCATGCCGTCTACGACAACCTGTTCTCCGCTGTTCAGGCCGCTTTCGATAAGCCAGTCGTCGCCGTACCAATCGCCCATTTCGACCGGGCGTATTTCCGCTTTATTATCCGTGCCGACGACATAAAGATACTTGCCTTGCTGGCCCTGTAATACTGCGCGTTGGGGTACCAATATCGCGTTGGGCCGAATAGCTCCTTTCAATTTAACGCGCACAAACTGACCGGGAACCAGCATTATATCGGGATTAGCGAACGTGGCGCGAAATCCTCTGGTACCGGTTTCGGTAGAAAATTGTTTTTCGGAAAAATTCATTTTTCCGCTCAGAGGATAGGCCGAGCCATCCGACAAATACAGATCCACCTCAAAGTTACTGTTTTCAGGCATTATTAACTGTTTTTTCATGATGGCTTCGTTGACTTTCAGCAGACGGGTTTCCGAACTGCTGAATTTGACCCACATCGGGTCGGTCTGGGTTACCGTCGTCAGTAAGCCATCTTGGCCAGGGCTGATAAAACTGCCGTCGGCTTTTTTGGCCTGACCGCTTAAGCCGGTTAGCGGAGACTTGATAGTGGCGTAGCTCAGATTTAATTCCGCCGAAGTGACGCTCGCGCGTGCGGTCAGCACGGCGGCGTCGGCTTCTGCCAGTTCGGAAACCGCATCGTCTACGTCTTTTTGGCTGACCGCTTTTTGCGATATTAGGTTTTTAAGCCTTGCCACGTTGCGTTGTGCGTTTTGCTGCTTGGCTTCCTGCTGGGCCAATGTGCCTTTTTCACCTTGCAAGGCGGCGACAAAAGGGCGGTCGTCCATTTGAAACAATATCTGTCCTTTCTGTACCAGCGTGCCTTCTTCGTATAGGCGTCTATCGAGAACGCCTTCAACACGGGTGCGGATTTCCACGAGGCGGGAGCTTTCCGTTTGGCCGACGAATTCCCATTCTATTGGGATAGTGCGTGCTTCAATTAGCTGGGTGGTGACTTCAGGCGGCGAGAACTCGGGCGCTGCATGTTGCTCTTGGCAGGCCGTCAAGACTAGCGCTAGCAGGCAAGGAAACAACGTCAAAGAGATGGGTAGGTGCAGATTTAATTTCACGATGTGCCTCGAATTTATCCGGTTGCAAGATTAGGGGGGCATTAAATAATGGTTCAAGGTTATACAGCAAAAAATATTTCTATGGAATTTTTTGTGGCGTATGACTTCTAGGGCTACCAACTAAGCCGGGACCGTTTTAAGTGGTGGCTGGGAACGCCAAGCCCCCGCTTGGCGAGTGCCTGCAATTATCAGCATTGCCGAGCTGGGGCTCGGCGTTCCCGGTTATTTGTAGTGTAAAATCGTCGCGCTTTATCCGGGAGCTGTTCATAAACCTAAAAAAAATCAGTTATAGATTTTCAGAAATTAAATTTCCAAATTTTAGTAATTGCACGGATAACATTCCTCAGAGGGATGTTATCCGTATCATTGACGATGGAAATTATTTATCTGAAAGTCTATAGCCACAGATTTACACAGATAATCACTGATAAAACACTTGGTTATGCAATATGAGTGTTTCACCCAATGGGTGTCTCAAAGAATTAATATAATCCATATTATTTATCGGTCTAAATCTGTGTCCATCCGTGGCCCAACTGCTCTTTTCAGGATAAATCTATGCTCGGTGTCAAATGACTACGTGTTTTTGTTTATCTCGCCTTAACCAGTAATCACACGCCAATTGTTGAGCCTGTTCCTGTGTATCAGCCTTGCCCAACAACTTAAGTGCAACCGCAGCCGTGCCGACGATAGAAGCTTGCGCAAAATCGTCCTCAACCTTCCCCTGCCAGATTAACGCCAGTTGCTCCGGCTCAAGTAGTTCGGGTTTGACGTGGCGATGGGTAAATAAAGCGGGCCAATTTTCGTCGGATAATTCGCCGTTGTGTACGCTTTGCACCAGGCATTCCATGTCGGGATTGCGTTCGGTCTCGCCGCCTTCGCCTTTTAAGACCGCCATGTGCGGCTGCTTTAACAGGGCGGCGGCTTGTTGATGCACCGGGCGGTAACCGGGATGGAAGATGCCCTGAATGCTGTATTCTGCATTAAACGGGTTTAACAAACGCACCAGGGTATGAACCGGCGAGCGCAAACCCAGTATCGGACGAAGTTCTATAATTTCATGCAGCTTGGGGCAAAAATGCTCCAGCGATAAATAACTGAAATGCTGTTGTTCAAGTTGCTGTTTGGCGTCGCTAATAGAGTTTGCGGGTTTAATGCCCAAATAACCCAGCATATTTTCGGTGTACAGCCTGCCTGCGGTATGGCCGCTGGCGCCGTGCATGAAAACGGTGATGCCGTTTTCGGCCAGCAGCAAAGCCGACAGCAAGAACCAGGGCAAGTGCCGACGCTTTCCGGCATAAGAGGACCAGTCCAGGTCGACTTTCACGGCATTGCCCCCAACATTAAACGACTCTTGTGCCGCCTTAGCGAAACCGGCTAATTCCTCCGGGGTTTCTTCCTTGACCCGCATCAGCATCAGGAATGCGCCCAGCTGTATCGGCTGCACCTGATCGGTCAGGATCATGTTCATGGCCTGATAGGCTTCATCCTGGGTTAATGGTCGTGAGCCTTTTTTGCCCTTGCCCAGGATGCGGATGAATTCGGCGAATGGATGTTCCGGGTGTGGGGTTTGTTCGTGATGAGTGAATGTCATAAGGTAAATTTAAAATAATGGTCGATTAATAAGGCGATAAACAGGACGGTGAGATACATCAGCGAATAGAAGAAGGTTCGCATCGCGGTTTTGTCGTCTTTTCTGCGCATCATCAAAATAGCGAAATAAATAAAGCCGAAGCCTAACGGCACCACGGTAGACAAATAAATCAGGCCGCTCATGCCGGTCAAGTAAGGTAGCAAGGTAACGATAAACAGCAGTAGCGAATACAGCAGGATATGCAAACGGGTATGTTCAACGCCGTGCGTGACCGGCAACATCGGGATGCCGACTTTGGCGAATTCTTTGCGTTTGGCGATAGACAACGGCCAAAAATGCGGCGGCGTCCAGGCGAAAATAATCAAAAATAGCAACAGGGAGTAAGGATGCAATTCCCCGGTCATTGCGCACCAGCCCAGCATCGGCGGGGTTGCCCCGAAAGCGCCGGCAATAACGATATTTTGCGGGGTCATGCGTTTAAGGTAGACCGTGTAAATAATCGCGTAACCTAATGCCGACAAGAAAGTCAGCAATGCGGTCAGGGCGTTGACCATGACAATCAGCAGCGCCATTGAGATAACGCCCAGTACCGACGCAAAAATGATGACATTGGCGGAGCTTAATTCGCCTTGAGGCAAGGGGCGGTGTTTGTTGCGATCCATCAGCGCATCGGCTTCACGATCGATATAATGGTTGATCGCGGCGGCAGAGGCTGCAGCCAGTGCGATTCCTAAGCTGCTGTAGATAAACAGGCCGATCGGCGGCATTCCGGGAACGGCTAATAACATTCCCGCCATAGCCGTAAAAACGATCAGCGCAACTACTTTGGGTTTACATAAGTTAAGATAACTTTGCCAGGAGGGTCGGGGCGATTCGCTAGTCATTATTTAATAGATTCCAACTTTTAGTTTAGGGTACGGCTCCCATGGAAACCGCGGGAATGGCATTATAGACGCTCCGTCCAGCGCCGCCGGAGCGGCGCATAGGAACGATGATCAGTTATTGTATAGAATACAGTGAACTATTGACTATTGAAATAGTTCGAGCTGCCAAGGTTTGCGTTTTGTGGCGCACGATTGCAGCGGAACATGAATCGGCGGGGACTGAGTCTTTGGTTCCCATGCAGGCGTATTTCAAGTGTCTGCTGGCTGTCATTATTCCGACAGCCTCTTAGGCGATAAACACGCCGAGATGAAGACCTTCCAGGTTTTTAAAACCTGGAAGGTCTAACTTGCAACGCTCAGGACAGGCGGGACGTTGCAGGATGTAGGCCGGAAACGCCATCTTGGGCTATGTCCTTCGGCTTTGTGGAGGTTTTATTCCGGTGTATAAAGATAAGGCGATTTCCTGCGAAAAATACACCCACCTGACTGGTCTTTTTGTCCGTCTCCTGCGTTGTAAAAATGGTTGCATAGCTCGCTATGCGCCCATTTTTACGCCTTGAAGACGAACAAAAATCCTGCGCCATTTGGGTATATTTATTCTTGGCAATCGCCTAAGCGCAGGCGCATGGGAACGAGAAACACATTATTTTAAGGCGTAATTTTATGACTAATACACCGATACGGCAGCTCATTCCCGGCATTTTGCTGGCGGGTCTTCTATGGCTGGGATTTATGGTGTTGCATGAGTTTTTATTGACCCTGATCTGGGCGCTGATTATCGCCTATGTGGTATGGCCGCCTTACCGTTGCTTAAGACATCGTCTCAAAGGTAATGCCACGCTCAGTGCGGCGCTGATGACGGTGATTATTGCAGCAATGATCTTCCTGACCGTTTACTGGCTGGTCGCCATGTTGCAAAACGAGCTGACAACCGCTTATCAAATCCTGGTCAGCGGCTTTAACCAAGATAATTACCGGGTGCCGGATTTTATCAAGCGTATTCCGTGGCTGGGCAATATTGCGCAACAATGGTTAGACCGCTTGACTGATAGCCGGGCGGGCGGGATAGCGCAAATTGCCGATTGGGCGCAGCAATGGTCAGGCGAATTTGCCAAGTTCCTCGGCGGTATCGGTCATTACGTTATGAAACTGGGCGTTGTCCTGGTGACGGTGTTTTTTTGTTTTCGTGACGGTGACGAGGCCGTTCGGCAACTGCACCAAGGCTTAGTGCGGTTTCTGGGTAAATACCAGCATGTTTACCTGCAAGCCGCAGGCGACACGACCAGAGCCGTGGTTTACGGATTGGTGCTTGCAGCGCTGGGGCAGGGCCTGTTGGCCGGACTGGGTTACTTTGTTGCCGACGTTAAAGCGCCGGTGCTGTTCGCTGCGCTAACCGCATTGTTGGCGCTGGTCCCGATGGGGGCGACACTGGTGTGGATGCCTGTAGGCATCATGTTGATGCTGACCGGGCAGTCTTGGCAAGGCTTAGGACTGTTGCTTTGGGGTTTTTTTGCGGTGAGCACGGTGGATAATGTGATTCGGCCATTGGTTATCAGCGGCGCCGGTCGGATACCTTTTCTGGTGGTGTTGTTCGGTGTTCTTGGCGGACTTACGACGTTCGGCGCTGTAGGCCTGTTTTTAGGTCCGGTTATCCTGGCCGTGCTGCTGGCTGTGTGGCAAGCTTGGTTGCAATTACAAAACCATGAGCAGCAACTAGATTCGGCATCCTCTCCAGACATGGAGCATCAACCCTGCTGGCACACCTTATCGGTCGAGGAAGCGCTTTCGGCGCAGGCTTCTGATCTTGCTACCGGCTTGAGCCAAACAGAGGCTACAAGTCGCTTGAATTGCTATGGGCCCAACCGGTTGGCGGAAAAACCGCCGCGTTCCGCTTGGCATTTACTGTTATCCCAGTTTAAAAGCTTGCTTATTTTAGTGCTGATGATAGCGGCTATTTTAGCCGCCACTATCGGTGATTTAATAGACGGCGCAGTGATACTGGTCGTTGTGAGCATTAACGCGTTACTGGGGTTTTACCAGGAATTCCAGGCCGAAAAATCGCTGGCGGCGCTCAAGAATATGCTTGCCTTGCAAGCCGAGGTGCGCCGTGACAGTCGCACTATTGAACTGCCTGCCGACCGGCTGGTGCCGGGGGATATAGTCATCCTTGAACCCGGCGACAAGATTCCCGCAGACGGTCGTATTATTTCCTGTCACACGCTGGAAGTCGATGAATCCGCGCTGACTGGCGAGTCTGTACCCGTTGCCAAGCAGCACCAGGCATTCGAGTTGGCAACGCTGCCGCTCGCCGAACGCAGCAACATGCTGTATATGAATAATGCCGTGACCCGAGGCCGTGCAAAAATGCTGGTGACTGCGACCGGCATGAACACCGAGATAGGCAAACTGGCGGGGCTATTGGCAGAGGCAACAGACCGGGATACTCCCTTGCAAATCCAACTAGACAGCCTGGGTAAGCGCTTGGCCCTGATTGCCGTTGCGATTATCGGGCTATTGTTTATGACCGCCTTATGGCGCGGGGAACCGCTGATACAGACAGCGTTCACCGCGATTGCCTTGGCCGTGGCGGCCATTCCCGAAGGCTTACCTGCGGTGGTTACCGTAACCCTGGCTTTGGGGATGCATCGCATGGCCCGTCATCGCGCCATCGTCAAACGGCTGGCTGCCGTGGAAACCTTGGGCTGCACCACGGTTATCTGCACCGACAAGACCGGCACGCTGACCGTCAACCAGATGACAGCGCGGTCGGTTTTCTATAAAGGCCAAAGTTATAAAGTCAGCGGTGAAGGTTACGAGCTTGACGGTAAGATTTCGCCGACCAGTGACGACGATGACTTAGCGGATTTATTACTGCCCTTAGCGTTGTGCAACAACAGCCATTTACAAGGTAGGCAGGTGGTCGGCGATCCGATGGAAGGCGCATTATTAGTGCTTGCCGCGAAAGGCGGCATTGACAAGAAACAGGCCGTCTCGCAACTGCCGCGCATCGCCGAAATCCCTTTCGATGCCGAGCATAAATTCATGGCGACTTTTCATCAACAAGGCGACCAAGTCAAGGTATTCATTAAGGGAGCGCCGGAAGTCCTGCTCAAGCTGTGCGATTCGCTCGTCGATAGCAACGGCAATTCGCTGTTGGCCCAAAACCAAAGCATGGCCGAAACCGGTCTGCGGGTATTAGGTGTAGCGGTTCGTACGCTGCCTGCAAATGATTTTAGAGTTGATGACGACCTGTTCCAGTATATTCGGGAGCTTAGCTTTGTCGCGCTGGTAGGGCTAATGGACCCGCCCAGAGCCGAAGCCCGCGAGGCGATCAAACTCTGCCAACAAGCCGGTATCGCGGTCAAGATGATTACCGGCGACCAGAAAGTGACAGCCTTTGCTATTGCCCAGGAACTGGGTTTGTCCGGCGAAGTGATCGACGGCGAAGAATTATCCGGACTGGATGATGAAGCCCTGGCCGCGCGCATCAACGCAATCACCGTCTTTGCCCGCACCGCGCCGGAACAGAAAGTGCGGATCATCAAAGCCTTGAAAGCCGATGGTCACATTGTTGCGATGACCGGCGACGGCGTCAACGATGCGCCCGCCTTAAAGAGCGCCGATATTGGCATCGCGATGGGCGTCACCGGCACCGACGTTGCACGGGAAGCCGCAGCTATGGTATTGATCGATGACAATTTCGCCACCATCGTCAAGGCGGTCAAAGAGGGCAGGGGCATTTACGACAACATGGTCAAATTCGTGCGTTTCCAGCTGTCCACCAATATCGGCGCTATCCTGACTGTAGCCGGAGCGCCGCTGTTGGGCCTGCCGACGCCGTTTACCGCCGTGCAATTACTGTGGATCAATATCATCATGGACGGTCCTCCGGCCATGTCGCTGGGCGTCGATCCCGTTCGCACCGGCAGCATGGACGAAGCGCCGCGCAATCCTGATGCGCGGATATTGTCATTACAGCGTTTCGGCAATCTTTTTAGCTACGGGCTGATTATGGCTGTCGGCACCTTAGGGGTTTTGTATTACGCCCTGCAAAGCGGTGAAAGCCGTCATGCCGAGACCCTGGCGTTTACGACCTTTGTACTGTTCCAGGTATTCAACGTGTTCAATGCCCGGTCGGAAAAAGGCACGACCTTCAACCGGCATTTTTACGCCAACCGCTTGCTCTGGCTGGCTATATTTGGAGTGATACTGCTGCAAATATTGGTCATACATTGGCCGCCCGCACAGCTGGTATTCCATACCACGGCATTGACGCAGCCGGATTGGCTGCTAGCGGTTGGTGTTGCCGTGTCGGTGCTTGTTGTTGAGGAATTGCGTAAATTGTTGTGTTTGATCTGGAGTGGGCGGGTTAAAACATAAGCCGTGTAAAGCTTGCTGCAACGGGAGAGGCTTCGGGCTGGGGGGTATTTATTGCGAGTTATCTAAAAGCTTTTTTGCCAACAGCAGATTTACAGATAACATCCCTTCAAGGGATGTTATCTGTTCAAGTTATTTAGTTTTCATTCCTTAAGAGAATAGCCCGTACTTTACTTTTTATCCAGCGCGGCCCTGGCGGCAGTCGTATCCGCCTGGATTTTTTCGATAGCGGTCCGCAAGCGGGTTTGTTCTTCATTTGCGGTATTAGCAATCAGCGCGTTATCAGTGTTAGCTTCGTTAACCAGGCAGCCGTTATAGGTATTGGCTTTTTGCTGCCAGTCATTGACCGCCTTAACGCTTTGGTTGTACGTATCGACGTTAGCTTGATCAATAACGGGAACCATGGGTTCGGTACCGCAGCCGCTCGGCGCCCAGACTCCATTTGTAAGAGTGCCCGCGGTGCCGGAAACGGCGGTAAGCAACATTGCCGCAGTAAAAAATAGTCGATTTATCATTTCCGCTCCTTAAGTTATGTTCAGGCAGTTAAAGTTGATCGGGTGTGTGAGACCAGCATGATGTCAGTTTATCTGGGGTTTACGCTCACTGCAATTGCTTGCATTCCAGTGCGCTGGAATGTAACTACTCAGGGATAATTTTATAATAGAACACGGATGACACGGATGACACGGATTTAAACGGATTTTAAAGAGTCTATGGACAGCTCATTCATTGGTTTTATCCGCGTTTATCAGAGTAATCCGTGTCGCCTAGAGACGCCTACTTTTGGCATCCGTGTTCCATTTTCTATCTGCTGAGTAGTTACCCTGAAATCAGAGTTATTGATGGGCAGCTTGTTTCAGCACCTCAACCGCCCACTGATTTAAACTTTTGCCGATTCCGCCAACAAGCCACGTTTACGTCAATAAACTGCATTATGATCGCCCACATTGACCGGAATGATCTCTTCTTCTGTAACCAGCAATTCCAGCGTGATACGGTAAGACAGATTGATTGACACCGAATGCAGACCTGCAAGCCGTCCGCTCAGGGGATGTAAGCGCAGTCCGGGATGAAAGGGGTTGGCTTCGAGCAGTTGCAGGGTTTTGAGGTATTGCTGTTTCAATTCCGGGTGCCATTTGAGAAAACGGCCCGCTCGCCGAGTATATTGATCGGTGAAGACCAACACATAGCTCATTCGGTATTATCCAGCCGTGCCAGATGCTCCGTTGCCGATTCCTTGACGAAGCGTCCAGCGGCCAGATCGGCGCGCGTTTCAGCCAGAGCGGCTTCCAGTTCGCATTCTCGTAGGTAGTGGTAATGAGTAATTTCCATCACTACAAACCGATCCTTGCCGCGCACCGAAATGATCGCTTCGGGTTGATGCGCAAGTTCAGCCTCAATGGCGGAAACTCCCTTGGTTTTGAGATCGTTGGCGCTAATGCTCGACATGAGTTGCTCCTGGTTTAGTGCGTTATGCAGCGCATTGGATCATGTTATATAGATTTTCAGAAATTAAATTTCCAAATTTTAGTAATTGCACGGATAACATCCCTCAGAGGGATGTTATCCGTATCATTGACGATGGAAATTATTTATCTGAAAGTCTATATTCAGCGCGTAGCACAACATCCCTCTCCAGCGGGATGCCTACATGGATGTAGGTAGTAGAGCAATGCAGGAGCAATTGCCGAGAGGGTAGGGTGAGGGGAATTAAAATGACTTTTTGCTTGTTTGTTTCTCCTCTCCCCAACCCTCTCCAACAGGAGAGGGAGCTAAGTCGACTTGTAACCTATTGTATTTATGATACAAAAAAGTTGTGTGGATACTTATGCCATCAGGGGAGGGGGCGTACTCTCAGCAATTAGCTGAATAGTTACAATAAAATCAAAAATTAAATGCCTTAGCCTTTCTGGCCTGCACCTTAAATTGCTTCAACCACGATTTCCCTGACAATTTTTCGGCCAAGGCAACGGCAAGATGCTGAGGATCAACCCCCATGCCTTTGTTTCGGCCCAGGCCCTGCATACAGGACGGGCAGTTGGTCAGGATGGTAGCTCTGCCTTTTTCCGGCATGACTTCCGCCAGCGACTCGCGTTTGCGATGCAGCATCGCGGCGGAAATGTCGGGACGGGACAAGGATAGCGTTCCCGCTTCGGAGCAGCAATTGGGTACAGTCGTAACGCTGCCGAATCCGCCGAGTTTATCGAGTACGTCCAGCGCCTTGCCGTCCAGCGAGTCATGGCAGGGGGCGTGATACAGATAGCTCTCGCTGCCGGTGCCCGCCAATTGCAAGTCCCGCTCCAGCGCATAACGGCTTATGTCGACCAGCCTGCCGCCGAACAACTTGGCCGCTTCCATCTCGTTCAGGCCCTCGCGGCAGGTTCCGCAGGTCACAACGCAGCCGTCAAAATCCAGGTGGGTAAACATGTCCCGGATTTGGTTCAGCAGGATAGTTACGCGCAAGCCGTTTTGCGAATGCATTTCGGCCTGGCCGTTGGCGTAGGCCGGAAATCCACAGCATAAGAAAGGCGGCGGTAACACCACCCTGGTTTTTAAGCCCATCAAGACATGGATCGCGGCCATTGATATGTCGGATACCATGCGTTCGGAACCGCAACCCGGAAAGTAAAATACGCTACGTTCGGCTTCTTGGTCAGGCTCAAACACCAGAACCTGGTCGTCCTTGCAGTCGGGCAACAAATCGCGCAACGTCAGCGCCGGTACGGTCGGCATCGGCGAGCTCAGCAATTGCAAGGGATAATGCTTGGACTGGCCTTTTTTCGGTTGCAGCGGCTTGGCTAATAGCGTACCCAACTGCTGTCCGACAAAACCGGCCCGGAGTACGCCGAAACGAAATACTTTATTAAAGGTCGGCGAGTCGCTGTGCAAATAACGTAGCGTCATCTTGGTCGCCGGCGCCGTATGTTTATACCCCCAATCCGCCAGAATTCGGCGCTCCAACACCGATACGTCGGCGGAATCTATATCGACCGGGCAGGGCTTCGCGCATTTGTGGCAGGTTGTGCAATGATCGGACACTTCTTCCAGCCATTGCAGCAGTTCGAATTGGGTTGAATATTCACGTTGCGCGTCGAACAATAAGGCTTCGATAATCGCGCCGATCGCCAAATTTTTGTTGCGCGGATGGTAAAACAGGCTGCCCGCAGGATGGAAAACGCCGCAATCGGGTTTACATTTCCCGCAACGCACGCAATGGGCGATTTTGTTTGCCAGTTCTTCCAGCTGGCCATGACGCAGGATGCGCGCTTCCAGTCCCAACAGGTTGAACGAGGGCGTGAAGATATGCTCCAAGGCCTTGAAATCTTCCAGCTTGCCGGGATTCATCAATCCGGTCGGATCGACTTCGCTGCGATAGGCGCTCAGCGCCGCGATGCGTTCCGGTTCCAGATACTTGAGTTTGGTAACGCCGATGCCGTGTTCGCCGGATACCACGCCGCCCAATTCAACGACTTTAAACATGACTTGGTCGATGACTTCGCCGGAGCGTTCCAGCATGTCCCGGTCGTTGGACAACACCGGCAAGTTGACATGCACGTTGCCGTCCCCGGCATGCATGTGGGTCGCCAATACGATACGCCGGTCGCGCACTTCCTTATGGGCAAGGTCTACGGCGGCGATAATTTTGGGGAAGCCTCGCGCCAGCTCGGCGAATTCCTGCCTGAAATCGTTGATGATAACCAAGCTGCGCAAGGTTTTTTCGTCAGCTGTCGCTAGTGCGTTTCTGGCACGTGCATCAAGCTCCAGCGCAACCGTTGACCGGGCGTCGAATGAGTCGTTATTGTCTTCAACCGGCGGTTCGTGAAATAACGCCGCCGCGCGATCCAGGAATTTTATCTGCGCATAACGCTCTTCTTCTACGTTGACCTCATCGATAAAACGGGCAAATTCGGCCAGTGTTTCCAGCGGAATCACGACGTCCTCATTCAACTTAAAGGCATTAGTGCGTCTTGCAATCGCGCCGAATTTTTTGCGGTCCGCCCAGTATCGCTCTGCTTCCGCCGCATCGTGCGCTTCAAAAAGTTCGCTATTGGGGTATTGATCGAGAATGGCGCGTATCTTGTCGATGCCGCGCTGCGCCTGATCTAAAGAATGCCCCGCCACATCGATCAGCAGTACGGCTTTCGGCGTTTTGAAGCGGCTTGATTTGACCTGATAGTCGATGGCCCGCACATATTCGTCATCGAAATGCTCCAGCGCCACCAGCGTGTCTTCGCCCTGGTCGGGAAACGGGAAGGTCTTGGACAGCTCGACAATCACGCGGCTGGCTTCTTCCATGTCCTGGCCGAAAAACTCCAGGCAAATGGTGCGCGTGGCTTCGAACTTGGGATACAGGATGAATTCCGCCGAGGTGATGATGCCGTCGGTGCCTTCTTTTTGCAGGCCCGGAACGCCGCCCAAGGCTTTGTTGGTGATGTCTTTCCAAAGGCCTTTCTTCCTGATTTCGCTGCCTTTCAAGACAATGATCTTGATCGATTCGCCGCTTTTTTGATCCAATACTTCGAAAGTTACCTTGTCTTCCGGCAATATTTTGCGCAATTGATGATCGATTCTGCGCACCTCCCAACGCTTGCCGCCGGGCATCGCCATTCGCCAGGAAATCAGGTTGTCGATACAGGTGCCCCAGCGCACCGCGCACTTGCCGCCGGCGTTTTCGGCGATGTTGCCGCCTATTGAGGACGCCCAGGCGCTGGTCGGGTCGGTTGCAAAGACCAAGCCTCGGCTGCTTGCGTATTGGTGGGCTTTTTCGGTAATCACGCCGACTTCAACTTCAAGCACTTGCGCCGTGGCGGTCTGCCCGTCGCTAAGCTTGAACGTCATGTCGCGGGTGCCGCGAATGCGGTCGAGCTTTTCGGTGTTAATGACTACGCAGTCGGAACGCAGCGGAACCGCCCCGCCGGTCAGCCCGGTGCCGCCGCCGCGCGGCACGGCTTTAAGGCCCATTTTGGCAATGGCTTCGAGCAGCGGCGCGAGCTGTACTTCCTTGTCCGGCATCACCACCGCGATCGGCAGGTACAAGCGCCAGTCGGTCGCATCGGTCGCATGGGAGACCAGCGTGAACGGGTCGAATAGTACGTTATTAACACCGGTAACAGCGCCCAGTTCCCGTTTCATGCGCTTACGCAAGCCCGGCGTCTTTTCGACATCGTTGCGGAAATCGTCCAGTAGTTGCCGGGATGCAACCAGCACTTTATGCACCCTGGCTTCGTCGCCGATATTTTGCTCGATAATGCCAAGGTGTTTTTCGGCATTGTCGAACATGCGTTTACGTCTGCTGGCCGAGCTGACCAGTTCCTGGAACAGGTAAGGGTTGCGGCGGTAAATCAGGATTTCACCGAAAAAACGCATCAGCAGACGGGCGGAGCGTCCGGTTACGCGGCGGTCGCGCAATTCTTCAAGGATCAGGGCTATTTCCGTCCCCAGCAGGAAAGACACAACCTGCCAATCATCGGCGGAGGTGTAGTTGAATGGGATTTCCCGGTAGCCTCTGGGAATGGTTATCGTCGAATTGGATTCAGTTTGTATAGTGCTTGGCGACATAGTTAATTTTATTCAGGGTAGTCAACATATCCTATTGTCTCTTAACAATTGAGACGGGATGATGACAAAGGATTTCGGGGTGGTTTAGGTTAATTATCGTGGCGTATTGTCCCTTAATGATCGAAACGGTGAAAGCATTCGTTTTGCCGAGCCGTGTTTAATACGGTGGTGCGCTAGTTCTCAAGCTGGAGCTTCCTCATCGTTATACACAAGTGTCTGGGAGACACCGTCATCCCGGCAGGGATTGCCGGGATCCAGAGCACAGGGATGTGAATGCTTGATTTCATTGAGCAATTCCTGTGGCGAGACTTGTTG